>CAZNQA010000085.1:6239-13183 GCA_964575105.1 uncultured Stakelama sp.
GCACCATCAACGATAGCCTATCCCGCCCCACCCCTCTAAGCGGACCCGCATGACCACCCCCGCTCCTGCCCCGGCGATGCACCGCCATGAATTCGTCGCGTTCGTCGCCGCGCTGATGGCGGTCAACGCGCTCGGCGTCGACCTGATGCTTCCCGCGCTCGCGGACATCGGGCGCGACCTGTCGATCGCCACCGCCAACCACCGGCAGTGGATCATAACCGCGTACATGCTCGGCTTCGGCAGCGGTCAGCTCGCCTACGGTCCGCTGACCGACCGCTATGGCCGCAAGCCGATCCTGATCATCACGCTGATCGGCTTCGTCGCCGCGAGCATCTTCGCGGCAAGCTCGGGCACCTTTGCTGCGTTGCTCGGCGCGCGCATCCTGCAGGGGCTGATGTCGGCGGCGACACGCGTGCTCGCGGTTGCGATCGTGCGCGACAATTTCTCGGGGCGGACGATGGCGCGCACGCTGTCGGTCGCGCAGATGATCTTCTTCCTCGTGCCGATTCTCGCGCCGAGCCTCGGGCAAGCGCTGCTGACGATCGGGCCGTGGCGCTTCATCTTCTACGCGCTCGCCGGCTTCGCCGCGTTCGTGCTGGCCTGGACGCTCGCCCGGCTGCGCGAATCGCTCCCGGTCGCGCGGCGCGTGCCGATCTCGCTCGCGACGCTGTCGAGCTCGTACCGGTTGACGCTGACCAATCGCTATTCGGCGGGCTATGCGCTTGCCGCCTCGCTGACGTTCGGCGGGATCATCGCGTTCGTCGCCTCGTCGCAGCAGATTTTCGTCGATGAATTCCACGCCGGCGATCGCTTCACGATCCTGTTCGCGGTCTGCGCCTTTTCGATGGGCTGCGCGTCGTTCGCGAACAGCCGACTGGTCGAGCGGCTCGGCACGCGGCTGATCTCGCAAGTCGCGGTGTTCGGGCTGATCGCCCTGTCGCTGGTCCACCTCGTCATCATCGCCGCCGGGAGCGAGTCGCTCATCACCTATATGGTCTTCCAGGCGCTGAGCATGACGTGCATCGGGCTGTGCGGCTCGAACTTCGGCGCGATGGCGATGGAGCCGGTCGGACATATCGCGGGGACGGCCTCGTCGGTGCAGGGGTTCATCACCAGTGTCGGTGCGGTTCTGGTCGGCACCGCGATCGGGCAATCGTACAATGGCACCACCTTCCCGCTCGCGATCGGCTATCTTGCGATCGGGGTCGCGGTGCTGCTGTTGATCCTGCTGGTCGAAAACGGCAAGTTGTTCCGGCCGCGGATGCGCGACGAATAGTCTCCTTCCGGGCAAGTATCGCATATTATGGTCCTTTCATCGACGGACCTAGCCGTTACTCACATCATACTGATTGAGATCATCACGGTCCGTGGGACCTTTTATCGCGCTACTCGTTAACCGTGCAGGATGGTTTGCTGACAGCAGCCGCCCCAATTCCCTCACGGAGATTCACGATGCGCGCATTATGCTGGCATGGAAAAGGCGACGTCCGCGTCGACACCGTAGCCGACCCCGAAATCAAGCATCCCCGCGATGCGATCATCAAGGTCACCGCCTGCGCGATCTGCGGGTCGGATCTGCATTTGCTCGACGGCTATCAGCCGACGATGGAATCGGGCGACATCCTTGGCCATGAGAACATGGGCGAAGTCGTTGCGCTTGGCTCGGAAGTGACCAACCTCAAAATCGGCGACCGCGTCGTGGTGCCGTTCACGATCAGCTGCGGCGAGTGCTGGTTCTGCAAGAAGGGGCTGTTCTCGGCCTGCTCGACGACCAACCCCAATGCCGAGATGGCGATCAAGGCGATGGGCCATTCGCCCGCCGGTCTGTTCGGCTTCAGCCACATGTTGGGCGGCTATTGCGGCGGCCAGGCGGAATATCTCCGCGTCCCGATGGCCGATTTCGGACCGATCAAGGTGCCCGACAGCGTCACCGACGAACAGGCGCTGTTCCTCTCGGACATCTTCCCGACCGGCTATATGGCCGCAGAAAACGCGCAGATCGAACCCGGCGACACCGTCGCAATCTGGGGTTGCGGCCCGGTCGGCCAGTTCGCGATCCGCTCGGCGCTGATGCTCGGCGCAGGCCGCGTCATCGCGATCGACGAAGTCCCCGAGCGGTTGCGGATGGCGGAAGCCGGTGGTGCCGAGACGATCGATTTCAGCGAAGTCGAGAACGTCTATGACGAGCTGCAATATCGCACCAAGGGTCGCGGGCCGGACAGCTGCATCGACGCAGTCGGCGCGGAAGCCGCGGGCCACGGCTCGGCAGATGCGGTGCTCGACAAGGCCAAGGCGACGATCGGCCTCGCGACCGATCGCATCCATGTGCTGCGCGAGGCGATCATGAGCTGCCGGATGGGCGGCACGGTGTCGATCCCGGGCGTCTATGTCGGCATGGGCGACAAGGTCCCGCTCGGCGCGCTGATGAACAAGGGCCTGACGATCAAGGCGGGCCAGACGCACGTCCAGGCGTACACCAAGCCGCTGCTCGCGCGGATCGAGGCGGGCGACATCGACCCGAGCTTCGTGGTCACGCACCCCGCGTCGCTCGAGGACGCGCCGGAAATGTACAAGAAGTTCCGCGACAAGGAAGACGGCGTCATCAAGGTCGTGATGCGCCCGCACGGCTGAGGCTTGGTCGGGGTGGCGGCGGTGCCGTCACCCCGGCGAAGGGGGTGGGGTGCATGTTCGTGAATGCGAATGACGTGGTTTGGTGGTCAGCCAACCGGCGGCTTTTGGTCCCAAGCGCCCGGATGCCGCCGTTGAAACTCGGCCCAGAACAGGTCGCGAGCTTGGCATAGGAGCGCAATCCCCTCGGGAGGGCAATGCGACGCCTCTGCGTCGTCGATAACGCCAAACAGTCCTGTCAGCACGAAGCCGTAATAATCAGCGTCGTTATGGGGCGGAGAGTTCTCTTCGGCTGTCGACATTTAGGCAGCATGATTGACGTCCGGTATGTTCGCAAGTGGGGAGCCTGCCGCCGCCTACGGCCTGATGTCATCTCTTGCGGTGTAGACAGGCAGGCCAGCAATGGCGCTTTCAAACGCCGCCGCAATGTCGCTGGCCCGAAAACATCGATCCCATAGCTCGGTTGCCAACATGTTGATCGCGTTAGCCAGCGCCGGGTGTTCAGGCCAAGGGTTTGTCTGGTGAAGTTCCTTCAACGCGACGGAGTAGCTATAGGACGCCTCATAAAGCGCCGTCTGCCACTCGTCGTGCGTAACCTGCTGATGCTCGTCGGTCATGGGCAAGAGAATGCCACCGCCGATCTATGGCCGCAATCGGGACGCACCATACTGCGCCCGAACGGCGGAATGTGGGCGGAAGCAGTCGCTTCCTATTATGGGTTTGCCAACTAACCCGAAGCCTATCTCAACCGCCGTCATGCTGAACTTGTTTCAGCATCCACCATGCAGCAGGCACAGACCGGACTTGGTCCGCGGTGGACCCTGAAACGAGTTCAGGGTGACGCTGGGTGTAGGGTCTGCAGAAGTCTCCCCCCCACCCCCACCGCACGAACCCCGCCAGTTTCGGGTGACGCCAGCCCCCCCGCCTTGCTATCGGGCGCGCATGACGACCCCCTCCCCGGATTCGCTCCCGCCCGTCACGCTGTTGCGTGGCGCGGCGCTGTTCCTCGATTTCGACGGCACGCTCGTCGAGCTGGCCGCGCGCCCCGAACTCGTCAGCGTCGACGGCCGGCTCGCCGGCCTGCTCGACCGGCTCCGCACGACCCTCGACAACCGCGTCGCGATCATCAGCGGGCGCTCGGTCGACAGCATCCTCGACCTGTTCGGCCCGCTGCCGCTGACGATTGCGGGAAGTCACGGTCTGGAGGTGCAGGCGCACGACGGATTGCGAACGCTGCCGGAACGACCACCCGCCCTCAATCGTATTCTGACCATCATGAAAGACTTTGCTCAAGCAACACCTGGCCTGCTGGTCGAGGAGAAACCCTTTGGCGCGGCGCTGCACTATCGCGGCTGCCCCGAGATGGAACCACAGGCGCACGCACTCGCCAAAACGCTGGCGGACGAAAGCGCGTTGCATCTCCAGACCGGCAAGATGATGGTCGAGCTCCGCGTCGGCGGCGGTGACAAGGGCTCCGCGCTGCGGCGGCTGATGGCCACCCCGCAGATGGCGGGGTTCACGCCCGTCTTCCTCGGCGACGACGATACCGACGAGCCCGCGATGGCGGCGGCAAAGGACCTCGGCGGCGCGGGCATCCTGATCGGAGCGCCGCGCCCGAGCAGCGCGGCGTACCGACTCCCCGATGTCGCGGCGACGCTCGACTGGCTTGAAGCCGCGTGCGGGGTGGCGGCATGAGCTCGCTCGATCTCTGGCCGATCGGCAATTGCCAGGTCAGCGCGCTGGTCGACCGCGCGGGCAGCTTCGTCTGGGGCTGCGTCCCGCGGATCGACGGCGACCCGCTGTTCTCCGCGCTGCTCGGCGGCGAGACGCCCGAACGCGGCTATTGGGGGATCGCGATCGAGGACAGCGTCTCGGTCGAGCAGGAATACATCCGCAACACCCCGATCCTCGTCACGCGCCACACCGACAGCGCCGGCAACGCGATCGAGGTGATCGATTTCTGCCCGCGCTTCATCAGCAAGGGACGTAGCTATCGACCCGTAGCGTTCGCACGGATCGTCCGCCCGGTTGCGGGCAGCCCGCGCGTGCGCATCCAGCTTCGCCCGACCTGCGGCTGGGGCGGCGCGTGTAACGAGAAGATCGGCGGATCGAACCACATCCGTTTTCCGCTCGAGGCGATGGCGATGCGCCTGAGCACCACCGCGCCGGTCGGGATGATCCAGAACGAGTTCGCGTTCCGCGTCGAGCGCCCGCTCCACTTCTTCCTCGGGCCGGACGAGAGTTTCTCGGGCGATCTGGCGGAGACGCTCGATGCGATGCTGGCGAAGACCACCGCGCACTGGCAGGAATGGGTCCGCGGCCTCGCGATCCCGCTCGAATGGCAAGACGTGGTGATCCGCTCGGCGATCACGCTCAAGCTGTGCCAGCATGAGGAAACCGGCGCGATCGTCGCGGCGATGACGACCTCGATTCCCGAACATGCCGGTTCGCAACGCAACTGGGATTATCGCTATTGCTGGGTGCGCGATGCCTATTACACCGTGCAGGCGCTCAACCGGCTCGGCGCGCTCGACGTCCTCGAGGGGTATCTCGGCTATCTGCGCAACATCGTCGATGCCGCGGCGGGCGGTCACATCCAGCCTTTGTACGGCGTGCTCGGCGAAGCGAAACTCGAGGAGCGCGAGGAACCAGCCCTCCCCGGCTATCGCGGCATGGGCCCGGTCCGTGTCGGCAACCAGGCGTATGAGCAGATCCAGCACGACGCCTACGGCCAGATCGTGTTGTGCAGCGTCCACGCCTTTTTCGACACTCGCCTGTTCCGGCTCGCCGGGCTCGAGGATTTCGAATCGCTCGAGCATGTCGGCGAACGCGCCTGGGCCAATTACGACCAGCCCGATGCGGGTCTATGGGAGTTGCGGACGCGGCAGAGCGTCCATACATATTCGTCGGCGATGTGCTGGGCGGCGTGCGACCGGCTCGCCAATGCGGCACACAAGCTCGGGCTGCACGAACGTGCGTCAATGTGGCAGGAACGGGCGCAAACGATCCGGAAACGGATCGAAACTGCTGCGTGGCGGCCCGAAACCCGACGCATGTCGGCAACTTTTGCGGGCGATGATCTCGACGCGAGCCTGTTGCAGCTGCTCGACCTGCGCTTCCTCGAGCCCGAGGATCCCCGTTTCATTGATACGCTGAAGGCCGCCGAGGAAGGCCTGCGGCGCGGCTCGTTCATGCTCCGCTATGCGATCGAGGATGACTTTGGATTGCCCGAAACTGCCTTTAATGTCTGCACTTTCTGGCTGATCGAGGCGCTCCACTTCACCGGCCGCAGCGACGATGCCCGCGCGCTGTTCGAAGAAATGCTTGCGCGGCGGACTGCCGCGGGGCTGCTCTCGGAGGACATCGAACCCGAGACGGGCGAGCTGTGGGGAAATTATCCCCAGACATATTCGTTAGTTGGCATGATCAACTGTGCCGCTTTGCTGAGCAAGCCATGGAGCTCGATCCGATGACTCGTCTGGTGATCATCTCGAACCGCGTTTCCGCGCCAAAAGGGTCGGAATCGGGCGCCCAGGGTGGCCTCGCGGTCGCGTTGCAGTCGGCTTTGCGCCAATATCGCGGCGTCTGGTTCGGCTGGTCGGGCGAGCGCACCGACCATTTTACCGGCGATATCAACTTCCACCGCAACGAGGGCGTCACCACCGCGACGATCGATCTCGAAGACCAGGATATAGACGAATATTACAACGGTTACGCCAACCGCACCTTGTGGCCGCTGTTTCACTACCGCGTCGATCTTGCTGAATATGAACGCGATTTTGCCGGCGGCTACCAGCGCGTCAATGAACGTTTCGCGGATACGGTCCAGCCGCTGATCGAGGCGGAAGACGTCGTCTGGATCCAGGATTACCACATGTTCCCGCTCGGCGACGAGCTCCGCAAGCGCGGGTGCGAGAACCGCATCGGCTTCTTCCTCCACATCCCCTGGCCCCCGCGCCGCCTGCTCTCGATTCTCCCCGAAGCACAGGAACTTGTGCGGCGGATGTTCGCCTATGACGTGATCGGCTTCCACACGCAGGAGTGGCTCGAGAGCTTCATGGATTTCGCGCGGCTCGAGATGGGGGCGACTGTCGCGGATGGCACCGTAACCCTCGGAGATCGAAGCGTTCGTGTCCTCGCCTGCCCGATCGGCATCGACGCCCCCGAGTTCGCCGAGCTCGCGCGCAGCGTCGTGGCAAGGCTGACCTATCGCCGGATGCGCGACAGCGCCGACGGTCGCGACATGATCGTCGGGGTCGACCGGCTCGATTATTCCAAGGGGCTGGAAGAACGCTTCCTCGGCTACGAACGCTTCC
>CAZNQA010000086.1:0-13027 GCA_964575105.1 uncultured Stakelama sp.
GCCATGCGGATGAAGAACGGGCCGTAATGCCCGTAATCGGCCGGCCACCACGGCTGGCTGTCGGTCATCAGTGCGGTCAGGTCGCGCTTCACCGCGGCATAATCGAGCGTTTTGAACGCTTCGGCATAGTCGAAGTCGTCGCCCATCGGGTTTGCCGACAGGCCGTTCTGCTGAAGGATTTCGAGGCTGAGCTGGTTCGGCCACCAATCGCGGTTGGTACGACCGAGCAAAGAGCGCATTGCGGCGGGCTCCTTGCTCGGATCGCTCAGCGGGCTACCTGTGGTAATTGCGTCCATGGGTCTCTCCAATCGACTCTTCTAAATCTCGGATTTCATCATGCCACGACCCACCCAATCGATGAAATGCATTAAACCGAAGAGAGTGATCGGCTGGCTGATTTTTGCGACGGGGGGCTAGAAGCGGATCGGCACGCCCAGCATCAGCTGGCTGGCCTGATTGTCGACATGCTTGAAATCGATTCGCACGGAATTGCGGTCCCGGAACCGATATTCCATGCCACCGCCGACGATGAAGCTGCTGCCCCATTGATGCACGTCGGAAATCCCGGGGTCGAAGTCGATCCGATAGCGATTGCCGCCATATCCGCCGGTTGCGTAAAGCAACAGGCGCGGTGTCGCGAGATATCCGGCGCGCAGGCTCAGGCGATAGCCGTAGCGAGGGTGTTCCTCGAAGAAGCGCCTGCCGTCGGGCAAGCGCGCGACCGGTCGCCCGCCACCGATGTTGACCCCGACGTCGCCACCGACGCGGACGTTCTGCGCAACCGCGACGTCATATCCGGCGAACGCGCCACCGCTCGGGCCGACCGCGCGATAGTAACGGCTCAATGTCTCGCCCGTGTCGAGGTTGGCTACATCGAAAAAGACATGATCTTCCCGCGCCCCGGCCTCTATCCCGGCGAACGGTCCGGTAAAGGGCCGCACCTCCGCAGCGGCGGCCGGTGCGGACAGCATGGCGACGATACCGACGAACGTGACCGCGACGGTTTGGCAGGTCATGGCAATTCCCCTTTTTCGCTACGATAGCGAAACGAGATTTGCCGTTTTTAGCTGAACATCAGCTGATTGCCATCGATATCTCGGGTCAACCGTGGTCGGGCTCGGACTTGGGGGGATGCAGCCGCAAGCTCAACATGCGTCGCGTATCCGCCGCCACCCGGGGAAGCAGAACTGGGTCCATTTCGCAGCAATCTCGAAATCTTGAGACGGCAGCGCAATGGACCCCGGAGGCTTACGCCGGCAGCAGCCCCTCGCGCGCAATCTTGTCCTTCCACACCAATGGCGCGAGCTGGTGGACGTTCGCCCCCGACGAATCGACCGCGACCGTCACCGGGAAATCGACCACCTCGAACTCGTAGATCGCCTCCATCCCGAGATCCTCGAACCCGACGACCTTCGAGCCCTTGATCGCGCGCGCGACGAGATACGCCGCGCCGCCGACCGCCATCAGATAGGCCGACTTGCCCTCGGCGATTGCCTTGGTCGCATCGGGCCCGCGCTCGGCCTTGCCGACCATCGCGAGCAGCCCCTGCCCCAGCATCATCCGCGTGAACGAATCCATCCGCGTCGCAGTCGTCGGCCCCGCCGGACCGACCACCTCATCCCCCACCGGATCGACCGGCCCGACATAATAGATCACGCGGCCAGCAAACTCGACCGGCAGCGGCTCGCCCTTGTCGAGCATGTCCTTGATCCGCTTGTGCGCGGCATCGCGGCCGGTGAGCATCTTGCCGTTGAGCAGCAGCCGGTCGCCCTGCTTCCAGCCCTGCACGTCGGCGGGGGTCAGCGTGTCGAGATCGACCCGGATCGCGGCCTGATCGGGCACCCAGTGGACGTCGGGCCACTCGTCGAGCTTGGGCGTCTCGAGATACGCCGGCCCGCTGCCGTCGAGCGTGAAATGCGCGTGGCGGGTCGCGGCGCAATTGGGGATCATCGCGACCGGCTTGCCCGCGGCGTGGCACGGCGCATCCAGGATCTTGACGTCGAGGATGGTCGACAGCCCGCCCAGCCCCTGCGCGCCGATGCCGAGCGCGTTGACCTTGTCGAAGATCTCGATCCGCAGCGCCTCGATGTCGGTCTTCGGGCCACGGGCCTTCAATGGCCCCATGTCGATCGGCTCCATCAGCGCCTGTTTCGCGAGCAGCATGCAATGTTCCGCGGTGCCGCCGATGCCGATCCCGAGCATCCCCGGCGGGCACCAGCCCGCGCCCATCTGCGGGAGCATCTCGAGCACCCAGTCGACGATCGAGTCGCTCGGGTTCATCATCTTGAACTTGGACTTGTTCTCGCTGCCGCCGCCCTTCGCCGCGACGTCGACCGAGACCCGCGATCCCGGCACCAGCTCGACGTGGAGCACCGACGGCGTGTTGTCCCTGGTGTTGCGGCGCGTGAAGGCGGGGTCCGCGAGGATCGAGGCACGCAGCTTGTTCTCGGGGTTGAGATAGGCCAGCCGGACGCCCTCGTCGACGACTTGCTGGAGCGAGCGGCTGGTGTCGTCGAGCCGGCAGTCCATCCCCCATTTGATGAAGACGTTGACGATCCCGGTGTCCTGGCAGATCGGGCGATGCCCTTCGGCGCACATCCGCGAGTTGGTCAGGATCTGCGCGATCGCGTCCTTGGCGGCGGGACCCTGTTCGGCGTCATACGCCGTACCCAAGGCTCGAATATAATCCATCGGGTGGTAAAAACTGATGAACTGCAAGGCGTCGGCGACGCTTTCGATCAGATCGGCTTCGCGGATAATCGTCGTCATAAGCGCTTCCCGTACTGGCGTTTGCCCTGCCTTATGCGCCCGGGGCGGCTGCGCCAACCCACCCGCCCTGCTGGAACAGACTCGTTAACCACCTCCCGCAAGGCAATATGCAAGGATCGTGCGGTAGGATCGCGACGATGCGTATCCGTGTAACCCCTTTTCGTGCGCTCCGCGTGGCGTTCGCCGCGCTGTGGATCGACCTGTCCCCAAGCGCGACCGAGTCCGAAGGGCATCGCAACACGCTGCGCCGACAGTTGCGGCAGCTTGCGGCGACGTGGCCGTTCGCGCTGTTCGTCGCGATCGCCGCGCCGCTGCAGGTCGCGTGGACCGGCTGGCAGGAATCGCTGACCGGGGTGATGATCGCGGCGCTGGCGTGCGCGGCGGTGCTCGCGGTGTCGGGCACGCTGCTGTTGCATACGCTGCGCCACGGCCGGACGCGCGGATGGCCGCTCCACGCCAAGGTCCGCATGGCCACGCTGCTCGGGGCGGTCGGCGCCGCGGGGCTGCTCGGCTTGCTGTTTGCGGCGGGCCAGCTCGCACCGGGTCCGGCGCGGCTGGCGAGTTTCGTCACCGCGTTCGGCGCGATGATCATGATGGTCATCGCGCTCTATCCGGTCCGCGCGGCGACGCTCGGGTTCGGCCTCGGGCTGCTCGTCACGCTTGGCGTGCAGGGTGGGATCGGGATCGGCCTCGGGATCGGGCTGGTGCTGCTGCTCGCGCTGACGAGCTCGACTTATAGGCTCGCGCTGTTCGAGCGCAGCGCGGTCGCGCAGCGGGATCTCGACCATGCGCAGGGACGGATGGCGACCCGGCTCGTCGCCGAATTCGAGACGCATTCGAGCGGCTGGTTCTGGCAGACCAACAGCGAGGGCGAAGTCACCTATCTCACCGACAAGGTCGCGCGCGAGCTCGACGCGCCCGATGCCCCCGCGATCGGTGCGCCACTGTCCCGGCTGTTCCGGATGGACAGCGCACTCCCCGAGACCGAGCGCACGATCGCGTTCCACCTCTCGTCGCGCACCGCCTTTTCCAATTATTCGGTCCGCCCCGCGAGCCGCGCCAAGCTCGAACGCTGGTGGTCGATGTCGGGCCGCCCGATCTTCGACGAGGACGGTATCTTCATCGGCTTCGTCGGCAGCGGGAGCGACCTGACCGAACGCCGCCGCGCGGATGCCGAGATCACACGGCTCGCGCTTTTCGACGGGCTGACCGGGCTCGCCAACCGCCAGCGACTGCGCCTCGCGCTCGACCAGATGCTCGCGCAGCCGGCGTCGGCGCAACGCATGACCAGCCTGTTCCTGCTCGACCTCGACCGGTTCAAGGCGGTCAACGATACGCTCGGGCATCAGATGGGCGACGCGCTGCTCAAGCAGGTCGCGCAGCGGCTGCAACGCGGGATCGGCGAGGCGGGCCTCGTCGGGCGGCTCGGCGGCGACGAATTCCAGGTGATCATGCCCGGCCAGGCCGACCGCGACAAACTCGCCGAGCTCGCGCGCCGCGTCATCTTCGACCTGTCGCAACCCTATTCGATCGAAGGCTCGGCGATCAGCATCGGCTGTTCGATCGGAATCGCGATCGCGCCGCAGGATGGCGGGGATTCGGAGACGCTGATCCGCAACGCCGATCTCGCGCTCTACGCGGCAAAAGGGGACGGGCGTGGTATCCACCGCTTCTTCCGCGACGAGCTTCTGGTGGGCGCGCAAAGCCGCAAGCAGCTCGAGGACGATCTGCGCCAGGCGCTGGTCGGCGACCAATTCTATCTCGCCTATCAGCCGGTGGTCGACACCCGCTCCGAACGGATCGTCGGCTATGAGGCGCTGTTGCGCTGGGCGCATCCGACGCGCGGGCTGGTCAGCCCCGCCGAGTTCGTCCCCGTCGCGGAGGATTGCGGGCTGATCGAGACGATCGGCGAGTGGGTGCTGCGCACCGCCTGCACCGAGGCGGCTGGGTGGCCGGGTAATGTCCGCGTCGCGGTCAACGTCTCGCCGATCCAGTTCGCCAATCCGGTGCTGCCGTCGCTCGTCACGTCCGCGCTGGCGAAGTCGGGGATCGCGCCGCACCGGCTCGAACTCGAGATCACCGAAGGCGTGTTCCTCAATGAATCGGCCGCGTCGGAACAGATGTTCAAGACATTGAAGGGCTGCGGCGTCCGGCTTGCGCTCGACGATTTCGGGACGGGTTATTCGTCGCTCGGCTATCTCAAGAAAGCGCCGTTCGACAAGATCAAGATCGACCAGAGTTTCGTCAAGGGTGCGACGATCGCGGGCAATCGCAACGCCGCGATCATCCGCGCGATCGTGTCGCTCGCGGACGCGCTCGGAATGGAGACGACCGCGGAGGGAGTCGAGAATCGCGACGAGATCACGTTGATCCGCGCGCTCGGGTGCAGCCACATCCAGGGGTTCGTCTACGGCAAGCCCGCGCGCGCGGCGGATGTGCTGCAGCAACTGACGGTCGGCGAGGGGATGGCGACCGCGACCGGTTACCAGATCACACGCAACCCGCGCACCGCGATGCTGCGCAGCGCGCGGATCGAGGCGGGCGCGGTGTCGGGCGAGGTGCGGATTCGCAACATCTCGTCGACCGGCGCGATGATCGAGGGGATCGAGGTCGATGACGGCACGACCGGTCTCGACGTGCTGATCGAGCTGCTCGAGGACCAGATGTTCCCCGCCAAGCTACGTTGGGCGACGGATGGCCGCGCGGGGCTCGAGTTCGCCGAGACGTTCAACCTCGAACGCCTCGCCGCGCCGGCCGTCCCGCAGGCGACGCGTAAGGCCGGGTGAGGCTATGCCGGACCGAGCGGGATGACGGAGGGGTTTGCGGAGGCCTGACAAAGGGGGCCGCGCGAAATCGCGCGGCCCGGTCGTTTACTTGCTTGCGCGCGTCGGCGCAGCGGCGGGTGCCGCGGGGGCCACGGCGGGCGTCGTCCCCGTGGCTGCGCCGGCTGCAGCGACCGGCGGGGGCGGCGGGGCGGCATCCTGCGCGCCGGGGCCATCGGGACCGTCGGGTCCACCCGGGCCAGCGGGGCCGTCCGGACCACCGCGGCCGTGCGGGCCACGCGGGCCGCCCGGACCACCGGGGCCACCGGGTCCACCGCGCGGCGGCATCGGGCGCAGCGCGGTCACCTTGCCGTCCGCGCCGACGAGGAACGAGGCGTGCAGCATCCCGCGCCCGAAACGCCCCTGGACGCTGACGGTCTGCCCGGCGCTGACGAGGCCGGTGCCATCGACCTGTCGCCCGCCCTCGACCAGCGTCCGCCCGCTGCCATCGGCGAGGATGAACATCGGGCCGTACGTCTCGGCGACCCTGCCGCGCACCGTGACGACACTGCCGGTATCGCTGAGGCTGCGGATCGCGACCGGCTTGATCGGCGCCATCTCGACCGACGGTGCGGCCATCTGCGCGACGGTTGCGCCGCCCCCGACGCCGACCGCGACCAGAGCGGCGGCGATCAGCGCGCCGCGGGTCGAGATCTTGCGGCGCTGCGGGGTGTTGGTGTCTTCGGTCATTGGTATGCTCCTTCGGTTGGTATGCAGCCTTCTACCGAGTCGTGCCCCCGGCCCGCTGAACCTTGTCGTTCAGATTGGGTTTAGCGGCGGGAGATAGCCGCAATGTTGCTGCGGCGATCCGTCCTGCCTGCTCGAACGAAAGATCTGCCCCCATGCGCATCCTGCTGGTCGAGGACGACACCGCACTCGCCGAGGCGACCGCCAAGGCGCTCCGCGCGGAGCATTTCGCGGTCGACGTCGCGGCCAATGGCGAGGATGGCGCGCATCTGGGCGATACCGAAAGCTATGACGCGGCGGTGCTCGACCTCGGGCTGCCGCGCAAATCGGGGATCACGGTGCTCGAGGAATGGCGCGCGGCGGGGCGCGCGCTTCCGGTGCTGATCCTCACCGCGCGCGATGGCTGGTCGGAGAAGGTCGCAGGGTTCCGCGCAGGCGCGGACGATTATCTGGTCAAGCCGTTCCGGATCGAGGAACTCGTGATGCGGCTGCGCGCGCTGGTGCGACGCTCGACGGGGCATGCCTCGGCGCGAATCGTGTGCGGGCCGATCGCGTTCGACGCGCAGACCGGGCAAGTCGAGCGCGACGGGCTGCCCTTGCGGCTGACCGCGCTCGAATGGCGCGTGCTGTCGACGCTGATGCTGCGCAAGGGCGTGGTGGTCGAGCGGCTCGACCTGATGGAGCATGTGTACGAAGGCGATGCCGACCCCGATTCGAACTCGCTCGAGGTGATCGTCGGTCGGCTGCGCAAGAAGATCGGCGCGGATCTGATCGAGACGGTGCGCGGGCGCGGCTATCGGATCGTCGCGGCGTGATCGCTTGCACTCCCCCGCCCACACCCCGCCGTCATGCTGAACGTGTTCCAGCATCCACCGCGCAACACCTCCGGACAGCCATCGCCGCGCGGTGGACCCTGAAACGGGTTCAGGGTGACGGCAGCAGGCGCGCCGCATGACCCTCCTTCCCCGCTCGCTCTACGGCCGCCTCCTCGTCACCGCGCTCGTCGCGACGCTCGCCGCGCTCGCGTTCGCGGCGCTGACGATCGGCGCGGTGCTCGACCGGTTCGTGATGCACGGGCTCGACGAGCGGCTCGACGCGCAGATCGCGATCCTCGCGCAGGCGGTCCGCCCCGATGGCAAGGTCGATCGCACTCGGCTGATCCTCGCCGCACCCTATGACGATCCCGCGAACGGCTGGGGCTGGCGGATCGACGCCGCCGGCCGGACGATCGCCTCCCCCGCGCCGCCCGCGCTCGACGCGATGCGCCCGCCGCGCGGTGGCCCCCCGCCGCCATTTGCCGACCGCGATCGCGTTCAACCGAGCGCGCTCGACTGGAGCGACCGCGACGGCGCGCGCCACGCCCGCAGCCTGATGCTCGAGACTCCCGCGGGGCCGGTCCGCATCACCGCGTCCGCCCCCCGCGCGATCGTCGACCGCCCGCTTCGCGCCGCGATGGCGCCGTTGCTCGGCTCGCTCCTGTTGCTTGGCCTCGCGCTTGGCGCGGCGACGCTGGTGCAGCTCCGCGTCGGGCTCGCCCCGCTCAAGCGGATGCGCGAGTCGCTCGCGGCGGTGCGCGGCGGGCAGGCGACCGCGATCCCCGCCGACCAGCCGGCCGAGCTCGCCCCGCTCGCAACCGAGATCAACGCGTTGCTCGGCGAGAATGCCGCCGCGCTCGCCAATGCGCGCGGGCACGTCGCCAATCTCGCGCACGGGCTCAAGACCCCGCTCGCGACGCTCGCGCTGTCGGTGCGCCCGCTCGATCCGGACGGCATGCTCGGCGAACAGATCGCGCGGATCGATCAGGCAGTGCGCCACCACCTCGGCCGCGCGCGCGCCGCGACGCCGGGGGCCGCATCCCGCGTCGCGACTCCGCTCGCGGCGACCGTCACCGGGCTGGTCGACGCGCTGTCGCGAATCCATGCCGAGCGTCACGTCACTGCCTCCGTCGTGATCGACCCGGCGCTCGCGGTGGCGGTCGACCCGCAGGATCTCGATGAACTGATCGGCAATCTGCTCGACAACGCATGGCGCTGGGCAAACGGCCGAATCGCGGTCGAGGCGCGCGCGACCGACGACCGTTTCGTCGTGCTGACGATCGCGGACGATGGCCCCGGCATCCCCGAGGCGACTCGCGCCGCCGCGCTTGCCGCGGGGCAGCGGCTCGACGAACGCGGTGACGGCCACGGCTTCGGCCTGTCGATCGCAACCGAGCTCGCGACGCTTTACGGCGGTGCGTTGATGCTCGATACGGCCGCGCTCGGTGGTCTCGCGGTCCAGGTCACGCTCCCGATGGGCTCGCGCGGGTCCGCATGAAATAAAAGTCATGTTCCCGGTTCGGCCCCTTGCCTTTCCGCGACGCCAGCTTTGACCACGCGTCGCTGCCGATGCGCCTTTTCGCAGCACTGCGAGCGGGCGGAAATTAGCGACGAACCGAGTCCCCGAACTGTCATTTATCGTATTGCCTGTTGGACGGGATGGGCACAATCTGTAGGGGTCAGGTTCGGGGGCGAACCCAAGAACTGGTAGAACGAAGCGGGCGACCCCATATCGGGAGAACAGCCGGACCGGATGCGCAAGCGCGACGATGGTCACTTTTCGTTCTCGCCGGAAGCCCTTGAAATGCTAGCATGGGGGCTCGTCCCCCGAGTCGAACGAAGATCGAACGGATCGGGAACGAATGTCGTGTCCGATCCTGTAGCTTCTAAACGGAAACAGGGGCGGGACAATGGATTTTCGGGATACCGAGGAAGTGAAGGCGGATATGGCAAGCGATATGATCGAGGCGCTCGCGGCGAGCGTCCAGGCTCCCCAGGCCCCCGAACCCAATACCGGGGAACGCAACGGCGCGGATCGCAAGCTCGCGGCGCGCGGGGATTCGAAGGAAGTCCACGTCCAGCTGTACCCGGTCGAGGTCGACCATTCGCGCGACGCGCTGCTGACCGATTTCGGCAAGGAGACGTTGCGCGACCGCTACCTGCTCCCGGGCGAGACGTTCCAGGACCTGTTCGTCCGCGTCGCCTCGGCTTATGCCGATAACGAAGCGCATGCGCAGCGGCTTTACGGCTATATTTCGCGGCTGTGGTTCATGCCCGCGACGCCGGTGCTGTCGAACGGCGGGACCGGGCGCGGCCTGCCGATCTCGTGCTTCCTCAATTCGGTCCCCGACAGCCTCGGCGGGATCGTCGACACGTGGAACGAGAACGTCTGGCTCGCCTCGCGCGGCGGCGGGATCGGCACCTATTGGGGCAACGTCCGCGGGATCGGCGAGCCGGTCGGCCTCAACGGCAAGACCTCGGGCATCATCCCGTTCGTCCGCGTGATGGATTCGCTCACGCTCGCGATCAGCCAGGGCTCGCTGCGCCGTGGTTCGGCCGCCTGTTATCTCGACGTGTCGCACCCCGAGATCGAGGAATTCCTCGAGATCCGCAAACCCTCGGGCGATTTCAACCGCAAGGCGCTCAACCTCCACCACGGCGTGCTGATCACCGACGCGTTCATGGAAGCGGTCCGCGAGGGCAGCGAATGGACGCTGGTCAGCCCCAAGGATGGCTCGGCCCGCGCCACGGTCGACGCGCGCTCGCTGTTCCAGAAGCTGGTCGAGACGCGGCTTGCCACCGGCGAGCCGTACATCGTCTTCGCGGATCACGTGAACAAGGGCATGCCGCGCCACCACCGCGAGCTCGGGCTCAAGGTGTCGACGTCCAACCTGTGCAGCGAGATCACGCTGCCGACCGGCACCGACCATCTCGGTAACGAGCGCACCGCGGTGTGCTGCCTGTCGTCGCTCAACCTCGAGACGTGGGACCAGTGGAAGGACGAGAAGGGCTTTATCGAGGACGTCATGCGCTTCCTCGACAACGTCCTGCAGGACTTCATCGACCGCGCCGAACCCGGCATGGAGCGCGCCGCCTATTCCGCGATGCGCGAGCGGTCGGTCGGCCTCGGCGTGATGGGCTATCACTCGTTCCTTCAGGCACGCGGTCTGGCGTTCGAGGGCGCGATGGCGAAGTCTTGGAATCTCCGTATGTTCAAGCACATCAAGGCGCAGGTCGACGAAGCGTCGATGCACCTTGCGGTCGAGCGCGGGCCCTGCCCCGATGCTGCGGATCGTGGCGTGATGGAGCGGTTCAGCTGCAAGATGGCGATCGCGCCGACCGCGTCGATCAGCATCATCTGCGGCGGCACCTCGGCGTGCATCGAGCCGATCCCCGCGAACATCTACACCCACAAGACGCTCAGCGGCTCGTTCTCGATCAAGAATCCGTATCTGGAAAAGCTGCTGGTCGCCAAGTCGAAGAATTCGGATGCGATCTGGAACTCGATCCTCGAGCAGGGCGGGTCGGTCCAGCATCTCGAGTTCCTCGATGTCGAGGAAAAGGATTGCTTCAAGACCAGCTTCGAGATCGACCAGCGCTGGCTGCTCGAGCTCCAGGCGGACCGTACGCCCTATATCGACCAGTCGACCTCGCTCAACCTGTTCATCCCCGCCGACGTCGAGAAGTGGGACCTGCTGATGCTCCACTTCCGCGCGTGGGAACTGGGGATCAAGTCGCTCTATTACCTGCGCTCCAAATCGGTGCAGCGCGCCGGGTTCGCGGGCGGGGTCGAGAACGACAATACGATCGAAAAGCCGCAATACGCGTTCGAGACGACCGATTACGACGAGTGTCTCGCCTGCCAGTGACTCGGCTTCCCCGGATCGCGGCTGCGATCCGGGTCCCTGCTATCGGAGGACTTCCCATGACGGCCGTCTGCCGCGCACGCCCGACACGAAAAACCCCGGCCCGCACGATGCGGACCGGGGGTTTGCGTGTGTCGGTGCGTGCATTGCGCCGGGGCGCAGGGCGCGGTCGCTTACTTCTCTTCCTCGAACGTCACCGCCACGTCGGCGTTCGCGCTGAGGCGGACCTTGCCGTCCTCGATATCGGCAACGAGGCCGAGCGAGATGAAGTGGTGATGCCCTTCGTGGCTGCCGGTGCCCTCGTTGACCTGCGCGCCCGAGTCCTTCTTGGTCAGCTTGATGCGGCCGCCCTCGACGTGGTCGACCGTGCCGACATGGACGCCGTCTGCGCCGATGACTTCGGCATGTTCCTGGATCTGCGATGCGTCGACCATGATGGTAGCTCCTTCGTTTCGGTTGCGGACCCCCAACGCATGCCTGTCCGATTCGATGCAAGGAATGCGGCATGACGACACCATCCTGCCGCACCGCAACGCCGCTGGCGAGCGCGTTCGCGCTGGCCGGGTGCGCGCATCAGGTGGCAAGCGCGGTCGCGCCGACCGCGCCCGGTTTCGTGCTTGGCGTATGGCACGGCTTCATCTTCCCGGTCGCCTGGGTGCTGTCGCTGCTGGTGCCCGACATCGCGGTCTATGCCGTCCCCAACAACGGCGGCAGGTACGATTTCGGCTATTTCCTCGGGATCGTCTTCTTCGGTGTCGGCGCGAACCGGACCCGCACCGTCTACGTCACGCCCATGGTACGGCGATGACGCCGGGGATCGCGATCATGTATGCGGTGGCGGCAGTGTTCACGCTGATCGGCGGGGGACTCCTGCTCGCGCTGCTGCGCCCCGCGAGCGAAGGCCGCGTCTACGCCTTCCGCATGGTCGGGATCATGGCGCTGTCGCTCGGCGTGGTGCTGCTCATGTCCGCAAGCGCGATGTGGCACTGGAGCGTGACCGCATGATCCGGCCGAACCGCCAGAGCACGGCGCGAACATGACCGTCGCGCTCCTCGATACCCCGGCGACTGCACCGACCGCCGCCGAGCCGACCCGCCTCGGGGTGCTCGATGGCTGGCGCGCGATCAGCATCCTGCTGGTGCTTGCCGGGCACCTGCTCCCGCTCGGCCCCGCGGCGTGGGGGCTCAACAACGCGGTCGCCGCGATGGGCATGGTGATCTTCTTCACGCTGTCGGGCTTCCTGATCACGCGCTTCCTCGCCAAAGGCACCGACCTGCGCGTCTTCATCATCCACCGCGTCTTCCGCGTCGTGCCGCTAGCGTGGCTGGTGATGGTCATCGTGCTGATCGCGAACCGCTCCTCGCTGGAGACGTGGCTCGCGAACCTCCTGTTCTACGCGAACCTGCCGCCTTTCTTCCTCGTCACGGGCGGCGGCCATCTGTGGAGCCTGTGCCTCGCGGTCACCACGCTGCGGATCGTCGACCAGCAATATCTCAACATCGTCACGTGGTACCGCGTCGACGAGATTCTCGCCGGCGGCATCCTCGCGCTGGTCCACACCGGCTGGTATGGTACGCGGCCGCAACACGTCCTTGCCCGGCTCAACCCGTACTGGATCCTGCCGCTGCTGCTGCTTTCGGCGCATCCGGCGGGCGGCGTACTCAATTACGCGCGCCCCTATCTCGCCGCCGCGCTGGTCGGAAGCACCCTGCTCTCCGGTCCCGATCGGCTATGTCGCGCGTTGGAGAGTCATCAGGCACGCTATGTTGCGAAGATCTTGTACGCTTTGTATATTTTTCACGCTGCCTTGATGGAGAGCTGGCTCGGATCCGGGTCGAAGACGGTCAAATACGCCAAGCGCCCGGTGTTGCTGGCCGCGATCTTCGGGCTCGCGCATGTCTCGACCTTCCGGTTTGAACAACCGTGTATCGATTTCGCCAAACGACTGACCCGCGGCTTTTCGGTCAAAGCCCCGGTCTGATCGCAGTTTTTTTCAGAATTCCAGTGGAGTAGCCCCCATGTCCCTCACCGAAGCCCGCAAGCAGTACAAGCCGTTCGAATACCCCTG
>CAZNQA010000087.1:0-11503 GCA_964575105.1 uncultured Stakelama sp.
GGCACCGCCTATGTCGACCTGTGCGGCGAGCCCGCCTGGATGCGCCAGATGATCGACACGCATCACGACACCGCAAAGCGCACCGGTGCACGGATCGTGTTCAGTTGCGGGTTCGATTCGATTCCGTTCGATCTCGGCGTTATGTCCTTGCAGGACTCCGCCAGAGCCAAATACGGCCACCCCCTGCCACGGGTCAAAGGGCGCGTGCGCAAAATGCAGGGCGGCTTCTCGGGGGGCACGGCGGCGAGCCTCAAGGCAACGCTGGCAGCGGCAGCACGTGACCCCTCCGTGGTCGGCTTGCTGGTCAATCCGTTCGCGCTGACCCCGGGGTTCGAGGGGCCGTCGCAACCGCGCGGGTTGCTGCCTGAATATGACAAGACGATCGAGGCCTGGGTCGCGCCGTTCATCATGGCGCCGATCAATACCAAGAACGTCCACCGCACCAATTTCCTGCTCGGCGACGCGTATGGTCCCGGGTTCGTCTATGACGAGATGATGGTCGCGCCGGGGCTCGGCGAAATCGGCAAGGCGGCGGCGGAAGCGATCGCGAAGATCAATCCGCTCGCGAGCGACAAGGGGCCGAAGCCCGGCGAAGGCCCGTCGCAGCAGGAACGCGATGCGGGCTTCTACGACCTGCTGTTCATCGGCGAAGGACCCGGCGGCGAGCGGGTCGATTGCGTCGTCACCGGCGACAAGGATCCGGGCTATGGCTCGACCAGCAAGATAATCGCGGAGACCGCGCTGTGTCTGGTCAAGGACGTGACGGGCGCGGGCGGGATCTGGACGCCCGGCGCGCTGATGGGGCGTGTGCTGGCGGATCGGCTGGAAGCGAAGGCGGGGCTGACGTTCCGCGCGGGATGATTGCGGGGGGTGTCGCGCGCACCGCCCCCGGAACCGGTCTGAAAGAGGCTTAAGGGGCTTGCCCGCCCGCCGCCGGAAGGATCGGGCGCAAGTCCCCCGCAACCATTGCCCTGCCCTTGCCCAGCGCCTTGGCGTTGTAGAGCGACAGATCGGCGCGACGCAAGATTTCGCTCCGCGTGGTTATGCCCGGATCGAACAAGCATGCCCCCATGGTCGCACGAACCGTGATTGGCCCCGCCACGCCGTTTACCTCGATCGTCAGGTCGGCGAGCAATTTTGCCAGAAAAGTCCGGAGAGTCTCGATCGTTTCCGCATCGGTGATCGCCAGCACGAATTCGTCACCGCCGAGCCGTGCAGCGAAACCGACCCGATCACCTCGAGAGACGAGTGTCCGGGCCGTGCGCTGGAGTACGTCGTCGCCCGCCTGATGCCCGTAGGTATCGTTGACCCGCTTGAAATTGTCGAGATCGATCAGAACAACCGCAAGCGCGGTATTCCCGACCCGCCGCTCGACCTGGTCGGTCAGGAACTGGTTTATCGCCGCGCGGTTGGCGATCCCGGTCAGGTCATCCAGCATCGCACTCCGCTCGAGCGCGCGCTCGATCTCATGCCGGACGGTGATGTCCTGACAGACGCAGACCAGCACCGGCCGCGCGCCCCCGCCAACGTCGATTTCCCCGACATTGCGCAACCTGCGGCGCCGCCCCGTCTCGGTGACGATTTCAGTCTCGACCTCGAAACTCTGTCCGGTGTCGATCACACGGTCGACCGCCTGCATCAGGACCATCCGGTCGTTGACCGGGTGATACAACAGGAAACGATGCCAGGCCGGGCTGGGCTGACCGGGATCCACCCCGAACAACGCCTTGGCCTGCCGTGTCCAGTCCATCGTCGCGCTCGTCAGGTCAAGACGCCAGGACCCCATCTCTGCCAGCCGCTCGACCGTGTCGAAATGCCGCAGCCAGAGCGCCTGCGCGCTTCTGGGCGCAGCACCGCGAGCGCGCCGCCGAGTCACGCCGCGACCACACGGCACACGCGCAGCCCCTTCTGTCCCCATCGACTGATCTTCAACTTGCGAGCGCGGCATCTCTCCCCCATCCGGGCATTATAGAGGCGCCGCCCGCGTCTTGACGGTTCCTACCGTTTCTTGCCCTGATGCTTGATGTTGGCAGGCCGCCCACGGCGCTTCAGCACGCGCCCGGCGGGCTTGCCCGGCTTGCGGTCATTGGTGTCGCGGCTTGGCGCCGCCCCGCGCCCCTCGACCATCTCGAACCGCAGCGCGCCCGACACAGGGTTCGCCTCGGCAAGCCGCAACGGCAGTTTCTGGCCACTGGCATAGACCGTACCGCTCTGCTCGCCCGTCAGCGTGCGCGACGCCTCGTCGAAGCGGAAATATTCGCCGCCGATGTCGCGCACCGGCATCAACCCGTCGCCGCCGATCCCCTCGACCGTCGCAAAGAAGCCGAAGTTGGTTACTCCCGTGATCCGCGTCTCAAGCACCTCACCGACCCGATCGGACAGGAAAGCCGCGACATAACGGTCGATCGTATCGCGCTCGGCTTCCATCGCGCGGCGCTCGAATTGCGAGATCGACTGGCCGATCCGCTCCATCCCCGCGGTCTCGCCCTCGGTCAGCCCGCCGTCGCCGAGCTTGTACGCCGCGACCAGCGAGCGGTGGACGAGCAGATCGGCATAGCGCCGGATCGGCGAGGTGAAATGCCCGTAGCTCCCGAGTGACAACCCGAAATGCCCGAGGTTGACCGGCGCATAATAAGCCTGCGTCTGGGTGCGCAACACCTGCTCCATGATCTGCGGGCGCATGTCGTCCTCCGCGACCTTGGCGAGGATGTGGTTGAAGGTGCGCGGCTGGATTACCTGCCCGAGCGCGAACTCGATTCCGAAGGTCTTGAGATACTCCTTGAGCGCGACGATCTTCTCGCGGCTCGGCTGTTCGTGGACGCGGTACATGACCGGGGCCTTCTTCGCCTCGAGCGCCTTGGCCGCGGCGACGTTGGCGGCGATCATATAGTCCTCGATCAACTTGTGCGCATCGAGCCGCTCGCGCGGCGCGACCGACAGGATCCGCCCCATCTCGTCGAGCACGACACGGCGTTCGGGAAGGTCGAGATCGAGCGGCGCGCGCGCCTCGCGCGCTTTGTTGAGCGCACGCCAGCAGTCCCATAGCGGGAGCAGCGCGGCAAGGATGGGGTCAAGCCCCTCCCCTTCAGGGGAGGAGTTGGGGTGGGGCAGTTCAGCAGACACACCGTCGGAAGCAGGCACGGCCCCACCCCCAACCCCTTCCCTGAAGGGGAGGGGCTTTAGAATATCCCCAACCGCTCCCTCGCCAGCAGCATCCACCATCGCCTGCGCATCCTCATACGCGAGGTTCGCCGCAAGCCGCACCACCGCGCGGGTAAAGCGCCAGCTCTTGAGCGTCCCGTCCTTGCCGACCCGCAAATGGCAGACCAGCGCGGCGCGATCGACGCCCTGCTTCAGCGAGCACATCTCCGCCGACAAACTCTCGGGCAGCATCGGCACGACGCGGTCGGGGAAATAGACGCTGTTGCCGCGCCGCCGCGCCTCGCGGTCGAGCGACGAGCCGGGGCGGACATAGAAGGACACGTCCGCGATCGCGACGATCGCCTTCCACCCGCCGTCATTGGCAGGGTCGTCGTCGGGCGTCGCCCAGACAGCATCGTCATGGTCGCGCGCGTCGGCCGGGTCGATCGCGACGATCGGCAGGTGCCGCAGGTCCTCGCGGTCATCGCCAAGCGGTTGCGCCGCCACCCGCACCGCTTCGTCCAGCGTTTCCGCGGAAAACACGTCGGGAATGCCGAGCTTGTGGATCGCGATCAGCGAAAAACTGCGCGGGGCGAACGGATCGCCGAGCACCTGCGTCACGCGCACCGTGATCCGCGGCGGTCGCCCCGCCTTCTCCGCAAGCACCAGATCGCCCGCCTGCGCGCCACCCGCGTCGGACACCGCGAACTCGGACCGCTCCTTCTTCTCGACACCCTGAAGCCACATGCCGCCGGGCTCCTGCCGCAACACGCCGAGGACGAGCTCCTCGCCGCGCGGAAGGACCTTCATCGGGATCGCGATCCAGCCCTGCCCGGCTTCCTCGGTCCGCGCGAGGACGCGGTCGCCGATCCCGAGCGAGCCGTTCTTGCGCTCGCGCACGCGCAGCCGGGGCGCGGGCGTCTCCGCCTCCCAGCGTTCGGGCACCGCCCAGATGTTACCGCCGTCGTCGACGTCCATGACACGCAGGACCGTCACCTTCGGGACGCCCCCCATCTTGTGGAACGCGCGACCGGGCGCACTGTCGATCAATCCTTCATCGGCCATGTCCTTCAACAGGGCCTTGAGGAGGATCTTGTCCTGCGCGGTCAGCCCGAACGCACGCGCGATTTCGCGTTTGCCAGCGGGGACATCTGAGGTGGCGATGAAGTCTAGGATCTGGTCGCGGGTCGGCAGACCCTTGGGGATGCTTGGGGTACGCTTTTGCATGGCACAACCATAGGGCAGCGACGCGCCGATGCCATCCATGAAAACGCCGCCACCCGGGGCTTACTCCAGGCGGCGGCGATGAGGTGGGCGGAACACAACCGCCGGTACATGTCGCGTTACGCGATCAGAACTTGCCCCGCAGCGTCACGCCGTACGTGCGCGGTTCGGCGAGATATTGCGAGAAAATCTGCCGGCCGCCCGGATATTGCGGATCGACGAACGGCGCGCTCGTCGTCCCCGCCTGGAACGGCGAGTTGAACGCGACCTGTGCGTAATTCTTGTTGAAAATGTTCTGGCCCCAGAACTCGACCGACCAATGCTCGTCCTTCCCGCGCAACCCGACGCGCGCGTTGAACAGGGCGAAACTGTCTTGCGTCTTCTGCGGAAAGAGGTCGGACCCGGTGTTATAATTGTCCGACAGACGGCTATCGATGTAGAACAGCGCCGACAGACCGCTGTCCCCGATCCGCGGGGTCCACGCCACCGAGCTCGTCACGACGATCTTGGGAGCGTTCGACAACGTCCTGCCCGGCAGCACGCGCAGTGCTGGATCGAGCGGAGCGCCGCTGCTGTTGCCGACGACATTGTTGCGATATTTGCTCGACTGATACGTCCCGCCGAGGTTGACGCGCAGATCGCGGATCGGAACCAGCGACGCCTCGAGCTCTACACCCTGCGACAGCACGCCGTAATCGACGTCGCCGCTCGGGCACCGCCCGGTCGTCGCGCTGAGATCGCGGTCGCCGCCGTTCAGGCTGCTGGTGCAGCCGTTGACGTTCTGTACCAGAAAGACCGTGCCGTTGAACGTATTGAGCTGGAAGTTGCTGAATTCCTGACGGAAAGCAGCCGCCGACAGGGTGAACGGTCCGGTGCCGTATTTCGCGCCGATCTCGTAGGAGGTGACGGTCTCGGGATCGAACTGGAGGTTGTTGGCCAGCGCCTGCGCACCGCCAACCGACGCGAAGGTCGTCGTCAGGACGCCGTTCGAGAGCTGGATCGGGTTCTTGAGTGCCGAGCGGTCGAGGTTGAACCCGCCCGCCTTATAGCCACGCGAATAGCTGCCGTAGAGCAGCATGTGGTCGAACGGCCGCCACGACAGGATGCCGGTGCCGCTGAAGCGATCTTCGCTGCGCTTGCTGTTGATCGACACGCCGTTGAGTTCGGACGTCGAATTGCCTTGGCACGACAGGCCGACCAGAGCCTGCGCCACCGCCCCCAGCGCGGCGTTGGAAAGGAGCGACGTCAGCGCAGCCTCGTTCGCGACGCACGCCGTATTGTCGTTGCCGAAGGTCGCGGCGAACTTCTTGGTCTCGTTGGTGTAGCGAACCCCCAGCGTGACATCGAGCCGGCTGGTCAGATGGAAGATGTTATGCGTGAAAATCGCATAGTTGCGGCTGTTCTGCGTGTAGCGATCGAGCGTCGAGCCCTTGTCGTTGATGCTGTCGAGCCGGTCGAACGCGGCGTAGATCAGCGGCGAGGCCGCGCCGAACGTTGCCGCCGGACGCGCGGCAAGACAGCCCGGCGACGTCGGCGAGTACAGGGCGGCAAGGCCACCGCCCGACACGATCCGGCAGGTCGCGAACCGACCGTACTGGCTGCCGAACCGCAGATTGTCGGTAACGGTCAGATCCTCGTTCGCGAAATAACCGCCGACCAGCCAGTCGAGCTTGTTGTCGAACAGATTGCCCTGCAGCCGAAGTTCCTGTGTAAAGGTCTTGAACTGCCGCAGCGAATTGCCGTCGGCGGCACGATACAGGATGTCGACCTGGCTATAGTCGGTGTCGGACCCCTGATCGCTCTTATACTCGCGATACGCCGTGATCGAGGTGAGGTTGATCCCGCCGAGCCGCCAGTCGATCTGGCCCGAAATGCCCTTGTCGGTCGTGATGCCGCCGAAGCCGCGGCCCGGGCTGACGCTGACATTGCGGTCATAACCGGCGTTGGTCAGCTTCGCCAACGGCTGTCCGAGATCGCGCAGCACGTTGATGATGTTGTTGCCGTTGGTCTGGAGCGGCGACAGCGGGGTCGACGGGTTGTTGAGGTTGCCGACGAAAGGATTGACCGAATTGTCGACGTAGATCGCGGCGCAGCACCGTTCGTTGCGATGCGTGTAATCGCCGATCAATCGCAGCGAGAAATCCGCGCTGGGCTGGTACAGGATCTGCCCGCGGATGAAGTAGCGATCGCGGTTGTTGATATCGATCTTGTTGGTCGGGTCGTTATAGAAACCCTTGCGGTTGACATAGACCGCATCGACCCGCGCAGCGATCGTCTGCGTCAGCGGCACGTTGACCGCGCCGGCGAGACGGTAATAATCGTAATTGCCGTAGGTCGCCTCGCCGTTCGCTCCGAAGGTGAAACTCGGCTTCTTCGAAAAGACGTTGATGACGCCTGCGGACGCATTGCGGCCGCCAAGCGTGCCCTGCGGCCCGCGCAGCACCTCGACCCGGTCGATCTCGCCAAGCTCGTTGAGTCCGATACCCGCGCGCGAGCGGTATACACCGTCGATGAACACCGCGACCGAGCTCTCCAGCCCGGGATTGTCGCCGACCGTACCGATCCCGCGAATACGCGGCGAACCGTTGGCTTCGGAGCCGGTCGAGGACATCAGCAGCGAAGGCGCGAGCTGGCTCAACTGGCGGATGTCGTTCGCGCCCGAATTGGCGAGCGAGCTTGCCGAAACCGCCGACACCGCGACCGGCACGTTCGCGAGCAGCTGCGCACGCCCCTGCGCGGTGACGATGATGTCCTGCCCGCTATCGTCCTGGCTATTGGTGCTGTCGCTCGTCGGCGCGGGTGACGGCGTGTCCGCGGGTGGGGGCGCTTGCTGGGCGAGGACGGGACTAGCCGTCCCGATCGCCAGAGCCGAAAGCGCGCACGCCACCAAATACCGCGTATTGGGCATCTTTATCTCTCCCCGGATCGGCGCACTGATCGGCTCCGTACCCTATCCTCGAATGCCCCTTGGAACCGCCGCCGTCAAGCACTGGAAACTGCTATTTGACGCGATGTGACGCCTGTGTTGCAGAAAAGTCATAGCGCAAAAGCGTCCGCTACGGCCAGAACGCCGCTTCTAAACCATGATCATCAGGCGATTTCATCCGAACGGATGAGGGTCGTTCAATACCCGTTGAGCCGTGCGAACCGCTCGCGGTGAAACGCGGCATTTCCCCACATCGATTCGAGGACGCGCGCGCGCTTGATGTAGAAGCCGGCGTCATAATCGTCGGTCATCCCGATCCCGCCGTGCAACTGGATCATCTCGCGGCTCATGAGATTGAGTGTATCGCTCGCGACCGCCTTTGCCAGGCTGACCGACTGGTCCAGATCGGATCGCCCCGCGTCGATCGCCTCGAGCGCGCCTTCGACCGCCGAACGCATCAGCTCGAGCTCGGTGAAAAGCTTCGCCATCCGGTGCTGAAGCGCCTGGAAGGTCGACAGATGCTGCCCGAACTGGGTGCGCGTCTTGAGATAATCGTTGGTGGTGTGGAACGCCTGTTCCGCCATGCCGAGCATTTCGGCACAGGTGATTGCGGTAGCGCGGTCAACCACTTGCTGGGTAAGCTTGGAGTCGCCGAGCCGCTCCGCCGGTGCGCCGTCGAAGCGGATTTCGGCATGACTACGCGAATCGGCCATCACGCGCGAACTCCGGGTCACCCCCGCGTCGCCCGACACGAGATACAGGCCGTCCGTTGCCGCAACGACGAACAGCGTCGCGCCGTCGCCCTCCGCGACGAACGCCTTGGTGCCGGTTAGCCGACCGTCCGTAACCGTGGTTGCGAGCCCCTCGGCCGAATGCACCGGCCCCTCGTCGACCGCGAGCGTGGCGACCACTTCACCGCTGGCGATCCGCGGCAGCCATTCGCTCCGCGCTGCATCGGAACCGCCGAGCACGATCGCACTCGCCGCCGCCGCGCTTGCCGCAAGCGGTGACGCGGCAAGATTACGCCCGAGTTGCTCCAGCACCAGCCCGAGCGAGAGATAACCGAAGCCGGTCCCGCCGAACGCTTCCGGGATCACGATCCCGGCGAGCCCCATCTCCGCCAGCGTGGACCAGGCGGCGGGGTCATAACGCTCCGCCGGCGCGGCGGCGCGCATCTTGCGGAAAGCGGCGACGGGCGATTCATTGTCCGCCCATTCGCGCACCATGTCGCGCAGCATCGTCTGTTCGTCGTTGAGTACGGCCATGTCGCTATCCCCCGAAAAAGGTTGGGAGAAAACGGGGGAGAATGGCTTCAGCCATCCTTCACCCCGCCCCTCTCCGGCGCGCCGCGCATCGCGGCCGCCTAACTGAATTTACTGGTGGTCCAGCATCCCGAGGATGCGCTTGGAGATCACATTGTTCTGGATCTCGGTCGAGCCGCCGTAGATCGACACCGCCTTGCCCCACAGCCAGGTGCGGGTCTGTTCGAGTTCCGCGTCGGTAAAGCCGTCGCCTTCCCAGCCGAGCCCCGCCATCCCCATGATCTCGATCGACAATTCGGCGCGATCCTGCGTGATCCGCGCGCCGACGTTCTTCATGATCGAGGTGGCGGCGGATGGCCCCTGGTTCGACTTGGCTTCGAGCGCGGCACGCCGCAGCGTCAGCGCAAAGGCACGCGCGTCCATCTCGTGGCGGACGATCCGCATCCGCAGATCGCTGTCGTTGACGCGGCCCTCGGCGTCGGTCCCGCGATACTCCTTGGCGAGCGCATTGACTGGCTTGCCCGCGAACAGCCGCGAGGCGGAACCGCCCCCCGACAGGCTCGAACGCTCATGCTGGAGCAGCCGCGTGCCGATCTCCCAGCCCTGCCCCTCGCGCCCGACGAGATTGTCCTTGGGAACCTTCACGTCGGTGAAGAAGGTCTCGCAGAACGGCGACTGGCCCGAGATCATCCGGATCGGCTTCACGTCGACACCCTCGGCGGTCATGTCGAGCAGCAGGAAGCTGATCCCGCCATGCTTCTGCGTCTTGTCGGTGCGGACGAGTGCGAAGCATTTGTCAGCCCACTGCCCGCCGCTCGTCCACGTCTTCTGCCCGTTGACGAGGTAATGATCGCCCTTGTCCTCCGCAAAAGTCTGGACGTTGGCAAGATCGGACCCGGCGTTGGGTTCGCTGTAACCCTGGCACCAGCGCACCTCGCCCTTGGCGATCGCGGGGATATGCTCGCGCTTCTGGTCCTCGGTGCCATATTCGAGCAGCGTCGGGCCGAACATCATCACCCCCATCCCGCCGATCGGGTTCCACGCGCCGATCCGCGCCATTTCTTCCTGCAGGACGCGAATCTCGGGCTTGCTCAGGCCGCCGCCGCCATACGCCGCGGGCCAGCCGGGGACGCCCCAGCCCTTCTCGCCCATCGCCTTCTGCCACGCGGCTTCTTCGGCGGACGGATCGCTCGGCCCCTCGAGCGCGGACATCGCATTGTCCTTGCCCTTGAGCGCGGGCGGGAAATTCTCCGCAAGCCAAGCGCGCGCCTCGTCGCGGAACGCGTCGAGCGCAGTCGCTGGAGTGTCGAGTTCGGGCGCGGTTGCCATGAAACCTGTCCTTGTCCGTGAAAACTGAAGATCGGGTATGGCGGCGCGATGCCATAGATCGGGCCGGATTGGAAGCGCAAAGACGGCTCAGGACCCCCGTTCTCCCGCGAAAGCGGGAGTCGAGTGCCAAGCAGGACTACCCCTGTAATTCTGCGCTCCTGCGCGCGCAGGACCACCGGCCGCCAGACACCGTTCCGGCAGCGTGACGAAAAGAGTCGCGCGTTCCAAAACGCACCGTAAACTCTCCGTCCCGGGGGGGACCGTCCAATGCCATCAACCAGTCGCGCCATGCCGATCGTTCTCGCCGCCGTGCTGATCGACACGATCGGCTTCGGCATCGTCATGCCCGTGTTCCCGACGCTGCTGCGCCACCTCGGTCATATCGACCTCCAGGCCGCGACGCGGGTGGCCGGTTACATGCTCGTTGCCTTCGCGCTCGCGCAATTCATCGCGGGACCGGTGCTCGGCAATCTCAGCGATCGCTATGGCCGCCGCCCGGTGCTGATCGCATCGATGCTCGCCTTCGGGGTGGATTACGCGCTGATGGCGGTGGCGCCGTCGCTGGCGTGGCTGTTCCTCGGGCGGATCGTCGCGGGGATCGCGGGCGCGGTCTATGGCCCCGCCGGTTCGGTGATTGCCGACATCACCCAGCCCGAGCGCCGCAGCGCCGCCTTCGGCTATATCAGCGCGGCGTTCGGGATCGGCTTCGTGATCGGCCCTGCGATCGGCGGACTGCTCGCAGGGTTCGGCCCACGCGCGCCGTTCATTGCGGCGGCGGTGCTAGCACTCGGGAACGCAGCGGTGATGGCACTCGCATTGCCCGAGACGCATGCGCGCGAGAACCGCCGCGCGTTCCACTGGCGCGACGCGCACGTCGTCGGCGCGTTCAAGCCGCTGTTCTCGGTCCGCATCGCGATGCCGCTTATCGCGGCGTGTTTCGTCTACCAGCTCTCGCACATGGTCTATCCCGCGACCTGGGCCTTCTGGGCGACGATCCGCTTCAATTGGAGCCCGAGTGCGATCGGCTGGAGCCTCGCCTATATCGGCCTGGTGATGGCGGTGATGCAGGCGGCGGTGGTCGGCCCCGTCATCGCGCGAATCGGCGACCGGCGTGCGCTGGTGATCGGGCTTGCGGCAGATGCGCTGGGGTTCCTCCTCTTCGCGTTCATCAGCGCGGGATGGCAGGCCTATGCGATCATGCCGATCGCGGCGCTGTCGGGGTTCGTCGGCCCGGCTGTCAACGGGCTGTTGTCGCGGATGGCCGGGCCGGAGCGGCAGGGCGCGTTGCAGGGCGGGCTCGGGAGCCTCAACAGCATCGCGACGATCATCAGCCCGTTGGTGATGACGCAGGCGCTCGCGGTGGGGGTCGATCGCGGGTTCGCGGGCGCGGCGTTCCTGCTTGCCGTTCTGTTCGCATTCGCCGCGCTGGTCATCGTCGTGTGGAAAGTGCTGGACCGTGTCGCGCCCGCGCCGGACGCGATTGCGGAGGCGTGACGGCTTCCCCATCTTCCGCACGACACAACCGGAGCGCGCGCATGATCGACCTGCATTACTGGCCGACCCCGAATGGCCACAAGATCACGCTGTTCCTCGAGGAAGCCGGGGTCGAGTATCGCATCGT
>CAZNQA010000087.1:11603-12730 GCA_964575105.1 uncultured Stakelama sp.
GGCCCGATGCTCGGGCAGAACCATCATTTCAGCGGCTATGCGCCCGAGAAGATCCCTTACGCGATCGACCGCTACGTCAAGGAAACCAATCGCTTATACGGCGTGCTCGACCGGCGGCTGGAGGGGCGCGACTTCATTACCGGGGAATATTCGATCGCCGACATGGCGGCCTATCCCTGGATCGTGCCCTATGAGCGGCAGGGGCAGAAGCTCGAGGACTTCCCGAACCTGAAGCGCTGGTTCGAGGCAATCGCGGCGCGGCCTGCGACCATTACGGCGTACGCCAAGGGCGCAGAGGTCAGCGAGCAGAAGCCGATGACCGAGGAAGCGAAGAAGATCCTGTTCGGGCAGACCGCGACGACGCGTTAGGGGACTGCACCGCCCGACCCAAATCCCATCCGTTCGTTTCGAGCGTAGTCGAGAAACCTGGCACAGCGCGGGTTTCTCGACTTCGCTCGAAACGAACGGGTGGGGGGCATCATGCGTGACACCGTGTAGCTTTCGAACGTCCCGTATGGCGTTCCACCCCCATCTCCCCTAGCAGACTCGAACTTCCGGATTCCGAAAAACGAGGTTCCATGACCGCCGCCGCCCTCCTCGCCAGCGCCTTCGCCACCCTCCCCGACCTGATCCGCGCGCACGCGCAGGAACGCGGCGACAAGGTCGCGCTCGCCGAGGCCGGGGGCGAGATCGGTTACGCCGCGCTCGATGCACTGATCGACCGCATCGCCGCCGCGCTGCAACGCGACGGGGTCCGCAAGGGCGATGCGGTCGCGATCCTCGGGTCCGCCAGTATCGATTATGCCGCGGTCTTTCTCGGCGCGCTGCGGGCTGGCTGCGTCGCCACCCCGATCGCCCCCTCTGTTACCGCGGAATCGATCGTCGCGATGATCGCGGATTGCGCCGCGCCGATCACTTTCATTGACGCGGACGCCGCCGCCGCAATGGGCGGGCACCGCATCCCCGGCAAGCTCGTTCACCTCAAGTCGCTCGGCCACTGGATCGCGCCCGAAGGCGCGCGCCCGCAGCCCGTCGACATCACGCCGCAGGACCCGTTCAACATCATCTATTCCTCGGGCACCACCGGCACCCCCAAGGGCATCGTCCAGAGCCACGCGATGCGCTGG
>CAZNQA010000088.1:0-12384 GCA_964575105.1 uncultured Stakelama sp.
GCCTTTTCCTGGCCGAGCGCGCGCGTCATCACCGCCTCGATCCGCGGGCGCGGGTCGAAGCCGATCGCGGTGCGCTCGCGCGCATGGCCGACGAAATCGTCGAGCACGTCGGCGACTTCGGCCTCGCTGACGTCGGCGACCGAGAACATCGCCTTGCCGAGCTGGCGGACTTCCTCGGGATCGAGCTTCTGCAGGATCGCGGCGGCTTCCTCCTCGCCGACGAGCATCATCAGCACCGCGGCGCGCTCGACCCCGGTGTAGCTGCGGACGACCGCGGTGCTCATGACTTGATCATGTCGCGGACCGCGAGCGCGGCGCGCGCAGGGTTGTCGCGGGTGAAGCCACGGACCATCCCGATCCGCTCGTCATAGCTGCGCGCGCCTTCGAGCGCGTCGATCGTGACGGGCTCGCCGGTCTGCGGCGCGGCGGGCCCGCCGCCGACTTCCTCGCCAAGCATTTCGCGCGGCAGGACGGTGCCCTCGGCAGGGGTTTCCTTCTTCTTGCCGATCGCCTTGACGAGCGGCCGGACGCCGAGCAGCAGCACCAGCAGCGCGACGATGATCGCAGTGAGGTTGCGCGCGACGACCGGAAGCCAGCCCGCCTCATACCACGGCTGCTTGTCGTCGAGCGCCGAGGCGCCCGCGAACTTGCGGCTGATGACGGTGACGACGTCGCCGCGCTGCTGGTTGTAGCCGACCGCGCTCTGGACGAGCTGGGTGATCTGCTGGATCTCGACCGTGCCGCGCGGCTTGCCCGTCTCGGGATCGCGCAGCAGCACCGCGACCGACAGATGCGTGATCGCGCCGGGGGCGGTGCGGCTGACCGACACTTCCTTGCCGAGATCATAGGCGCGCGAATATTGGTCGCTCGCCTTGAGCGCATCGCTGACCGCACCAGCAGCGGCTGCGGCGGGGCCGGTCGCGACGCCGGGGGTGGTCGCGCCGGGGGCGCCGGGGGCGCCGGGCGTCGGCGCGGGCTGGGGTGCGCTCAGCGTCGAGGCGGGGGGCGGGGTGTTGGAGAGCGCGCCGGGGATGCCGCCGGGGGCCTGCCCGCCGTCCTTGCCGTTGCTCGTCCACTGGCCCTGTTCGACGCGGAGTGCGCCCGTCTTGTCGTAGCTTTCCTTGGTCGCCTGCGTCTCGTTGAGGTCGACGTCGGCCTGGACTTCGGTCGTGAAATTGCCCGCGCCGATCAACGGGGTGAGCAGCTGGACGATCTGCGCGCGATACTTTTCCTCGACGCGGCGCTGGAGTGCGATGCGTTCGTCGCTGGCGGCACTGGTCGCGCTTTCGTTCGCACCCTTGGTGAGCAGGCCACCCATCTGGTCGACGATCGTGACGTTCTCGGGCTTCATCCCCGGCACCGACGAGGCGACGAGATTGATGATCGACGCGACCTGCGCGTCGCCCAGACTCCGTCCGGGCTGGAGCTTGACGATCACCGAGGCGGACGGCGCGGCATTGTCGCGGACGAACACCGAGGCTTCGGGGGTGGCGAGATGGACGCGCGCCTCGGCGATCGCGTCGATCTCCTGGATCGAGCGCGCGAGTTCGGTTTCGCGTGCCTGGCGCAGGCGTTCGCCCTCGACCGCGCGCGAGACGCCCATCGGGAGATTGTCGAGGATCTGATAGCCACCGGGGGCGGCCTTGGGGAGACCCTGGCCTGCCAGCAGGATGCGCGCGCGCGAGAAGTCCTCCTCGTTGACGGTCACCGCGCCGGTCGAATCGTCGATGTGCGACTTGATGTTGGCGGTGGTCAGCGCGGTCGTGACCGAGCCCTTGTCGGCATCCGACAGCCCGGAAAACAGCGTCTTCTGGGTCGGCGTCGCGAGCATCATCCACGCGGCGGCCGCGGTCGCGAGCAGGCCGACGAGCAGGACCATCGGCAAGCTGCGGCGGACCGCGGGCTGCGCGAGCAGGCCCTGCACCTGCGCGAGCGGATTGGCGAACCGCTCGGGAACGAGCGACGCGACGCCGGCGGGCAGCTGCGGCTGGGGCGAGGGGGTGAGGGCGTTGCTCATGTCAGACCGGCATGCTCATGATGTCCTTGTAGGCGGACAGTAGCTTGTTGCGGACCTGCAGCGTCGCCTCGAACCCGACCGACGCCTGCTGGCGCGCGAGCATCACCTTGGCGATGTCGACGGTCTCGCCGCGCTCGTAGCTTTCGCTGAGCTTGGCGGCCTGCGACTGGCCCTGGTTGACGTTCTCGAGTGCGGTTTGCATCGACTGGGCGAAGCTGGCGGGCTTCGTCTCGGCGACCGGGGTTGCCGCAGGCGTCGCGCTGGCGCGTGCGAGCGCCTGGTTGCGCTCGAGGATCTGCGCGCGGAGCGCCATGACGCGGTCGATCCCGCCCGCGCCACCGATACCGCCGACGCTCATGCCGACACCGCGGTGCGGTCATGCGCGCGGATGATGTCGTCGCCTTGTTCTCGCGCCTTGGCGAGACGGTAGCGCAAGGTGCGTTCCGAGATGCCGAGCCGCTTGGCGGTCTCGATCCGGCTGCCGTTGCACGCGGCGAGCGTTTCGCGGATCGCCTGGAATTCATGCATCTGGACGATGTTGCCGAGCGTGGCGGGCGCATCCGGCGCGGTGACCGCGATCGTCGTGCGCGCGCTGGGGCGGTCGAACACGATATGCTCGGGCAGGATCGTGTCGCCGCCTGCAAATAGCAGCGCACGCTGGAGCACGTTCTCGAGCTCGCGGACGTTGCCGGGCCAGTCGTGCTGCGACAGCAGGTCGATCGCTTCGGCGCACGGCCACGGGATCGTGCTGCGGTTGCCTGCGTGGCGCAGGATCAGCGTCGCGACGAGCGCGGGGATGTCCTGCACGCGGTCGGCGAGCGGCTTGGTCGTCAGCGGGAAGACCGACAGGCGGTAATAGAGATCGGCGCGGAAACGGCCTGCGGCGACTTCGTCCTGCAAGTCGCGGTTGGCGCTGGCGATGATGCGGACGTCGATCGGCTGCGGCGTGGTCGCGCCGATCGGGACAATCTCGCGTTCCTGCAACGCACGGAGCAGCTTCGACTGGAGCAGCAGCGGCATCTCGGCGATCTCGTCGAGCAGCAGCGTGCCGCCGTCGGCCGCGCGGAAGAAGCCCTCGCCGCCCGACGAGGCGCCGGTGAAGGAGCCCTTCTGGTGGCCGAACAGCAACGCCTCGAGCATCGTCTCGGGAAGCGCGGCGCAGTTGATCGCGATGAACGGCTTGGCGGCGCGGTTGGATTTCAGATGGATCGAGCGCGCGAGCACTTCCTTGCCGGTGCCGGTCGGGCCGTTGATCAGCACCGTGATGTCGGCAGTCGCGACGCGCTCGGCGAGCGTGTGGAGCGCGAGGCTCTCGGGGTCCGCGGCGGTCGGCATATCGGGCTCGGCGAGCAGCGCGCGGACGAAGCCCGCGCCGACCGCTGCGTCGGTCTCGTCATAGGAGACATAGGCCGGGCTGCCATCGCGCGATGGCACGATGCTACGGCCTTCGTGGCCGAGGACGACGGTGCGCGCCGACACTGGCGGGGTCTCCCCGGCGGCGACGAGGTAGAACTCGCCGGGCGTGCGCTTGCCGTCTTCATACGAGCCGATCGCAAAGCCCTGGGCACGCAGGCACGACACGAGTGCATAATGCTGCCGAAGAATCGCGGCGGATGGAACGATGGATCGCATGGAGCCCCCTCTGGTTGATTCGGGAACTACGGGGTGCCTAGTAAATTCCTTGTTAAGTCGGTCGCCGAACCGGCAATTATTTTCCGCTTTGCCGGTCGCGCCGAGGCGCCATGCGACCAAAGGATGAGGGGACGCGAAAAGTGCGGCAAAGCGCTTAAGGGTCCGCCGCGCCGGTCGTTACCATGCTTGGCGGCTCGGCTCTCCGATAGGGGGCGGCGGGATTGCCGGACCTTTTCGGAGATTTCTCATGACCGTTATCGGAACCAACGTCGCCGCGCTCAAGTCGAGCAACGCATCGAACTCGGCAAACAACGCACTGCAGAGCAGCATCGAGCGCCTGTCGACCGGCAAGCGCATCAACTCGGCCAAGGACGACGCCGCCGGTCTGGCGATCGCTTCGTCGTTCACCTCGCAGATCAAGGGCCAGAACCAGGCGATCCGCAACGCCAACGACGGCATCGCGCTGGCACAGAGCGCGGACGGCGCGCTGGGCGAAGCGACCAACATCCTGCAGCGTATCCGCGAGCTCGCGGTCCAGTCGGCGTCTGATACCTATCAGAACAGCGATCGCACGAACCTCCAGACCGAAGTGAGCGAGTTGCAGAAGCAGCTGGTCAATATCGCCGGTACGAAGTTCAACGGTGTCTCGCTGTTCGATTCGCAGAATGCCAAGTCGATCAACATTCAGACCGGCTCGGGCTCGAAGGACCAGGTTGCCCTGTCGATCAGCAAGCTCGACCTGTCGACGATCAGCGGCGCACTGTCGACCACGGCCGATACCGCCGCCAAGCTCGGCGATGCATTGGGCTCCGGCGACCCGCTGGTCACGACCAAGCACGTCATCACGGCTGAGGACGTTGCCTACGGCGCCCAGTTTGCTGACGGAAACCTCAAGACCCCGGGCACCAGCGGCGCGCAGGCCGCCGCGGCAAAGGAAGATATCGGGACGGAAGTCACGCTGAAGGCTGGCGACCAGATCTACGTGCCCGCGACCAAGCAGGGTGCGGTGAGCGGCGGCATCGACGTTTCGACCGGTGCTACTGCCAAGTCGGCGCTCGATGCGCTCGATAGCGCTCTTGCCGCCGTCAACACCACGCGCGCCTCGCTCGGTGCGGGCCAGAGCCGTCTCAACTCGGTCGTCAACACGCTGACCTCGAGCGTCGCCAACCTGACCGACGCGCGCAGCCGGATCGAAGACGTCGACTTCTCGACCGAGACGACCAACCTCGCCAAGGCGCAGATCCTCAGCCAGGCCTCGACCGCACTGCTTGCACAGGCGAACCAGTCGCAGCAGGGCGTGCTGAAGCTCCTCGGCTAAACCCGACCGGTCCCGTCGCCCGCCCCCCTATCCTAGGTGGCGGGGCCGACCGGGCCATCCCTCGCGCATTCCATCTTGGACAGCACCGCGCGGGGGGCGGTCTCGAAATACCCCGGTGGTCGCGTCGCGCGACCGCCGGGGTTTTTTGCGTGTGGGGCACGCTTGCGGCAGTTTCGGGATGCTGCACTTCCCCGGCGAAGGCCGGGGCCCAGTCGCGGAACGGACGATTGCCGGGGACAGCACGACGTTACATCGACCGCTACTCCTGGGCCCCGGCCTTCGCCGGGGAAGCGGTTTTGGCGGAAGCGGTTTTGGGGGGAGCCGTTCCGAGTTCCTAGCGCGGGCGCTTGATCTCGAACAACGTGGGCCAGTTCTTGCCGGTCACGTACAGCCGGTGCGCCACCCGGTCGTAGGCGATCCCGTTGGGCACCGAATCGCGGTCGCTTAGCGCGACCCTGGCGATCAGCGGCGAGACGTCGATCACCCCGACGACGCGCCCGTTGGCGGGGTCGATCCGCGCGATATAGGGCGTCATCCAGATGTTGGCGTAGATCTGGCCGTCGACATATTCGAGTTCGTTGAGCTGTTCGACCGGCCGACCGTTGGCTGTAACCGTCAGCCGCCGCACGACTTTCTGCGTCACCGGATCGAGGAAGCGCAGCACCGGCGTCCCGTCCGACAGGATGATGTTGCGCCCGTCGTCGGTCATCGCCCAGCCTTCGCCGGTATAGGTAAAGCCGCCGGTGCGCTTCAGCGCGGGCAAGCTCCACTTGAACCCCTGTCCGCCATGCCACGTCACGCTGAGCAACTGGTTCCGCCACGCGACGATGCCCTCACCGAACAACTGCGGCGCGAGCCTGACGCGCGCGAGGACGCGCCCGGTCTTGAGATCGACGCGGCGAATGTCGGATTGCCCCTCCCTCCCGGTGCTTTCGTAGAGCGTCCCGCGATCGATCAGCAGCCCTTCGGTAAAGGCGCGCGGATCGTGCGGATAGGTCGCGACGACTTCGGCTTGCGCCACCGGCAGCGGCGCGGGTGGCGCAGCGGGCAAGGCTTGTGCCGACAGCGCGGCGGCGAGGAGCAGGGACAGGATCATAGGGTGCGAACCAATCGAACGGCGGTTGCGATCCACGGTGGATCGGTGACGACCTGTTGCCGCGAGCCGGGGCCGAGCGATAGCAGGAGAAGCCTGCTGTCCTCGCGGCCGATCAGCCGCCCGAACAGGAACCGTCCCGCTGGGCGCGGGACGAGCACGTCGCGGTTGAGCGCGTGGCCGAAGGCGTCGGGGGCGAGGCGGTCGCACCAGATCTCGTCGCCCGCGCGATAGTCGCCGACGCTCGCGACGACGCGGATCGCGAGGTGATCCGGGGAGGCGACCGGCGGCGCGACCGTCGCGGGGTGTTTGGGGGCGTGCGCGCCGGTCGAATCGAGCAGCGCCGCGACCGCGATGTCGGGCCGGTCGGGGAGGCGGACGAGATCGGCGGCCCGCACCCCCAGCGCGTCCGCGATCCGGTTGAGCCAGCCGACCGACACGGTCCGCGTCCCCGTCTCGAGCCGGCCGATCGTCTGCGCGGTGGTGGGCGGTACGCACGCCCGCGCGACATCCTCGAGCGTCATGCCCTTGGCGCGGCGGACTTCTCGAATCGCGGTGATCAAGCGGTTTTCCTGCCGATGATAAACCAAATCGGTTTGCCACTGTCCTACAATCGCGCCTTCGTGGCAATCCCGCCGGCGACTCGAACGGGAGAGACGGGATGCGCGAGCTGGTGGAACGCGGGATCGATTCGCACGGGGTGCTGTCGGACGCACCGGGCGGCCGCGGGCGGCGGGTGACGGTCAATCTCGGCGAATCGCCGCTGGGGTGGCTGCGGTCGCGCGGGCTGGTCGATGCGCGGCAGGTCGAGGCGGGGGAGCGGCTGCGCGCGGATTACGAACGCGCGGCGCTGGCGCCGTCGGTGACGATGCGCTGGGCGGCGCGGGTCGATGGGGGCGGTGGCGATGCGCTCGACCCGACGCTCGCGCAGATCGCGGCGAAGCGGCGGTTCGATGCCGCGCTCGAGGGCGCGGGGCGGGGCCTTCGCGATGTGCTGTGGCGCGTGGTGTGCGCGGGCGAGGGACTGCCCGATACCGAGCGCGCGCTGGGCTGGCCGCAACGGAGCGGGCGCGTGGTGCTGACGCTCGCGCTCGACCGGCTGGCGGATCATTATCGGCTCGGGTGAAGGCTCGCGCGGGGGGGAGGATGGCGTTATGGGCGGTTGGATGCAGTTCGATATCCTCAAGTGCCACGGTTCGGGCAACGATTTCCCGCTGATCGACGCGCGCGCGATCGACCTTTCGGATGCCGACTGGGCGCGGGTCGCGATCGCGCTGGCGGACCGGGCGGGGACGGTCGGGGGCGACGGGATCCTGCTGCTGGCGAACCGGCAGGATGGCTATCCGTTTGAAATGCGGATGTTCAATTCGGACGGGAGCGAGTCCGAGACCTGCCTCAACGGGTTGCGCTGCGTCGCGCGGGCGGGGTTCGACGCGCTCGGGATCGACTCGGCGCGGGTCGGGCTCAAGCAGTCCGCGGCGGAGGTGTCGCGCGATCCGGAGTTGGCGGCGGGGGTCTATACGGTGCGCGAGGTCGCGGGGCCGGCGGGGCTCGATGTGACGGCGTGGCCGCTGGAGGCGGGGGTGTCGCGGATCGTCGAGGCGGTGGTGCCGCCGCTGGCGAGCGAACGGCGGTTTACCGCGGTTTCGATGCCCAATCCGCATCTCGTCAGCTTCGTCGCGGCGATCGACGAGGGCGAGCTGGTTGCGCTCGGCGAGGTATGTGAGGCGGCACCCAAGTGGTTGCCCAACCGGGCGAATGTCTCGTTTGTCGAAGTGCGTGGCGCGGATACGCTGTTCGTCCGGACGTTCGAGCGCGGGATCGGGCTGACCGACAGTTGCGGGAGCGCGATGGCGGCGTCGACCTTCGCTGCGTGCCTGACCGGGCGCTGCAGCTATGATACGGAAATTACGGTGCGAAATCGCGGCGGGCTGGTGCGCGCCGAGGCGAGCGCGGCGGGGATGGTGCGGCTGTCGGGGAATGCGACGTATGAATGGGCGGGGACGGTCGACGTCGATCTCGCCAGCGCGACCGCGGGGCCGGTGACGGTCACGCGGCGCTATGATGCTGAAATCGCGGCATGGGACGCGGTGAAAGCGGCTTTGCGCTGAGGCGGAAATGTCCCGTTAATCGGTCAGCGCGCGTAAGGGTGTTTCCAAAGGTGCAGCGGAGAGGATTTCTATGAATCGGTTTGTTCGTGTCGCGATGCTGGTGGCCGGCTCGAGCCTTGCCATCGCGACCCCCGTCATGGCGCAAAACCAGGCGGATGAAGCCCGTTTCCAGCAGGCGCAGCAGCGGTTCGACACCGAATGGCGCGTGTTCCGCGCCGAATACGACCGATATCAGCAAGCGCGCACGCGCGGCTATCGTGCGCCGCCGCCGCGAGGCTATGACGATCAGCGCTATGCCGATCCCGAGTATGACAATCGCGACGAGGGCAATTATGACCCGGCGCGCTATTACCGCAACGACTCGCGGTACCAGGAGCGGGTGCTGGGGCCCGACGACCGGGTCTATGCCGGGAACGACGGGCGCTATTATTGCAAGCGCAACGACGGGACGACCGGTCTGATCGCGGGCGCGGTCGGCGGGGGCGTGCTCGGCAACGTGATCGACGGCGGGCATTCGCGCGGAGTCGGCACGATCCTCGGCGCGATCGCGGGGGGCGTGGTCGGCAAGTCGGTCGACCAGAACAATGCGCAGGTGCGCTGCCGCTGAGCGGCTGGCACCGGCGGTGGGGAGGCCGCGCGGGGGGACCTGCGCGGCTTTTTTCGTGCTGGTGGCGCGCGTTTTCAAACGCGTTCAGCATGACGGCGGTGGGGAGGGGCGGTGGCGTGCTTCCCAAACGCAAGAAAAGGCCGCGCGGAGTGCTCCGGGCGGCCTTTTCGATTCGGGACGTTACCGTCGCGGTGGGGTGGGCCTAGTCCTTCGCTTCGCCGTCGTCGTCGACCGCGAGCATGTCTTCCTCGTCCGAGTCGAGCGTCTCGCCGACGGTGTCGGCGATCAGGTCGAGCTGGTCGTAGGTTGCGGTATATTCCTGCGTCTCGCCGCCTTCTTCTTCGATCGTAATGACATAGTCTTCGCCTGAACGGCTGACCGTAAACCCTGCCAGTGTCTTCGCCATGATCCGTCTCCTGAGATACCAGCCGCCGAACGCCCGGAGCGCGGGAACGCTCCGTCGATACACAGGAGATTTTGCACGGCGGATGAAGCGGCAAACCGGGACAGCGAACCAAACCGGTACAAAACGCTTGACATCGTCACGCTCATCAGGTACATATCAGGAACGATGAAGAATTACGCACCGCCGCCGCGGGTTGGAACGGGGCGGTGGAGACGGGCCGGGGCGGCAACGCTTTCCGGCCCGTTTGCGTGCGCGAACCCTGAGGAGAGGGCGATGGGGCAGTCACCAGGCACCGCAGCGGCGACGGCACTTCGCCCGCCCGCGTCGACCGCGCGAACATGGGTCCGCTGGTCGGACCTGAAGAAGGGCAAGTTTCTCGATCACCTCGCGATCAGCGGCGACGTGTCGGCCGCCGCCGCGCTGATCGGCGTCAAGGTCAGCGCGGTCTATGCGCTGCGCAGGCGCGACGCCGCCTTTGCGCGCGACTGGCAGGTCGCGGTCGACAGCGGGTATCAGTTGCTGGAAACCCTGCTGCTCGGCCACGTCCTGTCGGGCGCGGCGCGCGAGGCGGGGATCGCGACGCCGCATGGCGCGACGCTCGACATGGACGCCGCACTGCGCCTGCTCGCCGCCCATCGCGGCGCGGCGGGGAAGCGGCTCGACAAGGCGACTCCACCCGGCGCTCGCGGCGATGGCGCGGATGCGGACGCCGACGCGGCGATCCTCCGGAAGCTGAGCGCGATCGAGAAACGCCGGGGTGCGGCATGAGCGGCGGCAACCGCAGCGCGCGACCGCCGCTGGTTCCGCTGGTCGAGCGGCTGCTCGGCCTGTCCGCCGACGAGCGCGTCGCGCTGGTGCGCAGCCTGAGCGCGCGGGAGCGGCGGATGCTCGACGAGGCGTGGCTGTTGTGGGCGCATCCGGGGCAGCTCGCGCCGCCCGGCGACTGGCGGGTGTGGCTGATCCGCGCGGGGCGCGGGTTCGGCAAGACCCGCGCGGGGGCGGAATGGGTCAGCGAGATCGCGCGGACGATGCCGGGGGCGCGGATCGCTTTGGTCGGCGCGACGATCGACGATGTGCGCCGCGTGATGATCGAGGGCGAAAGCGGGCTGGTGTCGGTCGCGCGGCGCGACGAACCGGTCGATTACCGGCGCGGCGCGGGCGAGATCGTGTTCGCCTCGGGCGCGCGCGCGGCGATCTTTTCGGCGGCGACGCCCGAGGCGCTGCGCGGGCCCGAACATCATGCGGCGTGGTGCGACGAGCTTGCCAAATGGCGCTACGGCGACGCCGCGTGGGACAATCTGATGCTGGGGATGCGGCTGGGGGACACTCCGCGCGTGCTGGTGACGACGACGCCGCGCCCGATCCCGTTGATGTGGCGGGTGATGGCGCTCAAGGGGCTGGCCGAGACGGTCGGGCGGACGCAGGACAATCCGCATCTGCCCGATTCCTTTCTGGCTGCGCTCGAGGAGGCTTATGGCGGGACGCGGCTCGCGCGGCAGGAGATTGCGGGCGAGCTGATCGCGGAGGCCGAAGGCGCGTTGTGGCGGCGCGCGCAGTTCGATGCGTGTCGCGTGGCGGCGGCGCCCCCGCTTACGCGGACGATCGTCGCGGTCGATCCGCCGGCGGGGACCGATTCGGGGCGGGGGGATGCGTGCGGGATCGTCGCGGTCGCCTTGGGGCGCGACGGGCGGGGGTATGTGCTGGAGGATGCGAGCGTATCGGGGCTGTCGCCCGAGGGGTGGGCGCAGGCGGTCGCGGCGTGCGCGGCGCGGCATCGCGCGGACCGGGTGATCGCGGAGAAGAACCAGGGCGGCAAGATGGTCGAGAGCGTGTTGCTCGCGGCGGATGCGGGGCTGCCGCTGCGGCTGGTCCATGCCGCCGACGGGAAAGTCGCGCGGGCCGAGCCGGTGTCGATCCTGTACGAGCGCGGGCGGGTTTCGCATGTGGGGGTGTTTGGCGCGCTCGAGACCGAGTTGTGCGGGCTGGTCGTCGGGGGCGGGTATCAGGGGGCGGGGCGCTCGCCCGACCGTGCGGATGCCTTGGTGTGGGCGCTGGGGGAACTGATGCTTGCGAAACGCCGGACGGCTCGGATCAGGGCGACGTGAGCTGGGTCGGTAAACTCGTCGCGGGGTTGACGGCGGGGAGCGGAATGTCTGCCACCCGTCCGTCATTCCCGCGGAGGCGGGAATCCATTAGCACCGTCCGTCCAGTCCTGCGCGGTCAGCCAGTATGGATCCCCGCTTTCGCGGGGATGACGCAAGAAGGGTGGCCGTGCCCCCATAAATGTTTGCCCTCGGCACATCAGGCTGAACGGCAAGATTTGGTGGAAAGCTGCCATTCAGAATTTTGAAACCAGCGCCTGAAATACCGGAGCGATGACCGATTCGAGGACACTGGCGTTAGGTGATGTCTGCCCACCGATGGCGGCGCTAGTCAGTGATAAAGGTTGGGATATAATTCGATCCGAGGGCATCAATGGTTACAATACAACGGCAACTATCGAGAAAAATGGCGTAATTCTGAGATATGATTATAGCAAAGGTGATGAAGATTACTATGTTTTCCTTAAATCTAAACCACATCCCTCTCTCAGCCTAGAATTATACAGAGCACCAAGCTTACCCGCTGTTTTGCATGCTGTCGGAGTTCATTTCGATCGGGATGACATATTTAATACTGCTGCGAGCCACCTCCCTCAAATCGAAGCATACCTTGCCGATAAGCAAGTGTGGGAGCAACAGGTCCGAGATGGAGCAGTAAAATTATTGTCCCAATACAATAAATGGCGGACTGGTCCGAATACCACCCAAGACCTTGCAAATTCTCTTTTGGGCCGTCATCGGTGGCTAAGCACAGGCATTGTTCCCAGTCTAAATGACCTTGTTCACCCTCCTGCGGAGCCAACAAGGCACCTGCGACGCGCATTGCTTATTGCAATCGTGGGTATCAGCGTCGTCTTTGCTCGCTACCTGACATAAGGGGGGTAGGTTCATGCCCTCAATGTCCGCAAGTGGGCGTTAGCGGTCAGTCCGCTTACTGAGAACGTCGCCTAATTCGCGACGCCCGTCCGCCCGGTGTTGGGCGGGTAGACGACCTTCGGGCGGGTATAGGCGGTGTACATCACCTGCCCCGTGGCATCGACCGAGAAGATATCCGCGCGGCGGCGCATCTCGGCGAAGCGGAACTGGATACGATCGAGC
>CAZNQA010000089.1:0-12239 GCA_964575105.1 uncultured Stakelama sp.
CTGACGCACGGTACGTCAGGTGGGGATCATGTGCGTCGGGCCAGGGCCCGGGCAGGGACAACCCCCGTGGATGAAGAATAGCCTCAGGGATAATAAAGGCTCGTACCGGGCAGTGCCCGCCACCGACGGATATAGGCGCTCGCGGCTTATTGCTCAAGCCGGTCCGCGACCATTTCGAGTTGCTCGGCGATCAATCCCAGCAGGACCTCGTCATGATTGACGGTTGGGGCAGGCGCGGGGCGGCGATTGGCTTCATCGAGGCTGTCCGCGAGCATCAGCGCGACGAACAGCATCGTCCGCTCGCCGCCGAGCCCGCCAGAGGCCTTCTCCGCGACCGCATAGTTCGCGGCGAGCATCGCGCCGAGGCTGCGCAGATGTTCTTCCTGCCCGTCGGGGCAGGCGACGGTGTGACGACGTGTGCCGAACGTGAGCGTAACCTCTGCCATCAGGCGTCTCCCTCTTCGGTGGTATCGGGAGCGGCCTCTTCGGCACTGGCCGCGTCGGCTGCGGCCAGGACCGTATCGAGCGTTGCGACCGTCTGGCTCATTCGCGCGCGCAACGCACCGTGGCGCTGTTCCAACCGGGTGATTTCTTCCGCCTGCTTGCGGGTGGCGATGTCGATCCGCGTCAACGCATCCTCGATCCGGTCGATCATGCGTTTTTGCGGGTCTTCGAGCGCACGCGAAGCCGGCGCCCCCGGCTCTGCTTTGGCGGCGGGGGGCTGCGGGGTACGCTCGGGCGATACTGCGGGGGGTGCCTGGGTGGCGGTGGGGTCTGCCATCGTCGCGAGATAGCATGGGACAGTCCCGCGACAAGGCGCATTTGTGACGGGTTTGCGTCATGCCGGGCGGTTGACGCGCTGGCTTGCGCCCCGCAAAGACGCGCTCGTGCAATTAGAGTCGGCGTTGGCCCGTGCCGCGCCGAGCAAGAGCTTGAGGAGCGCATCACGATGACGGTCAAGGTAGCGATCAACGGTTTCGGGCGTATCGGGCGCCTTGTCGCGCGCGCAATTCTCGAGCGGGCCGACAGCGGGCTCGAGCTCGTCACGATCAACGACCTTGCCGACGCCAAGTCGAACGCGTGGCTGTTCAGCCGCGATTCGGTCCACGGGCGCTATCCGGGCGACGTCTCGGCCGAGGGCAACGACCTCGTCGTCGACGGCAAGCGCATCCGCGTCACCGCCGAGCGTGACCCCGCTAATCTGCCGCATGCCGAGCAGGGCATCGACATCGTGCTCGAATGCACCGGCTTCTTCACCGATCGCGAGAGCTGCCAGAAGCATCTCGACGCGGGGGCCAAGCGCGTGCTGATCTCGGCACCGGGCAAGGGCGTCGACCTGACGGTCGTCTACGGCGTCAACCACGACAAGCTCGAGGCGGGTCACACGATCGTGTCCAACGCATCGTGCACGACCAACTGCCTCGCGCCGGTCGCGAAGGTGCTCAACGATACGATCGGGATCGAGCGCGGGCTGATGACCACGATCCACGCCTATACCAACGACCAGAAGATCCTCGACCAGATCCACCCCGATCTGCGTCGCGCACGTGCCGCCGCCATGTCGATGATCCCGACCACCACCGGTGCGGCGCGCGCGGTCGGCGAAGTTCTGCCGGAACTGAAGGGCAAGCTCGACGGGTCGGCGATCCGCGTTCCCGTGCCGGACGGCAGCCTGGTCGACCTGACCTTCATGCCCAAGCGCGACACGACGAAGGAAGAGGTCAACGCGATCCTCAAGGCGGCGTCGGAAAGCGGCCCGCTCAAGGGCGTGCTGGTCTTCTCGGACGAGCCGCTGGTCTCGATCGACATCGTCCACACGCCTGCGTCGTCGACGATCGACAGCCTCGAGACGGCGGTGCTCGACGGCAAGCTCGTCCGCGTCGTCAGCTGGTACGACAATGAGTGGGGTTTCTCGAACCGCATGGTCGACACCGCAGGCGCGATGGCGCAGCTTCTCTGATGATCAGCCATGATTTCGTCCAGGCCGTGTACCGCGCCATGCTGGGGCGGGCACCGGAAAGCGATCGGGTCGTCGAGGACGCGACCCGTAGCGAGAGCGAGCACGCCTATCTTGCGGCGGTGATGGAAGGGGCGGAATTCCGGCAGCGTCACCCCGCGTTGGTGCCACAGTCGCGTGCTTGGGTGTGGGCGGAAGCCGACGAGAAGTTCATCCTCCGGGTGAACCTCGCGGACAGCGCGATCGCCTGGCCGGCGGTCGAAGGTCGTTTCGAGGTGGCGGAGACTGCCTTCATCAAGAGCAGCCTACGCCCCGGCGCGCGGACGCTCGATATCGGTGCCAATGTCGGGCACCACACCATGTTGATGGCGTCGATCGTCGGGCCGGGCGGTCATGTCACGAGCTTCGAGCCGTTGCCGCAACTGCTCGAATCGGTGCTGATGTCGGTCGCGCGGAACGGCTTCGACCCGATCGTCAGCGTCCACGGGATCGCGCTCAGCGACCGGACGGGCGAGATCGAGATGCGATATGCCACCGAGACCAACAATTGGGGTGGTGCGCAGATCCGCGGCGAGGGCGAATTGCAAGCGTGGGAATCGACGATTTCGGTGCCGACGCGGACGGTCGACGCGCTCGACCTCGGTCCGGTCGATTTCATCAAGATCGACATCGAGGGGGCAGAGCCCAAGGCAATTTCGGGCGCGAAGGCCTTGCTCGGGCAAAGCCGGCCGATCGTGCTGTCCGAGGTTCATCGCTCGGCCCTGGCGATGGTCAGCCAGAGCAGCCCGGACGACTATGTCGGCCTGTTCGACGGGCTTGGCTATCGCTGCCATACCCTGTCCGACCCAGGCCAGCTGGGCGAGGCCTATCGCCGGAACGACGACGTCGAGCTGCAGAATGTCGTGTTCATCCCGGCCGAGTTCGAATCGGTCGATGCGCGGCATGCAGCGATGATGCTCGGGCGGTAGGATCGGTGCGGCTGATCCATCGACTGCCGGCACCAAGGCGGGTTGACCGGCCGGCGACCGGCACCGTCGGGGCGCGCCTGTGGTAGGGATATTGGCCGGGATCGCCCGGCATGCCCGACCGCGCGCCGCGATGGAGGTGATCGAAACCGCGCACGTATCGGTCGAGGCGGGGATCGCGGGGGACTTTCGCGGTGCGGTCAAGCCCGGCGGGCGTGGGCGACGGCAGGTGACGTTGCTCGAACGCGGTGACTGGGACGCCGCGACGAGGGCGGTCGGCCATACGCTTCCCTGGTCGGAGCGCAGGGCGAACCTGCTGGTCGACCGGCTCGACCTGCCGCAGCGGCCGGGCGTCAGGCTCCGCATCGGTGCCGACGTCGTTCTGGAGATTACGCGCGAAACCGATCCGTGCGAGCGGATGGACGCGCTGGCGCCGGGGTTGCGCGCCGCGATGACGCCGGACTGGCGCGGTGGTGCCTGCTCGCGCGTACTGGTCGGCGGGATGATCCGCGTCGGCGACACGATCACGATTATCGAGGAGTGACGACATGACGCGGGCCTTCAAGACGCTGGACGATATCGGCGACGTGCGTGGCAAGCGCGTGCTGGTGCGCGAGGATCTCAACGTGCCGATGCAGGATGGCGCGGTGAGCGACGATACGCGCCTGCGCGCGACGCTGCCGACGGTGGGCGAACTCGCCGACAAGGGGGCGATCGTCCTGATCCTCGCTCATTTCGGGCGACCCAAGGGCACGCCCTCGGCCGAACTGTCGCTCCGGCAGCTGGTCGAGCCTTATGCCAACGTGCTCGGGCGACCGGTGAAATATGTCGATTGGGAAGGCGATGCGGCGGCGGTTGCGGCGCTCTCGCCCGGCGATGTCGCAATCCTCGAGAATACGCGTTTCTTCGGCGGTGAAGAGAAGAACGATCCGGCGGTGGTCGACCGGTTCGCGGCGCTTGGCGACCTGTACGTCAACGATGCCTTTTCCGCCGCACACCGCGCCCATGCGTCGACCGAGGGACTGGCGCACAAGCTCCCGGCGTTTGCGGGTCGCGCGATGGAAGCCGAACTCGACGCGCTCGACAAGGCGCTCGGCAATCCCGAGCATCCGGTCGCGGCCGTGGTGGGCGGGGCGAAGGTCTCGACAAAGCTCGACGTGCTCAAGCATCTCGTGACCAAGGTCGATCATCTCATCATCGGCGGCGGCATGGCGAATACATTCCTCGCCGCGCGCGGGGTGAATGTCGGGAAATCCCTGTGCGAGCATGAACTGACCGGGACCGCCGACGAGATCTTCGCCGCTGCCGACGCTGCCAATTGCACGATCCACCTGCCGTATGACGTGGTGGTGGCAAAGGAGTTCCGCGCCAACCCGCCGGTCCGCACGGTCAACGTGCATGAGGTCGCGGCGGACGAGATGATCCTCGACGTCGGCCCGGCGGCGACGGAGGCCTTGGCCGATGTTCTGAAGAACTGCCGGACTCTGGTGTGGAACGGTCCGCTCGGCGCGTTCGAGACCCCGCCGTTCGATACCGCGACAGTCGCGCTGGCGAAGACCGCGGCGGCGTTGACCAAGAGCGGGTCGCTCGTGTCGGTCGCCGGCGGCGGGGACACCGTCGCCGCGCTCAACCAGGCGCGGGTGGCGGACGACTTTACGTTCGTCTCGACCGCAGGCGGCGCGTTCCTGGAGTGGATGGAGGGCAAGGACCTGCCCGGCGTGGCGGCGCTGGCGCGAGGGTGAAGGAGTTGCCACCCCGGCGCAGGTCGGGGTGGTATGTCAATCATATTTAGGACTATTGCTCGCGCATCATCGCTCCCGTTCGTTTCGAGCGAAGTCGAGAAACCGGGCACGGTGCAGGCTTCTCGACTTCGCTCGAAGCGATCGGTCGGAAGGGTGAAGTTCTCAACCACTAAGCCGGTTTCTGCGGTGTCCGGTCGAACAGTCCGTACAGAAGCAAGGCAACGCTGCCGATCGCCGCGCCGATCAGGCTGGTCAGCGCCCAGCCACCCGCGGCGATGCTCGCGCTGCCGATGACCGATCCCATTGCGCCGAACAGGAAGACGATCGTCATATATGCGGCGTTGATGCGCCCGCCGGCAGCGGGATCGAGCCCGAAGATGATCCGCTGCCCTGAAATCTGGCTGAGCTGCACCGCCGCATCGATCAGCACGGCGGCGAGGGCGAAGGCGATCAGGCTGCCCGCCGCAACGACCATGCCTGCGGCCAGGAACGACAGCGTGAGCAGCAGCAACGCACCGAGCGTCGTCGCGCGAGCGCGGCCCTTGTCCGCGAAATGCCCGGCGATCGGCGCGGCGAGCGCGCCTCCGGCACCAGCGAGCGCAAACAGCGCGACGCCGTTCGGGCCGAGACCGAAGCGTTGCGTCAGGACGATCGGCGCGGCGGTCCAGAACATGTTGAACGCGATGAACATCAACGCCTGATAGGCCGCACGCAACCGCAGCACCGGATAGCGGCGGAGCAGATCGAAGGACGAAGCGAGCAATGCGCGGTAGCGCAAAGTGCTGTCCGGACGGCGCGCGGGGAGCATCAGCAGCAACGCGACCCCGACCAGCGCGGTAATTCCGGCGGAGACGAAGAACATCGCGCGCCATCCGCCAAGCCCCGCGATGAAGCTCGCGACCGGGCGCGCGAGCATGATCCCGGTGAGCAACCCGCTCATGACCAGCCCGATCGTGCGGCCTTGCCGCTCCCGGCTGCTCAGTCTCGCGGCGAGCGGTACCAGCACCTGCGCGCCGACCGAGCAGACGCCGGTCACCAGCGCTGCGGCGAGGAACGTCATCGGGCCTTCCGCCAGCGCGATCCCCAAGCAACCCAGCACCGCCCCGACCGTCGCGATCAGGATCAGCCGCTTGTTTTCGACCAGGTCCGACAGCGGCACGATGAACGCGAGGCCAAGCCCGTAGCCGAGTTGGGTGAGCGTGACGATCGCGCCTGCCAGGCCGGGGGACAGGCCGATGTCGGGGCCGATCGTTTCGATCAGCGTCTGCGCATAATAGAGATTGGCGACCATCGCGCCGCAGGCAACCGCCATCAACAGCGTGACCGCAGGCGAAAGATCGTGGGTGTCGGGATCGCTCATCCGACCCGAAAGCCTTGCGCGCGAAGGGAAAGCAAGTGCGCAGGCTGCAATCGCGCGATGCGCCGATTGCTGCGTTGCAGTCCGCGTCCGCGCTGACTATCACCCCGCCAAACACGCAAGAAGAGGATCCAGACCCATGACGCCTGCCGTCAAAGCCATTCTCGACAAGTACGAATCCGACAGCCCCGCCACCAAGGCCAACCTTGGGCGCATCCTGATGCAGGGCAAGCTCGGCGGTACCGGCAAGCTGGTGATCCTGCCGGTCGACCAGGGGTTCGAACACGGCCCCGCCCGGAGTTTCTCGGTGAATCCGGCAGCGTACGACCCGCATTACCATTATCAACTTGCGATCGACGCGGGGCTTTCGGCGTATGCGGCACCGCTCGGGATGCTCGAGGCGGGGGCGATGACGTTCGCGGGGCAGATCCCGACGATCCTCAAGGTCAACAGCTCGAACAGCTGGGCGCAGGGCGCGAACCAGGCGGTGACCGGCTCGGTCGAGGATGCGGTGCGGCTCGGCTGCGCGGCGATCGGTTTCACCATCTATCCGGGGTCGGACGATCTGTTCGACATGATCGGGCAGATCCGCGAAATGTCGGCAGAAGCCAAGTCGGTCGGCATTGCAACCGTGATCTGGTCGTATCCGCGCGGCGGGATGCTGCCCAAGTCGGGCGAGCTCGCGCTCGATGTCGGCGCTTATGCCGCGCACATGGCGGCGCTGCTTGGCGCGCACATCATCAAGGTGAAGCTGCCGAGCGATCATATCGAGCAGAAGGACGCCAAGCCGATGTACGAGGGCACCGACTGGTCGAACCAGGCGGACCGCGTGAAGCATGTGGTGCAGTCGAGCTTCGCCGGTCGCCGGATCGTCGTCTTCTCGGGCGGCGCGTCCAAGGGTTCGGATGCGGTGTACCAGGATGCGCGCGACATTCTCGCGGGCGGCGGCAACGGCTCGATCATCGGCCGCAACACTTTCCAGCGCCCGCGCGACGAGGCGCTCGAGATGCTCGCCAAGATCATCGCGATCTACAAGGGCGAAGCGTAAGGACGCACAGGCGTTCGCCTATCATCGGAGCTTCGGCCCGGTGGTAGGCGTGCTCCTGGGACTTGCGGTGGTCGAACTGCTGGTCGTGCATATTGTCGTCGTCGCGGTATTCGGGCCGCTGGCGGCGATCATCGTCGGCGCGATTGGTGTTGCCGCGGTAATGGGTCTCATCCTGTTGCTGCGGTCGTTCAAAAGCTTTCCGGTGACGGTGGTGGATGGGGTTCTCACGCTGCGTGCAGGGTATCTGAAACGGATTGCCATCCCGACCTCCAGCATTGCCGGTTTGCGGTCAACTTGGGACGCGGCGGCGTTGAAACGGCCCGGAGTCGTTAATCTCGCGCTGGCGAACTGGCCCAACGTCTTCCTCGATCTCTCCACGCCGGTATCGGCACGGCGTGGCAAGCCGATCCATGCTGTTGCGCACAAGCTCGACGATCCTGCGGCTTTCCATGCCGCGATCACGGCGCTATCGGCAGCGCATGGACATTGAAGACCCCCTCGGCCCGCTCGACCCCAATTTCGGCGCGCAATTCCAGCGCGACTATCGGCGCCCGCCGTGCCAGCTGTATCTCGTCTCCCCGCTCGACGTCACCGGCGGTTTCGCCGACCGGCTGAAGCGCGCGCTCGATGCGGGGCCGGTCGCGGCGTTCCAGTTCCGGGTCAAGGATATCGACCAGCACGCCGCCGCCGCGCTCGCCGAACCGCTGCAGCGTATCTGCTCGGACGCCGACGTCGCCTTCATCGTCAACGACAGCATCGCGCTTGCCAAGCGGCTGGGCGCGGACGGCGTGCACCTCGGGCAGGAGGACGGCGACCCGCAGGAGGCACGGAGCGAACTCGGCGCGGCGGCGCAGATCGGTATCAGCTGTCACGCCAGCCGCCATCTGGCGATGGAGGCCGGGGAAGGCGGCGCGGATTACGTCGCGTTCGGCGCTTTCTATCCCACGACGACCAAGGTCGCGGAGCACGTTGCAGACCCGGTCCTGTTGAGCTGGTGGTCGACCGTGTTTGAACTGCCGTGCGTCGCGATCGGCGGGATCACGCCGAGCAACGCTGCGCCGCTGGTCAAGGCCGGCGCGGACTTCCTCGCGGTGTCGCACGGCGTCTGGGGCGGGGACGAAGCGGCTGCCGTCAAGGCTTTCGCCGAGGTGCTGAAGCGGTAGAGCGCGGAGGGGGATTCGTGGTAGGGTTTGCGCATGGCCAAGCGCTCCACGACCGAGCGGGAGGTAGAAGCGATTGTAGAGTATCTCGCGCCCGGCAACGCTACCCCTGACTTACCAGTGCCGCACGCGCCCGGTATCGACATGGACGAACCCGTCGCGCGGATAATAGCCGACGCCGCCCCCGCCCAAGGCAAGTGCAGCGCCACGCAGCCGGTCGAGCGAGACGCCGGGCACGACGATATCGGTCGCCTTGCCGAGCATGTGCTGGCTCAGGTTCGCGACGCCGCTATGCGCGCCGCCGCGCGCGCGCAGTTTAGCGTTGGTCTGTGGCGACCGATAACCGCAGATCAGGTCGATCTTGCGATTGCCGGAAAGCTCCAGCTTCTGCCGCAGCGATACGAGCAGCGCGAGCAACCGGCGATCCATTCCGATCGACTCGCCCGTCCGCCAGTCGCGCAGGCCGTGGTTGAGTTCCGCCAGCCCGGCCGGCACGAAGCGGCCCGAGCGCGCGAACACCGCGTCGACGTTCTCGTTGGTGTGGACGTTGCGGATCGCGAGACGCCATTCGATTCCCGCCGCCATCGCGGGAAGCGGCAACGCAAGCGCAGCGCCGCCCGCCACCGCGCCGCCGATCAGCGCGCGTCGCGTCAGGGGTGCGCAACATTTCGAGGTCGTAACGGACCCAACGTCCCGGTCTGTCGTTATCTGCATGAATTTGCATGTAGGAGACTGAAACCGTGCTCAAAACCTTTGCCAGCGTAGCTTGTCTGGCGTTGGCCCCGGTTGGTCTCGTTGCGGCGCAGGCCGCCGGAACCCCTGCGGCTTTGCCAAAGCCCGCGGCGCAGACCAGGCTCGACCTTTCGATTCTCCATGCGCAGGTGATTCTCGATCATCTCGGGTTTTCGCCGGGTGTGCTCGACGGGCGTGAAGGCAAGTCGCTGGTCGCAGCGATCACCGGGTTCCAGGAAGTTCAGGGCTTGCCCAAGACCGGTAAGCTCGATCAGCCCACGCTCAAGGCACTGTACCCGCATCGCGCGTTCCGCCCGACGCAGAAGATCACGTTGACCAACGAAATCCTCGCGGGGCCCTTCACCAACCCGTTCCCCAAGGATCCAGCCCTCCAGTCGCAGCTGCCCGCGCTCGGCTACAAGACGGTGATGGAGAAGATGGGCGAGATGTTCCACACCACGCCCGCGGTGCTGATGGAGCTCAACAGCCCTGATACGAAGCTGACGGCGGGGACGCAGATCGTCGTCCCCAACGCGATTACCACGCAGCGCGCTTATGATCCCAAGCTGCCCGAGGCATGGCGCAAGACGCTGAGCGACCTCAACGTCGACTCGACCCAGCCACAGGGCGCGAAGATCGTCGTGTCCAAGTCGAAGGAAGTGCTCCGCGTGCTCGACAAGGACGGCAAGCTCGTCGCGCAGTTCATGGCGACGATGGGAAGCACGCATGATCCGCTCCCGATCGGGACGTGGAAGGTGCTCGGGCCGTCGTACAACCCGGAGTTCCACTATAATCCTAAGCTGTTCTGGGATGCCAAGAAGGGCTCCAAGCAGGCGCTGCTGCCGCCGGGGCCGAATGGTCCGGTCGGTGTGGTGTGGCTCGATCTGTCCAAGCCGCATTACGGCATCCACGGCACGCCCTCGCCCGAGACGATCGGCCGCGCTGAGAGCCACGGCTGTATCCGCCTGACCAACTGGGACGCTGCCCGGCTCGCGATGATGGTCAAGGCGGGTACGCCCGCCGTGTTCCAGAGCTGATCCGGGACGCGGGGGGATGAAGAAGGCTGTTTTGATTGTCGTCGTGGTGTTGCTTGGGGTCGTCGGGCTCTGGGTGGCGGCGCTGGTGTTCCTCCCGGACGCGCCGGGTGGCACGCGGCAGGGAACGATCGCGCGGCTGCGCCTCGCGGTGCGGGGGCAGCCGCAACCGGTCGATATCGGGGCGGGGCGGGGCGGTTCGATCGTTCTTGCGGTCCCCGTCTCGGGCGTCAGGCGTGGCGACATCCACGACTCATGGGGCGATGCGCGCGAGAATGGCGAGCGCGAGCATCACGGGACGGACGTGATGGCGGCAGCGAACACCCCGGTCGTCGCTGCGGCCCCAGGGGTGGTCGAGAAGCTGTGGGACAGCGCAGCGGGTGGGACGACGGTCTATGTCCGCTCGCCGTCGCGGACCTGGACGCTCTATTACGCGCATCTTGCGGGCTATGCGCCGGGGTTGCATGAGGGGCAGCCCGTTACGACCGGCCAGTTGCTCGGGTATGTCGGCGACACGGGCAATGCCGGGGCGGGGAATTACCACCTGCACTTCGGGCTCACCCGGACCGATCCGGCACAGCATTGGTATGAAGGAACCGACGTCGATCCGTTCCCCTATCTTGCGGGCACGCCGCTGCCCGGCTAAGGCCTCGCGCCACGGCCTTTCCCGAAAGGAGCGGCCCTTGGCTCTTTGCAACGCAGGCTCACCCCATGAAGATCAACGCGGTCGAAATCCGTCCCGGCAACATTCTCGAATATGAAGGCGGCATCTGGCGTGCGGTGAAGATCCAGCACACCCAGCCCGGCAAGGGCGGTGCCTACATGCAGGTCGAGCTCAAGAACCTGATCGACGGACGCAAGAACAACGTCCGCTTCCGCTCGGCCGAAAGCCTCGAGAAGGTGCGGCTCGACACGGTCGACTTCCAGTTCCTGTTCCGCGAAGGCGACACGCTGACTTTCATGGACAAGGTCAATTACGAGCAGATCACGCTCGACGCGGACATCCTCGGCGATGCGGCGGCGTTCCTGCAGGACGGCATGGATGTCGTGATGGAATTGTGGGAGGAACGCCCGATCTCGGTGCAGCTGCCCGACACGATCGAGGCGCTGATCGTCGAGGCGGATGCGGTGGTGAAGGGGCAGACCGCCTCGTCGAGCTACAAGCCCGCGATCCTCGAGAATGGCGTCCGCGTGATGGTCCCGCCGCATATTGGCGCAGGGACGCGGATCGTCGTTGACGTGTACGAACAGACCTATGTGAAGCGCGCGGAGTAAATCCTTCTCCCTCTCCCCGCTTGCGGGGAGAGGGTGGCTGAGCGAAGCGAGGACGGGAGAGGGGCAGTATCGTAGCGCACCGCGCTGTCCTGCCCCTCTCCCCGACCCTCTCCCCGCAAGCGGGGAGAGGGAGAAAGAAAGTAAGATTATGCCGTCCCATTCCGGTCTGATGACCGTCATCGATCGCGCCGCGCGCAAGGCCGGTCCGCGGCTGCGTCGCGATTTCAACGAGGTCCAGCAGCTCCAGGTCAGCCGCAAGGGCCCCGCCGACTTCGTGACGATCGCCGATCAGCGCGCCGAGCAGACGCTGTACGAGGAACTGTCGCGCGCCCGCCCCGACTGGGGTTTCCTGATGGAGGAGCGCGGCGAAGTCGCGGGCGACCCCAACAAGCCGCGCTTCATCGTCGATCCGCTCGATGGCACGACCAACTTCCTTCACGGCATCCCGCACTTCGCGATCTCGATCGCGGTCGAGGAGCCGATGCCCAACGGCAAGCGCGAGATCACCTCGGCGATGGTCTACCAGCCGATCACCGACGAAGCGTTCTGGGCCGAGAAGGGCCGGGGCGCGTGGGTGCAGGAGCAGCGGTTGCGCGTGTCGGCACGACGCGACCTTGCCGACTCGCTGATCGCGACGGGGATTCCGTTCCTCGGCCACGGCAATTTTGCGGAATGGTCGCGCATTTTCGGTGCGATCGCGCCCGAAGTCGCCGGGATCCGGCGGATGGGATCGGCGGCGCTCGATCTCGCGTGGGTCGCGGCCGGGCGCTACGACGGGTATTGGGAATCGGGTCTCAAAGCGTGGGACGCCGCGGCGGGACTGTTGCTGGTCAAGGAAGCGGGCGGATTCGTCACCGACTTTCGCGGCGGTGAGAAGATGATGGAACGCAGCGAGTTCCTTGCCGCGAACGACGGGTTGCAGACGCGACTCCACAAGTTGCTGGCGGGCGCGCTCCGCTGAGGCCGGGG
>CAZNQA010000090.1:0-11735 GCA_964575105.1 uncultured Stakelama sp.
AAGCTGTCGATGTGCGGGATCACGTTGAACGCGATCTGCTTGGTGAACTTCTTGGCCTCGGCGGAATCGCCGACGAAGATGTTGCGCGACTGCTCGAACAGCTCGTCCATCCCCGCCTTGCCCGCGCCCGACACCGACTGATAGGTCGCGACGACGACGCGCTTGATCTTGGCGAAATCATGCAGCGGCTTGAGCGCGACGACCATCTGCGCGGTCGAGCAGTTCGGGTTCGCGATGATGTTGCGCTTGGTATAGCCCGCGATCGCATCGGGGTTCACTTCCGGAACGATCAGCGGCACGTCCGGGTCCATCCGGTACAGCGACGAATTGTCGATCACCGTGCAGCCAGCGGCGGCAAAGCGCGAGGCGTGGATCTTGGTCCCTTCCGAGCCGATCGCGAACAGTGCCATGTCCCAGCCGGTCGGATCGAAATGCTCGATATTCTGGACCTTGAGCTTGCGCCCGGTCTCGCCGAAATCGACTTCGTCGCCCTGGCTGCGCGACGATGCGACCACCGCGATGTCGTCGAGCGGGAATTCGCGCTCCGCAAGAATGTTGAGCATCTCGCGCCCGACGTTGCCCGTCGCGCCCGCGACCACGATCCTGTAACCCATGTCTTCCTCCAATTCGGAACGCGCCCGTAGCGTCATTACGCGGGCACGTCCAATCGCTTTGCTAATCGTGCGTGCGCGCCTGCCAGGTCGCATGGGTTATTCCGTGAACCCGTGCCAAATGATCGGTCAGCGCGTCGAGCTCGCTCACCGCTATATTGGTACTGACGAGCTTGGCCACAATCTCAACGCGGTCCTCGCCGCGGTTGATGATGTCGAGCTCGGCGACCGGGAGTTGCGCGTCCTCCAGATGCTCGGTCAGCAAGTCGCCCATCGGCCCCGCCTCGCCGACATCGGTGGTGATCGTGACGGTATAGGTCGCCTCGACGCTGCGGCCTTCCAGCGGGATGCGGTTGATCGCGTCGACCAGCGGGCGGAGCATCGTGTTGGCGAGAATGACGAAGCCGGTGAGCAGCACCGCCTCGGCAACCATATCGCTCCCCGCGATCGCGCCGACCGCGGCCGAACACCAGAGCGTCGCCGCGGTGTTGAGCCCGCGGACGTTCATCCCCTCCTTCATGATCACGCCCGCGCCGAGGAAGCCGATCCCCGACACGACATAAGCGATGATCCGGATCGACTCGACGTCCCCGCCGAGCCGCTGCCCGAGATCGACGAACGCCGACGAGCCGAGCGCGACCAGCGCGTTGGTGCGCAGGCCGGCAGTGCGCTGGCGATACTGGCGTTCCGCGCCGATCAAAGTGCCGAGCACGAACGCGACGAGATAGCTGACGACCGTGTCGAGGAACGGCCAGAGGTGAAAGGTGGTGAGGAACCGCATGAAGCCGCGCTTTATGGGAGCGCGGCGGTTGGGGCTAGAGGGGCAGCGCTAGAGGGGGCAGCGCTAGAGGGAGCGGGGGGTCGATGGGCTTAGGACGCCCGCCCTCCCCTAGTCCGTCATTCCCGCGCAGGCGGGAATCGATACTGGCTGGCCTCGCAGCACGGAGAGCATCAGTATCAATGGATCCCCGCCTGCGCGGGGATGACGGATGTGTGCATGGCGTCGCCCGGACGTCACCGGGCGCAACGCCCTTACTTCATGTCCTTCACGTTCCGATCGAGGAACGTCAGGATCGTCCCCCACAGATGCTCGCTGATCCCCGGCCCGGCGACGCGGTGTGTATAGCCGGGATAGAACATCATCTCGAACGGCGTCGCGGTCGCCTGCATCCGTGCGGCGAACGCGGTCGAGTTGGTGAACACGACATTGTCGTCCGCCATCCCGTGGATCAGCAACAGCGGATCCTTGATCGCGGGCGCCTTCCCCAATGCATCCGACGCGACATACGCCTGCTTGTCCGCGACCGGCGAGCCCATGTAGCGCTCGGTATAATGGGTGTCATATTGCTCCCATTGCGTCACCGGCGCGCCCGACACGCCCGCCGCGTAGACCCCCGGGTTCGCCTCGAGCATCTTGAGCGTCATATAGCCGCCGTACGACCAGCCATAGATCGCCACCTTGGCGGGATCGACGAACGGCTGGCTCTTGATGAACTTCGCCCCCGCGAGCTGATCGGCGACCTCGACCGTCCCCATCGCGCGATAGATGTGATCCTCGAACGCCTTGCCGCGATTGTACGAGCCGCGATTGTCGATCTGGAAATAGATATAGCCGTGCTGCACCAGATATTGCGGCAACGCCCCGCCCCAGCCGCGCGTAACCTGCTGCCCGGTGCCGGGGCCGCCGTAATGCTGGAAGAAGACGGGATATTTCTTCCCCGGCTCAAGCGGCGGGGCGATCATCTCATAATAGAGATCGGTCCCATCCTCGGCCTTGATCGTGCCGAACCTGGTCTGCTGGTGGCTCGCCAGATAGGGGTAATAGGGATGCCCCGGCACGACCGCATTCTCGTTGATCCACGACAGCCGCTTGCCGCCAGCATCCGCCAGATAGACCTGCGTTGGCTGCGTCGGGCTCGAGCGCGAGACGATCATGCGTGTCGCGGCTTCGTCCATCGTACCGTTGTTCCACCAGCCGGCTTCGGTCAGTCGCGTGACGACGTTCGGATGCGCGATGTCGACCGAATAGAGATGCTGCTCGAGCACGCCATCCTTGTTGCCGGTGAAAAACAGCCGCCCCTTGGCTTCGTCCACGCCGAGCAATGCCTGGACGACCCAGTCGCCCTTGGTCAGCGCGGTCCACTTGCCCGCGGCGAAGCGGTAGAGGTGGCCGAAACCGGTCCGCTCCGAGCGCCAGATGAGGCTCCCGTCCTTCATCGGGCGATAGGCGTCGGACAGGTTGAGCCAGCTGCGCGCGCCCGACTTCTCGGTGAACAATACAGTGGCCTTCCCCGTCGCAGGATCGACCTTGAGCATGTCGAGCGTCTTCTGGTCGCGGCTCTCGCGCTGGACGAGCAAGGCGCTGCCATCAGGGGTCCAGTCGACGCGCGCGAGATAGATGTCGGGGTTCTGGCCGAGATCGACCTTCACCTTCCCAGACCCGTCCGCCTTCATCACGTAGAGCGCGACCGCGACGTTGGGCGTGCCCGCGGCTGGATAGCGCTGGTCGTAGACCTTGGTCCCGTTCGCGCCGATCGCGGCACGCGTCACGATCCCGACGGGGGCCTCGTCGAACCGCTCGACCGCGATGAGGCTGTCCTGCGGCGACCACCAGTATCCGGTGCGGCGGTCCATTTCCTCCTGGGCGACGAACTCGGCCTCGCCCCAATGCACCGTCCCGCCGCCATCGCTGCTGACGGCGCGCGCATCGCCGCCGCCGAGCGGCTGGACGAACAGATTCTGCCCGCGCACGAAGCTGACGAACCCGCCCTTGGGGCTGATGATCGGGTTGAGCGCGCCGTCCCCTGGCGCATTGGTCAGCCGCCGCGTGGTGCCGTCGAGGCCCGCGAGATACAGGTCGCCGTCGATCGGCACGAGGATCGTCTTGCCATCGGGGGCCCAGTCATAGGTCACGATCCCCTTCGAGCCCGCGATGCGCGCGCGCTCGCGTTGCATCTTCTCGGCTTCGGACAATTCCGCGCCGCTGCCGACCTTCTTCGAATCGACCAGCATCCGCTCCTGCCCGGTGCGCGTGTCGCGCGCCCACAGGTCGAACCGCTCCTTCTCGTCGGCGCGCGGGCGCAGCGACGTGAGCAACGTCCCGTCGGGCGAGAGCTTGACGCCGCGCGGCTGGACGCCCGACAGATCGGGGCTGCCGAACACGGCTTTCAGCGTCAATCGGGTGGGCGCAGGATCAGCCGCCATCGCAGGTGCCGCCACACAGGCGAGCATCACGCCCGCAAAAGCCCAAGTCGCCCGCATCCCGCATCTCCGCTCTCTCGATTGCCCGGCCCGACGATCGCGGGCGTTGCGGGCTTATCGCGACGCCGGCGGCTTGCGTAAAGGCCCTTGGCATCAGGCGATTGCGCGCTCGTCATGCCGCCATCGCAACGCGCGCCGCTCGATCAGCGAGCGCCACGCCCATTCGACCGGCGCGATGCGGAACCAGCGCACCCACAGGTTCGCGCCGACCAGCAGGGCGGCGTCAACGAGCAGCCCGGTCAGCATCAGCCCCGCCCAACTCATCCGGCCATACAATGCGAGCATGAAAGGCGGGTACAGCACCCACAGGCAGACCAGCGTCTGCGCGACATAGATAGACAAGGCGGTCCGCCCCGCCGCGATGAACGGTCGAAGCAAGGTCATCCCCAGCGCGGTGGTGACGAGCAGGTTGACCAGCCCGACATGCCCCAGCGTCATCGCCAGCCGCGCGACTTCGCTGGTCGCCATGCTGATCTGCGGCGCGCTTGTGAAGCGCGTGCCCTCATACGCCTCGAGCAATCGCAACGGCACCCCGATCGCATAGCCGATCCCGGTCATCGCCGCATAGAACCGCTCCGAGCGCTGCCCCTGCAGCACGCCGAGCCGGAACAGTCCCGCGCCGATCAGCATCGTCGCGGCGGCCTCCCAGACGAACAGCACCTCGAACCCCTGCGCCTCCATAGAGCTGAAGGTGCCCCATTGCTGCGCTGCCCAGGTCGCGAACGTCCCGGTCCGCGCCTTGTCCTCGGCCAAGATGCGCGCCTTCGTCTCGTTGGCGAGCGTTGCGCGCTGTTTCTGCCGCTCCGTGGCCCGGGCAAGGATCGCCTTTTCGACCTGCGTCAGCGGTCGGTTGGCGTGCTGGCGTTGCTCGATCCGTTGCACCGCCTGCGCGCTGGACTGGTCGGCGCTGTAGCTCATCCCGCCGCCGATCAGGAAGAACACCGCCATACTCGAGCCGAGGAACAGCAATGCGCGCGGACGCAACTCGCGGAACAGGAACGCAATCAGCGCGGCGAGGGCATAAGTGTGCAGGATGTCGCCCGGCCACAGCAGTACGAAGACATGCACCAGCCCGAACAGAAACAGGATGACATTGCGCGTGAAATAGCGGCGCAGCACGACCGCTTCGTCGGCTTGCGCCGCGAACCGCTCGGTCAGGATCACCATCCCCGCGCCGAACAGCATCTCGAGCAACCCGCGCGCGGTGCCCATCGCGAGCACTTCGCGCACCCACCAGACGATCCGGTCCGCCGCCGACCAGCCAAGATGCCGGATATCGTCGAACGACGCGGTCATCGACTGGCCCATGTCGTTGATGTTCATGAACAGGATCCCGAGGATCGCGATCCCGCGCAGGATATCGAGCACCGCGATCCGCGGCGCGCCATCCGGCTCGACGGGCTTCTCGACGGGGGGCTCAACACCCGAAGCGGTTGAAATATTGGACTGCGACATCGGACGATTCCCGCGGGGTGGCCGGCTGCCCTTACCGTCAGTTCAGCGCGGTTGCACGATCACGTCGCAGCGACAAGCGGTCGCGGGTGCCGCAACGTCTGCCACTGCCCACGCGCGAGCGACCGCCACACCCATTCGAGCGGTCCAATGCGGAACCGTGCCATCCACAGGTTGGCGGCGGCCAGCAACACGCCATCCACGGTCACGGCGGTCGCGATCAATCCGACCCAGCCCATCCGGCCATATAGCGCGAGTCCGAACGGCGGAAACACCAGCCACAGGCAGATGACGGTCTGCGCGAGATAAAGCGTAAGCGCCATTCGCCCCGCCGCCACGAAGGGCTGGAGCAAGCGCCGCCTCTGCAAACTCCGCAACCCGAGCGATACCAACGCGACATGCCCGAGCGTCAGGCTCAGCCGCCCGATTTCGCGCAGCGCGGCTTCGATCGGGGTCGGGTCGCCGGGAACATGCCCGGCCAATACCGGCGGAAAGCGAATAGCGAGCCCGATGCCATAACCGATAACGAGCAACATGCCATATAAGCGCCCGCTTCGCTGCCCCTGAAGCACGCCGAGCTTGAACAGCCCCGCCCCGATCAGCATCGTCGCGGCAGCTTCTCCCAGGCCGTAGATCACCCAGCCCCAATTGAACAAGGCGACATAATCGTCGAGCAGTGCGTCACGCCAGCGCCCGAAGGTCGCCGTCCGCTCCTGATCCTCATGCCGGGCTGCGACGGAATCCCGCCGCGCAGCACGCGCAGGGGCATCCGGTGACGCCGTGTACAAAGCAGATCGGGGTTTGGCAGCACTGGCCGCATCGACGACGCCGATGCTCCGGCCGGACGGCATCGTGATCGCCGCGGCAGCCAGTGCCACGGCATAAAGCGACCCGACCAGGATCAGCCGCGCAGCGCGCAGCCGCCGGAGCGGAAAAACGATCAGCGCAGCGATTGCGTAGATGTGGAGGAAGTCACCGTACCACAACAGCCCGAAGACGTGGAACAGTCCGATCAGAAACAACAGGAGATAGCGGACCCACAACCGTCTGGCCACGGACAGCGCGTCGCCGTCACGGGCAAGTCGCGCCGCGAGGACAAGCATCCCTGCACCGAACAGCAGTTCCAGCAAACACCGTGCCGTCCCCGTGATCAGGACTTGCCGCACGCCCCAGACGATCTGGTCCAACCCGGACCAGCCAAGTGATTCCCGAAGGCGACCGGAGTGCGAACTGCCCCCCATTCCGTTGATATTGACGATCAGAACCGCGAGGACGGCCAGTCCACGCATTACATCCAGCTGATGAAATCGCGGAACGGTTCCGTCCGACGTGCATCCATCGACCTGCGGCACTGCGATAATATTGATCGTAATGACACCAATCCCGATTCGTTGCGGTCCAGTATCGATCTGTATGAGTGTTTGAGGTCGTACACCATTAGTATTACATGTCGATACGGACCCCGTCGAAGCGGTTCATTCCGTTTCTACATAAAATCAGGTCTTTGCTTTTCGAGAACGGGATGTTCGACGGCCTTAATTGGTCCTGAGACGATCCTCCGGCGACTCCCGTCATCTGCGACGCACGCGAAAAAGGGCGCGGAGGCCATCGCCCCCGCGCCCTTGTCTCGTACCGTAGCGCGCCGAACTTATTCGGCTGCGGCAGTGCCCTTTGCAGGACGCGTGTCGCGACGCTCTGCGATACGCGCCGACTTGCCGGTGCGGCCACGCAGATAGTACAGCTTCGCACGACGCACCGCGCCCTTGCGGACGACGTCGATCGAATCGATGTTCGGCGAATAGAGCGGGAAGACGCGCTCGACGCCCTCGCCGAAGCTGATCTTGCGGACGGTGAACGACCAGCCCATGCCCTTGTTCGACCGCGCGATGCACACGCCTTCGTAGTTCTGGACGCGGGTGCGCTCGCCTTCGACAACCTTCACGCCGACCTTGAGCGTATCGCCAGGGCGGAATTCGGGGATCTGCTTGGTTTCGAGAAACTTGGCAATGTTCTCGGCTTCGATCGTCTGGATGAGATTCATCTCATGCGTCCTTCGTCTGTCGTCGCGCGCCAGAGGGCGGTTGGACCCGAGCACCCTCATGGCGCTCCCACAGATCCGGCCGCCGTAGCCGTGTATCGGTCTCGGCCATGTGCTTGCGCCATGCCGAAATCCTCGCATGATCCCCCGATCGCAACACTTCGGGGATCGTGCGCCCTTCCCATTCAAATGGTCGGGTGTACTGCGGATATTCGAGAAGGCCGCTTTCGAAGCTCTCGTCATCACCGCTAGAAGCCGCGCCCATTACGCCGGGAAGCAGCCGAATGCAAGCGTCGAGCAGGACGAGCGCGCCCATCTCGCCGCCTGACAGGACATAGTCGCCGATCGACACTTCCTCGATGTTACGCGCTGCGAAGATGCGTTCGTCGAATCCCTCGAACCGGCCGCACAGGATGGTGACGCCGGGCCCTTGCGCAAGATCACGGACGCGCGCCTGCGTGAGCGGGCGGCCGCGCGGCGTCATCGCAAGAATCGGCGCGCCGGTCGCGACGCTGTCGATCGCCGTGGCGAGGACGTCCGCCTTGAGCACCATCCCCGCGCCACCGCCCGCCGGGGTTTCGTCGACGGTGCGATGCCTGTCGGTCGCGAAATCGCGGATGTTGCGCGCGTCGAGCGACCACTTCCCCTCCCCCAGCGCGCGGCCCGCGAGCGAGACACCGAGCGGGCCGGGGAACATCTCGGGGTAAAGGGTGAGGACGGTGGCGGCGAAGGTCATAGCGTCCAATTCTCTACGCGCAGAGCGGGGATGTCGGCAAAGTCGCGTTCGTTGTTCGTGACGAGGGTTAGATCCAGCGCGAGCGCATGGGCGGCGATCAGGCGATCAAAGCTGCCCCGGCGGAAGGGTAGGTCGGCATACTGACGCGCCGCTGCGATGTCGAACGGAACCGGTGGAACGTCTCGTATGAACGCTTCCAGGACCTTGATCGGCGGCATCTTCCCGTTCCGACTACCAAAGGCGATCTCGGCAAAGGTGACGGAAGAAACCGCCAGATCGCCTTCGACGCATTCGCGCACGCGCGCTTGAAGATATTCCGCCTTCGTCGCCAGCAACAGTATGCAGATATTCGTATCGAGAAGATAAATCACACCGCAGACGGCCAGTCAGGATCGTCCCAGGGGCGCGGGCTTGTATCGAATTCGCGATCTTCCGGCGATGCGGCCGATAACCAGGGCACTAATCCCATCCAGCCGTCCCCGGTGATCTTCCGCTGCGTGTTCGCAGGCTCAAAGGTAAAAGTGCCACGGTCCTCACGAACGATCATTTCTGTCCCCTCAATCGCGCCGAGGCCCTTCGGTAGTCGCACCGCCAACGAATTCCCCGATTTGAATACCTTGGCGCGATATTCCTGTGACATGCGCAATCTCCGTATGTACAGGATGTATATACCGGCCCTCCCTTGGTCAAGGAACGTTACGCTGGCGTACGCGTATCGCTGCAATGGACGACTGCATCATCATCGGCGCCGGCCCCGCCGGACTTACCGCCGCAATCTACCTCACGCGGTTTCACTTGAAGATTCGCCTGTTCGACTGCGGCAGCAGCCGCGCGGCACTGATCCCGCGGACGCACAACCACGCGGGCTATCCCGGCGGCGTGAAGGGGACCGACCTGCTACGCCTGATGCTCGACCAGGCCGAGGAATTCGGCGCGGTGCGCGAGGCGGCCGAAGTGACCGAGATCCGCCCGACCGGCGACGACTTCGAGGTTCGCGTCGGCGACCGCATCTTCCCGACGCGCTCGGTCCTGCTCGCGACCGGGGTCGTCAATATCCAGCCTGACATGGACCGTGCCGTCCATGACGAAGCGCTCGCGCGCGGGCTGATCCGCTATTGCCCGATTTGCGACGGCTATGAAGTCACCGACAAGCGCGTCGGGGTGATCGGCACCGGCGACCACGGGATGAAGGAAGCGCTGTTCCTGCGCGGCTATACCCGCGACGTCACGCTGATCGCACCGGGGGCGCGGCACGAACTGGACGATGCGTGCCAGGCCAAGCTGCACGACGCGGGGATCGTCCATGTCGATGGCCCCTGCTCGCCGATGCGGATCGAGGGGGAACAGATGGTGGTGACGACCCCCGACGGCGATCTGGCGTTCGACAGCGTCTATCCGGCGCTTGGCTCAACCATCCGCTCGAAGCTCGCGGTTGCCGCAGGCGCGCGCGCGACGGGCGAGGGGTGCCTCGAGGTCGACGACCACCAGCGCACTTCGATCCCGGGGCTGTTCGCTGCGGGGGATGTGGTGAAGGGGCTGGACCAGATCAGCCACGCGATGGGCGAAGCGGGCGTTGCCGCGACGACGATCCGCAATCTGCTGGATGAACGGCGGCCGCTGCGACGGTGATGGTGGGGCGGTGGTGACGGTGGTAACGGTGGCGGGGGTGCTGAGGTGGCACCCCGCCCCATCCGTCATTCCCGCGTAGGCGGGAATCCATTATCTCCGTCCCTCGCAAGGTATCTCGGTCAGCCAATATGGATCCCCGCCTACGCGGGGATGACGGGTAGAGTAAGGGACGGCAGCCAATACAGCGGGGACGGCCTACTGACCCCAGCGCATGCGCTCAGACGATGAACGCCCCGTCCACGACGACACGCTCCGCATTCCACTCGGGAACCGCGTCGGCGTTCATCGGGATCATGAAGCGTTTCTTGTCGGGCCGCTCGATCTCGAGCACGTCGCCAGCGCCGAAATCGTCGATCGCGACGACATGGCCGAGCGCCTCACCCTCCAGCGATACCGCCGGCAGGCCGAGCAGATCGGCATGATAATATTCGCCCTCTGCCAAAGGCGGTAACGCAGAGCGCGGCACGGTCAGTTCGGTCCCGCGCATCGCCTCGGCGGCGTTGCGGTCGGTCACCTCGGCGATCCGGGCGATCGCGCCGTTGCTGCCGGGACGCACCGACTTGAGGGTCAGTGCGCCGCCGTTAAACGTCTTGTACTGCCCAAGGTCCTCGGTGAAGACCTTGAGACGCACCTCCCCCGTCACCCCATGCGCGCCGATCACGACCGCGAGCGTGACGGGGGAGTCGCCGGACATCAGCCTTCTGCCGGTGCCGAGGCGCTCTCGCCTTCGTTGACGGCATCGTCGGTCGCGTCGGCAGCCGGCGCAGGCGCTGCGGCTGCCTCAGCGGCGGCTGCCGCTGCTGCTGCCGCCGCTGCTGCCTTTGCCTCTTCGGCGTCAGCGAGCTTCTTCTCACGCTCTTCAGCGCGCTCGACGGCCTTCTCGCCGGGCTTGCCCTTGTTCGGGTTGGTGCGCGCGGCGCGCTCACGGATGCCTGCGACGTCGAGGAAACGGGCGACGCGATCGGTCGGCTGCGCGCCGACGCTCAGCCAATGCTTCGCGCGGTCGGCGTCGAGCACGATGCGCTTCTCGTCGTCCTTGGCGAGGAGCGGGTTGTAGGTGCCGAGCTTCTCGATGAACTTGCCGTCACGCGGGCTGCGCGCATCGGCAACGACGATGCGGTAATACGGACGCTTCTTGGAGCCGCCACGCGACAGACGAATGCTGATTGCCATATTAGGGTACTTCCTTCTTCTTCGGTCTTTGGTTTTGCCAGCGGCTCAAGGCCGCATGGCGATCACTTCTTCTTGAGCAAATTCTCGAAGCCCGGAGGGAGCTTCGTCTGGCCGCCGCCGAGGCCGGGAAGGCCCCCGCCACCGCCGCTGAACATCTTGGATGGGTCGATCCCGCCAAGACCGCCGAGGCCACCCGCGCCGCCGTCTCCGCCGCCGCCGCCCATGCCGCCGCCGCCACCACCAAACAGCTTGGCCATGCCCTTGAGGCCGCCCATCTTTTTGATCTTCTTCATGGCGGTCGCCATTTCCTGATGCATCTTCAGGAGCTTGTTGACCTCCTGCACGGTCGTGCCGGAACCCTTGGCGACGCGGATCTTGCGCTTGGCGTTGAGCAGTTCGGGCTTGCGCCGCTCTTTCGGCGTCATCGACGTGATCATCGCGTCGAAGCGGACGAGGATCTTCTCGTCCATCGCGCCCGAGGCCATCGCCTGCTTGGCCTTGGCCATGCCGGGGATCATCCCCGCGAGCGCGCCGAGGCCACCCATGCGGCGCATCTGTCCGAGCTGCGCGCGCAGATCGTCGAGGTCGAACTCGCCCTTGGCGAGCTTGGCCGCCATCTTCTCGGCGTCCTCGACCTGAATCGCTTCCGCCGCGCGCTCGACCAGCCCAACGACGTCGCCCATGCCGAGGATCCGGCCAGCGACGCGCTTGGGATCAAACGCCTCGAGCGCGTCGAGCTTCTCGCCCATGCCCGCGAACTTGATCGGCTTGCCGGTGACGGCGCGCATCGACAGCGCCGCGCCGCCGCGCGCATCGCCGTCCATCCGGGTCAGCA
>CAZNQA010000091.1:0-11469 GCA_964575105.1 uncultured Stakelama sp.
AGCCGCGCGGGCTTGCCTTCGCGGAGCAGTTCGAGCGCCTGGCCGAGCACGGCGGCACCGATCTTGGCTTCCTTGTCGCCCTGCGTCGCCTTCTTGGCGAGGTTGGGGACGCGCTTCTCGAGGCTTTCGAGATCGGACAGCATCAGCTCGGTCTCGACCGTCTCGGCGTCGGCGATCGGGTCGACCTTGCCCTCGACATGGGTCACGTCGTCATCCTCGAAGCAGCGCAGCACGTGGACGATCGCGTCGACCTCGCGGATGTTGCCGAGGAACTGGTTGCCGAGCCCTTCGCCCTTCGACGCGCCGCGCACCAGCCCGGCGATGTCGACGAAGCCGAGCTGCGTCTCGATGATCTTGGCCGACCCCGCGACCGCGGCCAGCTTGGACAGCCGGTCGTCGGGCACGCCGACGTTGCCGACGTTGGGCTCGATCGTGCAGAACGGATAATTGGCGGCCTGCGCCGCCGCAGTCTGCGTCAGCGCATTGAACAGCGTCGACTTGCCGACATTCGGCAGCCCGACGATCCCACAGCGAAATCCCATGATGGTCCTTGAAGCGCGTTATGATGTGAAGCGTGGGCGATAGGACGTTGCGGGCGGAAACGCCAGCATGTCGCACGTAAGTGTCCTCACCGCGGAACCATCCTCCCGATCATGCGATTGATTTGTATCAGCTGGTTCGCGCATCAGGAGGGCGGACGGCGCGGAATTTCCACGAGGGTGGCATGATGCGGGGACCATCGGTCTGGTATGTTGGTCTGGGAGTCGTCCTGATGTCGTCGGCAGCGGTGGCGGCACCGTCGCCGCGGTTCAAGGCTGTCGTGCTGCCGATGCAGGCAGAGACCCCGGTGGAGGGGATCGGTCCTTCGGTCGGAGCGGGTGCCACGCGAGACCGGATGGGCGCGATGCGCACGGTGTTGACGGACCCGGCAAGCGAAACCGCGTTGGGTCATATGCCCCGGCCAGCACCCTACGACCTTCGCCACATGTACCGCGAAGACGGCAGTCTGGGAACGTCGCTCAAACGACGGCTTCGCTCGCGTGGGACCGGCATGCGCGACGCGTATATGGATGGCGACAGCGGCCTGCGCCTGTCGGTCGGCAACAGTTACCACATGACCTACCGCGCAACGTCGCGGATGGCCGGGTCGCGGGCGGCGGCGCGGCGCGGATCGAGCGCGGTCAATTTGCGTGACGGATATGAGGGGTACGCCCCGGTGGCACTGGCCGGATACGACCGGTTCGTCAGCGACCGGATGAAGGTCGGGGTCGAGGGCGGGATGATGGTCGGCCGCTCGACCGCAATGTACGCGGACGAATCGATGCCGGGTGCAGGCAGCGCCGAGCGCACCGCGCGCAATCCGGTCGCCGATGTGGTGATGACTTACGCGTTCTGACGGGGCCAGCCATCCTATCATCCGTCATCCCCGCTAATGGGGGGGTATACCGGCTGACGGTGCCCGTCTCGCAAACCTTCAGTATCGATGGATTCCCGCCTTCGCAGAAATGACGGAGGGGGGGCATCACGAGACTTGCAAACGATGCCCCCAGGTCGTCACCAGCGGTAATTGAAGCTGATGCTGATCCGTTCGGCCTTGGCGCTTCCCGGCGCGACTTCGTGGCGCAGCCAGCTTTCCCAGAGAAATACGCTCCCCGCTTCGGGCTCGACATAGACGAACGTCCGCTGCTCCTCGGGCGCATCGGGCAGCCGCGGCGGTGCGGCCATCATCATCGGCAGCCGCGGATCCTCGAGTTTCAAGGCACCGGCGCCTTCGGGCACCGCGATATAGACCGTGCCCGAAATCACACTGTGCGGGTGGACATGCCCCGAATGCGTCCCGCCCGGTTTCATCACGTTGACCCACAGGCTGTCGAGCTTGAGCTTCCCGCCCTGGAGGTCGAACGCGCAGGCCTCCGCAAATCTGGCGACATGCTTGTTGAGCAGTTTGACGAGGTCGGCGAAGGCGGGGTCGCGCATCGGCAGGTCGTTGAGCGAGGCATAGGACGTATAGCCGCGATAGCCATGCGCCTTGGACCAGGTCCGCCCTGCGCGATCGTCCTCGGCGAGCATCCGGCACGAGCGGTCAAGCTCGGCCACCAGTGCCGCGTCCTTCAACTTGCCGTCGTAGAAGGGCGTGGCGAACAGGCTGCGGACCGAAGAGGTTTTCATGGCTGTCGCCTATCCTCCAGTGCGCCGCCGTTGCCAAGCGATCGGTTGCGCATGCGGTTGCCGGAGGTGCTTTTTCTTCTGCGGACTAGCGGTGCGCGTGGTCGATCTTGCAGCGGGCGATGTTCTCGATGCCGCTTCCCCCCTGCTGCACTTCCCCGGCGCAGGCCGGGGCCCAGGAGAGGGCCGTTCATGGCGGCGGTGGCGCGTCGTTACGTCGACCTGCGCGACTGGGCCCCGGCCTGCCCCGGGGAAGAAAAAGAAGAAAGGAACGAAGAGGCCAGCCTATCGCGCCAGCCGCAACGCCACGTCGCTCATGAATCGCTGGTCATCCCCCGTCGCCAGCCACGACGCCTCCGCCGCGATCGCCCCGAGCACGTCGCTCAGCGGATCCATCTCGGCCTTGGCGTAATTGCCCAGCACATAGGGCGACACCTTGTCCTTGTGCCCGGGATGCCCGATCCCGATCCGCACACGGCGGAAGTCCTCGCCGATATGCTGCGCGGTCGAGCGAATGCCGTTATGCCCCGCAGCACCACCCCCGGTCTTCACCTTGACGCGGAACGGGTCGAGATCGAGCTCGTCGTAGAAGACGGTGACGTCGGCGGGCGTCAGCTTGTAGAAGCGCATCGCCTCGCCGATGCTGCGACCGCTTTCGTTCATGAAGGTCGCGGGCTTGAGCAGCAGGATCTTATCGCTGCCGATCCGGCCGTCCTGCGTCCAGCCCTGGAACGCCTTCTTGACGCTGCCGAAGCCGTGCATCTCGGCGATCGTGTCGACCGCCATGAACCCGACATTGTGCCGGTTGAGCGCATATTGCGCACCGGGATTTCCGAGGCCCGCCCAGAGTTGCATGTCGTGTTCTGCCTGCCCTCTGTCTCTCTCGTCCCGTTCGTTTCGAGCGACGTCGAGAAACCCGCGCTGTGCCAGGTTCCGACGTCGCTCGAAACGAACGGGCAGGAAGAAGCTCAATAGTGAATTCACGAAAAAGGGACAGCCTGCCGGACGCACGCGCCGCAGACTGTCCCCTTTTTGCAGCCCTTTCCCCGCGCGCAGGGAGGGGCAGACCGGCTTATTCGGCCTTGTCGCCCTCGGACTTGTCGTCCTCGGAAGCGGCGTCTTCAGCAGCCTCGGCTTCGGCTTCAGCCGACTGTGCTTCGGCAACCGCTGCTGCCAGTTCCTCGTCCTCGACCGTCGGGACCGTCGGCGGCACGATCGTCGCGATCGCGAAGTCGCGATCCGAGATCGACGGCTCGACGCCGTTCGGCAGCTTCACGTCCGAGATATGGATCGACGCGCCGACTTCGAGGCCCGCGAGCGAGATGGTGATCTCGCCGGGGATCTCGGCAGCGTCGCAGACGACTTCGATCTCGTGACGCGTGACGTTGAGCACGCCGCCGTCCTTTTTGATGCCCGGTGCGTCGTCTTCGTCGACAAACACGACAGGAACCGCAACCGTAACGGTCGAATGCGCGCCGATCCGCAGGAAATCGACGTGAACCGGGCGCTCGGTGACGACGTCGAAGGTGACGTCCTTGGGCAGGGTACGAACCTGCTGGCCACCGGCGCCGACCATGACGACCGAATTCATGAAGTGACCCGTGTTGAGGAGACGCATCAGCGCCTTTTCCTCGACGTGAATCGACAGGGGTTCCTGCTTGTTGCCGTAGATTACGGCGGGGACGCGGCCTTCACGACGAAGCAAACGGGAGGCTCCCTTGCCAACCTGTTCGCGCGTCTCGGCTGCGAGCGTCATCTGTTCGCTCATTGCAATGCTCCGAAATACTTGAAGTGGTATGTTTCGGCCAAGCCTCCAGGGATGACCCTGACCGAAGCGCGATCGCATAGGCGAAGGTGACAGAAAAGGCAAGATAGGCGACAGGGGAGCCACCGCGCATCATTCTATGCGCTGCACCTGCATGCCTCGTGCGCGCATCAGGTCGATCACCGACCCCGGCCCCACCAGATGCCCCGCGCCGACCGCCACCAGCACCCGCCCGGGCCGCCGCATCCGCCGGATAATTTCGTTTGCCCAGCGTCGGTTGCGCTGGACGATCAGCGGTTGTGCCAATGTGGGCTCGCCCCGGACGGTATCGAGTGTCTTGAAGAGCGCGGCGGCATCGCCCTTCACCCATGCCGCCAACAGCGTACCATATCCCCGCGCCGGTTCGACCGCGTCCGTCGCCGCATCCACCAACAGCCGGCGCTGCGCCGCGGCGGGCAGGCGATCGAACAGCCGTAATTGCCCCTCCCGAGTCTCGAGCGCGCCGATGGTCTTGCCGGCAAACCGTGCGGAGAGGACGGGCTCGACGCCGAGATCCGCCGAAGCTTCGCTCTTACGCCCGCTCGCCGCGCCGATCACCAGCGCCGCTCCCCAGGTCTTATACCCCTGAAGGCCCGGTTCGCTTAGCCCCGCCGCCGCGATCCCGCGTATCATCTTCTGCCGTTCCGACGGCGGAACTCGGCGCGACAGCGGCGGCAGGCCGGGTTGGCGCGCGATCGTCTCGAACTGCACATGCGCTTCCGGTGTCGCCGGCGGTACCTCGAGCACCAGCGTGTCCGCAGCGGCGATTACTTCGGCGATGGCGGGCGTCTGCCAGCGTACCGCGGGGGGCAAGGCGTGGATCGTCCCGATCAGCCAGATCGTCGTGTCCGCGTCCGACACGCGCCACACCGCAGGCCGTGCGTCGATCGGCTGCGCGCACTCGCACCCGGCCAGCAGCAGCGCAAGCGCAAGACCAATGCCGCCGCGCCGCATCAATAGCGAATTCGCACGGACTTGAGCCGGTATCTCGCAAGTTGCGCCTGCACGCTATCCTTGCCCGCGAGATGCCCCGCGCCGACCGCGATGAACACCGTGCCCGGCTTTTTCATTCTCTGCGCAATCCACGTCGCCCAACGCTTGCTCCGCTCGACCAGCAGGACGCGGTACAGGTTGGGCTGGCTGGTGAGGTCCTCGTTCATCAGCGCGCTCAGCCCCTCGGCGTCGCCCGCCTTCCAGCGATCGAGCATCGCGTTGATCATGCCGTCGAACTTGTCGATGTCCTTGACGCTCGAAACGAGGAACGCGACTTGATCGGCTTGCGAGAGATTGTGGAAATAGCCGAGCTGCTGCTGGAGTGTTTCGAGGCCCGCGACCGGCTTGCGCTGCGCCGCGGCAGCGGCGGTGAGCTCGGCCTCGGCGCCATCGGCGGCGCTGAACCCGGCCTTTTGCAACGCAAGCTGCGACAGTGTTACCGCGACGAACCACGGTTCGAACTTCTCGAGCGCGGCGGGGGGGATGCCGAGCTTCGTCATCGCCGCGGCATAGGCCGCGCGGTCGCCTGCGGGGAGCTTCTGGGTCAGCGGCACGCCCGAGGCGTCGGTCGCGAGCGGGAGCATCACGCGCTGCGCTGTGGCGGGATCGGGGAGCGGGATCTCGAGCATCAACTGCCCGCTTGAATCGAACGCCTTCTTCACCGCCGAATCGAACCATCTCAAATGGGGCTTGAGCGCGTGGACCGTCCCGAACAGATACACGGTCGTGTCCTTGTCCTTCACCACCCACAAGGCCGGGTCAGCAGGGATCGTCGTCGCGTGCGGAGTGGCGGGCATTCTGACGGGCGGGGCAACCGGGGCGGGGGTGGTCTGCGCCACGGCGGGACCGGCGAGCAGCAGCGCAGTCAGCGCGGATAGGGGGCGGGTGATGGTCATGACGTTGATCCCGATGGATGTCCGGCGGTCGCCGGGGTGCTATCGTCTAAACGCGCAGCCGTTAACAGCCTCCGATGAGGCGTTGACCCTCTTGCGGCACTGCGCCAAAGCCACCGCATCATGACCGATCGCCCGATGAGCTTCCAGCGGATGATCCTGACGCTCCATGACTATTGGAGCGACAGGGGATGCCTGATTCTGCAACCCTATGACATGGAAATGGGGGCGGGGACCTTCCACACCGCCACGACGCTGCGCGCGCTCGGCCCCAAGCCGTGGAATGCCGCCTTCGTCCAGCCGTGCCGCCGCCCGACCGACGGTCGCTATGGCGAGAACCCCAACCGGCTCCAGCATTATTATCAGTATCAGGTGATCCTGAAACCGAGCCCGGCGGACTTGCAGGAGCTGTACCTCGGCTCGCTCGCCGCGATCGGGATCGATTTCACCAAGCATGATATTCGCTTCGTCGAGGACGATTGGGAATCGCCGACGCTCGGCGCCTGGGGTCTCGGCTGGGAAGTCTGGTGTGACGGGATGGAAGTCACCCAGTTCACCTATTTCCAGCAGATGGGCGGGTTCGACATGAAGCCGGTCGCGGGCGAGCTGACCTATGGGCTCGAACGGCTCGCGATGTACATTCAGGACAAGGACAGCGTCTACGACCTCGCGTTCAACGACGCGGGCGTGACCTACGGTGAGGTGTTCCACGAGAATGAGGTCGAGATGTCGACCTGGAATTTCGAAGTGGCGGACACCGACAGCCTGTTCGATTCGTTCCGCAAGCATGTCGCCGAATGCGAGAACAGCCTCGCGGCGGGGTTGCCGATCCCGGCTTATGAGCAGGCGATCAAGGCGAGCCACGTGTTCAACCTGTTGCAGGCGCGCGGGGTCATCTCGGTGGCGGAGCGGCAGGCGTATATGGGGCGAGTGCGTGATCTCGCGAAGGGCAGCTGCCAGGCGTGGATCGAAAAGCACATGCCCGCGTGGCAGGAAGCCTATCCGGGGTGGACCGCGTGACCCGCGCCGCAGGCATGTTCGCTTTCAGTGCATTCGTTGCTTTGTGTGGGAAGAAGATTTTGCTCACACAAAGCCACAAAGGCACGAAGAAGCAGGGCACAGCAACGTTGGGTTCGCAGGTTGCCAGCGATTTGGTTGAGCTTCGCTCTTATCACCCGATCGGGATGCCACGCCTTTTCACGTCAACGCCTTCTTTCTTCGTGGCTTTGTGGCTTTGTGTGAGCAAATCCTCCGCTGCCCCAGTCCATAACCTCCGGGTAGCAGCATGACCGATTTCCTCCTCGAACTCCGCTCGGAAGAAATCCCCGCGCGGATGCAGGACCGCGCGCGCGAGGACCTGGCAAAGCTGTTCGCCGCCGAACTGGCGAAAGCCGGTCTCGCCGCGACCGAGCTCGTCACCTACGCCACCCCCCGCCGCCTCGCGCTGATCGCGCGCGGGCTCCCGACCGGGACCGCCGCGGTGTCCGAGGAAACCAAGGGGCCCAAAGCGAGCGCGCCGCCGCAGGCGCTCGAAGGCTTCCTGCGCAAGACCGGCCTGACGCGCGAGCAACTGGTCGAGCGTGACGGCGTGCTGTTCGCGGTGATCGAGCGTGCGGGACGTGCCACCACCGGCGTGCTGGCGGATGCGATCCCCGCGATCATCCGCGCTTTCCCCTGGCCCAAGGCGATGCGCTGGGGCGGGTCCTCGACCACGATGGAATCGCTGCGCTGGGTTCGCCCGTTGCAGGGGATCGTCGCGCTGTTCGGCGAGGAGATCGTGCCCGTCGAGATCGCCGGCATCACCAGCGGTGCCGCCACCGTCGGGCATCGCTTCCATCATCCGGGGATCATCACGATCGGTTCGGCGGACGATTATGTCGAGAAGCTGCGCGCCTGCCATGTGATCGTCGACCAGGCCGAACGCCGCCAGATCATCGCGCTCGGCGCGACGATGGCCGCGCGCAAGGCCGGGCTAGAGCTGGTCCAGGACGAGGGGTTGCTGACCGAGAATGCCGGGCTGACCGAATGGCCGGTGCCGTTGCTTGGGCGCTTCGATGCGGCGTTCCTCAGCGTGCCGCCCGAGGTGATCCAGCTGACCGCGCGCGTGAACCAGAAGTATTTCGTGTGCCGCGATGCCGGTGGCGCGCTCGCGGATGCGTTCGTCTGCACCGCCAATATCGATGCGGTGGATGGCGGCGCGAAGATCGTCGAGGGCAACCACAAGGTGCTCGCGGCAAGACTGTCGGATGCAAAGTTCTTTTACGAGACCGATCTGAAGGTGCCGCTCGAGGCGCAGGCGGAGAAGCTCGACCGGATCGTGTTCCACGAGAAGCTCGGCACGGTCGCGGACAAGGTTGCCCGCGTGGCGAAACTAGCACGATGGCTGGTCGAGGAGGGCATCGTTTCTTCACTGAAGCCCCTCCCCCTCGGGGGAGGGGTTGGGGGTGGGGCCGTGCCTGCTTCCGAAGCCATGTCTGCTGAACTGCCCCACCCCAACCCAGTGGCGGGTCGATCGGGCTCCCAGCCTGATCTGAACCGCGCGGGGCGCGGTTCACCCGCCACTCCTGAAGGGGAGGGGCTAAAGGCAGAACTGGCCGACCTCGCCCACCGCGCCGCCCTGCTCTGCAAGGCGGATCTCGTCACCGGCATGGTCGGCGAATTCCCCGAGCTGCAAGGCCTGATGGGCGGCTATTACGCCGCAGCCCAAGGCGAAGACCCCCGCGTCGCCGCCGCGATCCGCGATCACTACAAACCGGTCGGGCAGGGCGATGACGTGCCGACCGATCCGGTGACGGTGGCGGTGTCGCTGGCGGACAAGCTGGATACGCTGCGCGGGTTCTTCCTGATTGATGAAGCCCCGACCGGATCGAAGGATCCATTCGCGCTCCGGCGTGCGGCGTTGGGCGTCATCCGGCTGATTACCGCCAACGGTCTGCGCGGCGAACTGGGCCAGTGGTTGAACAAGGCCGCCGACCTGCATCTCGAAACCTACCTCCAGCGCAGCGACCAGGCGCTGCCGACGGAGCCGATGTACCTCGAGGTGACCGGCGATACGCAACGGCTGATGGCCGATCACGTTACGCTGATCACCTTCCCGGTTGCCGCCAACGCGGCCACCCATGCCGGGCTAAAGGCCTCGGGTCTGCACCCTGCACCCTCGATCGACTTTTTCGCCGACCGCCTCAAGGTCCAGCAACGGGAAGCCGGTGTCCGTCACGACCTCATCGACGCGGTCTTCGCGATCGGCGGGGAGGATGATCTCGTCCGCCTGCTCGCCCGCGTCCATGCGTTGCAGAAGTTCATCGGCACCGAGGACGGCACGAACTTGCTCGCAGGCTACAAGCGCGCCGCGAATATCCTGAAGAAAGAGGGCGTTCCTTCTTCTCCCTCTCCCCTCCGGGGAGAGGGGCTGCCACAAGCGGCATCGCCCGATACTGCCCCTCTCTCCGCAAGCGGGGAGAGGGAGAAGGTTTCGCTGTCCTACACGCCGGAACCGGCAGAGACTGCGCTCGCCACCGCGCTCGACTCCGCCGAACCCGCTGCCACCGCGGCGATCGAGCGCGAGGATTTCGAGGCCGCGATGGCAGCACTCGCGACGCTCCGCGCGCCGATCGATACGTTCTTTGAAACCGTGATCGTCAACGACCCCGCGCCCGAAAAGCGCACGGCCCGTCTCGCCTTGCTCGACCGCGTTCGCGCTGCAGTGCACAATGTTGCCGACTTCTCGAAGATCGAAGGGTGATGCAGCCGCGTTAGTGTGACCTTCGAGTGACTTTCCAATCGCCTCCCCAGCGAATTCAACCTGTTAGAGGGAAGACGCATGACTCAGTACGTATATCGCTTCGGCGGCGGGGTGTCCGACGGGGGCAAGGGCGATCGCAACCTGCTGGGGGGCAAGGGCGCGAATCTGGCGGAGATGGCGTCGATCGGCCTGCCGGTCCCGCCGGGCTTCACCATCTCGACCGACTTCTGCGCGGTCTATTATGATGAGGGCGGCCAGTTCCCGCTGGGCCTGCGCGACGAAGTCGCGACCGGGATCGCGCATATCGAAGGCATCACCGGCAAGCGGTTCGGCGACGCCGCCGACCCGTTGCTCGTCTCGGTCCGCTCGGGCGCACGCGCGTCGATGCCGGGGATGATGGACACCGTCCTCAACCTCGGGCTCAACGACCAGACCGTCGAGGGCCTCGCCACCACGTCCGGCGACGCGCGCTTTGCGTGGGACAGCTATCGCCGCTTCATCCAGATGTATTCGGACGTGGTGCTCGAGCTCGACCACGGCGCGTTCGAGGAAGCGCTTGAAATCGCCAAGGAAGACCGCGGCTATTTCCTCGATACCGATCTCAGTGCTGACGACCTTCGCGGCCTCGTCGCGGAGTACAAAGGCCTGGTCGAGCAGCAATGGGGCAAGCCCTTCCCGCAGGACGTGCATGACCAATTGTGGGGCGCGGTCGGCGCGGTGTTCGGGTCGTGGCAGTCGGAGCGCGCGAAAGTCTATCGCCGCCTCAACGACATCCCCGCCGACTGGGGCACCGCGGTCAACGTCCAGGCGATGGTGTTCGGCAACATGGGCGAGACGTCCGCGACCGGCGTCGCCTTCACCCGCGATCCGTCGATCGGCACCCGCGCCTATTACGGCGAGTTCCTGATCAACGCGCAGGGCGAGGACGTCGTCGCCGGCATCCGCACCCCGCAATATCTCACCGTCGCCGCGCGCGAAGCCGCCGGTGCCAAGCCCGCCTCGATGGAAGAGGCGATGCCCGAGGTTTACGGCGAACTGGCCAAGGTGTTCGACCTGCTCGAGACGCATTACCGCGACATGCAGGACATCGAATTCACGGTGCAGCAGGGCAAGCTGTGGATGCTCCAGACGCGCTCGGGCAAGCGCACCGCCAAGGCCGCGCTCAAGATCGCGGTCGACATGGCGAACGAAGGGCTGATCACGCGCGAGGAAGCGGTCGCGCGGATCGATCCGATGGCGCTCGACCAGTTGCTCCACCCGACGCTCGACCCCAAGGCGACGCGCGACGTGCTGACCAAGGGGCTCCCCGCATCGCCGGGTGCCGCCTCGGGCCACGCGGTGTTCGACAGCGACACCGCCGAAAAGCGCTCGAATGCGGGCGAGTCGGTAATCCTGATCCGTACGGAAACCAGCCCCGAGGACATTCACGGCATGCACGCGGCGCGCGGTATTCTCACCGCGCGCGGCGGGATGACCAGCCACGCGGCGGTCGTCGCGCGCGGCATGGGGCGTCCGTGCGTCTCGGGCGCGGGGTCGATTGCGATCGACGCCAAGGCGGGCACGATGCGCGTAGGTGATCGCACGATCAAGGCGGGCGACATGGTGACGATCGACGGCACCACCGGCGAGGTGATGGCGGGCGAAGTCCCGACCGTGCAGCCCGAATTGTCGGGCGATTTCGCGGCATTGATGGTGTGGGCGGATGGCGTGCGGCGCCTCAAGGTCCGCGCCAACGCCGAGACCCCGCTCGACGCCAAGGTCGCGCGCGAGTTTGGTGCGGAGGGAATCGGCCTGTGCCGGACCGAGCACATGTTCTTCGATGCCGAGCGTATCACCAACGTCCGCCAGATGATCCTGGCCGAGGACGAAGC
>CAZNQA010000092.1:0-11403 GCA_964575105.1 uncultured Stakelama sp.
CTCAACGCGCTGCGCTTCGGGCGGCCCGATCATCCCAAGATGCGCCACCTGATCTCGGGCGTGGTCCACGGCATCGGCGGCTACGGCAATTGCGTTGGTGTCCCCACCGTCGGCGGCGAGGTCAACTTCCACCCCGCCTATGACGGCAACATCCTCGTCAACGCGATGACAGTCGGCGTCGCCGAGACTGACAGGATCTTCTATTCCGCTGCCTCCGGGATCGGCAATTCGATCGTCTATGTCGGCTCCAAGACCGGCCGCGACGGGATCCACGGCGCGACGATGGCGTCGGCGGATTTCGGCGAGGATTCGGAGTCCAAGCGCCCGACCGTCCAGGTCGGCGATCCCTTCACCGAGAAGCTGCTGATCGAGGCGTGCCTCGAACTGATGGCGTCCGACGCGATCGTCGCGATCCAGGACATGGGCGCGGCTGGCCTCACCTCCTCCGCGGTCGAGATGGCGTCGAAGGGCGGGGTCGGGATCGAGCTCAACATGAATGCGGTGCCGCAGCGCGAAACCGGCATGACGCCCTATGAGATGATGCTGAGCGAAAGCCAGGAGCGGATGCTCATGGTGCTCAAGCCCGGCCGCGAGGATTTCGCCGAAGCGATCTTCCACAAATGGGAGCTCGATTTCGCGGTGATCGGCCAGGTGACCGACACTGGCCACATGGTGCTGAAATTCCACGGCGAAACGGTGTGCGACATCCCGCTCGCCCCGCTCGCCGACGAAGCGCCTTTGTACGACCGTCCGGCTGCGACGAAGGAAGAATATCAGGCCTGGGCCAAGGTCGCGCCGCTCGGCGAGATCCCGCAGACGCCGAACGTCGCCGCCGACTTGCTGACGCTGATGGCCTCCCCCGACGTCGCCTCGCGCCGCTGGATCTGGGAGCAATATGACACGCAGGTCGGCGCGGACACGATCCAGCGCCCCGGTGGCGACGCCGCGGTCGTCCGCGTCCACGGCACGCAGAAGGGGCTCGCGATGAGCACCGATTGCACCCCGCGCTATTGCTATGCCGACCCCTATGAAGGCGGCAAGCAGGCCATTGCAGAGTGTTATCGCAACCTCTCGGCGGTCGGCGCGACCCCGCTTGCGGTCACCAACTGCCTCAACTTCGCCAACCCGCAGCGCCCCGAGATCATGGCGCAGTTCGTCGGCTGCCTCCACGGCATGGGCGATGCCTGCCGCGCGCTCGACTTCCCGATCGTGTCGGGCAACGTCTCGCTCTATAACGAGAGCAAGGCGACCGGCGGCGGTTCGGCGATCCTGCCGACGCCGGCGATCGGCGCGATCGGCTTGCTTGCCGACTGGTCCAAGTCCGCGACGATCGCGTTCAAGGGCACTGGCGACGTGATCGTGCTGATCGGCGAACGCTCGGGGCATCTCGGGCAATCGCTGTGGCTGCGCGAAGTCCACGGTCGTGAGGAAGGCGCCCCGCCCCCGGTCGATCTCGACGCCGAACGCCGCAACAGCGAATTCGTCCGCGCGCATATCGCGACCGGCGCGCTGACCGCGGTGCATGACGTGTCCGATGGTGGGATTGCGGTGACGATCGCCGAGATGGCACTCGCGGGGAACGTCGGCGCGATGTTGCATGCGCCGCTGCCGTGCGGCGTGGCGTGCGCGTTGTTCGGCGAGGATCAGGGGCTGTACGTCGCAACGGTCGCGGATCACCTGCTGCTCGAGACGCTGACCGCAGCGGATGCGGCCGGGGTCGAGATCGAGCGGATCGGACGGACGATCGCCAACCGGCTGATCTTCGAGTTGCCCGACGACGATCATGTCGTCACGCTGACCGACCTGCGCGCGGCGCACGAAGGGTTCTTCCCCAAGCTGATGGGCGACGTTGCGCCGGTCGAGAACTGATAATCTGAGAATGGATCGCACCAAGGCTTGCGACCCATTCTCATTAGCGATAGATCATCGGCATCCGAAGGGAGTGCTTATGGTCGTCTGCATCTGCAATGCCATCCGCGAACGCGACGTCCGCACCGCCGCCCGCAACGGGTCGCGCACCGCTTGCCAAGCCTATCGTACGATGGGCTGTGAGGCCAAATGTGGCCAATGCGTGCCTGTCGCCCGCGCCATCATCGACGAAGAGCGCGCGGTCGCCTAAGGTTGCCGGACGGCTTCACGGCAAGGGGCGTTCCATGCAGGGCGATATCAAGGTCATCGAGTACCTCAATCTGGCGCTCAAGAACGAACTGACCGCGGTCAACCAATATTGGCTGCATTACCGGCTGTACGACCATTGGGGCGTCCGCAAGCTGGCGGCGTTCGAGCGGCAGGAATCAATCGACGAGATGAAGCATGCCGACTGGCTGTCAGAGCGGATCCTGTTCCTCGACGGTCTGCCCAACTTCCAGTTGCTCGGCCGGTTGCGGATCGGCGAGACGGTCGAGGAAGTCCTGAAGGCCGATCTCGCGCTCGAGATGGAGGCGCTTCCGCCGCTTCGCGACGCGATCGAACATTGCGAGAAGGTCCGCGACTATGTCAGCCGCGATCTGTTCCGCCGCATCCTCGACAGCGAGGAAGAGCATGTCGACACGCTGGAGCGCCAGTTCGAGATGATCGCGCGAATGGGGATCGAGAATTACGTCCAGTTGCAGAGCCGGAGCGCCGACGCGGAGGGGTGAGGGCTTCCCTGTCCCCTATTGGTCCTTCTCCCTACTCGCCCGACCACGGCGAGGCGAGACATCTGCGAAAGTTGAGTTACGATCCCGTCATTTGATGTTTTCCCGCGAAGGCGGGAACCCAGAGACAAGCAGAACAACGACTTACAGGCCTCGAGACCCCTGGACTCCCGCCTTCGCGGGAGAACACCTATGGTTTCGCGGAGGCCTCGCGGAGGCCGGGGCCCAGGCGCGAGGCAGACGTTTACCGACCGCTGCGCCTAGTCACCTTGGCCAACTCGACTGGGCCCCGGCCTTCGCCGGGGTAGGCAAATAAAAGGGGAAGCGCAGTAAGAAGGAGCACGAGCGCCCCCCCCTACTCCACGTCCTTCCACGCCCCCCAGAAGTCCAGCATCTTCGGCGTCAGCCAGCCGTACGTGAAGTTGAGCATATACAGCCCCCACAACACCGTCGCCACGATCGTAACGCGCAACGCGATCCGCCCCGCACGAAACTCGTGCGGCGCACTATCCGCCTGGCCGGGCACGCGTTCCACGCCTGCCTCGTCCGCGGTCTTGACCCCGAACGGCAGGACGAAGAACACCGAAAACGCCCAGAACAGGAAGTAGATCGCCAGCGCCGAAGTCCACCGCATGCCGTTCTCCTTCCCGTCCCAGAGCCTGACTTCAGGCCTCGATCAGCAACACATCGACGATCGGCTTCTTGCCGGTCCAGCGCGTCGCGACCTTGCGGGTCGCGAGACGGATCTGCTCGCGCATCTTGTCGCGGTCGCGCCCACCCTGCTTGACCGCCGCGATCACCGCGCCGATCGTCTCGTCCAGGAATGGCTCGCGGTCTTCCTCGACCGGGATGCCCTGGATGCGGACCTGCGGCTGGCCGATCATCCCGCGCTGCCCGACCGCGACCGCGACCGAGATCTGCCCGAACAGGCCGAGCTTGCGGCGCTCGTTGATCGTCGAGCCATCGCCCGGCAGGATCACGTCGCCATCGAGGACGAGACGACCGACTGCGGCATTGCCGATCTTGGTCGGGTTGCCCGGCGCGAGCCGGATGATGTCGCCATTGGTCTGCACCACCGCACGCGGCACGCCCTCGGACAAGGCAAAGCGCGCCTGCTCCATCAGATGGCGCATTTCACCATGCACCGGCATCAGGACCTCGGGCTTCATCCACTTGTACATCTGGAGCAGCTCGGGACGACCCGGATGGCCCGACACGTGGACGTGTGCCTGGCGGTCGGTGATCATGATCACGCCCTTGGCCGCGAGCTGGTTCTGGATCCGCCCGATCGCGACTTCATTGCCCGGGATCTGCTTCGACGAGAAGACGACGGTATCACCCTGGTCGAGCGAGATCGGATGCTGGCCGTTCGCGACACGCGCGAGTGCCGCGCGGTCTTCGCCCTGCCCGCCGGTCGCGATGACCAGCACCTTGTCGCGCGGCAGGCGCATCGCTGCCTCTGCATCGATCGTATCGGGAAAGTCCTTGAGATAGCCGGTCGCACGCGCGACCTTGAGGATGCGGTCGAGCGACCGCCCCTGGACCGACAATTTCCGCCCGGTCTCGATCGCGACCTTGCCGAGCGTGTGAAGCCGCGCGGCGTTGGACGCGAACGACGTCACCAGCACGCGCCCCTTGGCCTTGCCGATCACGTCCATCAGGCCCGCAAGCACATCGCTTTCGGAACCCGAGGCGTCGTTGTTGAACACGTTCGTCGAATCGCATACCAGCGCGAGCACACCGTCCTTGCCGATCGCTGCGAGCTGGTCGGGCGTGGCGGGGCTGCCGATGACCGGCCGCGCATCGAGCTTCCAGTCGCCGGTGTGGAAGATACGACCGTACGGCGTATCGATCAGCAGCGCACTCGCTTCGGGGATCGAATGCGACATCGGCACGAAGGTGATGCCGAACGGCCCGATGTCGAACGGCGCGTCGGGCTGGATCACGCGCAGCTTGACGCGGCTGGCGTTGCCCTCTTCCTCGAGTTTGCCGCGGATCAGGCCGGCAGTGAACGGCGTTGCATAGAGCGGCACGCCGAGATCCTCGGCGAGATACGGCAGCGCGCCGATATGATCCTCATGACCATGCGTCAGCACGATCCCGATCAGATCGTCGAGGCGTTCCTCGATGAATTGCAGGTCGGGCAGGATCACGTCGATGCCCGGATATTGCGGATCGGCGAAGGTGATGCCGCAATCGACCATCAGCCACTTGCCGTTGCAGCCGTACAGATTGACGTTCATGCCAATCTCGCCCGACCCACCAAGAGCCAGGAACAGCAGTTCTTTCTTAGGAGTAGTCACTAACGCTTTGTTCTTTCAATTGAACGCCGCCAGCTTCACAAGCGGCGCAGGGAGGATGCGCCGGTCAGGCGCGATGAATATCGTAGAGGTCTGGGAAGCGGGGCACCGAGGTCGGCGCGCGCACGCATGGACTCTAGGCCTGTATATGGGCGCGTTCCCACAAAATCGCCAGCCCCTGAATGGTGAGATCGGGTTCGATCGCGTCGAAAGCGTCGGTATGCTGTTCGAACAGCACCGCCAGCCCGCCGGTCGCAACAACCGTACACGGGCGACCGACTTCCGCCTTCATCCGCGCGACCAGTCCCTCGATCATCGCGACATAGCCCCAGTAAATGCCGATGTGCATTTGCGTGACCGTATCGCGCCCGATGACGCTGGTATCGCTCGGTGCCTCGATCGCGATCCGCGGCAGCTTGGCGGCGGCGGTGACGAGCGCGTCGAGCGACAGGTTGATGCCGGGGGCGATGATCCCGCCCTTATACGCGCCACTGTAATCGACGACGTCGAACGTTGCCGCAGTGCCGAAGTCGATCACGATCAGGTCACCCGAATGCCGCGCATGCGCCGCGATCATCGTGACGGCACGGTCCGCGCCGACGCTTTTTGGTTCTAGCACGTCGAGCTGCATGCCCCATTCGACCGGTTCCTGCCCGGCGATCAGCGGTTCGCTGCCGAAATACTTCCGCGCGAGTGTCTGGAGGTTGTGGAGCGCGCGCGGGACGACGGTCGCGACGATGACGCCCGTCACCTGCTTGCGATCATAGCCTTCGAGGTTAAGCAACTGGCTGAGCCACACCGCATATTCGTCCGCGGTCCGGCGCGGATCGGTGGCGATGCGCCAGCGTGCCTTGATCGTAGTGCCTTCGAGCAATGCGAAGACGATGTTGGTGTTCCCGGCGTCGATGGCGAGCAGCATGGCTGGAGAGAAGCCCTTCAGAGGAGGAACACGTCGCCCGCGTGAATGACACGCGCGGTGCCATCCGCCAAGCGCAGGATGAGCGCGCCATCGCTATCGAGCCCGTTGAACAGCCCATCGGTCGCGCTACCGTCGGGGAGGCGCGCTGTAAGTGCGGTGCCGAGCGGGTGCGCGCGTTCGAGCCAGCGGGCGCGGACGGGCGCGAGGCCCTGCCCGCGCCAGATGCTTAGCCAGCGGGCGAAAGTGTCGGCGAGCGTTTCGGCGAAGTCGGCCGGGTCCGGGGTTGCGCCTTGTGCGGCGAGGCTGGTGGCGCGGCGGTCGGTGTCGGTGGGGTAGTGCGCGAGGTTGACGCCGATCCCGACGACGATCGCGTCGCCTGTGCGTTCGAGAAGGATGCCGGAGATTTTCGCGCCATCGATGAGCAGGTCGTTGGGCCATTTCAGCGCCAAGCTACTGGCAGGCCCTTCTGCGCTAGCGCCGTCACTGTCACTTGCGCTTCCCCGGCGAAGGCCGGGGCCCAGAAGCGGAACGTTGGAAGATCGATCGCTTCGGTCCGTTACCTCGGCCTGCGCTCCTGGGCCCCGGCCTTCGCCGGGGAAGTGAGAAGGGAGTGGGGAGTGTGAAGCAACTTGAGGCGGAGGAAGGTACGCCCGCACCACCTCTTCAAGCGCAACCGCAGCCACCAGCGCAAGGGTGGCCGCAGTAGGATCCCCCCCGCGCACCCGCACCACCGTCGACCCGTAGAAATTCCCGACCGGCGAAACCCAGAGCCGCCCCTGCCGCCCGCGTCCACCATTCTGCCGCTCGGCGCGCAGCCAGATCCCCTCGGAGATCCCGCTGCGCGCCAGCACGAGCATGTCGGCATTGGTAGATCCCGTCTCGACGACGGTACGAACGCGCTCGCTCAGAACAGCGCCTTCGCCGCAACCATCGTCGCACCACCGAGGCTTGCGAGCCCAAGCCAGCCGAGCGGCGAGATCGCTGCCGCCATGACCGCGATCAGCCCGCCCTCGACCGGGTCGGTCCTCACCGCGAGCGGCGCGCCCTCGACCGTCTCGGCGGGCGCATCGATATACATCACCTTGACGACACGCAGATAATAGAAGGCGCCAATCACCGAAGCGACGAAGCCGACCACCGCGAGCGGATACAGCCCGGCAACGATCGCCGCCTGGAACACCGCGACCTTGGCGTTGAAGCCGAGCATCGGCGGGATGCCGGCGAGCGAGAACATGAAGATCGCCATCGCCAGTGCGAGACCAGGCCGCGTCCGCGACAGGCCAGCGAGCGCGGTGATGCTCTCGACCGGCTGCCCGGCGGCGTCCTTCATCTGAAGCACGATCAGGAAGCTGCCCAGCGTCATCACGACATAGACGGTCAGGTAGAACAGCACCGCCGCAACACCCGCCTGCGTGCCGGCCGCGAGACCGATCAGCACAAAGCCGACGTTGTTGATCGACGAATAAGCTAGCAGGCGCTTGATATTGGTCTGCCCGATCGCCGCGACCGCACCGAAGATGATCGACGCGAGCGCCGCGAAGATCACGATCTGCCGCCACTGATCCGTCGCCGGACCCATCGCCTCGACCGCGACTCGGACCGACAGCGCGACCGCTGCCACCTTGGGGGCGGAGGCGAAGAAGGTCGTCACCGGGGTCGGCGCGCCTTCATACACGTCCGGGGTCCACATGTGGAACGGAACGACGCTCATCTTGAACGCGAGGCCAGCGAAGACGAACACCAGCCCGAAGGTCAGCCCGAGCGAACGGCCTGCACCATAAGCGGTGGCGATCGACGAGAAGAGCGTCGTGCCGCTGAAGCCGTACACCAGCGAAATGCCGTACAGCAGGATCCCGCTCGCGAGCGCTCCAAGCACGAAATACTTTAGCCCGGCTTCCGCCGATCGCGTGTCGCGGCGCATGAAACTCGCGAGCACGTAGGCCGCGAGGCTCTGGAGTTCGAGACCGACGTACAGCGTCAGCAGGTCACCCGCCGACACCATCATGCTCATGCCCGCTGCCGACAGCAGGATCAGCACCGGATATTCCGGACGGAGATCGTCGCCACGGCCAGCCGCGAAGAAGCGCGGTGCGATCAGGATCGCGACGGCGGACGCGCCGAAGATCAGCACCTTGGCGAACGCACCGAACGCATCCGCGCGAACCAGCCCGCCGAACGCCGCGCCACCGTAAGAGGCAGGCCCGGTCAACGCGATCATCGCACCAGCAAGTACGGCAACCGCCACGATCGACACCAGCCGGGTCGATGCCTGGCCACCCCAGGCCGACACCAGCATCAGCGCGATCGCCCCCAGTGCGAGGATTTCCTCGGGGAGCACCATCAACAGCGACATGTTCATGGCCGTGCCTCCGCATGCACTGCGGGCAGCGCCATGGCCTTGCCCGCGGTCGGGAGCGAATCCCCCGCCGGGGTCGCACGCGAGATGCGCGCTTCCAGCGTGGCGACATCCTTGCGCATCGGCGCGAGGAAGCTCTCGGGATACACGCCCATCCACAACGCTACCGCTGCAATCGGGGCCAACAGCGCAATTTCACGCAGCGAAAGGTCGGGCATTGCGCGCACATCGTCCTTGGTCAGATCGCCGAATACGACACGGCGGTAAAGGTAGAGCATATAGGCAGCCCCGAGGATGATCCCCGTGGTGCACAACAACGTAATGACGGTCGAGACGCGGTACGTTCCGGCGAGACTCAGGAACTCGCCGACGAACCCGCTCGTGCCCGGAAGGCCGATCGATGCCATCGTGAAGAACAGGAACAGCAAGGCGTAGCGCGGCATGTTGATCGCGAGCCCTCCATAGCGCGAAATCTCGCGGGTATGGAGCCGGTCGTAGATCACGCCGACGCACAGGAACAACGCTGCCGAAACGAGGCCATGGCTGAGCATGACGATCATCGCGCCCTCGATCCCCTGGCGGTTGAACGCGAACAGGCCAATCGTCACGATCGCCATATGCGCGACCGAGGAATAAGCGATCAGCTTCTTCATGTCCGACTGCACCAGCGCCACGAGCGAGGTGTAGATCACCGCGATCGCCGACAGGCCGAGCACCAGCCACGTCAGCTGCGCCGATGCCTCAGGGAACATCGGCAACGAGAAGCGCAGGAAGCCGTATCCGCCGAGCTTGAGCAGCACGCCCGCGAGGATCACCGAGCCAGCGGTCGGTGCCTGGACGTGCGCGTCGGGAAGCCAGGTGTGGAACGGCCACATCGGCATCTTGACCGCGAACGACGCGAAGAACGCGAGCCAGAGGAACGTCTGCGCCTTCACCGGGAAGTCGGTCCGCAGCAGCGTCGGAATGTCGCTGGTCCCTGCGAAATTCGCCATCCACAGCATCGCCACCAGCATCAGCACCGAGCCGAGCAGTGTGTAGAGAAAGAATTTGTACGAAGCGTAAATGCGATTCACACCACCCCAGATGCCGATGATCAGATACATCGGGATCAGGCCGGCTTCGAAGAAGATGTAGAACAGGAACAGGTCCTGCGCCGCGAAGGTGCCGATCATCAGCACTTCGGTGAACAGGAACGCCGCCATATATTCCTGGACGCGATTGGTCACCGCGACCCAGCTCGCCCCGATGCACACCGGCATCAGGAACACGCTGAGCATCACCAGCAGCAGCGCAAAGCCGTCGAGGCCGAGCTTCCAGCTGAAAATGCCGAGGTTGCCGGCGTCCTCGACGAACTGCCACTGCGCCCCGCCGATATCGTAGCTGGTCCACAGTCCGATCCCGAGAACGAGATCGACCAGTGTCGCGATCAGCGCGATCCAGCGTGCGCCCTGCGCGCTGGAAAAGAGACAGGCCACGGCCGCGATGGCAGGGATCGCGAGCATGATCGACAGGATGGGAAAGCCGCTCACTTGCTCGTCGCCCAGATGTTGATTGCCCAGGTCACGGCCCCGGTCAGGCCCAGCAGCATGACGAACGCATAAGTATAAACATACCCCGATTGGAATTTACTGGCGGCACGCGAGCTGCGCTCGACGATCCAGGCCGAGCCGTTCGGCCCGAAGCGATCGATCGTCTTCTCATCCCCGCGGTGCCAGAACAGGCGGCCGATGGCGAACGCCGGTTTCACGAACAGCAGATCGTACAATTCGTCGATATACCATTTGTGGAGCAGGAAGTCGTAGACCGGCGCGAACGTCTCGGAAAGCTTCTGCGACACACCCGGCGAGCGGATGTAGAAGATGTACGCACCGACCAGACCGGTCAGCATCGCGATCGTCGCCGACAGCTTCACCAGCAACGGAACGCCGTGCATTTCGTGCATCAGATGCTCGCGGAAGGCGATCGCCCCGCGCCAATACTCTTCGCCGGCGGTCGGCTCGATGAAATAGCCGTGGAACACGAACCCGGCCGCAATCGCGCCGATCGAGAGGATGATCAGCGGGATGAGGATCGGGAACGGGCTTTCGTGCGGATGATAGCCACCCGTGCCGTCGCCCTTTGTCGTGAACACCGGATGCAGCGGAACCGCGTGACCGTGTGCACCGTGCGTATCGGGCTCACTGCCCTGCCCTTCTTCCGCGGCTTCGCCGTGATGCGCGTGCGCAGCGGTGGTGCCGTGATCGTCATGGCCGGCATGGAGCGCGGCATGGCCATGGCCATGTGCGTCGTGGATCGCATGCTGGATATGCTCGGACTGTTCCCAGCGCGGCTTGCCCCAGAAGGTGAGGAACATCAGACGCCACGAGTAGAAGCTCGTCAGCAGCGCCACGATGATCCCGACGATCGACGCGCCGTGATTGCCCGACGCCCAGGCCGCTTCGATGATCGCGTCCTTCGAATGGAAGCCGGCGAACCCGATCGCGAGCGTGTTGCCGAACACCGCCGGGATCCCGACGCCGGTGATCGCCAGCGTGCCCATCATCATCCCCCAGAAGGTGATCGGGATGCTTTTCCGCAGACCGCCATAATAGCGCATGTCCTGCTCGTGGTGCATCGAGTGGATCACCGAACCCGCACCCAGGAACAGCAGCGCCTTGAAGAAAGCGTGCGTGAAGAGGTGGAACATCGCCGCGCCATACGCGCCGACGCCCGCGGCGAAGAACATGTAGCCGAGCTGCGAGCAGGTCGAATAGGCGATGACGCGCTTGATGTCGGTCTGCACCATGCCGATCGTCGCGGCGAACAGGCAGGTCGCGGCCCCGACCGTCATCACGACGCTCAGCGCGAATGGCGACGTCTCGAACATCGGCGAGAGGCGGCACACCATGAACACGCCCGCGGTGACCATCGTCGCCGCGTGGATCAGCGCCGACACCGGGGTCGGGCCTTCCATCGCATCCGGCAACCAGGTGTGGAGGCCGAGCTGTGCCGACTTGCCCATCGCACCGACGAACAGCAGCAGGCACAACAGCGTCATCGTATCGACGCGGTAGCCCCAGAAGCCGATCGTCGAACCCATCATCCCCGGCGCGAGCCGTAGGATCTCGGGGATCGAGACGGTGTGGAAGACGAGATAGGTGCCGAAGATGCCGAGCATGAAGCCGAGATCGCCGACGCGGTTGACGACGAACG
>CAZNQA010000093.1:0-11294 GCA_964575105.1 uncultured Stakelama sp.
GCGGCACTGGGGTAAGGCGCGGGCCACGGAACCGTTCGTTTCGAGCGTAGTCGAGCATCTGTCTTGCCGGTCAAGCAGCATTAGCGGTCCAGACACGGTTTTCGGTGATCAGGGTGTTTGCAAGAACGACGAGCTTGCGGGCGACCGCGGCGAGCGCGAGCTTGGCGGGTTTGCCGCGTTCGATGAGGCTCTGGTAGAAGCGTTTGAGGTCGGGATTGTAGCGGCTGGCGACGAGCGCTGCCATGTAGAGGACGCAGCGCAGCTGGGCGCGTCCGCCGTGGATGCGGCGTTTTGGCTGCGAGGCACCGCTGTCGCGGGCGAACGGCGCGAGTCCGGCGAGCGCGGACGCCTGCTTGGCAGTGACGCGACCGAGTTCGCTGAGCAGCGCGAGCATGGTCAGCGTGACGACGGGACCGACCCCCGGGATCGAGCGCAGGATGCGCGCCTTGCGGTCGAGCTCGGGATCGGTGTGGATCATGGCGTCGATCCTCGCGTCGAGTCGCGCGATATGACGCGCGAGCGTGCGCAGCCGGTTGGCGAGTTCGCGCCGCAGGAAGGTGCCGGTAGCGGCGGCATGTTGGTTGGTGAGCGCGGTGCGCTCGTCGATCGTGGCGCGGCGCGCGGTGGTAAGTTCCTGAAGTTCCGCCTGCGCCGGGGTGGGCGGGGCGACCGGATCGGGTTCGAGCCGTTCGCCCATGTGCGCGAGCATCGCGGCATCGATCGCGTCGGTCTTGGCAAGCGTCCCGCACGCCTGCGCGAACCGCCGTGCCCGCAGCGGATCGGCGAGCGCGACCGGCACGCCGGCCTCGTGGAGCTGGCGATGGACGCCGCAATGATAGCGCGCCGTCGGTTCCAGCAGCACCAGCGCCACCGGGTGCTGCCGCAGGTGTTCGACGAGGTGGATATGGCCGCACGCATCGTTGGTGACCTGCAACCGCTCGCCCAGCGGGTGCAGGTGCACATCGAGATGCGCCTTGCTGACATCGATGCCGACATGGATCGCCGGCGCTGCCTCAGCCTTTACTTGCATTCGGGTTTTGCTCCCCATCATCTGTTCAGGCCAGACAAAGAGGACGGACGGACCACGCTCGACTGCGGCGCTTAGCCCAGAAACCCACGGTCCCGCCCGTCCGACCTGCGGGGGCGGCCACCTCCGCAGGTCACCCTATCTGGATCACCAGATCGGGACGCCTGCAAGATGCAAGAAACCCGGCACCGCGCAGATTCCTCGACTACGCTCGAAACGAACGGTCGGGGGGCCGCTACCTCCGCCTGCCCCAATGCCAGCTCCACCCGCCACGCGTCTTGCGGATCGCGATCAGCATGAACAGCAGCAGCAACGCGACCAGCACGCCGACCCGCGCAACCCGGTTCGGCAGCAGTGCCATGTCGAGCACCGCCAGCGCCGAAAAGCCGAGCGTCATCGCCCAGCCCTGCCAGGTCACCGGGGTCGCGCCGATCCCGAACGCCTTGGGCGCGAACCAATAGCCATCGTCTGCATCAGCCATCGTCATCCTCCTTCGGTGGTCGCCCGCGCCGCGGCGGGTTGGGCGCATCCAGCTTGACCCCGCGTCGCGCGAGCGCCTCGCGCAGCAGGCATTCCACCTGCGCGTTGACGCTCCGCAACTCGCCCGCGGCAAGCCGTTCGACCGCCGCATGGAGCGCGGGATCGAGCCGGAGCGCGAACGCCTTCTTCGCGGGGGGCTCCGCCATCCGATCGTGCCTATTGGTACAGCGAGCCGGTGTTGACGACCGGCTGCGTATCGCGCTCGCCGCACAGCACGACCATAAGGTTCGACACCATCGCCGCGCGGCGCTCGTCGTCCAATTCGACCACGCCCTTTGCCGACAACAGGTCGAGCGCCATCTCGACCATCCCGACCGCGCCCTCGACCAGCGTCGCGCGCGCCGCGACCACCGCCTGCGCCTGTTGCCGCCGCAGCATCGCACCTGCGATCTCGGGGGCGTAGGCGAGATGGGTGAAGCCGCATTCGTCGACCGTGATCCCCGCCGTCACCAGCCGTGCGATCAGCTCGGCGCGCAGTTCGCCTGCGACCTGATCGTGATTACCGCGCAGCGTCACTTCCTGATGCTCGTAATCGTCATACGGATAGCGCGCGCCGATCGTGCGGACCGCCGCCTCGATCTGGACGATCACGAACGCCTTGTAATCGTCGATGTCGAACAGCGCCTGCGCGGTATCGGTGACTCGCCACACGACCTGCGCGGCGATCTCGATCGGGTTGCCGCGCAGGTCGTTGACCTTGAGCCGCTCCGAAATCATGTTGTTCGCGCGCAGCGAGACGCGCTTGCGCCCGAGCCACGGCAGCACCCAGCGCAGCCCGGTCTTGCGATCGGTCCCCTTATACGCGCCGAACAGCGTGATCGCGGTCGCCTGATTGGGTTGCTGCATGTAGAAACCGCCCGCGACGAACACGCACACCAGCGCGGCGGCGGTGATCATCACGCCGCCGAAATCGGACTCCCGATCGAGCGACGCGGTGCCGAACCCCGCCGCCACGATTGCGGCGACCATCACCGCGAGCATCGCATAGCCGCTCGACGTCGTCGCGGACTGTTCGTGCGACAAGGTGAGCGCGGTGTTGCGTGCGATCGACTCGGACATGCGGACCTCCCGTTTATTATGATATCATGATTATATCATTGCGAGATCGACCGCAACATTTCCTTCCGTCATCCCAAACGCGTTTCGGTATGACAGCGGTGGGGGTCCGGGAGCGCGCTCCACCGCCGTTCGGGCTGAGCGTAGTCGAAGCCCCCATGCGCGGCGCGTGCCCTTCGACTGCGCTCAGGGCGAACGGGGGGGCGACGCAAAAAAGGGCGGCATCCTCGCGGACACCGCCCCTTCCGATCGAACCGTGAGAAGGATCAATTCAGAACGATCGTCACCGCACGACGGTTCTGCGCGAGGCTCGCGTCATCCGAGCCCAAAGCGATCGGGCGTTCCTTGCCGTAGCTGATCGTCGAGATCCTCCCCGCAGCAACTCCGCGCGCGGCGAGATAGTTCTTCGCCGAGTTGGCGCGGCGGTCGCCCAGTGCGAGATTATACTCGCGCGTGCCGCGCTCGTCGCAATGGCCTTCGAGGCTGACCGTCACGTTCGGATATTTGGCGAGCCACGCCGCCTGGCTGTCGAGGATCGTCCGCGCCCGGCCGTCGATGTCATAGCTGTCGAGCGCGAAGTTGACCGTGTTGCTCGTCACCGAACGCTCGAAGTCCGCGCGCGACCCGGGGGTGATAGCGCCATTGCTACCCGCATTGGGGTCGACTGGTGCGGTATCGCTCGGTGCGGGCGGGATGACGGCGGGGCGCTTCTTGCTGCACGCAGCGGTGGCGAGCAGCGCGGTCGCGATCAGGATTGAGGTCGTTACTTTTGCCATCGGGTTTTCTCCTTGGGGAATTGGAAACGAACACATCCGGTTACACGACAGGATTACACATCCACCGGCGCATGTCGAAATTGCTGTCAGGGGCGTAACGGTCCCCACGCGGGATCGGACCCATCGAGCACGGTCGGCACGCGCCGCACGTTGACGCCCGTCAGATCGACCGACCACAGATCGGCCTTGCCGCTGCCGCCGCCGCTCGAGCGGAAGAACATCAGCACGCGACCATTGGGCGACCAGCTCGGGCCTTCGTCCTGCGATCCGTCGGTCAGCAGTTTCTCGTTGCCCCCCGCCGGGCTCATCACCCCGATGCGGAACGATCCGCCGAGCTTGGTATAAGCGATCAGGTCGCCGCGCGGGCTCCACACCGGGGTCGCATAGCGCCCGCTGCCGAAGCTGATCCGCTGCTGCTGCGATCCGTCAGCGTTCATCACATACAGCTGCTGCGTCCCCGAGCGATCGCTCTCGAACGCGATCCGGCTGCCGTCGGGCGAATAGGTGCCGCCGGTGTCGATCGCCGCCGATGTGGTCAGCCGCTGCGGCGTCCCCCCGCTCAACGGCACGCGGTAAATGTCGGTATTGCTCGCACGCGCCATCGAGAACAGCACCCAGCGGCTGTCGGGCGAAACTCTTGGCGCAAACGTCAGGTCGGTATTGCCGACCAGCAGCCGCTGCCGTCCCGATGCAAGATCATAGACATAGATCGCCGGACGATCGTTGAGATAGCTCATGTAGACGATCGAACGCTGGTCGGGCGACAGCCGCGGGGTCAGCGCGATCGCCTGGCCGTTGGTCAGGAAGCGGTGGTTCTCGCCATCCTGGTCCATGATCGCGAGCCGCTTGATGCGATGCCCCTTGGGGCCGGTCTCGGAGACATAGACGACGCGGCTGTCGAAATAGGGGCCTTCGCCGGTCAGCTTGGAATAGACCATGTCCGCGCATTTGTGCCCCGCGCGCCGCCAGTCGCTCGGCGGAACGACATAGCCCGCGCGTGCGATCTCGTTGCGCGAGGTGACGTCGTACAGATAGCAGCCGACCGTCAGCGTCCCGTCCCCGGTCGCGCGGACATAGCCCTGTACGAGCGCGGACGCCCCTGCTCCGGTCCAGTACTCGAACGTCGGCGCGGTCACCTCGGAGAAGGCGACTGGCTTGACGCCAGCCTCGAGCGGTTTGAACAGCCCCGAATTGCGCAGGTCGGTCGATATGATCTTCGACAACTGGACACCCAGCGCATCGGTGCGCCCTGCGGGCGTATCGACCGGCTCGGTCGTCGGCATCGTCGGCACCGCGATTCCGAGCGGTGCCGCGATCCCGCCGACCACGTCGACGACGAGCTCGCCCTGCTGCTGGGGATTGGCCGCCCCGGCCGGAGCGACGGGCGCGGGTTGCTGCGCGGGAGCATCCTGCGCCGCCGCGGTCCCCGCGATCAACGCGGTACCGGACACCGCCAGCAGGGTCTTGAGCATCGTCTTGGGAAGCATCGGCAGTTCCTCAGCCCGGAAGTTTGTAGCGCAGGGCAAACTTTTTCCACCCGCGCGGCACGTCATAAAGCTCGGGTGGCAGACCGCGCAGCGGTGCACACCCTGTGAAAGTCGCAATCGCATTACGGTCGACCACGTCGACGTAGCGCCGATTCTCATCGTCGACGCCGAGACGATCATCCGAAATTGTCGGTCGAGCGGCAAGCGATCCGTCACGGTTGAGCAGCAGGTGGACAAGCACGACAATGCGCGACGCCCCCGGGCCGGGGATCGGCTGACGGTTAGCGCACGGCTGGACCTGACGCTGGATTGCATCTCTAATGTCGGCAGCGGCCTGCGCGTTCATCGTCGCGCCCGGCGCGGCTTCGGAGGCCTTCGCCTTGCTCGGGCTTTGCGTCAGGCCCTTGCGGAAATCATCGTCGAGCAGCGATCCCGTCGCGCGCGCCTTGGTCGACTTGGCGTTCGCGCCATTGCCCTTGGCGGCAGCGCTCTTGCTGGCAGCGGCCTTCGCCGCGGCTGCGGCAGCGGCAGCTTTCGCTGCCTTGGCATCCGCGACGGCCTTGGCCGCCGCCGCTGCTTTGGCCTGCGTGGCCTTGGCCTGTGCCGCCTTCTCCTGCGCAGCCTTGGCGAGGTCGGCCTTGCTCGGCTTGGCTTCCGCCTTGGGTTCGGGCCTGGGCTTGGGCTGCGGCTTAGGCACCGGAACGGGTTTCGGAACCGGCTTGGGCTCGGGCTTCGGCTGCGGGACCGGCTTCGGTACCGGCTTAGGCTGGGGCTTCGGTTCCGCCTTGGGCTGCGGCTTGGGTTGCGGCTGCGGCTTTGGCACGGGAACCGGCACCGGCTCAGGCTCGGGCGCAGCCGCCGCTTCCTCCGCCGGCGGCGCGGCATCCTCGGGCGGTCCCGCATCTTGCGCGGCGGATTGCGCAGGCGGTTCGGCGGCGGGCGGCGCGGTCTGCTCGAGCGCGACATTGTCGACCAGCGACACGTCGATCGGCGTCGTCGCGGGCGGCGGCAGCTTGGCAGCACTCCAGCTCAGCGACAGGATCGCGAACAGCGCGACATGGCCGAGCGCGGCAACGCCGAGCGCGATCCCCTCGCTGCGCGTCATCCGCCCGTCCATCTCAGTTGCCGTCCTGGCTGACCGTCACCAGCGCCACGCGGTTGAGCCCAGCGCGATTGAGTTCGCCCATCACGCGCATCACCTTGCCGTAATCGAGCTTGGTGTCCGCGCGCAGGAACACCTGCGGCGGCTTGGCGGGATCGGCCTTGGCGGCGAGCTGCGACAGGATGTCGGGGAGCATCGCGTCGCTCGCGGGATCCTTGCCGACGAACACCTTGCCTTCAGTGTCGATCGAGATCTCGATCGGCTTCTGGTCCTGATCGAGCGCCTTGGCGCGGCTGTCGGGCAGGTTGACCGGCACGCCCGCGGTGAGCAGCGGCGCGGTGACCATGAAGATGATCAGCAACACGAGCATCACGTCGACCATCGGGGTGACGTTGATGTCCGCCATCGGTGCGCGCCGACCGCGCCCGCGCTGCGAGGGGAGGTTCATCGCCATCGCTCAGCGCCGACCCTCGCTCTCGAGCTGCCGGCTGAGCGTCGCGTGGAAGCCGTCGGCGAAGCGGTTGAGCCGTGCCTCGATCCGGTTGATGCCGTGGCTGAAACGGTTGTACGCGATCACCGCCGGAATCGCTGCGAACAGCCCGATCGCGGTGGCGAACAGTGCTTCCGCAATCCCCGGCGCGACCACCGCGAGCGACGTGTTGTTCGCGCTGGCGATCCCGGTGAAGCTCCGCATGATCCCCCACACCGTGCCGAACAGCCCGACGAACGGCGCGACCGAGCCGATCGTCGCGAGAATGTTGAGCCGGTCGGACAGGATATCGATCTCGTTCGCGACCGAAGCCCCCATCGCGGTCGCGAGCCGTTCGCGCGTCGCCCCGCGATCGACTTGCCCGCCGACGGTCGAGCGCCGCCATTCCGCCACGCCCGCGACGAACACCCGCGCGATCGGCAGTTTGCTGTCGACATGCTCCTTGTAGAAGGCGTCGATATCCTCCGCCTTCCAGAACGCCTTTTCAAAGGTCCCGATGTTGCGGCGGATCCCGCTCAGCTTGACCACGAAGCCGATGATGATCGCCCAGGTCCACACGCTTGCCAGCAACAGCCCGATCATGATCGCCTTCACGACCACGTCGGCCTGGAGGAACAACGCGATCGGCGACATGCTCGCCGCGTCGGTATTCAGCATCATCTCGTTCACGACGTCTTTTCCCCTGATGGCATTTGCTGCTCACCCATCACTTGCTCGCCCATGACCTGCTCGCCCATGACCTGCTCGAACGCGGCGACCCATGCGCGCGGCTGGCGCAGCGGCCGCCCGCTTGGCGAGACCAACGCCGCGGTCACCTCGGCCTCGGTGAGTATCTGGGCACCCAACATGACCTGTTGATGAATATCGACCGATGCGGCGCGGATCAGCCGCAATCGCGTCACCACCACCAGCGCATCGTCGAGCCGCGCGGGCGCGCGATACCGGATCGACAGCGCGGTGACCGCATAGGCCCCGCCCCCCGCTTCCTGATGCGCGCGCTGGTCGATCCCGGCGCGCACCAGCATGTCCGAGCGCGCACGCTCCATGTAGCGCAGGTAATTGGCGTGATAGACGATCCCCGAAAGATCGGTGTCCTCGAAATAGACGCGCAGCGGAAAGCGATGCTCGCCCCCGACGATCCGCCCGTTCGCAGGCTGGTCGAGCCCCTCGACCGCGGGCATGGCCGGGTCGCGCGGGTGCTCGGCGCGGGCGGACCCCGTCGGAACAGGCATGTCGGGATCGGGCTGCGGCATTCCGTGTCGCTCTAGCGGCAAGCCGTCGCAACGAAAACCCCGCATGGCCCCGGCGATCGCGCTGGACGGGCGCAGGGTACCGCTTAAACAGAACAGATGACCGATTCAGCGCTGCGCATCCGGGGGCTTGCGAAGAGCTTCGACAAGCCCGTGATCCGGGATCTCGACCTCGATATCGCGGCGGGGCAGCTTTACGCGCTGCTCGGCCCCAATGGCGCGGGCAAGACCACCACCCTGCGGATGGTCGCGGGGCTCGCCGTTCCCGACGCGGGGTCGATCGAGATCTTCGGGATCGACACCACGCGCGATCCGCTCGGCGCCAAGGCGATCACCGCGTGGCTCCCCGACGAGGCGATGCTCTACGACAAGCTCACCCCCTTGGAATATCTCGCCTTCGTCGCTGGGCTGTGGCGGATGGACCCCGCGCACGCCGCCGCCGAGGCGGATCGGTTGCTGCAATGGCTCGACCTGTGGGACCAGCGCGACACGCGCTGCGAGGGCTTCTCGCGGGGCATGAAACAGAAAGTCGCGCTTGCCGGCGCGCTGATTCACGATCCGCGGCTGCTGATCCTCGACGAACCGCTCACCGGGCTCGACGCGACGATGGCGCGGCTCGTGAAGGATGCGCTCCGCGCGCAGGTCGATGCGGGCAAGACCGTGATCATCACCACGCACATCCTCGAGGTCGCCGAGCGGATGGCGGACCGGATCGGGATCATCGCGGGCGGGAGACTGCTCGCCGAGGGCACGTTGCAGGACCTGCGCGACCGCGCGGGGACCGAGGGGATGACGCTCGAGGATACGTTCATCCGCCTGACCAGCACGCCTGCAGTCGCCGCATGAGCCTTGCGCGCCCGGGAAGTTTCGCGTGGCTTGCGCTCCACGAACTGCGGCTCGCGCTGCGCGCGCGGCCGACCAGGGGGAAGACGCGCTGGATCGGCTATCTGCTCGTCGGCGCATGGCTCGTGATCGGCTGCCTTGCGGGCTGGGCGCTCCGCAACCGGGCGATCCCGGTGCCGCCCGACGCGCTGATCGGTGTGCTTGCGGTCAGTACGCTCGCGCTCAGCTTCATGACTGCGCAGGCGATGATCGGCAGCCAGCGGACGCTGTACGAAAGCGGCGACCTCGCGCTGCTGCTCTCCGCGCCGATCTCTGGACGCAGCGTGTTGCTCGCGAAGCTCCTCGGGATCGCCGCGACGATCGCGCTGACCTATGCGGTGCTGCTGCTCCCGATCGTGCTCCCGGTCGCGATCCTCGGCCATCCGCGGCTGTTCGGGCTGGTCGCGCTGCTGCTCGCGCTTGCGTTGGTCGCGGCGTCGCTCGGGCTTGCGTTGACGCTCGTCATCGCCGCGCTGGTCGGCCCGCGCGCAGCGCGCACCGTCGGGCAGGTCGCGGCGGCGGTGCTCGGAGGCGCGCTGTTCCTGTTCACTCAGGTCCTGCCGCACGGCGACGGGCGTTCGAGTACCTTCACGACAGTGTTCGAGCGGCTCCGCGCCACCGGGATCGGCACGTCGGGACTGAGCGGGCTGCCCGGCCACGCCGGCTTCGGTGACCCGCTTGCGATCGCGGTGCTGCTCGGCCTTGGGCTGGCGGCGTTCGCGGGTGCAGGGGTCACGCTCGAACGCGCGTTCCTCTCGGGGTATCTCGACGGCGGCGCAAGGTTTTCGCGCGCCCGCCCGACCGGCCGGGCGAGTTCCCGGCTGTTCCACCCCGGGCTGACCCGAACGGTGTTCGCCAAGGAATGGCGGCTGCTCGCGCGCGACCCGGCGCTCGCGTTCCAGATCGTGCTGCGGCTGATCTATCTCGCGCCGCTGGTGCTCGGGCTGCTCGGCGGGCGGCACGCGGTCCCCGTCCCCGCCGCGCTCGCCTTTGCCAGCGTGCTGATCGCGAGCCAGCTCGTCGGCAGCTTCGCCTGGCTGACCGTCTCGGCGGAGGATGCCCCCGACCTGCTTCAGGTGGCACCGGTCGCGCGCGCCACGATCGATCGCGCCAAGCTGCTCGCCGCCTTCGCAATGGCGGCCCCGTTCGCGCTGATCCTGCCGATCGCGATCGCGTCGCAAACGCTGCCCGGCGCCGCGATCACACTGGCGATGACCGTCCTTGGCGGCGCCGCGGCGGGCTATGTCGAGCTCAGGCTCGGCAAGCCGGGCAAGCGCGGCGCGTTCAACCGCCGCCGCTCGGGGTCGCTCGTCGCGGGGATAGTGTCGCTGCTGATCGCGCTGGTGTTCGGCGGCGGCGCGGCGGCGCTTGTGTTTCTGGTCGGCGGCGGAATGGCCGGGGCGGAATGACCGGGGGGATGATGCACGGCGGTGACGACGCCAGCACCTGACTAGGGGTATCCCTAGGAACGTGCCGGCGAACTTCACTAAGGCGCGCTCATGGTCTCAGCTCCCGAACTCGCCAGCCAATTGCGTCTCGCCACGGCCGAAGACGTTTCCGCCTGTTACGCGAATTTCCTCGGGCGACCGCCGGAGGACCGGGCGACGATCGCCCATCATCTCGAAGGGCAGCCGACAGTCTGGGAGGTGATCCGCCGTTTCCATGACTCGGCGGAAGCGACGCGTCGGCGAACGAGCCTTGCCTGCATCAAGATCGACACCGAGCAGAACGGCCGCGACTGCGAAGTGTTCGCCGCGCCGGAGGATCTCGCGCGGCTGACCGACCATATCCGCGAGGTCTGGTCGCGCTATGGCCGGGAGGAGGCCTATTACTCCGTCCTCACCAACCCGAAATACCTCAGCGAGACGCTCGGGACCGCGGACATCGAGGAATTCTACGGCACCGGCAAGCTCGAGGTGGCAGGCTTTGAGACCGCCTTGCTGCGCAACGGGATATCGCTCGACGCGGACTGGACGGTGCTTGAATTCGGGTGCGGCGTCGGACGGATCGCCGAACCCTTCGCGCAACGCTGTGCCGCCTATGTCGGCGTCGACATCAGCGCCGGGCATCTCGCGCTCGGGCGCGCGCGGCTCGGCGAGCGCGCGGTCGACAATGCGACGTTGATCCCCCTCGCCGACTTCCTGTCGACGCCCCCGCCCTATGACGTCTTCTTCTCGGTGATCGTGCTCCAGCACAATCCGCCGCCGATCATCCACCAGTTGCTCGACCATGCGCTGGCCTGCCTCGAACCCGGTGGACTCGCCTATTTCCAGGTGCCCTGCCACCTGTACGACTACAGCTTCTCGGTCGATCGCTACCTTGCGGGCGAAGGGCGGCACGAGGGCATGGAGATGCACGCCCTCCCGCAACGCCACATCTTCGCGCTGTTCGCGCGGCATGGCCTGACGCCGATCGAGGTCACGCCCAACGGGCGGATCGGCGACATCGGCTTTTCCTACGGCTTCCTCGCGCGCAAGGCGGGGTAGCGGCGCTTACGCGGCGCGCTGCGCCAGCGCCGCCGCCGCTTCGTCCATCAGGCTCGCGATGATCTCGGTGACGGGTTCTTCCTTGGTCACCATGCCGACCGACTGGCCCGCCATCACGCTGCCATGCTCGACGTCGCCGTCGATCACCGCGCGGCGCAGCGCGCCCGCCCAGTAATGCTCGATCTGCAACTGCGCCTC
>CAZNQA010000094.1:0-11235 GCA_964575105.1 uncultured Stakelama sp.
CGCAGAGCCCGATGATCGACGGCTGGATGGGCGACGACTGGTTCCATTACGGCGCGTTCCGCCTCCCCAACATCGGCTGGCTCGGATCGCAGACCGGCTACAAGGGCGCGGGCAAGGCACCCCCTTCGGGCGGATACGACGATTACGACAATTTCCGCACGATCTCGGCAGGCGATTGGGCGAAGAAGTCGGGCTACGACCAGCTGCCGTACTGGAACCGCATGGTCCAGCATCCGGCCTATGACGGCTTCTGGTCGGGCCAGGCGCTCGACACGTTGCTCGCCGCGAGCCCCTCGACCGTCCCGACCCTGTGGGAACAGGGCCTGTGGGATCACGAGGACATGTGGGGCGGGATCCACGCCTATGAGGCGCTGGTGAAAGCCGGGCACCAGTCGAACAACTATCTGGTGATGGGCCCGTGGCGCCACAGCCAGGTCAACCGCGACGGCCGCTCGCTCGGGCCCTTGCAGTGGAACGGCGACACCGCGGAACAGTATCGCGAAGACATGGTGCTGCCCTTCTTCAATCAGTATCTCAAGGACGGACCCGCGGTTACCCTTCCCGCCGCGGCGATCTACAACACCGGCGCGAACCATTGGGACAGTTTCCCCAAATGGCCGCTGTCGTGCGACAAGGGCTGCGACACCGCGCTGACCCCGCTGTATCTCCAGGCGGACAAGGGCCTCGGCTTCCAGCGCGCGGCGAATGGCGGGGACAGCTATGTCTCCGACCCCGCCAACCCCGTCCCGTACCTCCCGCGCCCGATCAACTTCGGCGACGGCCGCTGGGGCGACTGGCTGGTGTCCGACCAGCGTTCGGTCGACGGCCGCACCGACGTGATGAGCTATTCGACCCCGGTGCTGACCAAGACGGTCAAGGTCTCGGGCGTGCCATGGGCGGACATCTTCGCCAAGACGACCGGCTCGGACGGCGACATCGTGGTCAAGCTGATCGACGTCTATCCCAACGAGGTCGCGAGCAACCCCAAGATGGGCGGCTACCAGCTCGCGATCAGCCTCGACATCTTCCGCGGCCGCTATCGCGACAGCTTCGCCAAGCCGAGCGCGATCCCGGCGAACAAGACGCAGGAATATCGCTTCCGCCTGCCCGCGGTGAACCATGAATTTTTGCCGGGGCACAAGATCATGGTGCAGGTCCAGTCGTCGCTGTTCCCGGTCTACGATCGCAACCCACAGACCTTCGTCCCCAACATCTTCCTCGCGAAGCCGGGCGATTACAAGAAGGCGACCGTGACGATCCAGCACGGCAGCGTCGGCGCGAGCGCAGTGTTGCTCCCGGTGGTGGCGCAGTAAGCGCCCCCCCGCTTGATCACCAACATCCAAGGCATGCCGGTGCTCAAGCGGGAGGGGGCGAGCCATTCCGGAGGTTGCGGCGCCGAACAGTGTGCAGGAGCCGGATCGCCAGCGTGACCGCAACGAGGAGTGCGGCCAGCACCGTCGCCCCATGCGCCGCAGCCGCGGGGATGGGCAAACGCACTTCGTTTCGGATCAGCCACAGCATCGCGACGAGCCAGAACACCATGCCCCCGACCGAGACGAGCGTGGAAAAGCGATGCCAGCCCGGAACGCCGACGAACGCCGCCGTAAGCAGCAACGTCATCGCCGGGCTGACATCATTCACGGTCTTTCCCCTCAAATGATAAACAGCGTGTGTGCCTGAAACTCGGCACGGAGCAAGGTCTGGTCACCCTGGGCGAAATAGATCTCGTACAGGGAAATATTGCTGCCCTTTCGAGTCTACGCGTTTTTCGTCGCCGAGGGGTCAAACCAGCCCCATCACCGCCGCCATCCCCTTCGACGACGGAAACAGCGCCCCCATCGCCTTAACCGGCTCCACCCCGAAATGCCCCGCGACCGCGCCCCCGATAAACGCATCCAACTGCAGCGTCGGCCGCAAATCCCGCCCCTCGAACAGCGCAGTCGGCGCAAGCCCCGGCCAGTCCGCCAGCACCCGCCCGCCGCGCACCGCGCCGCCCAGCAGCATCGCCGAACTCCCGGTCCCGTGATCGGTCCCGCCCGTCCCGTTGACCGCGACGGTCCGCCCGAACTCGGTCGCGACCAGCACAAGCGTATCGCTCCACAACGGCCCGAGCCCCGTCTGAAGCGCGCCGATCATCGCATCCAGCCCCTTCAACTGCGCGCCAAGTCGCGCGCGTTGCCCGGTATGCGTGTCCCAGCCGCCGGTCTCGATCATCGCGATCCGCGCGCCGTTCGCGGGCGCCATCAGCCGCGCCGCCAGCGCACCCGTAGCGGCGGCATTCGCCCCGCCCCCCGCCGCCAGATCGCCGGTCAGCGCGCGCGTCCCCATCGCCTCGCTCCACAGCGCATGGAGCTGGCTGTCCCCCTCGTACAGCATCGAAACGCGCTGCATCAGATCGTCCGACGCCTGCGGCAAGCTCGACGGCGCGTACGAGGCAACCTCATGCGCCCCGCGCAACGCCAGCGGCACCGTCGCCGACACCGCGATCGCCTTCGCCTGCGTCGGCGGCAACACGCCGAGCAACCGGTTCATCCAGCCGTCCTTGAGCTGATACGCCCCCGTCCCGCCGCTCTCGAGCACGTTCTGCCCGTCGAAATGCGATCGGTCGCGATACGGCGAGGCGACAGCGTGGGCCACCAGCGCCTGCTTCTGGCCGTACAACGCCTTCACGCTCGCCATCGCGGGATGCAGCGCGAACATCGAGTCCAACTTCGGCGCGCCGGCGAAATCGGTTGCCAGATCGCCACGCGCCCCCACGAAGGCTGGGTCGCCGACGGGTGCGACGATCCCGAGCCCGTCCGCCGCGCCGCGCTGGATGATGAACACGAACCGCTTGTCGGTCTCCGCCTTGGCAAACGCCATCCGCGGGCTGAGGGCGGCGAACACGGCACCGGCGACACCCGCGCCAAGAAACGAACGACGATCGTACATGGCAACTACCTCCGCAGGAATTCGGGCGTAACGAGCAGCAAGGCGAGCGCCTGCGCCGGGCTCTCGCACGCGGCGAGCGCGCTCTGGGTCGCGGGGCTGACCGCACCCGGCAGGACCCTAGGCGCAAGCGCGCGCGCATCGACGTTCGCCGCGCGCGACGCGAACCGCTCCGCCGCCTCGACCCGGCGCAGCACCGCATCCGGCCCCGCCCAGCTCGCGGCGATGTCGTCATACCCGATCGGCTGCCCCGGCTTCCACGTCGGCTGCCCGAGCTGGTTGAGCAGCCCCACCATCGCCTGCGGGTCCGCGGTCTTGACGTTCAACGCGCGCATCGACGAGATCGTCCATTCCCACGGCGTCTTGAACTTGAGCGGCCGCTCGACCCACACTTCGGGCGACGCGATCAGCGCGCGATACACCGTCGGCAGATCCCCGCCCGACGACAGGAACGCCGCCTGCAACCGCGCGACCAGCGCGGGCGGCGGCGTATCCCCCGCGAAATGCCGCGCGAGCTTGGTCATCACATGAGTCGCGGTGGCAGGCGCAATCGACACGTCCTGCAACACCGCCCGCGCCTGCTCGACCCCACCCGCGGGATAGCGTTTCCCCATGATCGTGCGGTCGCCGGGTTCATGGATGGGCGCCGCAAAGACGAAGTCGCCCGGCAGTCCGTCGGTCCCCGCCGCCCCCGCCCCCGGCCCGCGCCCGATCCCCGCGACGGTCCAGCCGGTCATCGCGCGCGCGAATTCGGTGACGTCCGCCTGCGTGTACCCGGTCCGCACGCCAAGCGTGTGCAGCTCGAGGATCTCGCGCGCGAGATTCTCGTTGAGCCCGACCTTGCGATTGCCACGCGCCGCGATCTGCGCCCCGCGCGGCGAATTGGGGCCGACCGACACCGCCTGGTCGAGATACAGCAGCATCGCGGGATGCTGCTCGACCGCGATCAGCATCTCGCGGAAGGTCCCGAGCACATGCGGCCGGATCGCCTCGGTCTCGAGCGTCCCCGAAAGCCCGATCAACTCGAGCTTGTCCGCCGATACCGCGAAATGGTTCGACCAGAAATACACCAGCCGCTCGACGAACGGCGTCTCGGTGACGAGCGCATTGGTCGCGCGCGCGCCGACCGCGCCCGCATAATCGCCGCGCCCGGCACGCTGCGCGAACTGGCGCGCCTGTTTCATCGCGTCGCTCTGTCCCGGCGTCTCGGGCGTTGACGGTGCCATGCCGGGCGCGCCCGGTGCCTGCATCGGCGCGGACGCCGGACCTTGAGCGGCCGGCGGGCGGTTCCCCTGCATTATTCGCATCGCGCGTTGCTCGCGGTAATAGTCCGCAAGCCCCGCAGCGACCGTCGCGCTGGTCGGCGCGGCGGCGATCGGGTCGGGGTGCGGATCGTAGCTGCTGAGCTGGCGGGTCAGCCAGCCGACCGGGTCCGGCGGGGTCGGCTGATCGCCGCGCGCGCCCAGACCGAACCGATTAAGCGCGATACTTGCCTTGGTCACGAACACTGTCCCAATACGCGAGTCGATGGGCGCGTTCTGCGCCGGGTTTGTCGCAGGATTGTGCCCGCGCCGAGAAGGTAGCGTTCGCTTTGTGCAATCGCGCTCGCATGCTTTGCGCTTGGGCCGTATGCTGCACTGCAATATGACGTTCGGTAGCAGGCTTAACCCTGGAGAGGATGCTGATCCGGCTTTCGCAACGAAAGGAACCGATCATGCTCAAGTCCATCGCAACCGCCACCGCGCTCGTCCTCCTGTCCGCCGCCCCGGCGTTCGCTGATACGGCCAGCGACGCCCGCACCTTCACCCGCGACGGCCAGACCTTCACCTACACCAAGGTCGCCAAGGCCGACCATGTCGCGATCGACGGGCGCAACCTGACCTCGGGCGAGACGTTCCACCTCGTCGTCCGCGGCAAGCGCGTTTCGGGCGTGTCGAGCGGCGTGCCCGTCTCGTTCTTCGTCCCCACCAAGACGGCCGGGATGGACGACGCCGTGATCGCCTCGCGCTGAGCCCGCGCAGCGTCGCACGCTGAAACGCTTCCCTGGCGAAGGCCGGGGCCCAGTCGCGGTGGCCGAGAAACGGAGCGCCCCCGGTCGCTTACGCCGTTCCGCGACTGGCCCCCGGCCTTCGCCAAGGAAGCGCCAGGTACTGCAATCCCGCGCTAAAACCCCTCCGGCAGATCGATCGGCCCGACCACCTCGCGATACCGCGAGACCGCATAGCGGTCGGTCATCCCCGCGATGAAGTCGGCGATATGCCGGCTCCGCCACGGCTCGTCCGCCGGCAACCGCTCCGCCCATTCGCGCGGCAGCAACGCCGGATCCCCGCGATACGCCGCGAACAGCCCCGACACGATCCCCTCCGCCGCCTGCGCCGCCGCCAGTTGCCGCGGATGGTGATACAGGTTCGCGTACATGAACCGCTTGAGCGTCCGCTCGTCGTCGCGCATCGCGTCCGAGAAGCCGACGAGACACCGCCCCGCCGCGCGCACGTCCGCGACGTCGCCGATGCCCTCGAGCCGCACCTGCGTCTCCGCGATCAGATCGTTGACCATCGTCCCGATCTGCGTGCGGATCAGCTCCCCCACCAGCCGCTCGGGCGCGACGTCGGGGAAACGCGCGCGCACGCCGTCCCATTCGCGCGCCACCACCGGCACCGCGAGCAACTGGTCGAGCGTCAGCAACCCGGCGCGCAGCCCGTCGTCGATGTCGTGATTGTCGTACGCAATGTCGTCCGCAATCGCCGCGACCTGCGCCTCGAGGCTCGACCAGCGCGTCAGCTCGAGCGGGAAGGTCGCGTCGCATTCCGCCAGCGCCCAGCCGGGCCGCGCGATCGGGCCGTTGTGCTTGGCGAGCCCCTCGAGCGTCTCCCACGTCAGGTTGAGCCCGTTCCAGCGCGGATACGGGCTGTCGATCAGCATCAGCGCGCGCAGCGTGTTGCCATTATGGTCGAACCCGCCCTGCCCCGCGAGCGCGCGCCCGAGCGCATCCTCCCCGGCATGACCGAACGGCGGATGCCCGATGTCATGCGCGAGCGCCAACGCCTCGGTCAGATCCTCGTTGAGCCCGAGCGCGCGCGCGATCGTCCGTGCGATCTGCGCGACCTCGAGGCTGTGCGTCAGCCGGACGCGGAAATGGTCGCCATCGGGTGCCATGAACACCTGCGTCTTGTGCCGCAGCCGGCGGAAGCTGATCGAGTGGACGATCCGGTCGCGGTCGCGCTGGAACGCATCGCGCGGGCCGCGCACCGAGCTGCCCGCGGCCCCGCCCGGTTCGTCATGCAGGCGACCACGGCTCTGCTCCGGGCGGCTCGCCCAGCGCGCGACTGTTCTCATTTGGCGGGCAATTTCGTGACTTTCTGCCCCGCTTCGCTGCTAAACACGAAGCCCGAGACGCCCTGTCGGGCAAGCGTGTTGACGAACGCCTGCGCCTCGTCCTCGGTCTTGAAAGGCCCGGTCAGGATACGATTGGTCGCGCGTTGCGGCGTGACGTATCCGCTGCGGCTGCCGAGGGTCTTGGCGTTCTTGGTCTTGAGCTTGACCCATTGCTTCGACAGATCCCCCTCGTTCGCGCCCGCCGCGACCTGCACCCAGTACCGCTGCGGTTCGAGGAGCTTGGGGTCGTTCTTGCGCTTCTCCTCGGCCTTTTTCGCGTCCGCCAGCTTCTTCGCGTCCGCGGCTTTCCTGGCGGCCCCTTCACCCTTGACCGGCTTGTCGCCCTTGACCGGCTTGTCGGTCTTCTCGTCGCCGTCGGTCTTCGCCGCCGACGTCCTGCGCGAATCCCCGCGCTTCGATTCGGCGGGGTCGGTCGCGGTTGCCGCCTCCGCCAGCGCCTTGCGGGTGACGGTCCTGTAGGCGGCCGCCGGCTTCTCGACCGGGCGGGCGACCGGACGCTGCTCGGCAACCTCGGGCGAATCCGCGAGCGGGCGGCTCGGGATCGCGCGCTGGATCGGCGGCGGGGTCGTGACCGCCATCCGCTCGGGCGCGACGCCGAGTTCGGACCCGGGGACGTTGATATCGGCGATGATCGCGGCGAGGATCGACTGTTCGCTGCGCATCGGGGTCGGCGCGGCGACCGGGACCGCCGGGGCAGACGCCGCCGGCGAAGCGGACGCGACCGGAAACGCGCTTGCGGTGGTCGGCGCGACGCCGCCGTTCGGCACGACCGGAGTCGCGACGACGGGCGGTGCCACGACGACGGGCGCCGCCACGACGGGCACCGGCGTTGCTGCCGCCGATGTCACGGAGGTGGCATTGGCAAGCTGAGTCGGCGAGAGCGGTCGCGCTGGCGCCAGGGTCTGCGTCTGCGTCGGCGTCGGCGTCGCAGGCACGTAGCGCGCCGCAGCCGCAGGCACATAGGGGGCGACATACGGCGTCGCCGTCGGCGCGCCGGTTGCACGCCCCGACCCGACCACCGTCGACGACCCGAGCGCGACCGACGACGGCACAGCCGCCCGCGGCACCACGGACGCGACCGTCGGCGCGCTCGACGCCGGCGTGACCGGCGCGCTCCCCGCAAACGCCGCCGTCGCCGCTGGCGACCGCAGCGCATTCGCCGCCGCGAGGTTCGCCGCGCGCGTCCCGCTCGAAACGGGCGAGCGCCCCCCGAGATACGGCTGCCCGCGATACGGCGTCGTCGCCGCGAGCGATGCAGACGGCGCGACATAGGCCGGCGGCGCGGGCAGCGGGACGACCGGCGGGGTCGTCGCCGCGACGATCGTGTCGCGCTCACGTTGCTTGCGCGAGCGGCGGTCCTTGCGAGTCGGCGCGGCCGCAACCGTGGTCACGACGGGCGCAGACTTGGCCGCCACCTCGACCGGCGCAGTCGGGTCGGGCCCGAGCGCGCGCAGCGGCGGCACCATCCGTGCATCGGCAAGCCGGGTCGGCGACGCGCGCACTTCGCCGAAATGCACTGCGAACGCGCGGTCGGCGGGGCGCAGCGTCGGCAGCAGGTCGAAGAACGGCTGGAGCCCCTGCGCCATCCCCGCGGGCATCATCGTCGTCGCGATCCGCTCCGCCCCCGGACGATCCCCGCCCATCGCGAGGATGAACGCGCGCGACCGCCACGCCCCGCGATCGCTCTTGCGCAGCAGCGGCTCGATCTCCTTCAACGCCAGTTCGCGCTTGCCCGAAATCCCGAGCGACAGCGCATAGCGCCGCCGCGTCTCGTCATTCTCCGCAGCGCGCAGCGCGAGCCGATAGTCGCGTTGCGCACGGTCCTGCTCGCCGATCAGGTCATAGGCGAGCGCGCGGTCCGCCGCGAACGTGCGCACATCCCCCCCGAGCGACTCCGCATCGGCGAAATGCCGCAACGCCTCGCCGGGGCGCTCGGCGGTGACGAGCAGGCTCCCCTCGCCCGCCTTGATCCGCCAGTTGCGCGGGTCGACTCGGGCAGCGCGTGCGAAGAAGGTCGCCGCCGCGGTCGCATCGTCGAGCTTGAGCGCAAGCTCGCCCGCGCGCACCAGCGATTGCACATTGTTGGGATCGGCGGCGAGCAGGCGGATCTCGCTCGCCAGCGCGTCCGCGTCGCCCTGCGGCTGGACGGCATACGGCGTCGTGGCGGGATAGGGCGAGGCCGCGGGATAAGCCGGATAGGATGGCCGGGTCTGTGCGCTTCCGGCACCGCTCGCGATCAGGGCGAGGATCGAAACGGCAATCGAAACGGTGGGGCGTACGGTGCGCATGAAGACCCCTAAAGCCCGGTACCACTGAACCGGCAAGGACATGCCGCACCGGCTTGCGCCAAGACGAAACGGAACGGCGGCGGGCGACGAAGCCAGCCGCCGCGCAGGATCAATCGACCCTCGCTCGACCATGCCCGTTTCAGGGGCATGGTCGATCGTTCCGGGTTACTGGTTGTTCTGCCGGTGCAGGAAGCGCGGGATATCCAGCGGATCCTTGTCGGGCGACGCCTCTTCCTCGCGGGCTGCCCCGCGCGAGACGCTCGACATACGCTCGAACAGCGTGCCGCCGAGCTTGACGCGCGGTGCGGGCGCGGGGGCTACCGGCTCGGCTGCGGCGGGGGCGGCGGTTTCTTCCGAAACCGCAGCGCCGGGCGACAGCCAGCGGCGACGGGTCGGTGCCTCGGCAGCGGTATCGTCGCTGGCCGGAGCGGGTACGTCGATATCGCCGTAGACGCGCTTCGCAGGCGGCATCGCCGCTTCGCTGCCGAGCACGAGTTCGTCGGTTTCGGCGGGGGCGGCAGCGGCAACCGGCGCAGGTGCCTGAGCAGCCGGCGCGGGCGCGGCAACCGGTGCGGGCGCAGCCGTCGGGGCCGGGGTCGGCGCAGGCGCTGCCATCGGCGTCGCGGCAGGCTCGTCGCCCTTCTTACTCGAGAAGCTGAACGCGCGCGATGCGGGTGCTGCTGCCTCCGGCGGGCGCGCCTCGGCCTCTATTCCGGTGGCGACCACCGAGACGCGGATCTTGCCCTCGAGGTCGGGGTTGAACGCCGAGCCCCAAATGATGTTGGCATCGTCGTCGACCAGCTCGCGAATGTGGTTCGCAGCTTCGTCGACTTCGAGCAGGCGCATGTCGTCGCCCCCGGTGATCGACACGATGACGCCCTTCGCGCCCTTCATGCTGACCCCGTCGAGCAGCGGGTTGGCGATCGCCTTGGACGCCGCCTCGATCGCGCGATTGTCGCCATCGGCCTCGCCAGTGCCCATCATCGCCTTGCCCATTTCCTGCATCACCGAACGGACGTCGGCGAAATCGAGGTTGATGAGGCCGGGCATGACCATCAGGTCGGTGATCCCGCGGACGCCCTGCTGGAGGACTTCGTCCGCCATCTGGAACGCTTCCTTGAAGGTCGTGTTCGCATTGGCGACCAGGAACAGGTTCTGGTTCGGAATGACGATCAGCGTGTCGACATACTTCTGCAGTTCCTCGATGCCCGCTTCGGCGCTCTTGGCGCGACGCGTACCCTCGAAGGCGAACGGCTTGGTCACGACGCCGACCGTCAGGATCCCCATGTCGCGCGCTGCCTTGGCGATGACCGGAGCAGCCCCCGTGCCGGTGCCGCCGCCCATGCCGGCTGCGATGAAGCACATGTGTGAGCCTTCGAGCATCTTGGTGACCTGCTCGATCGTCTCCTCGGCCGCCGCACGCCCGATCTCGGGACGCGAGCCAGCGCCGAGGCCCTGCGTGATCTTCACGCCGAGCTGGATCTTGTGGCTTGCCGCCGACTGCTTCAGCGCCTGCGAGTCGGTGTTGGCGACGAGGAACTCAACACCCTGCACGTCCGCGCGCATCATGTTGGCGATGGCGTTGCCGCCCGCGCCGCCGACGCCGATCACCGCGATGCGCGGGGTCAGTTCGTCGACTTCGGGGGGCAGAAATTCGATGCTCATGTCCCAGTCTCCAACGGGCAGCTACGGCCCGACGCACTCATTTCGTAAAGGGCGGTTCTGCACTATCGCCGCCGGTCGTTCCAGCGCGAACCGCCGTTTCGCAACGTTATTGTTTAATAATTTGCACGGGCTGCCGCCATCAGGCGACGGAATGCGGCAAATCCCTTCGGGCGGTGGACAAGCTGCTGCTTGCTCGAAAGCGCACGCAGGTCGATCGGGTCGGCAGCCGCGTAGAACGCGAGTCCCGCAAGCGTGGTGAACGCCGGGGTCGCATGTGCTTCGGGCAAACCCATCAACCCGCGCGGTCGACCGATCCGCACCGAACGGCCAAGCGCCGCCTGCGCGTAATCCGCGATCCCCTTGAGCTCCGCGCCACCGCCGGTCAGCACGACCTGCCGCCCGACCGGGCCCTCGAACTTGAGGTCCTTGAGCGCCTTGGACACTTCGCCGATCAGATGGTCGAGCCGCTGGCGGATCACCGCGATCAGTTGCGCCTTGGTGATCCGCGTGCCGTCACTCGCATCTTCCTCCGCCGAGATCGGCGCGACGTCGATCATTTCGTGATTGTCGCGCGGCGACGCATTCGCCGAGCCGTGGACGCATTTCATCCGCTCCGCCTGCGCGCGGCGCGTGCCGAACGCCGACGCGATGTCGTCGGTAATGTCCTGCGCGCCGATCGGGATCGACATCAGCCCGACGAGCATCCCGCCCGCGAACAGCGAGACGTTGGTGATCCCCGCCCCCAGCTCGACCAGTGCGACACCGAGCTCGCGTTCCTCGTCGCTGAGGCACGCCATGCCGGTTGCGACGGGCGACGCGATGATCGACTTTACCTCGAGATGCGCATTCGCGACGCACAGGCCGAGGTTGCGCACCGGCGATCCGTCCGCCGCGACGACGTGAATATGGACGCCGAGCCGGTCGGCATGGAGCCCGAGCGGCCGCTTGACCCCGGTCA
>CAZNQA010000095.1:0-10671 GCA_964575105.1 uncultured Stakelama sp.
GACCTACGACCGCTTCCGGGGCAACCTCGAGACCTATTTCGACCGGACCGCGGCGAAGGCGTGGGAGCAGCTCACCTCGGACGCCCCCGTCAGCGGAATCCGCGCGACGGTGCGCGCGGGGCGGAGCGCGATGCGCGACATGTTGCTGTCGTGGCTCCCCGCCGACATGACCGGGCTGCGGCTGCTCGACGCGGGATGCGGGACGGGCGCGCTCGCGGTCGCGGCGGCGGAGCGGGGGGCGGAGGTGGTCGCGATCGACGTCGCGGGGAGCCTCGTGCAGATCGCGCGCGACCGTGCACCAACCGCGCTCGCGATCGACTGGCGGGTCGGCGACCTGCTCGACCCCGCGCTGGGCAGCTTCGACCATGTCGTCGCGATGGACTCGCTGATTCATTACCCTGCCCGCGACATCGTCGGCGTGGTGCAACGCCTCGCCCAGCGCACGCGCGGATCGATCGTCCTCACCTTCGCGCCGCAGACGCCGCTGTTGCTCGCGATGCTCGGGATGGGGCGGCTGTTCCCGCGCGGCGACCGCTCGCCCGCGATCCTGCCGGTGCGCGACGCCAAGCTCCGCACGCTGATCGGCAAGGCGCTCCCCGAAGCGCGGATCGGGCGCGACCGGCGGGTGTCGGCGAGCTTCTACACCAGCCATGCGCTCGAGGTGCTGCCATGACGCGCGACCTCACCGCGCTCAAGGCGTCGCTGCGACCCCGCGCGCCACGCAGCGGCCCGCTCAACAGCGGGGCGTTCTGGAACCGGCTCGGCACGCGCTTCCTGCCGTTCGCGGATGCGGCGAGCGCGGAATTGCCGCTCGCGCGGTTGTTGCGGCTGTCGCTGTTCCAGGTGTCGGTCGGGATGGCGGCGGTGCTGCTGACCGGCACGCTCAACCGCGTGATGATCGTCGAGCTCGGAATGGCGAGCTGGGCGGTCGGCGCGATGGTGTCGCTGCCGCTCGTGTTCGCGCCGCTCCGCGCGCTGATCGGGTTCAAGTCGGATCATCACCAGTCGCTGCTCGGGTGGAAGCGCGTGCCGTATCTGTGGTTCGGGACGTTGCTCCAGTTCGGCGGGTTCGCGTTGCTGCCGTTCGCCTTGCTGGTGATGACCGGGCGCGGCGAAGGCCCGGCGATCGTCGGGCAGATCGGCGCGGGGCTCGCGTTCCTGATGGTCGGCGCGGGGATGCACACGACTCAGACCGCGGGGCTCGCGCTTGCGACCGATCTTGCGCCGGCGGAGACGCGCCCGCGTGTCGTCGCGCTGCTGTATGTCATGCTGCTGCTGGGGATGATGGTCAGCGCGATCGTGATCGGGCGGCTGCTCGACGATTTCAGCCCGACGCATCTCGTCCAGATCGTCCAGGGCGCGGCGGTGCTGACGGTGGTGCTCAACGTCACCGCCTTGTGGAAACAGGAAGCGCGGCAACGCGGCGGAACACCGGTGCCGGAGGCCCGCGCGCGCTTCGGCGAGACCTGGGCGGTGTTCATCGCCCGGCCAAGGACACTGCGGCTGCTGATCGCGACCGGGCTCGGCGCGGCGGCGTTCGCGATGCAGGACGTGCTGCTCGAACCGTATGGCGGGCAGATCCTCGGGCTGTCGGTCGGCGCGACGACCTCGCTGACCGCCTTGTGGGCGGTGGGGATGCTGAGCGGGTTCGCGCTCGCCGCGCGCGCGCTCGGCAAGGGTGCGGAGCCGCACCGGCTCGCGGGGTTCGGCGGGGTTGCGGGGATCGCAGCGTTCCTCTGCGTGATCTTCGCGGCCCCGTTGCAGGCGAGTGCGCTGCTCGCGATCGGGGCGGCGATCATCGGTTTCGGCGGCGGGCTGTTCTCGGTCGGCACGCTGACCGCGGCGATGGCGATCGCGGACCGCGAGGAGCTCGACGGCCGCACCGGGCTCGCGCTCGGCGCGTGGGGCGCGGTGCAGGCGACCTCGGCGGGGGTGGCGATCGCGCTCGGCGCGGTGCTGCGCGACGTGACCTCGACGCTCGCGGTCGCGCGCGATCTCGGGCCGACGCTCGCGGACGCGGCGACCGGCTATGGCGCGGTCTATGCGCTCGAGATCGTGCTGCTGCTCGCGACGCTGATCGTGCTCGGCCCGCTGGTCCGCCCCGCGACCGACCCGACTCGCATCAGTTTTGGCCGGACACGCTTCGGCCTTTCCGAATTTCCGGCCTGAACAACGGGAGACCGACCATGCACCCGACCCTTACCCCCGGCATCGATGTCGCGCTGCTGGTCTTCTACGCGTTCGTCCTGTTCTTCCTCTGCCTCGTCATCTACCTGCGCCGCGAGGACCGGCGCGAGGGCTATCCGCTCGAGCATGAGATCACCGGGCGGCTCGAATCCGAGGGCGGTTTCTTCCTCACCGCGCTCCCCAAGACGTTCCGGCTCCCGTTCGGGCGCGGCACCGTGACGACTCCGACCAAGGGGCGCGAGCCGGTCGAGATCGCGGCGCGCTTCACCGATCGCTTCGCAGGAGCGCCTTATGCGCCGACCGGCAACCCGCTGGTCGACGGGATCGGGCCTGCGGCGTACGCGCAGCGCGCGGACCATCCCGATATCGACATGGAGGGGCATCCGCGGATCGTCCCGATGGGGGTGGCGCTCGATTATCAGATCGAACGGCGCGATCCCGATCCACGCGGGATGCCGGTGCTCGGGTGCGACGGCGTGCTGGCAGGGACGGTTTCAGACCTGTGGATCGACCGCGCCGACCGGCTGATCCGCTATCTCGCGGTCGATCTTGCGGCGGGTGGTCTTACTGGGGCCGGCGGCACGGTGCTGGTCCCGATGATGATGTGCGATGTCGAGCGCGGTCGCCGCCGCGTGGTGTGCGATGCGGTGACCGCCGCGCAATTTGCGGATGCGCCGCGGATCGGCGCGACCGACCGGATCACTTTCTACGAGGAGGAGCGCGTGCTCGGCTATTTCGGCGGCGGCTATCTGTATGCCACGCCCGACCGGCAGGAGCCGTTCCTGTGACCGAGCACGACCATGAGCCTATCCCGGGGCTGCCGGGGCTGTTGCCCAGGGACGAGCGGATCCTGTGGCAGGGCGCGCCCGACTGGCGGGTGCTTGCGCGGACCGCGTTCCATACGCGGCTGGTGACGGGGTATTTCGTCCTGCTTGCGGGCTGGTCGCTGGGGGCGGCGCTGGCGCACGGCGTGGCCGGGATCGGCGATCTCTCGGGGGTCGCACTGACCGGCGGGTTCGGGCTGCTCGCGGTCGGGCTGCTCCATGCGCTGGCCTGGGCGTCGGCACGGACGACGCTGTATACGCTGACCAACCGGCGGATCGTGTTCCGCGTCGGCGTGGCGTTTTCTAAATGCATCAACCTGCCGTTGCGGTTGATCGGAAACGTCGGGCTCGCGACGCACGCGGATGGATCGGGCGATCTGCCGCTGACGCTCAGCAGCGAGCGCAAGCTCGGGTTCCTCGCCTTGTGGCCGCACGCACGGCCGTGGCGGGTCGCGACCCCCGAGCCGATGCTCCGCGCGGTTCCCGATGCCGCGCGAGTGGCAACGATGATCGCGCGCGCGTGCCTCGCGGTCCAACCGAGCGGGACGGTCGCGCAGCCTGCGCCGGTGGCAGCGCCTGCTGCGCCCGAGCCCGCTGCGCAACCTGCCTACGGACAGGCGGTGCCGGCATGACCCATGCGCATTCCGTCCAGCTCCCGCGCGGCGCACTCATCCTCGCGGGCGCGCTGGTCGCTTTCGCGTTCACGCTGACGGCGGGGATGCGGATCGCGCACATCCCGCCCGCCGCCTCGCCGGTGCTGCTGCGCGGCGCCGAGCATGTCGCGCCAGTCCGCTCACGCACGTTGCGTTTCCTTGACGAAGCGGATCGTGGCGTCCGGATCGAGGACGTCGGGACCGGGCGCACTGCGTCCGAGATCGTCCCCGGGCAGAAGACCGGTTTTATCCGCGGGGTGATGCGCGGGCTTGCGCGCGAGCGGCGGTTGCACGGGATCGGTGGTGGCCCGCCGTTCACGCTCACCGAATGGCGCGACGGCGAGCTGACGCTGACCGACACCGCAACCGGGCGGTCGATCGAGCTCAACGCGTTCGGCACCACCAACCGTGCGGCCTTTGCAGCCTTATTGGGCGACAGGGAGACGAAGCGATGATCCCGTTCCGCCGCGTCAGCTTCGATACGCCGTGCCGGATCGAGATCGAGCATAGCGACGCCTTCCTGTGCGCGCATGTCGAGCTCGCAGACGGCGTCGCGATCAACCCGGGGGACCGGGTGCGAGTCCTCGGCGACCCGATCCACGTCGCGTTCGGGAACTCGGCGGTATTCGAGCGGATCGCGACGGTCGAGCGCGCGGGCGCGATCGAGCGGTTGTGGACCAAGCTTTGCGGGCATTTCGAGATGACCGAATTATACGAAGTCAGCTTTTCCGGCCGGAGACTGTCATGAACGCCATCACCCCGATCGCGCCCGCCGACACGCCCCCTACAGATACGCTGCGCATCGCAAGGCAGGACACGGTGCTCTCGCCGCGCTTCTACACCACCGATTTCGCGGCGATCGACCGGATCGACGTCTCGCCGGTGCGCGCCGAATGGGACCAGTTGATCGCGGAGATGGTCTCCGACCCCAACCGCCGCCATTTCCGCCGGACCAATGCGTTCGACGGGGTGATCGAAAGCCTGCCCGACGGGTTGCGCGAGGAATTCATCGATTTCCTGGTGAGTTCGCTGACCGCCGAATTCTCGGGCTGCATCCTCTACGCCGAAATCCAGAAGCGCGCGCAGAACCCCGACATCAAGGCGTTGTTCAAGCTGATGAGCCGCGACGAAAGCCGGCATGCGGGGTTCATCAACGATACGCTCAAGGATGCGGGGATCGGGGTGAACCTCGGCTTCCTGACGCGGACCAAGAAATACACCTATTTCCGGCCCAAATTCATCTTCTACGCGACCTATCTGTCCGAGAAGATCGGTTATGCGCGCTATATCACGATCTTCCGTCATCTCGCGCAGCATCCGGAATGGCGCTTCCACCCGATCTTCAACTGGTTCGAGGAATGGTGCAACGACGAGTTCCGCCACGGCGAGGCGTTCGCGATCCTGATGCGGACCGACCCCAAATTGCTCCGCGGGCACAATGTCTGGTGGATCCGCTTCTTCCTCGTCGCAGTCTACGCGACGATGTACGTGCGCGACCACAACCGCCCGGCGTTCCACACCGCGCTCGGGATCGACCCGACCGATTATGATCACCGCGTCTACACGATCTGCTCGCAGATCACGCGGCAGGTGTTTCCGGTCGTGCTCGACACCGATTCGCCGCGGTTTCGCGCGGGGCTCGAGCGGATGCGGCGGATCGCCGCCGGGATCGACGCGGCCAGGGCGCAGGGGGGCGTGGTCGGCGGGATCAGGCGGATCGCGCTGATCGGCGCGGCGGGGGTGGCGTTCGCGCGGCTGTACCTGACGCCCGTCCAGCGCAACGCGATCCCGGCGTCGGCGCGGCTGGTCCCGGCGTGGTGACCGTCCCGCCGCTCCTGTTCGCGCTGGTGATGTGGTTCATCGGCACCGCCGCGGTGGTGTGGCTCGACAGCCGCGCACGCGCGACCTTCCGCACGAGCTTCACGCTGGCGGGGCTGGTCGCGGTGGCGGCGACGTGGGCGGTGAGGTGGAGCGCGGGGGATGCGAGCTGGGGCGGCGCCTATGTCGGTTTCGCCGCCGCCATCCTGATCTGGGGCTGGCACGAGATGGGGTTCCTGATGGGGTTCGTCGCGGGGCCGAACCGCCTGCCCTGCCCGCCCGCCGCGACCGGCTGGGCGCGGCTCAGGCTTGCGACCGCGACGGTGATCCATCACGAGATCGCGCTCGCGGCGACCGTGCTGCTGCTGGTCGCGCTGACCTGGGGCCAGCCCAACCAGGCCGCGCCGCTGACCTTCCTGTTGCTGTTCGGGCTGCGGCTGAGCGCCAAGTTCAACCTGTATCTCGGTGTGCCCAACCTCAGCGACGAAGTGTTCCCGGCGCATCTCGCCTATCTCAAGAGCTATTTTCGCAAGCGCGGCGGGAATCCGCTGCTGCCGGTGTCGATCCTGGGGTCGGGCGCGCTTGCGATATGGACGTGGACGCTCGCCGAGGCCGCGCCCGTGCAGAGCGGCGCGGCGGTGACCGCGACGCTGCTCGCGGGGCTTTCCGCCCTTGGGATGGTGGAGCATCTTTTTCTTGTGTTGCCGCTTAGGGATGCCAGACTGTGGCAATGGGCGTCGGCAAAGACGAAAGCGGCAAAAGCCGCTGCCAACGACTAGACGCGGGAGGGGTATGCGATGGACTATGAGGCATTCTTTCAGGTTCAGCTCGACACGTTGAAAGAAGACGGTCGCTATCGCAGCTTTGCCGAGCTCGAGCGCCGCGCCGGGCATTTCCCGCGCGCACGCCATTATGGTGCGGGCGGGGTCGACGAGGTCACCGTCTGGTGTTCAAACGACTATCTCGGCATGGGGCAGCACCCCAAGGTGCTCGCCGCGATGCACGAGACGCTCGATGCGTGCGGTGCGGGTGCGGGGGGCACGCGCAACATCTCGGGGACGACGCATGCGCACGTGCTGCTCGAGGCGGAACTTGCCGATCTCCACGGCAAGGAAGCTGCGTTGCTGTTCACCTCGGGCTATGTCTCGAACTGGGCGGCGCTGAGCACGCTCGCCGCGCGGCTGCCGAACTGCGTCGTGCTGTCAGACGAGCTCAACCACGCCTCGATGATCGAGGGAATCCGCCACAGCCGCGCCGAATGCATCCGTTTCCGTCATAACGACCCCGCGGATCTCGACCGGCGGTTGTCGGCGATTCCCGCGGACCGGCCGAAGCTGGTCGCGTTTGAAAGCGTCTATTCGATGGACGGCGACATCGCGCCGATCGGCGAGATCCTCGACGTGTGCGAGAAGCATGGAGCGATGTCGTATCTCGACGAGGTCCACGGCGTCGGGCTGTACGGCGCGCGCGGGGGCGGGGTCGCCGAGCGCGAGGGGCTGATGGACCGCGTCACGCTGATCGAGGGGACGCTGGGCAAGGCGTTCGGGGTGATGGGGGGCTATATCGCGGGCTCCGCCGCCTTGTGCGACTTCATCCGCAGCTTTGCGAGCGGGTTCATCTTCACCACCGCGCTTCCGCCGGCGCTTGCCGCGGGCGCGACCGCGAGCATCCGGCACCTCAAGGCGAGCGCCGTCGAGCGCGGCCAGCATCAGGCGCGGGTCGCGCAAGTGCGGCGGCGGCTCGATGCGATCGGCATCCCGACGATCGACAATCCGAGCCATATCATCCCGGTGATGGTCGGCGATGCGCACAAGTGCAAGATGATCAGCGACTGGCTGCTCGAGCATCACGGCATCTACGTCCAGCCGATCAACTACCCCACGGTGCCGGTCGGGACCGAGCGGTTGCGGCTAACCCCGTCGCCGGTCCATTCGGATGGCGACGTCGACAAGCTGGTAAGCGCGCTGTCGGAGATCTGGTCGCAATGCGCGCTCGCGCGGCGGGCGATGGCGGCGTGAAGCGGTAAGCCGGTTAGAGCGACTGTCCGGAACGGTTCGTCACCCCGGCGAAGGCCGCCGCCGCGCAAGTATTCGGGGGCGGCGGGGCGAGAGCGTGCCGTAGCACCGGTTCCGCGCCCAAACGTGGCGGCCCCGGCCTTTGCGAGGCCTCTGCGAAAGTTGGGGTTACGGACCGGCCATTTGCTGTTTTCCCGCGAAGGCGGGAATCCAGAGCCAAGCAGAACAACGACTAACAGGTTCTTGCGACTCCTGGACTCCCGCTTTCGCGGGAGAACAGCGATCGTGTCGCGAAAGTCATGCTTCGCCGGGTGACGGGAGGTCCGCTACTCCTCCAGCCCCCGCCGCAACCGCCGCGCGAACAGCCATGCGCCGCCGAACACCAGCGGCACCGCGGCGACCATCACCCATTCCTTCCACGCGTGCGCCGGCGCGGCGAGGTATCCGATCAGCGCGACCGCATAATAGCTGATCGCGACGACCGACAGGCCCTCGACGGTTTGCTGCAGGCGCAATTGCAGGTGCGTCCGCGTATCCATCGACGCGAGCAGGTCGCGATTCTGCTTGGCGAGCGCGATGTCGATCCGCGTGCGAAGCAGCTCGCTGGTCCACGCCGCGCGCTGCGACAGATCGGCAAGCCGCGCGGAGAAGCTGTCGCAGGTCCGCACCGCCGGGGTCAGCCGCCGCTCGGTGAAATCGGCGAGCGTCTGATAGCCCGGGATCCGCCCGATCCCGAGCGTCTCGAGCCGGTCGAGGCTGAGCTGCGCATAGGCGCGCGTCGCGCTCATCCGGTAGCGCGTCTCGGCGAGCAACCGCGCCAGTTCGGCGGAGAGATAGGTCAGCTCGTCGAGCAGGCTGTCGTCCTGCGAAATCCGCTCGGACACAGCCGCGGTCAGTTGCGCGAGCCGCGCCTCGAGCCGCGAGACATCGGGGGTCAGCCGTTGCGCGAGCGGCAGCCCGAGCAACGCCATGTTGCGATAATTGCCGAGCTCCTGCAGCCGCAGCACAAGTTGCGCGGGTTCGTCGCGGAGCAGGCCCTGGTCGAGCAGAAGCAGCCGACCGAACCCGTCATCGTTGAGCCGGAAATCGGACATCACGCGCGCCTTGCCGTCGCTGACGTCGCACAGGATGAGCGCCTCGGGCACGAACAGCGTATCGAGCGTATCGTCGGCGGGCGGATCGGTCCCGGGCGGATAGACCGCGATCTGCGTTGCGCGGATCACGTCCCCGGGCATCCCTTCGAGGATACCGGCGGCAACGGGATCGAAAACGTCGGGGGAGAAGGGCTGGTCGAACGCGCCTTCGCGGATGAACGTATAGCTCGCGAATTCGGTATGGCGTTCGAGCACCAGCTTCATGCCGTCGAGATCCACGACTGCATATTTGACGGACGGGGCGAGACCAACGCCTGCCCGAACGCCGATCGCATCGAAATGCGCGCCGGCGCTCGCAGCCCCCGCTTCGCCCAGCACCGTGACGATCTGCATCAATCGGCATGGCGCGGCGAAGCGCGGCAACCGCCGAACGTGCATTTCTTCCGACAATGACGCGCGCAGCGGATGGCTGCGCAGACTCAGGCGATCCATGCGCTGCCTCCTTTCGGGCGGCTATGCGCGCGCGTCCGCGCAGCGGATAGCCTCAATCGGTCATTGCCGCCGAGTCATCGCCTGCGGGTTTGCGAGCACCGCAGGCACCGCCGCTCCCGCCGCGCCGCCCTCGGGTGCGGCGGTCGGCACCGGCGGACCTTTAAGCGTCGGGTTGAGCGCGAGCATCGAATAGCCCCCGAGCGGCTTGGACTGGCCCTGGTGGCAGGTCTGGCAATTGACCTTGTATGGATCGCCGTGCGGCCCCTTGCGATACGCCGGGAACACCGCGGTCAGCGGGGTGATGTACCCCTCGTTCGAATCGCGGACCATGCGGATCCCGTAATAAGCGGTCGCGCGCTGCGGGCGGCTGAGGCTCCACGAGCGGAACGACTGGCTGTTGTGGCAATAGGTGCAATTGACCCCGAGCGCGGTGCTCATGTGCATCATCAGCCCGTAAGTCTTCTCGGCATCCTTGATCGACACGACATGGTTGGGCGAGGGATATTGGCTGCTCGATGCGACCCGGATCTGCGCCTTGCCCGCGAAATAGGTCTGGAACGGATCATACGGGAGCGAGGCATAGCCGACGCTGACATTGGGGGTGTTCTGCCCGTGCTTGTTGCGGACGATCGTGTCGGGATCCTCGACCCCCTCGGCGATCGCCCACTTGTACGTCGGCACCGCATTGCCGCGGTGACAGGTATAGCAGGTGACCCCGGTCGCCTTGACGTGGCTCGACCATTTGCCGTTGATGTTGCGCGTCATCTGCAACATCCGCCGCGCGACGACCTTGGTGTATTCTCGTCCGACGCCATGTTCTCGGGGTTGTGGCAGTAATTGCACCCCTGCTCGGGCGGCGCGACCCACTGGTTCATCGCCGCCATCAGATGATTGAACCGCTCGGTCGAGACGTCGCCCAGCACGCGCACGTTCTGATACGTCTCGCGCGCACGCGGCCCGCTGTCGTCGGGGAGCGGATAGGGCGGCGGCGGGATCGCGCCGAGCTTGGCGACATGATCGGGATCGACGATCTGCGCCATCCCCGTGCCGCGAAACCCGGTCTGCTGCGATTGCTTGGGGCCGAGCTCGCACCCGCCGAGCGTCACGCCGGTGCCGATCAACCCCGCCAGCGCGAGGGTCCTGCCAATGCCGCTCATCGTGGTGCTCTCGGAAGCGTGGCGGGATCGACCACCCCGGGCCCCGGATAATTGGGAGCATAGCCGTGCTGGATCGCCCACAGATACCAATTGTCGACCACCGTGCCGGTCAACAGGATCCCGATCCCGCCGGTCAGCGTGGTCAGCACTGCGAACCACCAGGCCCAGCGATGGATCGATTCGTAGGTCGCGTTGAACCCCATCGTCCAGCGCCAGAACAAGGCGGCGCGCTCGGCCGCGGTGCCGCGATCGGTGATATGCTCGAGCTCGCGCTCGCCGCCATAGCGCCCGACCGCGAGGATCGTCGCACCGTGCATCGCGAACAGCAACGTCGACCCGTAGAGGAAGACGATCGAGAGGCAGTGGAACGGGTTGTAGAAGAGATTGCCGTAACGGATCGAGAAGGCGGCGGTCCAGTCGAGGTGCGGGAA
>CAZNQA010000096.1:0-10661 GCA_964575105.1 uncultured Stakelama sp.
TTGAGCTTGACCACGCCCGAGTTGACGCGACCGGTGAGAATACGTCCCAAAAAGGGGTCGCGATCGAGCAAAGTGACGAGAAACGTGAACGGAACGCCGGCGACTTCGACCTTGGGCGGCGGCACATGCGCGACGATCGTCTCGAACATCGGGATCAGCGTGCCTTCGCGCGCGTCCATGTCGGTCGAGGCATAGCCGTTGCGGCCCGATGCGTAGAGCACGGGGAAATCGAGCTGCTCGTCGTTCGCGTCGAGGCTGACGAACAGGTCGAACACTTCGTCGAGCACTTCCTGGATGCGCGCGTCGTTACGGTCGACCTTGTTGACGACGACGATCGGCTTCAGGCCGAGTGCCAGTGCCTTGCCGGTGACGAACTTGGTCTGCGGCATCGCGCCTTCCGACGAATCGACCAGCAGGACGACGCCGTCGACCATGCTGAGGATGCGCTCGACTTCGCCGCCGAAATCGGCGTGGCCGGGCGTGTCGACGATATTGATGCGGATGCTCTCGTCGGCGCCGGGCGGGGTCCAGTCGACCGAGGTCGGCTTGGCGAGAATGGTGATGCCACGCTCTTTTTCCAAGTCATTGGAATCCATAGCCCTTTCTTCGATCCGCTGGTTGTCGCGGAAGGTGCCGGACTGGCGGAAGAGCTGGTCGACCAAGGTCGTTTTGCCATGATCGACGTGTGCGATGATGGCCACATTGCGGAGGCTCATGGGTGTCTCGTTGCTAAATCGGGAAAAAGGATCGCGTGCCCCTAGCGGAAACCGTGCACTGCAACAAGGGCGGGGGCGAAACGAGCAACGGGCCGGACGGCGCAAACGCCCCCCGGCCCGCTGCCCGGCAATCGCGCTGCGGTCAGATCCGCTTGATCCGGCGGCGAATTACCGGCGGCACCCAGTCGTCGAGCCAATGCTTGCCGCGGATCCGCCAATCGACCTGATCGCCCGTCTTGGGGCGAACCTGGAAGGCCGTCGTTCGGTTGGGCACGCTCGCGAGCCCGCCCTCGACCGCCTTGTAGTAATAAAGCGCCATCGACCGGCGCGAAAGCTCGGGCGGGCACGTCACCGGGTCGGGCTGGCCGTGATAGCTATCGAGCGTGGTCGTGAACACCACCGCACGACCGAGCACTGGCGACACGCTGACTTCGCGGGTCTTCATGCCCCGATCCCACAGTTCGAGATTGCCGCCGTAGCTCTCGTCCCAGTCATCGTTGAGATAGACCAGCAGGTTGAGCTGCCGCACCACGTTGAGCCGGGTGTGCTGGTTGAAGTCGGCATGGACCCCGAGATGCCCGCCGCGCTTGGTCTCATGCAGACCGCCCCCGACGAACGCCGGATCGACGATCAGCCCGGAAATCCCGGTCATTTCCTCGAGGAAGCCGACAAACGCGTCGCTGTTGAACGCCGCGAACAGGCTGTGCGTGACCGGACCGCCCCACTCGCTCGGTGGGTACTGATACTTCAGCCGTTCCTGCGACCGATCGAAATGCGTCTTGCCGTCCGACCTGGGGAACTCGGCGATGATCTTGCGCAGCAACGCCGGGTCCAGAAAGTCGTCGATCACGATGCTCGGAAACGGACTGGCGGAAATGTATTTCTCGTGCAGCGCCTTGCCCGCACGGCGGCATTCGTCGTCGTCGAAGACTACAACGCCCGTATCAATTCTTGGACTTAGTGCCGACATCAAACGCCCCCGTTTAAGACACGGATTCGCTACCGTATTTGAGGTATGTCGGCAACACGCGAGTTACCCTTCAGAAACATTTCGGGCTGCCCGGAAGCAGCCCGAAGACGGCGCCTCCGCTCAGAAACGCCCGCTCACCTCCACACCGTAAACCCGCGGCTCGCCCCGGATATAGGTCGGGATTCCGAACCCGCCGCCGGTGTTGCCCGCATCGATCAGATATTTGCGATCGAGCAGGTTGCGCGCGAACCCGCCGATCGCATAGCGCCCGTCCGCCAGTTCGACGCCCGCGCGGATGTTGGTCAGGACATACGCCCCCTGGCTGATCGCGGGATTGTTGGGCAACTCGAAGAACTGGCTGCTCTGATAGGTCGCGGACGGCGTTGCGTAAAAGGTCACGCGCTGCACCGGCACGCGGATCGTCGCGCCGCCCGAGGCGGTATATTGCGGCTGCAACCGGAAGCGATCCCCCGAGAAGACGCCGTAGCTCGCGTTATTGGCGATCTTGCCATCGACATAAGCGAAATTGCCGAACAACTGGACGAAGCGCCCGAGCCGGAGGTTGCCTTCCGCCTCGACCCCGGGGTTGCGCGCCTTGCCCGCGCTTTGCGTGGTGGTCCGCCCGCTGCTGTCGGTCACGCTGACCTGGAAGCCGTTGTAGGTCTGATAGAACACCCCGACCGACCCGTTGAACGGCCCGACCGTGCCCTTGATCCCGCCTTCGTAATTCCACACCACTTCCTCGGGCACGATCTGCAGGTTGGGGATCACCCCAGCCGAAGAGTTCGCCGCCGCGAGCTGGACGACCGGCGAGCGGCGCCCCTTGCTGACCGTCGCATAGAGGTTGATGTCGCTGGTCACGCGGTACAGCGCGTTGAAGCGCGGCAGGATCGCCTGGAAGCTGCGCACCGCGGTGAACAGCCGCCCGCCGGTACTGGCGGTCGGCAGCAGCGGTACCCCGCCCAGCACCGAATTGGGCTGGACCGAGCTATAGCCCGACTTGCGCTGCTCGATCAGCACGCGCGCGCCTGCGGTCAGTTCGAGCTTGGGGGTCGGAATCCACGTCCCGTCGGCGAAAAGCGAATAGGTGTCGTTGGTCCCGTAATTTGCGAAGACCGAAGCGTACGGAATCTGCGCCGCAGCACCGCGCGTCAGGATGCCGGTAGTGCGCGTAGCAGGGATCGTCCCGTTGGGCAGGACGCACCCTGCCCCACTGGGAATTTCGGCGGCGGCGAGCGCGGTGCGCGTGGCGGCGGGCAAGGCACCCGCGCAGGTCAGGTACGTGCCTTCCTCGGTCGAGAAGGGAACCCGCTGCAGATTGTTCTCGAAAAACGCGTTCCAGCCGAACGACGCGCGGTAAGTGTCGCCAGTGAAGTTGAAGCGGCCTTCGTGGCTCCACTGGTCGCCGCGCGCTTCCTCACCGAATTCGAGATACCAGGCGGGGCCGCCGTCGGCATCGAACACCTCGTTGCTGTCGAACTTGCGATAGCCGTTGACCGTGGTGAAGGTGACACCCGGCGCGAGCTCGGCGACGACCGTCAGGTTCGCATCATAGACGTCGCGCTTGAGCCCGAGCTTGCGCGCGCCCAGCACGCTTTCGCTGAACGGCGAGCCCGACAGCTCGGCATAGCTGTAATCGCCGCCATTGCCGCCGGTGGGGGCCTGCGCGCGCGAGCGGAACGCGGTGCCGGGGTTGCGCTGGCCGTCATAGCTCAGCACCAGATTGGCGGTCAGCCGGTCGGTCGGTGCCCAGCGGAGCGACCCGCGAATGCCGCGCTGGTCCTGCCCGTTGAGATCGTCCTGATCGACCTTGCCCTGATTCTGGTTGGGCACCTTGGGGTCGCCCGCGATGTTGCGGACGAACCCGTCGTGATATTTATACGCGAACGCGACACGCGCCGCGAGCGTGTCGTTGCCGACGTTGACGAAACCTGACGCCTGCCCGCGGTTGAAATTGCCGTAGCTGCCGATCAATTGCGCCGACGTCCCGGCGCGCGCGGGCGCGGAGATGAGGTTGACCGCGCCGACCGCCGAGGCGGTGCCGAACAGCGTCGCCTGCGGTCCCTTGACCACCTCGATCCGCTCGAGATCGTAGAGATCCTGATACGCGCCGCGCGTCCGCGAAATGTCGATCCCGTTGGCATAAAGCGAAACCCGCGCGCCCTGCTGCGACGATCCACTGTCGGAGGTGATCCCGCGGATCACGAACCCCGGGTTGTTCGCGCTCTGCTCCTGGATCCGCAGCCCCGGAATGAACAGGGCGACCTCGGCGAGCGAATTGACCCCGAGCTCCTGCATCCGCTTGCCCGTCACCGCGCTGACCGTGACCGGCACGTCCTGGATACGCTGTTCGCGCTTCTGCGCGGTGACGACGATATCGCCCCCTTCCGCCACCGGACCGACCGGTTCAACGATCGCCTGCGCGATCGCTGCGGTCGAGCAACAGCCAAGCAGGATCGCGCTTGTGGCGAAAGCGATAGAGTAACGCATGAAAACCCCCGTTTTGTGTTGCGTCGCAGTATAAAACGGATGCGTCGAACCCGTGGCGGGACCGTTACGGTTTCGTTACAACCTGAGGAAAACACGTGTACTGTGGCTTTAATACACTTGAAGCGACAGGGGATCGGCGGCATTTATTGTCCGCATATGTGGGAGACTGACCGATGGCGACGACTGCACCGACCGATACGGATGCCGCTGCGTCCGCGCTGGTCCTGACGCCGCCCGATCCCGTTCCCGTGCTCGCGCCCGAAAAAGCGGTCGGCCTGGTTCCGATCGAGGACGGAGTCCGCAGCAAGTTGCAGGACAAGGTTGCGGGCTTCGTCGACGATCTCGTCGCGCAGGACGTCAATTCGCCCGAATTCGGCAAGCGCGTCGATGCGATCGCCGCGATCGGCCAGAAGGAAATCCGCGCCGCCGCCGAGCAATCCAACCGCTTCCTCGATCGTCCGGTCAAGGCGATGGACGGCGAGACCGGGGTCGGCGCGGACCTGACCGAGCTTCGCCGCACGATCGAGAAGCTCGACCCCTCGACCAACAGCAAGCTCATCTCGAGCCGCGGCATCATGTCCAAGCTGTTCGGCGGCAGCATCAACACCTATTTCGACAAATACCGCTCCTCGCAGTCGCACATCTCGGCGATCCTCAAGACGCTCGCGCGCGGCAAGGATGAGCTGCTGATGGACAATGCCGCGATCGATACCGAACGCAGCAACCTGTGGACCGCGATGGGCCGCCTCGAGCAGATGATCGTGCTGTCGAAGGAAATGGACGCGCGGCTCGAGGACAAGGCGAACGACCTCGACCATAGCGATCCCGCCAAGGCCAAGGCGATCCGTGAGAGCGCGCTGTTCTACGTGCGCCAGCGGACGCAGGATCTGCTGACGCAGATGGCGGTGACGGTACAGGGCTATCTCGCGCTCGATCTCGTCAAGAAGAACAACGTCGAGCTGATCAAGGGCGTCGATCGCGCATCGACCACCACCGTCTCGGCGCTGCGCACCGCGGTGACGGTCGCGCAGGCGCTCGCCAACCAGCGCCTCGTGCTCGACCAGATCACCGCGCTCAACACGACCACCGCCAACATCATCGATGCGACCGGCAAGCTGCTCAAATCGCAGACCGCGACGATCCACGAACAGGCCGCCGCCTCGACCATCCCGGTCGAGACGCTCCAGCGCGCGTTCCAGAACATCTACGACACGATGGATGCGATCGACTCGTTCAAGCTCAAGGCGCTGGATTCGATGAAGACGACAGTCGGCACGCTGTCGAACGAGGTCGAGAAATCGAAGGGCTATATAGCGCGCGCCGAGGGGGCCGCGCAGAACCGGCTGTCGGGTCCGGGGGATACGTTCAAGCTTGAAGCGGAGTAAGCGCATGACCGACGTCGATCGCCAGGTAGCGCGCGCAGGTGAGGTGCTCGACCGGACCCGCGCCGCGCGCGCGCTCCAGCGCGGGCGACGGCGCGCCGCATCCGGTATTGCGAAGCGGGTCGGCTATGCCGCTGCGGCGGACCTTGCGATCCTCGTGGTGGCGGTGACGCTGGGCTGGTACATCCCGATCGGGATGGGCGGCGTGCTGCTCGCCATCGCGCTGATGGCGGTCGTTACCGCAACGTTGCTGTTCGCCAGCCTGACCCCGCCGGTCCGCGCCGAACACTTGACTGCGGTGCCGCTCAAGGCGCTCCCGCTGAAGACCGAGCAATGGCTCGAGACTCAGCGCGCCTTGCTTCCTGGCCCCGTGCAGACCCTGGTCGACGGGATCGGCGTCCGGCTCGAGGCGCTAGCGCCACAGCTTGCCACCCTCGACGAGCAGCAGCCCGCCGCGACCGAAGTCCGCAAGCTGATCGGGGAGCAATTGCCCGAACTGATTCGTGATTACGGAAAGGTCCCCGCCGATCTGCGTACGGTCGAGCGCAACGGCCGGACCCCGGACGCCCAGCTCGCCGACGGTCTTCGCCTGATCGATGAGGAAATCTCGCAGATGTCCGCGCAACTGGCGCAGGGCGATCTCGACCTGCTGGAAACGCGCGGCCGCTTTCTAGAGATAAAATACCGCGACTGAACCGATCGACGTCGGGCAAAAAAATACCGCCGTCCCGAGGGACGGCGGTACCTTTCACCCGAAGGTGATACGCTTAGGCGTAGGTGACCTTGGTCGACTTGCGCTGGTACGAGCGCAGGCCGAAACCGATCATGCCGAAGCCGACCAGCATCATGCCCCAGGTTGCGGGCTCGGGAACCGCAGCAACCGAAACGGTGTACGAACCACCGTTGTCACCGAACTGGTCGTCCAGCACGCCGAACGACAGCAGGCTCGCCTGCGCCAGACCGGTGTTCAGCACGAAGCTGTAGGTGTTGTTCGCGCTGTACGTCGGCACGACGCCGCCGAAGATCGAGTTCGACACAGCCTTCAGTGCTTCACCGTTTGCTGCGAAACCGAGCTGATACAGGCCAGTGTTACGGCTCTGCGTCGAGGTTGCGTAGAATGCGTCGTTGACGTTGCCGCCGTTCGAGAAACCGGTGCCGCTGACGGTCACACGAACCAGGCCCGAGAATGCCTCGGTGGTCGCAACGCCGTTCGACGCGGTGAACGGAACGTTGATCGGCGTAGCAGCGAAGGCGGGCGCTGCGGTAGCGAGCAGTGCAACCGTCGCTGCGCTCAAAATCTTCTTCATAATGGAAACCCTTTTCCTCTGATCACCCGGGGGGGGCATCGGAGTGGTTAACAAGAGTCGTGCCAACCGCGGATTTCCGGGGTTTTTTATGACGCAGTGCAGCAAGGTGTCGGAAATTGTGAACAGTACCGGCAGCGTTGATCGCTCGCTGGCAAAGGCCCCGAACAGGATTCCGGCCTGACAAAAGGACTTAGACCCCGGCGCCTTTAATCGCTGTAAGCTGTGGCGACAGGTCCCGTATCGAGACAGTTGCCGTAACCTCGGCACGGTCCGTTTCCTTTGCGCCGCAACAAGATAAGCTGGTCAGTCCGCAAGCATGAACAGTCAACCCGCTGTCCCCGTTCACAAATCCCGGTTGAACAATGCCGCGCTTTCAGGATCTTGGCTTGACCCGAAACGATTCCGCCTACTGGCTGGCCTGTCGCCGGCTTTCCTTGCGTCCGCGTCGCCGATCGGCTATGCGCGCCCCCTTCCAACGAGACATCGCTGGGATCTGCGGGAGGCGGCTCTTTACGGAGGCGTCGCTTGAACCGCTAAACTTGAACCGGGCACGGCACCCTTGCGGCGCCCGCGCCCCATGACAGAGTGAGACCGCCTTATGGCAAAGAAGATTACAGGCTACATCAAGCTTCAGGTGCCGGCCGGCAAGGCCAACCCGTCGCCCCCGATCGGTCCTGCGCTGGGTCAGCGCGGCGTCAACATCATGGAATTCTGCAAGGCGTTCAACGCGTCGACCGGTGACCAGGAAGTCGGCACGCCGCTCCCGACCGTCATCACCGTCTATGCCGATCGCAGCTTCTCGTTCGAGACCAAGACGCCGCCCGCGACGTTCCTGATCAAGAAGGCCGCTGGCCTCAAGTCGGGCTCGAAGGAGCCGGGCAAGACGGTTGCCGGCAAGATCAAGCGCTCGCAGCTTTCGGAAATCGCGACCGCGAAGATGAAGGATCTCAACGCCAACGATATCGACGCGGCAACCCGCATCATCGAAGGCTCCGCCCGCGCAATGGGCCTCGAAGTGGTGGAGGGCTGAGATCATGGCAAAGCTGACCAAGAAGGCAAAGACGCTCGGCACCGCAATCAGCAACGAGAAGCTGTACGGCATCGACGAAGCGATCGCGCTCGCCAAGACCCACGCAACGTCGAAGTTCGACGAGACGATCGAAGTCGCGCTCAACCTCGGCGTCGATCCGCGTCATGCGGACCAGATGGTCCGTGGTGTCGTCACGCTGCCCAAGGGCACCGGCAAGACGGTTCGCGTCGGCGTGTTCGCCAAGGGTGCCAAGGCTGACGAAGCCCGCGCCGCTGGTGCAGACGTCGTCGGTGCGGAAGACCTGATGGAAATCGTCCAGGGTGGCACGATCGACTTCGATCGCTGCATCGCGACCCCCGACATGATGGGCGTCGTCGGTCGCCTCGGCAAGGTGCTCGGCCCCAAGGGCCTGATGCCGAACCCGAAGCTCGGCACGGTCACGATGAACGTCGCGGAAGCGGTCAAGGCGGCCAAGGGCGGCCAGATCGAATATCGCGTCGAGAAGGCCGGGATCATCCACTCGGGCATCGGCAAGGCATCGTTCACCAACGAGGACCTGCGCGCGAACTTCGACGCACTGGTCGACGCGGTGGTCAAGGCCAAGCCGTCGGGCGCCAAGGGCAAGTATGTCCGCAAGGTCGCCGTCAGCTCGACGATGGGCGCCGGCATCAAGGTCGACACCGCCGAGGTTTCGGCGGCGTAAGCCTGATCTGATCGATCGAATGCGGAAGGGCCGGGGGAAACCCCGGCCCTTTTTCTTTGCGCAACGGCGGGACCGGAACAGCGGCGGGGCCGTCATACCGACCGGCCGCACCTTGCTACGCCCCCTCCCCGCACCCGGGTTTGCGACACCGCTCACTGCAAGGGGCGACGCTCCCGTCGGAACGGGAGCACGTACAGCGCCAGCAAGGCGTACCGGACCGCACGATACCGCAACAGCTTGCGTCGATACCGGTGGTTTGCCGGGTTCAGCCTCACCGCCCTTGCCAGATGCACCACGGCTGCTTTCCGTTCGCCCTGCCGCCACAGCATCGTCGCATACCAGTTGTGCCGGTGGCCGACGTCGGGCTCGGCTTCCACGACCTCCCTGGCAACGGCGATCGCTTCGGGCCATTCTCCCGCCATGATCAGGGCATTGGCGAACGGGACGAGATAGAGCGGCAAGCGATGCACCAGGATCGCGATCTGCCGGTGGATCGCCAGCGCCTCGGCGTGATTGCCGGTTCGCGTCAGGATCTGCGCGAGGCTCAGCATGCCGAGCTCCGATTCCGGTCTTGCCGTTCGCGCTCGCCGCGCAAGCGCGATCGCGGTTCGCGGCCGAACAGCCGGTTGCCGTTCCGCGAGCGCCCCCAGATATACCGCACTCGAACCCCGTCTGGAGCGGATCTGCGCCGCCATCGCCCGGGCATCGAACCGGTCCTCCATCACGTCCCGGAGGAGCACGCCCAGCAGACCGATTTCCCCGAGGAAGGTACCGGCGGGGTGCAGGCAATGCGGCACCGGCAACATCTGCGATCGCGTCCGTTCCGCGATCAGCCCCGCATGACGGCGATCCAGCGGGAGATGCGGATCGTAGACCAGCACGGTCGATGCCGCGCATCGCAACGGCGCGCGCATCGCGGGAAGCCAGCGGATGCGATATGCATCCTGCGTCCATCGCTTGTCCCATTGCGCGATCGCCGGATCGATCGACCATTGCGGGGAAAGCGCCAGGACTGCGTCCGCGCCGACGGCGTCGGCCAGCCGCAACGCGGCATATCCGCCCATGCTGGATCCATACGCGACCCGTCGCATGGCACCCCGCGTCGCCTCCCGCACGACCGCCGCTGCCTCCAGAATGTCGGGATATTGATACCAGTCATTGCCACAGCCGAGGACGTGGACTGCCGATATCCCGCTGCCGCGCAGGAAGCTCTGACCAAACCCTTCACGATCAAAGCCATAGCCGATACCGTAATGATCGAAGGTGATGACACAATACGGGCAGTCCGTTACTCCGATCGACCTGACCGCGATTGTATCACTACGATAAAGATTGATCGACACCCTTCGCCACCCCGCGATTCGTCTTGTAACCATGTAAGGTTGCTACGTCATAGCCCATCACAGCGGGGGAAGAATTTGTCGGACTGCGCGACGATCCTGACACGCCCACGCGCGCCGTAGCGTTCAGCGGCAACGCGTAGCGGTCGCATGTCGCATCGCCCGGCATCTCACCGCGCCTGACCCAATCTCGATCAACCATAATTAACGGAACCTACCTGTCCCGCGTTCGTCGTCTGTCCGAACCCCCAAGAAGGCTCCCTACATGGCAGATTTCGACACGGTCACCGGCAACGGTGGCGAGACGCATCAACAGGCGCAAGGCAATGCGCCGGTCCTGACGACCAACCACGGCGTGCCCGTTTCCGACAACCAGAACAGCCTCAAGAGCGGATCGCGCGGCCCCACGCTGCTCGAGGACTTCGTCTTGCGCGAGAAGATCTTCCACTTCGACCACGAGCGGATCCCGGAGCGGATCGTCCATGCACGCGGTTCGGGTGCACACGGCTATTTCGAAGCGACCGACGACATTTCGGACCTGTCGCGCGCGGCCGTGTTCAAGAAGGGCGAGAAGACCGAGGTCTTCGTTCGCTTCTCGACCGTCGCAGGCGGTGCAGGCTCGGTCGACACCCCGCGCGACGTGCGCGGCTTTGCGGTCAAGTTCTACACGACCGAAGGCAATTGGGATCTCGTCGGCAACAACATCCCGGTGTTCTTCATCCA
>CAZNQA010000097.1:0-10649 GCA_964575105.1 uncultured Stakelama sp.
GAATATGGCGCGACCTGCGGCTTCTTCCCGGTCGATGACGCGACGCTCGATTACATGCGCCTGACCGGGCGCACCGAGGAGCAGATCGCGCTGACCGAGGCCTATGCCAAGGCACAGGGGATGTGGCGTCTGGCGGATGCGCCCGATCCCGTGTTTACCGACACGCTTGGCCTCGACATGGCGAACGTCGTCCCGTCGCTCGCCGGTCCGAAGCGCCCGCAGGACAAGGTCATCCTCACCGAGGTCGACGACACGTTCAACGCGGATCTCGCCAAGGTCTATCACCATTCGACCGCCAAGCGTGTGGCCGTCGAGGGGCGCGACCATGACATCGGCGACGGCGACGTCGTGATCGCGGCGATCACCAGCTGCACCAACACCTCAAACCCGTCGGTGCTGGTCGCCGCAGGGCTGGTGGCGCGCAAGGCGAACGCTTTGGGTCTCAAGCCCAAGCCGTGGGTGAAGACGTCGCTTGCGCCGGGGTCGCAGGTCGTCACCGACTATCTCGACAAGGCGGGGCTCACGACCGATCTCAACGCGGTCGGTTTCAACCTCGTCGGCTATGGCTGCACCACCTGCATCGGCAACTCGGGCCCGCTCGCGCCCGCGATTTCGACCGCGATCAACGGCAACGACATCGTCGCCGCCTCGGTCCTGTCAGGCAACCGCAACTTCGAGGGGCGTGTCTCGCCCGACGTGCGCGCGAACTTCCTCGCGTCGCCGCCGCTGGTCGTCGCCTATGCGCTCAAGGGCACGGTGACCGAGGATTTCACCACCACCCCGATCGGCCAGGCGACCGACGGCCATGACGTCTATCTCAAGGACATCTGGCCGACCAACGCCGAAGTCCGTGAAGTGATGGACGCGAACATCGACCGCGGCATGTTCCAGTCGCGCTATGCCAGCGTCTTCACGGGCGATGCCAAGTGGCAGGCGATCGAGATCGAAGGGTCGGACACCTATGCGTGGCCGCCCGCCTCGACCTACATCGCCAACCCGCCGTATTTCGAGGGCATGTCGATGACGCCCGCGCCGGTGCAGGACATCATCGAGGCGCGTCCGCTCGCGATCCTCGGCGATTCGATCACGACCGACCACATCTCGCCGGCGGGGTCGATCAAGGCCGATAGCCCGGCGGGTGCATGGCTGATGGAGCGGCAGGTTTCGCGTGCCGACTTCAACTCCTACGGCGCGCGTCGCGGCAACGACAATGTCATGGTCCGCGGCACCTTCGCCAACATCCGCATCAAGAACGAGATGGTCCCGGGCGTCGAGGGCGGCATGTCGTCGTACAAGGGCGAGACGATGCCGATCTATGATGCGGCGATGCGCTTCAAGGAAGACGGCGTTCCGCTGATCGTGATCGCGGGCAAGGAATATGGCACCGGGTCGTCGCGCGACTGGGCCGCGAAGGGGACCAACCTGCTCGGCGTCCGCGTCGTCATCACCGAGAGCTTCGAGCGGATCCACCGTTCGAACCTCGTCGGGATGGGCGTGCTGCCGCTGCAGTTCGCCGAGGGCGTCGATCGCAAGACGCTCAACCTCGACGGGTCGGAGAGCTTCACGATCATGAAGGTCTCGGAAATCCGTCCGCGTCAGGACGTCGAAGTGACGATGACCCGCGCCGACGGCACGGTCGAGACGTTCATGACGCGCTGCCGGATCGATACCGTCAACGAACTGGAATATTTCCTCAACGGCGGGATCCTGCAGTACGTGCTGCGCAAGCTGGCGGCGTAAGCGGGGCAGGCGGGCTTCGGCCCGCCGATTTTGTGAGGTTCAAGAAGGGGCGGGGAAACCTGCCCCTTTTTTGCGTGCGGGAGAGTCGGCCGCTTTCACAGGGGCGCTTCCCCGGCGAAGGCCGGGGCCCAGGAGGGCAGGTCGAGGAAGCGTAGCGCAGCGCGCGATGATCGGCGGCCCCCTACTGGCCCGGCCTTCGCCGGGGAAAGAGAGGGGCGGTCGTGCGGGGTGTCGGCGCACTGTTTGCCCCCCCGTTCGTTTCGAGCGAAGTGGAGAAACCTGCGCTGTGCCCGCTTTCTCGACTTCGCTCGAAACGAACGGAAGGAGGGCACCGGGCAGAAGGAGGCAGCTAAAGTGCACCCCAGAAACAGGAAATGCCCGCCACACTTGCGTGTGGCGGGCATCCTTTCCTCCCCAGGAAACTTTCTTGACCCGTCCCTAGAGGTGGAAAGACGGTTCCGTATCGCGCGATCGTCCGCCAGCGCGGTCATCTTGTCACGATCATCCGTAAAGCGTACGTACACTTGTAAAGTATTGACGAACGGAGGCGTAAGTGGCTGATCGCAAACTGTTTGCCGGGCATGCGGTACGGCGACTCCGCCGTGGCGCGGGGTTGACGCAGGCGGCGATGGCGGACGTGCTGACGATCTCGCCGAGCTACCTCAACCTGGTCGAGAAGAACCAGCGCCCGTTGTCGGCGACGCTGCTCGTCAAGCTCGCCGAGACGTTCGACTTCGATCCGCGTGCGCTTGCGGCTGGGGAGCCGGGGGGTGGCGAGGCGGCGCTGCGGCGTAGGCTGGCGGATCCGATGTTCGCCGATCTCGAGATCGACCGCAACGAGATCGAGGAATGGCTCGCGGGCGCACCCGGCGGCGCGGAGGCGTTTGCACGCGCGTTCGACCGGATGGGCGCGGGGGGTCCCACCGATGCTTCCGCTGCGCTCGACGCGATGGGGGAAGTCCGCCGCGAGATCGAACGCTGGCGCGGGCATTTCGCGGATCTCGACGCCGCCGCCGAGGCGCTGGCCGATGAACTGCGGATGGGGGCGGGGGATCTCTACGGCGCGATCTCGGAGCGGCTCCGCGTCAAGCACCAGCTGACGATCCGCGTGCTGCCGGTGGACGTGATGCCCGACCTGCTGCGCCGGACCGATCTCCATGCGCGGCAGGTGCAATTGTCCGAGACGCTCGACCCGGCCAGCCGCACCTTCGCGGTGGCGGTCCAGCTTGCGCAGATCGAGGCACGCGACGAGATCGAGGCGCTTGCAAAGGGGGCCGGGTTCGCCGACCGCGCGGCCGAGCGACTGTATCGGCGGCACCTCGCCAATTATTACGCCGCCGCGCTGATGATGCCGTACGCGCGCTTCCTCCGCGCGTGCGAAGCGACGGGGTACGACCTCGAATTGCTCCAGCGGCGGTTCGGCGCGGGGTTCGAGCAGGTTGCGCACCGGGTGACCTCCTTGCAACGCGTCGGCGCGCGCGGTTTGCCGTTCTTCCTCGTTCGGGTCGATCGCGCGGGACAGGCGTCGAAGCGATTTTCAGGCGCAAGCGGGTCGCCGCTCGCCGAGGCGGAGGCGCGCTGTCCGTTGTGGCGGTTGCACGCGGCGTTCGACCGGCCGGGGACGCTCGCGGTCCAGCTGGTGGCGCTCGAGGACGGATCGCGCTGGTTCACGATCGCGCGGACGGTGACGCCGCAGGGGCGGCGCTATGGGACGGTGCCGGCGGAGTTCGTCGTCGGGATCGGGGTGGCGGCGGCGCATGCCGGGGTGCTCGCGGCGGCGCGCGGGATCGACCTGACCGGGGAGGCGATGCCGATCGGGCTTGGGTGTCGCGCGTGCGGGCGCGGACAATGCCCGCAGCGGTCGCTCCCGCCGTCGGGGCGGGCGCTTACGGTCAACGAACGCGAGCGCGGGGTCAGCGGGTTCTCGTTCGGTGGCGATTGAAGCATGACGGGCTGTAACGAACGTTGCAACATTACAGTCACGACGCCGTAACGTTTACGGCGCGACGCTGATCTTCGGGCGTTTTACGTTCAGAACCGTGTAAAGAACGCTATTCCGTGGATATCGCTACACAGTGAGGCCACGATGACCTACCAGTCCAGTATCGCCCATACCGATTCGCTGATCCGCAGCCATAACGGCAGCTGGGACGGGATTTCTGCGGAGTCCGTCGCACGGATGAAGCTCCAGAACCGCTTTCAGACCGGGCTGGACATCGCGCGTTACACCGCGGCGATCATGCGCAAGGACATGGCGGCCTATGATGCCGATCCGGCGAACTACACCCAGTCGCTCGGCTGCTGGCACGGCTTCATCGGGCAGCAGAAGATGATCAGCGTCAAGAAGCACTTCGGTTCGACCGAGCGGCGCTATCTGTATCTGTCGGGCTGGATGGTGGCGGCTTTGCGCAGCGAGTTCGGTCCGCTCCCCGACCAGTCGATGCACGAGAAGACCAGCGTTCCCGCACTGATCGAGGAGCTGTACACCTTCCTCCGCCAGGCCGACGCGCGCGAGCTGGGGATGATGTTCCGCGATATCGACGCGGCGCGCGCCTCGGGCAATGCGATCGAGGAGCAGCGCCTGCTCAATACGGTCGAGAATTACCAGACGCACGTCGTTCCGATCATTGCCGATATCGACGCCGGCTTCGGCAATGCCGAGGCGACCTATCTGCTCGCGAAGAAGATGATCGAGGCGGGGGCGTGCGCGCTCCAGATCGAGAACCAGGTCTCGGAAGAGAAGCAGTGCGGGCATCAGGACGGCAAGGTCACGGTGCCGCACGAGGACTTCCTCGCGAAGGTCCGCGCGTGCCGCTACGCCTTCCTCGAGCTGGGCGTGGACGACGGGATCGTCGTCACGCGCACCGACTCGCTCGGCGCTGGCCTAACCAAGCAGATCGCGGTGTCGAGGGAGCCGGGCGACCTCGGCGACCAGTATAACAGCTTCCTCGACTGCGAGGAGATCGACCCTACCACCGCGCGCAACGGCGACGTCATCCTCAACCGCGACGGCAAGCTGATGCGCCCCAAGCGGCTGCCCTCGAACCTGTTCCAGTTCCGCGCCGGATCGGGCGAGGATCGTTGCGTGCTAGACTGCATCACCTCGCTCCAGCATGGCGCGGACCTGTTGTGGATCGAGACCGAGAAGCCGCACATTGAGCAGATCGCAGGCATGGTCGACCGGATCCGCGAGGTCATTCCCAACGCCAAGCTCGTCTATAACAACTCGCCGTCGTTCAACTGGACGCTCAACTTCCGCCAGCAGGTGTTCGATGCGTGGACCAAGGACGGGCGCGACGTCTCGGCGTATGACCGGGCGAAGCTGATGTCGGTCGATTACGACGGCACCGCGCTGGCGGACGAGGCGGACGAGCGGATCCGGACCTTCCAGCGCGACGCCGCGGCGCGTGCGGGGATCTTCCATCACCTCATCACGCTGCCGACCTATCATACCGCGGCGCTCTCGACCGACAATCTCGCGCGCGAGTATTTCGGCGACGCGGGGATGCTCGGCTATGTGAAGGGTGTCCAGCGCAAGGAAATCCGCGAGGGGATTGCGTGCGTCAAGCACCAGAACATGTCGGGGAGCGACATCGGTGATGACCACAAGGAGTATTTCGCGGGCGAGGCGGCACTCAAGGCGGGCGGTGCGCACAACACGATGAACCAGTTCGCGGCTTGAGGCGGTAAGGCTTCCCCGGCGGGGGCCGAGGCTCAGTAGTGATGGCCGACGGTAGGCAGCGCCAACCGTAAACCGGTCACTCCTGGGCCCCGGCCTTCGCCGGGGAAGAAGAAAAGGGTAGTGGTCTACGCCCCCGCGACCGTCAGCCGGTCGAGCTGCTCCGTCGTCAGTTCCAGGGTCATCGCGCCCAGCAGATCCTCGATCTGTTCAACTGACGTGGCGCTCGCGATCGGTGCGGTCACCGCGGGCTGTTCCTTGAGCCAGGCCAATGCGACTTGCGCGAGGGTGGCACCGGTCTCCTCGGCGACCGAGTCCATCGCTGCCAGCACGGCGGGACCGGTGTCATCGAGAAACGCCTGCATGCGTCCGCCACGGACACTTTTGCCGAAATCTTCCGCGCTGCGATACTTGCCGGTCAGAAACCCCGAGGCGAGTCCGTAATAGGGCACGACGCCGATGTTGTTCTCGACGCAGTAGGATTGCAGCTCGCCCTCGAACTTCTTGCGACTGACGAGATTATATTCCGGCTGCAGCACATGGAAATGCGGCAGGCCCTGGGCGCGCGCCGCATCGTTCGCCGACTTGAGCCGCTTGGCGTGGAAGTTCGACGCGCCGAGCGCACGGACCTTGCCCGCGTCGACCAGCTTGCCGAATGCGGCTAGGACATCCTCCTGCGGGACCGATTCGTCATCCTGATGCGCGAAATAGAGATCGATCGTCTCGACCCCGAGCCGCTGCAACGACGCTTCGCATGCCGCCGCAATCCGCGCGGGCGAAAGCTTCTCGCCGCCGTCACCGGGGAGCATCCCGACCTTGGTCGCGATCTGGACCTGGTCGCGCTTGCCGCTCTGCTTGAGCCACGCGCCGATCATGCTTTCGGATTCGCCGCCCTTGTGCCCGTCGACCCAAGCCGAATAGACGTCGGCGGTATCGATCATCGTCCCGCCGCCCGCAACGAACGCATCGAGCACCGCAAAGCTGGTGTCACGGTCGGCGGTCCAGCCGAACACGTTGCCGCCAAGCACGAGTGGCGCAATGCGGAGGTCGGTTGCGCCGAGGCGGCGGAGATCGGTCATTGGGTCTGTGCTCCGGAATCGTTTTCGTCGCCGCCCTCATCATCGGGGACGATCTCGGCGGCGTTCATGTCGGGGCTGTTCGCATCGAGCGAAACAGCAGCGGCGTTCGCGGCCGCATCTTCGCCGGGTGGCGTGCCGGGGGCGGAGGATCCGCCACCCGAGCACGCGCCCACCAGCATCGCGGCCAAAAGAATGGCCGCGCGCATCAGTTCTCGAGCTCGTTGCCGATGTCCTTGGCCGCCGCTCCGGCGCGATCCCCCGCGCGATCCGCCTTGTCGCCGATCCGGTCGGCGGTCGCGTCGGCCTTCTCGCTGAAGCGGTCTGCCGCACGGTCGGCGCGGCCGCCGAGGTTAGCGGTCTTGTTGCTCAGCGTGTCGCCGAACTTGTCCATCCGATCGGCGGCCGCACCAAGCGCTGCATCGGTATCGTCGCGTGCCTTGCGTGCGGTCTGATTGACGTCGCCCGCGACCGAATTGGCGGCTTCGGCGGTGTCGTTCTGCGCCTTTTCGCTGCAGGCGGACATGCCGGTCGCTGCGATCGCGAGCATCGGGACTAGGGCGAATTTATAGATCATCAAAGTCTCCCGGTATGTTTGAGCGGAACGTATCCACCCGGCTAAACCCGCGCAACCGCGCAAAGGTCCGCATATCCGCGACGGCCTCGCCGTGGCAGCGTCGGCAAGACAATCGTCCGGCAGGGTCCGGACATCGTTGACCCCATATAAAGATATCTTTATATGATGCCTCAGGATGACAATCGCCCTCGACATATTCCGTGGCCTTGCGGACGCGACGCGGCTCAGGATCGTGGCCTTGCTGCGCTCGATGGAGCTGTCGGTGGGCGAGCTTGCGCAGGTCCTCGGGCAGAGCCAGCCGCGCGTTTCGCGCCACGTGAAGATCTTGTGCGATGCGGGCCTCGCCGAGCGCCGCAAGGAGGGCAGCTGGGTGTTCGTCGCCCTTGGCGCGGGCGCGACGGTCGGGCCGGTGCTGGCGGCGCTCGACCAGTGGGCGGCGTTTTCGCCCGATCACTGGGCGGTCGCGGATGCCGCGCGGCTCGCGGCGGTGCGTGCGGATCGCGCGGCGTCGGCGGCGAGCTGGTTCGAGGCGAATGCCGGGCAATGGGACGCGATCCGTTCGCTTCACATCGCCGAGAGCGAGGTCGAGGCGGCGATCGCGGCGGTGCTGGGCGATACGCAGATCGGGCAGTTGATCGACATCGGGACGGGGACCGGGCGGATGCTGGAACTGTTCGCCGGGCGCGCGGATCAGGCGCTGGGGATCGACCGGTCGTCCGAAATGCTGCGGCTCGCGCGCGCCAAGCTGTCGGAGCGCGGGCTGACCAATACCGAGCTGCGGCAGGCCGATCTCTATGCGCTGCCGCTCGCCGATGGCGCGGCGGACGTCGCGATCGTCCACCACGTGCTGCATTTCGCGCAGCAGCCGGGGGCGGCGATCGCCGAGGCGGCGCGGGTACTGACGACCGGCGGGCGGCTGCTGATCGCCGATTTCGCAGCGCATGACCGCGAGGAACTGCGCGCGCAGGACGGGCATACCCGGCTCGGTTTTGCGGACGAGCAGATGGCGACGTGGTTCGCGGCGGCGGGGTTGATCCCCGAGCGGACCGAAACGCTGATGGGGGGCGAACTGACGGTCAAATTGTGGCTCGCGCGCAAGCGTGACGCGAAGCGTTCCGGGATACGAGAGGCGATGGCGGCATGACGATTTCGGTAAATCAGCTCGAAGAGGCGCGACGCGCGCTCGAAGCGCCGCTGTTCGCGGATCTCGCGGGTGATGCGGCGGTGTCGTTCGAATTCTTCCCGCCCAAGACCGAGAAGATGGAGGAGGCGCTATGGGAGACGGTGCGCACGCTCGAACCCTTCGCGCCCGAGTTCGTCTCGGTGACCTATGGCGCGGGCGGGACGACGCGCGACCGGACGCACGCGACCGTCGCGCGGATCCAGCGCGAGACGACGATCCCCGCGGCGGCGCATCTCACCTGTGTCGAGGCGTCGCGCGGTGAGATCGACGAGATCGCGCAGGAATATTGGGCGGCGGGGGTGCGGCATATCGTGGCACTTCGCGGGGATGCACCCGGGGCGGATGGCTTCGCACCGCATCCCGATGGCTATACCAATGCGGCGGATCTGGTGGCGGGACTCAAGCGGCTCCACCCCTTCGAGATTTCGGTCGCGGCCTACCCCGAATGTCATCCCGATTCGAAGGGGCACGGCGACGATCTCGACAATCTCAAGCGCAAGCTCGATGCGGGCGCGACGCGCGGGATCACGCAATTCTTCTTCGAGCCCGAGACCTTCTTCCGGTTCCGCGATCGCGCGGCGGCGGCGGGGATCGATGCGCCGATGGTGCCGGGGATCATGCCCGTCACCAATTTCCAGAGCATCGTGAAGATGTCCGCGATGTGCGGCACCGAGGTGCCCGCGTGGATGGGGCGGCTTTTCGAGGGGCTCGAGGATCACGCAGGCGCGCGCGGGCTGATCGCCGCGACGTTGGCGGCGGAGCTGTGTCGCAAGCTGTACGCGGGGGATGTGCGGGACTTCCATTTCTACACGCTCAATCGTGCCGAGCTGAGTTTCGCGATCTGCCATCTGCTGGGGTTGCGGGCGAAGACCGTGGCGAAGGCCGAGGCGGCGTGATTTTCTTAGCCCCTTCCCCTCGGGGGAGGGGTTGGGGTGGGGCCGAACAGCAGGGGCGCGCTCTCTGCGAGGCACTTCCCCACCCCCAACCCCTCCCTGAAGGGGAGGGGCTTTTGAGTGGAACCAACGTATGACGATCCGTGAAACATTCCTTGCCGAAGCGGCCAAGCGCATCCTCATCACCGATGGCGCGTTCGGGACCGAGATCCAGAACTGGAAGCTGTCCGAAGCGGACTATGCCGGTGATCTGGGCCTCGCCAAAGACCAGAAGGGCAACAACGACATTCTCGCGCTGACCAAGCGGTGCGTGCCGGAAGCGATTCACCGCGCCTATTTCGAGGCGGGCGCGGACATCGCCGAGACCAACACTTTCTCGGCCAACCGGATCAGCCAGGCGGATTATGCCGCCGAACATCTGGTGCGCGAGATCAACGTCGAAAGCGCAAGGCTCGCGCGGTCGATCGCGGACGAATATCAAGGTAAGGACGGTCGCCCGCGCTTCGTCGCGGGGGCGATCGGGCCGACCAACAAGACTTTGTCGCTCAGCCCCGACGTCAACGATCCCGGCTTTCGCGAAATCGACTTCGATTATCTCAAGGGCGTGTACCGCGAGCAGACCGATGCGTTGATCGAGGGCGGCGCGGACTTCATTCTGGTCGAGACGGTGTTCGACACGCTCAACTGCAAGGCCGCGATCATGGCAGCGCTCGAGGCGGGCGAGGCGTTGGGGCGCGATGTCCCGATCATGCTGTCGATGACGCTGACCGATCTGTCGGGGCGCAATTTGTCGGGGCATACGGTCGAGGCGTTCTGGCATGCGGTGCGGCATGCCAAGCCGGTGACGATCGGGCTCAACTGCTCGTTCGGCGCGGAGCAGTTGCGGCCGCATGTGCGCACGCTCTCCGATATCTGCGATACGCTGATCATGGTCTATCCGAACGCCGGGCTGCCCAACGAGCTCGGCGAATATGACGAAGCGCCGCACACCACCGCGGGGCTGGTCGGCGAATGGGCGCAGGCGGGGCAGGTCAATGTGCTCGGCGGCTGCTGCGGATCGACGCCTGCGCACATCAAGGCGATTGCGGACGGGGTGCAGGGGCTTAGCCCGCGCGCGCTGCCGGTGCCGCCGGTGGTGACGCGGCTTGCCGGGCTCGAGCCGATGACGATGGCGGCGTGATCTTTTCTTCCTCTCCCCGCTTGCGAGGAGAGGGTGCCGAGCGAAGCGAAGGCGGGAGAGGGGCAGTCAACGGACGCCTGCTCCCGGTACTGCCCCTCTCCCCGACCCTCTCCCCGCAAGCGGGGAGAGGGAGAAGAAGAACGAAACCATTATGACCACCTCCACCGCCAATTTCGTCAACATCGGTGAGCGTACCAACGTCACCGGCTCGGCGCGCTTCAAGAAGCTCATCATGGCGGGGGATTATCCCGCTGCGGTCGAGGTCGCGCGGCAGCAGGTCGAGAGCGGCGCGCAGGTGCTCGACGTCAACATGGACGAGGG
>CAZNQA010000098.1:0-5457 GCA_964575105.1 uncultured Stakelama sp.
ATGGGCGCAACGCTCATAGTCGCAAAACTTGATCGGCTATCGCGTGACGCCGCATTCCTTATGCAACTGCAAAACTCCGGGGCATCGTTCGTAGCAGTAGACATGCCGGGCGCGAACTCGTTCACGGTGGGCGTGATGGCGCTGGTGGCCCAACAGGAGCGCGAAGCAATATCGACACGAACAAAGGCCGCACTGACTGCCGCGAAAGCTAGAGGGGTGGTTCTAGGTGGCTTGCGGGGCCATACGTTGCCATCGAAGGCGGCAGCAGCAGCTAGTGCTACAGTTCGTGCGGCAAAGGCAGATCAACGCGCACGTGACGTTCTGGTATCGGTCGAACATGCGAAGAGCAAGGGTGCGGTGTCGCTAAGGGAAGTGGCTGCCGCACTTAACGCGGAAGGGGTAACAGCCCCTAGGGGCGGAGTATGGACTGCTGCACAGATCAAACGGGTTGTGGAGCGATCGTAAGTCCGAAATCGGAGCTACGAACATTCCGGCGAACGAGACTCGAAAACGCTAGCTTACAAGACGCCCCAATGGAGCCTCATCATATAGGACCGTTTGTGGGTACCCGGTCAGATCAATCAGATTTCTTAACAAGTTGCCAAAACGTTTCTACTCTCAAGTAGATTGCGTACCGATTCCAATGAAGCGGTGGTGGGTCGAAAAACCTTTTGGAGTGAAGACGACACATCGCGCCCTTCCTTGCCGAGAAACCGCTACCGACATTGGGCATGCTTCACTTTTATAACCGGTCTTGGTCAATCACTGTCAATCTGTGGCGGCAATTCAATTCGCAAAAACTATTGATTGAAAAACTATCGCGTTAATCACAATAGGTCGTCATCTGCTGCGGCGAAACGTGCGGTCAAATCCTCGATCATCCTCAAGCCTTCCCTCAAACTTTCCTGTACATCCTTGAGGATAGCGGTAGCTTTAGTATGTATTAGCCAATAGTCATCATCTTTAGAAATAGAATAGTAAAAAGTATCCTCTGCGGCAGCAGATGAAGTTAACTTACGAAACCTTTCTTTATTTTCGACACTCAGTTTGCTCCGTATGCCTTGAAACTCCTCTCTATTATTGAAAAATAAGTGAGAAGTTAGCCATGGGCTGAGGTCGACTGAGTAATATCGCTCAATGTTAAGAATCTTTGAACCAAGACTATCTACAGCAAATCCGTTGACACTCCAGTCCTTCTCGAGAACAATGCTACTGGACAATAGTGCCAACACTTCGCCAGGTGTAACTTCAACATCAATGCTACAGATCTGCTGAACACAAGACTCTAAGAGCGGCAGCGCCCAAACCTTATTAACTAGCTCAGGAGCCATTTCCATAAGGATTGGTCCGGCTGTTTCAGTTCTGCTACGACTCATTACGATTTCTGTATATTCCGCAATTCTATCACCACGATAATTTGATACGAAAAGCGCCGCAAAGTACTCCTGAAATGACCGGTGCACAAATGTGAACAAAAGGCCATCTTCTTGAATTATGCAAACACTTTCAAGAAGGTCTTTCAGAACCAAAGCTGGAGATGCTTCGATGACACAATACTTCAGTGCTCTATCAATAAACGAGACCATCTCCGATCTCATGAAAGAATATTTATTTTTTGCGTATGTTGTGAAACAAAAAGCCGAGAAGAACCTTTTGAATTCATCAACGCTGACGGTTGTGTAACGCTTTCTCTCATAAACGCCTTTAGAGAGATCATGTTTAAAGAATAATGTTTCAAACGCCTGATCGTAAAAAATGTATATCTTGTCCCCCGCATCAGCAAACTGATCATACCTTAGCAGCATGATTGTAGCTAATAGCGGGTTCGTTAAGAAGCTTCGGTGTCTATCATAAAGGTTAGAGTTTAAGTCCTTTAGAAACTTATCCTTTATTGTTTTGTCAAAATCTATTTTTCGTATTACTGATGTTACTTGCTTTTTGTCTAATGGCAAAACACTGAATGTGTAAAACTGGTTCCAACCTTTTAGGCTTGGGTCTTCTCTTGAAGATATAACTAATATATTCTCCGGATACTTAATAGGCATTTTGATGATTTGCTTGTGAATCTGCTCGCGTCGCGATGGGTCGACTTCGTCAAGGCCATCGAGGATAATAAGAAACAATCCTCCAGCTAACGCGGTATCAAACTGTTCAAAAGTCATCCGGCTTTTTTTCGAGGTCGAATCCTCAAAAATAAGTTCCTCGATCGGTTTTCCATTGTTGTAGTCTAGTGTTCTCAATTCAATGAACAGGGGAATTCGACCTCGAGGGTTTTCAAACCTACACAGGGAAAGATACTTCATAAACATCGTTTTCCCGGAGCCGCCGCTTCCTTGAACAATGACATTTTTATAACTTTCCAGGTTTTCAATAATATAATTGTCGGTAAACTTAGCTTTCTTAAGGCCTAGCTTAATAGAGACATACTGCGACAAGAGTTCCACTGGCTCTTCTCGATAGATCAGAGTTTTAATCTTATAACATTTATCGTAGGTTGTTTGTAAGTGATTGGTGAAACCTAACCCTAGGGCGGTCGAAATACGCTCTGGCGTTTTCTTAATCTGATTTGCAGCAACAGTGATTAGCTTAGGGGCGGATGCCGCCAACGCTTTCGTGATGACCGCCCCGGCGTCGAAGCTGGCAAGGGATTCGATTAAAGACTTAGCTACCATCTTACGCCTCACGACCTTATTTACGACATATTGCTAAACAAGCCTATGATAAGCAATATCGTATTTCTTAAAATTACTGTTTTGCGGTAATACGTTGTAAGTTGCGCTTCCGTCGAGGCTCGTAAATCAACCGCTGATTTTTATTGCAGGCAATCTGCGACGCTACGCCCGAATGACCTCGTTATATGAAGAGTTCGCTAGAATGGCGAAGTGGGGAACCGGGGTGACAGGGGGGGGGGCACGACGTTCTATAATCTGCCAACCGCAATTGCTCAGCCATTAAGAAACGAATCAGCCGCTAAGCGGCATAAACATTTTCTCAGTCGATCGCTCCACCCCGCCCCGGGGGACAAGGAAGCGAATGCGACGTCGTAACGCCAAACTCACTCGGAAGAAGCGCTACCAGAAGCTGCCGCCCTAAAGTTACTCCAACGGAGTGCTACGTTTGCCTGCTACGTCGACGCCATGGCTGGATCGACTAAACTACTGAAAATAAATGACTAATCGAAATAGTCGGGGGAGGCAGGGTTGCCGACGGTCGGCATGCTCTCATCCTTTCCATCGAACATTTCCGACACATACAACCTTTACGGCATTGTTGGTTGGAATGATGGTCGCAACAGCAGTCTTGAAGCTTTTTCCGTGCAAAACAGTGCCTTATAGAAAGGCGTTGGCGGAGCGGGAGGGATTCGAACCCTCGATACGCTTTTGACGTATACTCACTTTCCAGGCGAGCGCCTTCGACCACTCGGCCACCGCTCCGCATGTCCTGGACAGGAACGTCGCCCTAGAGCGTGTGTGGCGGCTGTGCAAGCGTGCTGCGCAAGGAGCGTGGGGATTGCGTCGCGCGGGGTCGGCATGTCACGATGCCGGAATGATCCTGCTTCCCCTGCTTCTGTCGCTTGCCGCCGCCCAGGGCGCGACACCTCCCCCGCCTGCGGCCAAGCCGACCGCCGCGCAGATCGCCGCGGCCGCGCCCGCCGATGCGTGGGGCAGCATCGCGCCCGAGGACCTGCTGGTGATCGATTTTGCGGACGGGCAGCGCAGCATCCTGTGGCTCGCGCCCGAATTCGCTCCGGTGCACGTCGCCAATATCCGGATCATCGCACGCAGTGGCTGGTGGGGCGATGCGACGGTGTACCGCGTCCAGGACAATTACGTGACGCAATGGGGCGATGCGACCGAGAAGAAGCCGCCCGCCGCCGGAATCACGCGGCGTCCCCCCGCCGAATATGAATGGGCGTGGGGCGCGCATGGGGCAGCGGTCGCCAATCCGTACCGCGATGCCTACGCGACGCGGACGGGCTTCACGCCGGGGGGCTGGGCGGTGGCTGGCGATGGCAAGCGACAGTGGCTGCCGCATTGCTACGGCATGGTCGGGGTCGCACGCGATCTTGCACCCGATACCGGGACGGGCGGGGATCTCTACACCGTGATCGGCCATGCGCCGCGCCACCTCGACCGCAACATCGCGTTGGTCGGGCGCGTGATCGACGGGATGGGCGCGCTGTCGGCGTTGCCGCGCGGGACCGGGGGCGGGCTCGGGCTGTACGAGGATCCCAAGCAGCGCGTGCCGATCCGACGGATCGCGATCGTCGCGGACTTGCCGGCGGGGGAGCGTCCGGCGTTCGAGTATCTGCGGCCGGGTACGCCAGCGTTTGCGCAGACGCTGGAGGCGCGGGCGAACCGGGGGTTGCCGTTCTTCACGGTCCCCGCGGGGGCGGCGGACCTGTGCAACCTGATGGTCCCGGTGCGGAAGGTGGGCGGGCGCTGAGGGGTGGTAGGATAACTGTGGCCATGCCATGCCACCCCGCCCGTTCGTTTCGAGCGAAGACGAGAAACCGGGCACAGCGCAGGTTTCTCGTCTTCGCTCGAAACGAACGGTGGGGTTAAGCAGGTTTACAAAGCGGGGTTAGCAGGCTGCAGTCCGCCTACCGCCCGACCCAGTCCGCTACTTCGACCGCAACCTGATTCGCCGCCTGGTTAAGCGCGACCCCGACCGGGCCCGCCGCAATCGTACCGACCGGGACGCGCGCCTCGAAGCGACGCTTCTCGACCACTTTGCCGGTGCTGCGGATCAGCGCGCCGTCGAACGTGACGACCGCCGTCTTGGTCCCGGCATCGACCCCGAACGAACGGATTTCGCCCGACAATACCGCGCCTGGATCGGAGAAGGATTGCGCGCTGCTCAGCACGATCCGGCCGGTGCGCGGCGGAAGCGTGTCCGACAGCAACCGCGCGAACAGCCGCGCGGGCGGCTCGACCCATTGCGCGTCAGCGACATAGGCAATCGACGTCTGGCTCGCCTGCACCGGGATACGGACCCCCGCGATCGCCTGCGCGACCGCCGGCACCTGGATCGTGATCGTCGGCGCGGTGCTCGACGACTGCGTCTGGTTGACCGGCAGCGTGGTCGCCGAGGTCAGCGTCAGCAGGAAGGGCGGGGGCTTGGCGGCGAAGCTGATGCAGCCGGAGAGCGACGCAAGCGCGGCCAGTGCCAGCAGCGATTTGGACGAACGGATCATGGTCACTGTCCCTTTCCGGGCTTGTAATCAGGCAGCTTGGATTGACCGACCAGCGCGCCGGCACCACCGCGATCGACCTTCTCGGCGACCGACGTCAATGCCTCCGACATCTGGCGCAGGTCATGCACCAGCTGCCCGACTTCGGGGACGGTCTGCTTCGAGAACGCCTGCAGGCCGGGGCGCGCATCGCCGATCGCGGCGTCGAGCGTCTCGGCACTATGCTGGGCCGAGGCGATCGTCTTGTTGAGGTTCGCCATCAC
>CAZNQA010000098.1:5557-10510 GCA_964575105.1 uncultured Stakelama sp.
TTGTCGGCAGGGCAGGCGATCGGCGGCGCGCCCTTGACCGCGCCGTCGAGCTGGACCGTGCTGGTGCCGGTGAAGCTGCCCTGGAGCGACGCGGTCGTCCCGATCAGGATCGGTGTATCGGGATTGACGCTGATCCGGACGCGCACGAGCGAGGGATCGGGCTTCCACAGCGCGATTTCCTTGACCTGTCCGGACACGACGCCCGAGAAGGCGACGCCCGACCCCTTCGCCAGGCCGTCGACCGACTGCTTGAAGAAGATGTCATATTCCTTGTCGGTGGCGGTGCCCCAGCGGAGGATCCAGACGAGGAACAGCAGCATCACCGTCAGCAGGATGAGCACGACCGATCCGACCAGCACATGGTTCGAGCGGGTTTCCATCAGCTATTGCCCTTCCGCTGCAGCGTCAGCATGTTCATTGCGCTCGAGGGTCGCCGTCGCGGCGCGACCGCGCGGTCCCTTGAAATATTCCTGGATCCACGGATGGTCCAGCGCGAGCAGTTCGTCGATCGTCCCGACCGCGATGACCTTCTTGTCCGCGAGCACCGCGATCCGGTCGCAAATCGCATATAACGTGTCGAGATCGTGCGTGATCAGGAACACCGTCAGCCCGAGCGTCTTCTGGAGCGAGCGGGTCAGCTCGTCGAACGCCGCGGCGCCGATCGGATCCAGCCCGGCGGTCGGTTCGTCGAGGAACAGCAGTTCCGGGTCCATCGCGAGCGCGCGGGAGAGGCCGGCGCGCTTGCGCATCCCGCCCGACAGTTCGGAAGGGTATTTCGGGCCGGCGTCCGCGGGAAGCCCGCTCATCACGACCTTGTAGGCAGCGATCTCGTCGAGCAGCGCGGGGTCGAGTTGCGGATAGAATTCGCGCAACGGGACCTGGACGTTCTCGGCGACGGTCAGCGTCGAGAACAATGCGCCGCCCTGGAACAGCACGCCCCAGCGCTTGGTCAGATCGGCAAGTTCGGTCGTCTCGCGGTTGAGAGTCGATTCGCCCAACACCTCGATTGACCCGGACTTGGGGGTCTGCAGCCCGATGATCGAGCGCATCAGCACCGACTTGCCGGTACCCGACCCGCCGACCACGCCGATGATCTCGCCGCGTTTGACCGAAAGGTTGACCCCGTCGTGGACGAGCTGCTCGCCGAACCCGTTGACCAGATCGCGTACGACGATGACGTCGTCGTTATCCTTGCCCTTGGCGTTGCCGGTTTCCATTACGACCACCCGATCGAGGTGAAGAACACCGCGAAGAACGCGTCGAGCACGATGACGAGGAAGATCGCCTGGACGACCGCCGCGGTGGTGCGCGTGCCGACCTGTTCGGCGTCGCCCTCGACCAGCATCCCCTGGAAACAGCCCGCCATCGCGATGATCAGCCCGAAAAACGGTGCCTTGATTAGCCCGACGTAGAGATCGGTGACGGGCACGACTTCGCGGATCCGCTGGACGAAGGTGACCGGCGGTATGTCGAGCGACACCCAGCACAGCAACCCGCCACCGACGATCGCGATGATCGAGGCGTACATGCCGAGCAGCGGCATCATCACGACGGAAGCGATCACGCGCGGCAGCACCAGCGCTTCCATCGGCGAGACGCCGATCGTGCGCATCGCGTCGATCTCCTCGGTCAGCTTCATCGTGCCGAGCTGCGCCGCGAAGGCCGAGCCCGAACGCCCCGCGACCATGATCGCGGTCATCAGTACGCCAAGCTCGCGCAGGGTGATTCGCCCGACGAGGTTGATGGTGAACACCTCGAAGCCGAATTGCTGGAGCTGGACCGAGCCCTGCTGCGCAATCACAATCCCGATCAGGAAGCTCATCAGCCCGATGATGCCGAGCGCGGTGACGCCGACGACCTCGAACCGCTGCACCACCGCATTGAAGCGGAACCGCTTGGGGTGAGTCGCGACGTTCCAGAAGGCGATCAGCGTTGCGCCGAAGAAGCCGAGCAGGCCGTACAGCGTCTGCCCGGAGGAAACGACCGCATCGCCAAGTTCGCCGACGACGCGCGTAAAGCTGCCGACGGCGGCGGGGCGCATCGCGACGGGCTGGTCGGCGCTGGCAACCTGTTGCAGCAGATGCTCGCCATCTGCGTCGAGTCCCTGGATGTCGGCGTCATGCTGCGCGGCGAAGCGGTGGACGATCCACGCACCGACGGTATCGATCCGGTCGATGCCGCTGAGGTCGACATGCGCGACCTTGCCATCGAAGGCGCGGAGACGTTCCGGCAGGTCGCCGATCCGGGCGAGCGACAAGCTGCCGGAAAAGCGTACCGTGTCGCTGTCTTGGGAGAAGGCGGCCATTTCGGTCATTCGCGCCTTCCTTGCTGCAATCGGACTGGATCGGCAAGCGTTGCTGTGGTGTGAACGGTTCGATGAAACATCTTGCCGTCTACGATATGGACAAGACCATAACCCATTCGCCGACCTGGACGCGGTTCCTGATCGAGACCGCACGCGCCGAATCGCCGTGGCGCCTTGCGTTGCTGCCGGTCGTTTCGATGGCGGGAGTGGGCTATACGCTGCGGCTGGTCGACCGGGCACGGCTCAAGGAAATCGCGCAGCGCCTGTTGCTCGGCGCGCGAATGCCGGAGGCGGTGGCGGCGCGTGCGGCCCGGCGATTCGCCGAACGACTCGACGACTCAGGCATTTACGCGGGCGCACGGCGGCAGATCGTGGCGGATCGCGACTCGGGCCATCGCCTTGTAATGGCGACCGCTTCCTACGGTTTCTACGCCGAGGCGATCGCTGCGCGGCTTGGCTTCGATGCGGTCATCGCGACTCGGGTGGTCCGCGAGGACGGCATGATCCGCGCCAAGATCGCCGGGGAGAATTGCTATGGCCCCGCCAAATTGCGGATGATCGAGGCGTGGCTTGCGGGGCAGGGGATCGCGCGGAGCGAGTCGCGGGTACGGTTCTATTCGGATCACGCGTCAGATGCGCCTGCGCTCGAATGGGCGGACGTCGGGATCGCGGTCAACCCGCATCCGCCGCTGCGCGCGATGGCGAAGGTCCGGGGGTGGGCGATCGAGGATTGGGTGCGATAGCGCGCGAGGCGCGGCCGTTTTGGGGAACCAAGTTCGCTTCCCCTGTCCGCTCGAAACGAACGGTTTGGGAGAAGCGGTCGCGCTACAGCGCCATGTCGACCGCGTGGATCGTCAGGCCGACAAGCCCGCCGACGAGCGTTCCATTGACCCGGATATATTGCAGATCGCGTCCGACCGCATTCTCGAGCCGGCGCGTGATCGTCTGCGCGTCCCAGCCATGCACGGTCTCGGAAACGAGCCGGACGATCCCGTCGCCATAATCCGCCGCAAGACCCACCACGGCACGCCGCACGAAGCGGTTGATCGTGCGGCGCAGCTTCGGATCGGTCTGCAACGTGCCGCCCAACTGGCGCAACGCATCGCCGATCGGCCCCGCGAGCATCCGGTCGGGATCACGCGCGATCCGCAGCATCCCGCCGCGCGCCTGTTCCCACAGTCCGTCGAGCCAGCGTTGCATCGCGGGGTTGTCGATGATCTCGCCTTTCACCGCCGCGACCCGTTCGCGCATCCGCGGATCGTGGACGAGATCGTGCGCGAGCGTGGCCAACCCTTCCTCCGCCTTTGCGCGCAACGGGTGGTCGGGATCCTGGGCGATGCCGGTCAGCATCCCGTTGAGACCGTCGATGATCTTGTTGGCGAGCGTCTCGTCGAGCCCGGTCCAGCGCATCATCGAGCCCGAACGCTCGCTCACCATCGCGCGCACCAGATGCTCGTTCGCCTCGAGGACGCGCGCGCCCCAGCGGACGATCCCGTCGAGCAACGGCAAATGCCGGTCCTCGGCGATCGCGGCGGTCAGCGCCTGGCCGAGCAGCGGGGAAACGTCGAGCGCGCGGAGGCGCTGGCCGATCCCCGCCTTGACCATCCCGCCGAGCCGCTGCTGATCGAACGCCTCGAGCATGTGCGCTGCAAGCCGCGACGCGCCCCGCCGGAGCCGCCCGTCGCCGCCGGGCGGGTTGGCGAGCCAGCGTCCCGCTGCGCCCGCGATGTCGAGGCCGTGCATCCGGCGTGCGACGACGCGGGGAATCAGGAAATTGTCGCGCAGGAAGGCGGCTAGGGTGGTGCCGATGCGATCCTTGTTGCGCGGGATGATCGCGGTGTGCGGAATCGGGATGCCGAAGGGGTGGCGGAACAGCGCGGTGACCGCGAACCAGTCGGCAAGCCCGCCGACCATCGCCGCTTCGGCAAAGGCGCGGACGAAGCCGATGGCGTGGCCGTAGCGCGTGCCTGGATCGTCATAGGCGCGCGCGACGAAGAAGATCACCGCCATCGCGACGAGCAGACCACCCGCGATCCAGCGCATCCGCACCAGCCCCGCCGGGGGCGCTTCATAGGCTCGGGTAGTGGTGGCATGTCGCATCGCCGGACCAATCCCCGAACGCGACGAATGTTCAAGGCCCAAGTCCCGGCAGCGGTCCTTTTTCCGCCGGGACGCGGTGTTGTCAGGGTTATTCAGCGGGTTGCGGCTTGTCGTCGCCCGGCTTGTAATGGATTCGCGGCGGGTCGCCCGCGCCGTGCGGCGGCAGCGTCGCGGGTTGGTGCTCGATCAGCGGGCCGCCATCGTCGCCGGGGCGATAGGTCAGCAGGCGGCGGCGCAACACCGGGCCGACGCGTGCCTCGATCCCGACCGCGAGGCTGAAGCTGGCGGGGACGATCAGCAGCGTGAGCACGGTCGACATCGTCAACCCGCCGATCACCGTGATTCCCATCGGCACGCGCGACGATCCGTCGCCGGTCAGCGCGAGCGCGGTCGGGAGCATCCCCATCACCATTGCGACCGTGGTCATGACGATCGGCTGCGCGCGCTTGTGCCCGGCGTCGATGATCGCGGTGACGACGTCGACGCCCTTGTTCATCTCCTCGAGCGCGAAGTCGATCAGCAGGATCGAGTTCTTCGCGACGATCCCG
>CAZNQA010000099.1:0-10410 GCA_964575105.1 uncultured Stakelama sp.
CTGCAACCCTTTCCCCCTCGGATCATTGGGCGATCAACGGCTTGGGCGCGGTTGGATGCCCGGCCAGGGAGATCGCTGATGGAAATGCGCAAACTCGGATCACAAGGCCTCGAAGTGTCCGCACTCGGGCTAGGCTGCATGGGCATGTCGGATTTTTACGGCACGCAGGACGACGTCGAATCCGCCGCGACGATCAACCGCGCGATCGACCTCGGGGTCGATTTCCTCGACACCGCCGACATGTACGGCGTCGGTCGTAACGAGGAACTGATCGGCCGCGTCGTCCGCGACCGCCGCGAGTGGATCAAGGTCGCGACCAAGTTCGGTAATGTGCGTGGTGCCGACGGCAGCTTCCAGGGGATCAACGGTCGCCCGGACTATGTCCGCCAGGCGTGCGACGCGAGCCTCAAGCGTACCGGGCTCGACCTGTTCGACCTCTATTACCAGCACCGCGTCGACCCCGACGTGCCGATCGAGGAAACCGTCGGCGCGATGGCGGAGCTTGTGAAGGCGGGGAAGGTCAAATATCTCGGCCTGTCCGAGGCCGCGCCCGAGACGATCCGCCGCGCGCATGCGGTCCATCCGATCAGCGCACTCCAGACCGAATATTCGCTGTGGACGCGTGACCCCGAGGACACGCTGCTGCCGACGGTGCGCGAACTCGGAATCGGGTTCGTGCCCTATTCGCCGCTCGGGCGCGGGTTCCTGACCGGGCAGTTCAAGACCCCCGACGATCTCCCCGAGGGCGACACGCGCCGCAATCACCCGCGTTTCCAGGGCGAGGCGTTCGCCAAGAACCTCGCGCTCGCCGACGCGGTTGCCGAAATGGCAAAGGACAAGGGCTGCACCCCGGCGCAACTCGCGCTCGCCTGGGTCCTCGCACAGGGTGAGGACATCGTGCCGATCCCCGGGACCAAGCGGCGGTCGTATCTCGAGCAGAATCTCGATGCGCTCGACGTGGAACTGAGCGCGGACGATCTGGCGCGGATCGACGCGATCCTCCCGCCGGGCGCTGCGACCGGCACGCGCTATGCTGCGCCTCAAATGGCGGCTCTCAACCTGTGAGCGCGCTTTCTGCAGGTAATCTCGCGGTCGTCACCGGTGGCGCGAGCGGGATCGGTCTGGCGGCGGCAAAGGCGTTCGCCAGGCTCGGCCTGCGCGTCGTGCTCGTCGATCGGGCGGGACCTTCGCTCGACGCAGCGGTGGCTGCGGTTGAGGGCGTGGTTGCGATGGCAGCCGACGTTGCGGATCGCGCGGCTATGACGGCGCTCGCGGAAACGATCGCGGAGCAGCATGGCGCGGTGTCCGTCCTCATGAACAACGCCGGGATCGGCGCGGGCGGCGACGTGCTGGCGGATCCGGCAGCGTGGGACCGCGTCATCGGCGTCAATCTGATGGGCGTCGTCCACGGGGTACAGAGCTTCGTCCCCGCGATGATCGCGCATGGTCAACCCGGGTTGGTGATCAACACCGGGTCCAAGCAGGGGATTACCCAGCCCCCCGGCAACACCGCGTATAACGTCAGCAAGGCGGGCGTTAAGGCGTTGACCGAGGGACTTGCCCATACCTTGCGGCAGGAGACCGGCGACCGGATCAGCGCGCACCTGCTAATCCCCGGGTACACGTTCACCGGCATGACCGCGCGCGGCGCAACCGAGCAACCGGCGGGCGCGTGGTCTGCGGATCAGGTCGTCGCGTTCATGCTCGACGGGATCGCGGCGGGCGATTTCTACCTGCTGTGCCCCGACAACGAGACTGCGCCCGAGCAGGATCGCAAGCGGATTCAGTGGGCGGCGGGGGACCTGATCGAGAACCGTCCGGCATTGTCGCGCTGGCATCCCGAGTGGAAAGAGCGGTTCGAGCGATACATGGGCGATTAAGCGAAGAGCGCCCAAATGAACTTTCGGAGGGCTGGACGGTTATCCGGCCACAGGTTCTGAGACAGAGGAAAAGCTCATGAAGAAATTTTTGATGGCAGTGATGGTAGCAGCAGTGGCGCTCCCCGGTCCGGTTCTGGCGGCGCAGGATCGCGACCGCGACGGGTATCGCGATGGCTATCGTGATCGCGATTACCGTGACCGCAACTACCGTGGCCGTGACTCGCGCCGGTATCAGGATTGCAAGCGCAGCAGCGGCACGACCGGCACGATTGCGGGTGGTGCAGGCGGCGCGGTTCTCGGTAACGTCCTCGGCGGCGGTACGCTCGGAACGGTTGCAGGCGGCGTCGGTGGCGCACTGCTTGGTCGTCACCTCGACAAGAAGCATGATGCCTCGCAGAACCGCAAGAACGGTTGCTGATCTGAATACCGCTCCGGCCTGAGCCCGACCGGAGGCAATCGATGGCCCCGCTCCCGAATTTCGGGGGCGGGGCTTTCGCGTTTCAGGCGATCAATTCTTTCGGAAATAACCTTGGTGGTTCAACGTGAAAGATGTCCTAGCGGTAATAAACCGCGTCGGCGTCAACGCCTCGTTTACGGTATCTCGCTACATCGAAGGAATGACCTACACGTCCGCGGTGGACGTGTCCGGGGGAGACGACGGTGTCACTCGACGACAGAGACTTGATCGACTGGGTCGCCTTTACGAAGGCGCGGAGCGAGCTTGGCGCCGGATTTGTCCGCATCCTCGGTTATTTTCGTGAGGATGGCGTCAAGTCGGTCGCCGCGATCGAGGCAGCGATGCGGGCGCAGAATGCCGCTGCGCTGGTGATCCCGGCGCATACGCTCAAGGGTGAGGCACGCCAGTTCGGCGCCGAGCCGCTCGGCGCGCTGGCGGAGAAGATCGAGGTCGTCGCGCGCGATTGCGTAGAGAACCGTGATACGCCGGACGAGGCAATCGCCGAGGTTGCCGCCTTGCGGGGGCTGTTCCAGCGGACGCTGACCATTCTGGAAGCAGAGGGCAATCCGGTGGTTCAGCGCCCTCAGGGGTTCGGGCGCCGGATTGGATGACTGTTCTTCACTGACTTTTATCGGGAAGAAGCCGGGGGAGCGGACACGGTTTCTGCAAGCCGTCGTCTACGGGCGTTACCGTCGCCGTTATCCTTTGCTCGCGCCATCATCCCCGCCTTTGCGCGAAGGAAGAGCGGAGGGACTGCACTGCGCTGACCACAAACCTTCGTTCCGGCGCAAGTGGTTGACCGTCAGGAAAAGCATCCGCGCGGTTTCCGGCACCCTCAGGTGCGCAGCCGCTCGATCGCCTGCGCCAGTGCGACGTAGAGCTTGCCCATATCCGACGATAGCAGCGTAACCCCGAGCGGGGAGCCGTCGCGCCCCGACAGGATCGCGCGCAACATTGATTCGAAGTCGTGGATGTAGCGGTTCACATGCTCACGGAAGCCGTAGTCCTCGTCATAGAGGTGGACGATCTCGCGGGCTTCGGTGGAATCGAGCAGCCGCACCGCGCGGCGCGTGAAGACGCCGCGATCGCCCTTGAGATAGGCCGACCAGGCACTGTCCGACACATCCGCCGCGAACGTCTTGGCGATGTCGATCGAAGCCGAATTGAGCGCCTCGATCAGCAAGGACACGCGCCGCGCCATCGAATTCTGGTCAGCGGCCTCACGCTCGAGCCGGTCGTCCTCGAACCGGGTCTCGAGGATCGCGGACGCATCGGAGAGCGCCGCGACACGGTGTTCGAGCCGTTCCGACGCACGGGCGGCGGTATCTGCGGCGGCGTCGGCGGCATCGGCGATGGCGGAGAGCTGTTGCTGCACGGCGCGGGTCGCGGCGCGTTCGACTGCGGCGGCGCTATGCTGTTCAAAGGCGAGCGCGGCATCGGGGATGACGCTCGCCAGCGTCTCGCGCGCACGGTCGGCTGCGGCGCTTGCGGTATCGCGGACGCGGAGCAACGCCTCGACCAGTCGGGGGGCGGCTTCGTCGGCGAAGCGGTTGGTCTGGCCGATCGTGTCGTCGACCATCTGGCCGAGCGCGTCCGCCTTGAGTTTGCCGTCGCTGAGCGTGTCGATCAGCGTTCCGGCGAGCTTGTCGACGGTATCGCGCTGATTGGCGACGACATGCGCGATCGCCTCGATCGCGTCGTGTGTGCTCTCCGCCGCGGTGACGAGTGCGAGCAGTTCGGGCTTGGTCGCACCGACGTGGCGGCGCGTATCGGTAACCTTGGTATCGAGCCGGGTCAGCGCGTCGGGCAGCGTTTCGTCGATCTCACGCGCGGCGGCGTCGAGTGCGAGCAGAAGCCGCTCGGTCGTCTCGATCGCGGTGGTCGCGACGGTATCCCCCATCCGGAGCGCTTCGGTCATCGCATGCGCCGATCCACCGAGCGCGCCGATCGACGCGGCGAGCGCCTGGCTGCGATCGATCCCCTGCGCATGCAACGCGTCCAACCGGCCCGAGACATGCGCGATGCCGTGGTCGAGTTCGGCGAAGATCTCGCCGCCGGTGCCACGCTGCGCATCGAGCCGCGCCGCGACCTGTTCGATCAGCGTTTCGATCTCGTGAATGCGCCCGGCGAGGCCATCGGCACTGTCGTGCGCGACGCGTTCGAGCGCGGCCTGGTTGGTGCCAAGCATCGCGAGCAGGGCGTCGCCCTGCGCGGCGATCCCGCGACGCGATTCATCGATCGCGTCGGCGGTGCGATTGAGCAGTCCGTCGACCGCGAGCGACATGTCGCCGGTAACCTGTTCGAGCCGAGCGCCAGCGGTCTCGCTGGTTGCTTCCATCCGCGTGATGTGCGCGGCGAGTTTCTGCGCGGCGCCATTGGCGACCGCATCCGCTTCGCGGCCCCGTTCGGCGAGCGCAGACAATTGCGCGTCGAGCGCGGCGGCATGTTCGCTCGCGGTGACGCCGGTTGCCTTGAGCACTTGGGCGAGTGCATCGGTCTCGCCATGTGCGCGCGGCAGCAGCGCGAGCAGGACGTCGAGCCGGGTCTTAGCATTTTCGGCGGCGTTGGCGAGGGTCGTCGCGTGCGTATCCGCCGAGGCGATATGGTCGCGCAGGCCGTTGCCGACCCCCGCGAGCCGCGCGACCGCGGTATCGCCGATCGTGCCGAGCCACTCGGTCTGTTCGCTCAGTTGAATCCGGTGATCGTCGATCCGCGTCGAGAGACGGTTGACCGTACGCTCGAGATTGGCGGCTTCCGCGCGCATCGCCCGTGCGGTCCGCCCAAAACGGCGCGCCTCGGCGGTGCTGGTACGCAATGCGAGCAACGTCAGGATGCCGATCAGCGCAGGCGGAACACATAAAGCGCCGACGAAGGAAACGAGATCGACTGGCATGGCATCGAGCAGGCTCGGCCAGGACAGCAACGTCATCGTACCGATCCAGGCCAGCGACAGCACCACGCCTGCCACCATAAGCCACGGGAAAGGCTGGCGCGGCACGTCTTCGTCGGTGACGTCGTCGGGGTGGGCGAGAGTCTGCATGGGCATGGTTTCCGCATCGGACGACAGGGCTTGCGGATCGGGCAGCAGATCCCCGTGCGGCGCGTCGCCGGGTTTCGGGCGACCATTGGGCCGAAGATCGATGATGCGAGAACCCCCGTTCATCAGGCTCGTTTATCACGAAAAGCCGGGACGCAAAGCGAATAGCGAAACTTTGCCTTAAGTCCTTGGCCGGTAGAGGAGGCCGCATGGTGTATGAACCCGGTGCAATCGATGCGGCGCTCGCGGCTGCGGTAGGCGACGAGCCCATGCTGATCGCGGAATTGCGCGTCGCCTTTCTGGAAAGCGTGCGGCGCGGCCTGCATGGCCTCGAGACCGCCTCCGGCGAGGCGGAATGGGAGCAGGCCGCGTGGCGGCTGCGCGGGCTGGCGGCGAGTTTCGGTGCGGTCCGCCTGATGGCGATCGCGACCGAGGCAGCGGAAAGCGAAGCGCACGATCCCGCCTTGATGCGCCGGCTGCGACGCGCGGTCGACCGGCTCTGAGGACCGGCAAGGTCTCCGCGGACGGTGCGGAATCGTCTTCCCTGACTATGGCGTACCGAAGAAGAGCATGACGCGTGTCGCCGCTCCCCTTTGCCAAGTACCGCCGAACCCCGTAACAGCCCGGCCATGCTGGCAGGACTGATTTTCGCGACCGACGATGCCGACGACCGTCCGGGGACGCTCGCGGCGACGCTGCCGTTCGGCGGGCTGACGCTCGTCGAATTCCAGGCGCGGCTGCTTGCCGCGGCCGGCGCGACGCAGATCATCCTCGTCGTCGCGCGAATGACCCCCGAATTGCTCGGCGTGATCGGGCGGATCGGCAAGCGCGGCGGGTCGGTCGATGCGGTGCGCAGCGCGCAGGATGCGGTCGCCAAACTCCATCCGCTTGCGCGCGTGATGATCGTCGCGGACGGTGTCGTCACCAGCGGGGACATCGTCCAGAGCCTTGCCGCCGCGCCGCACGACACGATCGTCGTCTGCGATCCGGACGACCAGCGCTACGAGCGGGTCGGAGCGAACGCGGCCTGGGCCGGGCTGGCGCTGCTTGAATGCAAGCGGGTCGCGGAAGTGGCGGCGATGCCGCGCGACTATGATTTCCAGTCGACCTTGCTGCGGGTCGCTGCGCAGGCCGGGGCGGAACAGGTCAGGCTCGACCCCCGCGATGCCCCGAAACACGCGATAGAACGGAGCGCCGACGCGCTGACCCGGCGCGGAACGAGCACGGTGGCGGCGCTGGTCGCAAAGCCGGTCCGCTGGGCCGAGCGGTTCCTGCTCGCGCCGCTGGTCCGGCTGGCGTTGCCGCCGTTGATGGCGCGGCTGGTGTCGACGCTCGCGCCGGTCGCGCTGGCCGGTGTGCTTGCTATCGTCGCGCTGGCGACGATCCTCGCGAAGCACCCGGTCATCGGGCTTGGCGTCGCGGGGCTGGCGATCGTATCCTCCAGCGTCGCCGCCGCTCTGGCGTGGGTCCGTGAGGAAACGCGGGTTGCCCGAGTGGCGGGCCATGCGCGTTCCGGGTTCGTCGCGCTCGTCGTTCTTGCGATCGGGCTGCGCGCGGATCCGGTTGCCGGCGGTGCGCTCGCCGGGGCGCTGGTCGTCGCGGGGGCGCTGCTGGAGCGCGCGGCTTTACCCGCGTTGCTTCAGCGCTGGTGGGCAAGCCCGGTCTCCTATCTGGTGATTCTCCTGCCGCTGATGCTCGTGGGATGGCCGTTGGTGGGCCTTGCGGCGGCTGCACTGTACGCGGCTGGGACACTTGCGGCCGCGATCGAGGCTTTTCGGCAAAAGCCATAGTCCCGCTTCCGGGACAAAGTCCCTAAGTCATCGCAATGCCGATCGACGATCGTGAAATGGAGGACAAGACCCGGGGGGGCATTTCGACGTTGCTCGCGCGCGCGGCGGCGGCGGACGTGCGGGCGGACGAAGCGTTGCACGTCGCGATCGACGACGTGTTCCTCCCCGATGCCGCGCGGCTTGAGGACCGGATCCGGCACGGGGTCACGCACGTGCTGCGGGATCTGGCGAACGGGATCGCAGCGCCGCTACGACGGCATGCGGCACGACTGCTGACCACGCGCGACGAGGGCGCGCTCGCCGAACTCCTGCTTGCGTCCAACGACGATACCGGTGCACGGCTCGCCGCAGCCGGTTCGCTGCGCGATGCACGACTGATGCGCGAGATTGTCGGGCGCGTGCGGCAGGAGGTCGTCGCCGACGCTTTGCCGACCGTGGCCCGCGAAGATCCGGACACGTCGAGCTTGCTCCCCCGCTTGCTGTATCATGCCGATCCCGTCGTCGGGAGCAGTGCTGCGGCATTGCTCGCGGCGGAGAGCCGGCGGCGGATCGGTGGCCCCCTCGGCGCGCCCCTCATGAGCGATCTTCCGGCCGAACTGCATCACCGGCTCGCCTGGTTGAGCGCAGCCGCGCTGCGAGAGCAGTTCGCCAGGGCTGCCGGAGCCGCGCTGCCGGCGCTCGATCGGGCGCTTGCCGAAGCAGCGGTGCGGAGCATTGCGACCCTGGATGAGAACCAGCGTCTTGAGGCGGTCGCGTTGCGGCTCGCCGAGGCGCTCGAACCAACTCCGGGCGAACGGGCCGTCCTGCTGGTCGAGGCGTTGCTCGACCGCCGCCTCGCGCTGTTCATCGCGATCATTGCGCAGGGGCTGGGTCTCGATTTTGCGGACGCGCGCGATGTCGTGCTCGACCCCGATGGCGCGCGGCTCTGGCTCTTGCTGCGCGCGCTCGACCTGGACCGCGCCACGATCGCGCGGGTCGGCCTGTCGCTTGGCGAGGCCGATCCCCGGCGCGATCTCGATAGTTTTGCGGAGGCGCTCGATACCATCGTCGCGATCGATCCGCTTGCCGCACGACAGGCGTTGGCCCCGATGCTGCTGCACCGTGACTATCGCGCGGCACTCACCGCACTCGCGCGCGGCCAGGAGCGGTCGGCATCGCTGCGGGACTGGATCGCATGACCGTCGACGCGGCGGTTCTGCCGCCGGCGCGCGCTACGCTCGATCGGGACGGGCGACTTGTCTCCGCAGACCAACGGTTGCTCGACCTGAACGGTCGTGCCGGCGGAATGGTTGGGCAAAGGCTTGCAATCCCCCAACTCGTTACCGTCGTGCGGCTCGCCAAGCGGCTGGGTATCCGGGTTTCGCGGACCGTCGTGGTCGCCGATGGCGGCGGTGATCTCGACCTGTGGGTCCGCGCCGAACCGTTCGAGGCGGCGTCCGCACCCGACGGTGTCGCGCTGACCGTGAGTGGCTGGAATTCACGGCCTTCGTGGCAGCCCGCCGGAACAAGTGAGGACGCCGCGGGCGACTTCCTGCGCAGCGCAGCGGACTGGATGTGGGAAACCGATTCGACGCTGTCGCTGACGTTCCTCGCGGCGTCCGGCAGCATGCCGCGCACGGCGGATGCCGCGTTGCTCGGCCAGCCGCTGACCCGCATGTTCCAGCTTGGCGAGGATGACGCCGGCACGTTCCCGATCCTGACCGGGCTGGCGCAACGGCGCCCGTTCGAGGGGCAGAGCGCGACGCTGCGCTCCACCGGCCAGCCGGTGCTGCTGTCGGCGTCGCCACGGTTCGATCCGGCGGGGCTGTTCGTCGGTTTCATCGGCGCTGCCCGAGCGATCGATGCAATGGAGCGGTTTACCGCCGATGGGAAAGCGGCGCCGACTCCCGACCTAGACGCGGTTGCAACCGCCTTCGCCGCCCGGCTTGACCATACCCTTCGTGCGCCGCTCGACCGGATCATTGCGAATGCCGACCGCATCCATGCGCAGTCGGACGGGCCGCTCAAACAAGATTATACGAACTACGCCGCGGACATCGCGAGCGCAGGGCGACATTTGATAGGGCTGGTCGACGATCTGGTCGACCTACAGGCGATCGAACGGCCCGATTTCACCGTGGCGCGCGAGGCTATCGACCTGATCGACGTGGCGCGGCGCGCGGCGGGACTGTTGCAGATCCGCGCTACCGCTGCACGAGTCCGGATCGACAAGCCCGCCTTCGGCGAGACTCTGCCCGCGACCGGCGAGTTCCGGCGCGCGTTGCAGGTTCTGGTGAATTTGATCGCCAACGCGGTGCGCTATTCGCCCGTCGACGGGATGGTCTGGATCCGTGCCGAGCGCGCGGGGCGGATTGCCGCGATCATCGTTGCCGACCAAGGCAAGGGGATCGCACGCATCGACCAGGACCGCATCTTCGGCAAGTTCGAGCGGGTGGACCAGACGGAAGCGGGGGGATCCGGGCTTGGCCTCTATATTGCGCGACGGCTTGCGCGGACGATGGGAGGGGACGTCACCGTCGACAGCGCGCCCGGGCAGGGCGCACGTTTCATTTTCTCGCTGCCGCTGTGGGGATGACGGCGGGATGACATAAACGACAATTGACGACCGGCGCGCTTTGCGTACCTTTCCCTTGCCCACGTACGGGCGGGGAGAGTTTGTATGCGTAAGCTTATCGTCGCGGCGTCGCTGATCGCGTTCGCCATTGGGACCGCGCCCGCAATGGCCGCGCCGTGCAAGGACGCCAAGGGCCGCTTCATGAAATGCCCGACCGTGGCGCCAAAGGCCACCAAATGCCGCCTGAACGGCAAGTTCGCGAAATGCGGAACGCCGGGCGCGAAGCCCGCCTGAGCCCCAGAAACCATATCACCCCGGGACGTAGCCCGGGGTGACGAAAGTCGTACGAAGAACCAGCTGCCTCAGCGGCGCCGCGACCACCAGATCGCCGCAAGTCCGACCAGCGCGAGGATTGCGCCATAGACCGCCCATTGCGTCTGCGCGATCATGAAGCTCGACGCCGGCCAATGCACCAGCCCGAGCCCCTGACCGATCCACAACAGCCCCATCAGCGTGGCAAGCACGCCGACGAAGGCCACCACGGTTTTCACGAACGCGCGTCCAGCGGGACGTAATCGCGCTGCGTCGGGCCGGTGTAGAGCTGACGCGGACGGCCGATCTTCTGCTCCGGATCCGCGATCATCTCGTTCCACTGCGCGACCCAGCCGACGGTGCGGGCGAGTGCGAACAGC
>CAZNQA010000100.1:0-10396 GCA_964575105.1 uncultured Stakelama sp.
ATCCAGAAGCCGAACAGATGGTGCAGATTGGTGTCGGTGTTGCGATGCCGCCGCCAGCGCAGGCCGCGCGCCCAGCGGCCGACCGTCGGCCACCACAGCCACAGGCCGGACACGCACGACAGCAGCATCGCCACGCCGATCCACCCGACGATCTGCCGCCCGACGCCGGGGACGAGCAGATTGCCGTGGAGATTGTGGAGCACGCGCAATACGCCGCTACGGGTGTCGGCCACCGCGAGGACCTTTGCCGTCGGCGGATCGAGATAGACGACGGAGCGCGGCGGCGGGCCGCGGCGGCCGGGCTCGGGCGGGGTGAGCGCGGTGACCTGGACCGGGCCGTCGCGCTCGGGCAGCGCGAGGCTGGCGATCCGCACGCCGGGCTTGAGCGTGGCCCGCGCCGCCGCGACATAACGTTGCGGGTCGAGCGTGGTCGTGCCGCTCGTCGCGTAGCGTGCCGGGTTGAGGACGTGATCGACGGCCTCGTCCCACACCAGCACCGCGCCGCTGAGCGACAACGGGATGATAAGGATCGCGAGCAGCAGCCCGATCCATTTGTGGAGCTGAAACCACACGTTGCGAAGTGCAATCTTCGACATCAGACCTCCGCCCAGCGGCGTAACAGATTGTGATAGACGCCCGTCAGCCGGACGATCTCGGGATCGTCGCTGCCGAGTCGGGCCGCGATCGACTGGATCGCGGTATCCTGTTCGAACAGCAGCGCGCGCGCGGCATCGTCGCGAACCATCGACTGGAGCCAGAAGAACGACGCGACCCGCGTGCCCCGCGTTACGGGGGTAACGTGATGGATGCTCGACGCGGGATAGAGCACGAGCTGCCCCGCCGGGAGCTTGACGCGCTGTTCACCGAACTGCGTCGCGATGATGAGTTCGCCGCCGTCGTAGCTTTCGGGATCAGACAGGAACAGCGTCGCCGACAGATCGCTGCGGATGCGGAAGTCGCTCCCGCGCCGGATGCGGATCGCGGTGTCGACATGCGCACCGAACGCATCGCCCTCGGCGTAGCGGTTGAACAGCGGCGGGAACACCTTGAGCGGCAAGGCGGAAGCGACGAACAATGGCGACGCGGCAAGCGCATCGAGCACCATGCCGCACCCGGCGCGCGCGGCGGCGCTGTCCTCGGGCAATTGGGTGTTGCGCTTGGCGAGCGCGGATTGCGCACCCGAGGTCGCATTGCCGTCGATCCAGTCGGCAGCGTCGAGCTCCGCGCGCAGATCGCTGACCTGCGCGGGCGTGAGCAAATCGGGGATGACCGTCAGCATGACGCCCCCCGGATCGCCTGACCCCCGCGCGCGCGGAACGCCGGGATGTCGCAGGACGCCAGCCACGCCACCGCTTTGTCGACGAACGCCGGGGTCGCGCTCGCGCCCGCGCGCCGCAGCCAGCCGAGCGCGTCCTCGATCTGCCCCGCCGCGCCGAGCATCCGCGCATGGTTGAACGCGCCGCGGAAGTCGCCGCCGTGCGCGGCGCGCGCATAGCACAGCGCCGCCGCCGCCATGTCGCGCTCGACTACCCAGCCGTCCTCGTGAAAACTGCCGATGAAGTTGATCGCCTTGGCATTCCCAAGTGCCGCCGCCTTGCGGAACCAGTCGAGCGCCGCCGCCTTGTCCTCCGCCACGCCCTGCCCGAGCGCGAGCAGGGTCGCATAATTATACATGGCCCAATCGAGCCCCTGCTCCGCCGCAATCCGGTAGCACTCCGCGGCGCGGGCTTTGTCGGGCGTGGTGCCCCATCCGAGATCGTAGCAGCGCCCGACCATGTTGATCGCCATGACATGATGCTGCGCCGCCGCGCGCATGAACCAGCGGAGCGCGGCGGAGGCATCCGCCGCTACCCCTGCCCCGTCGAGCAGCATCTGCCCGTACACCGCCTGCGCATCGGCGATACCCGCCTCCGCCGCCGCGCGGACGAACGCCGCACGCTGTTCGGGCGGCCCCGCCAGATGCGCGGCGATCTCCTCGGGCGACAGCGCCGCCAGTTGGCTTGCGTCCAGCATCAGAATTTGGCGGTGATCGTGCCGAACACCGTCCGGCCCGGTGCGATGCTGGCGTAATGCGAGGCATAGGTCTGCGTGAAATAGACCTTGTTGGTCAGGTTCTGCGCATTGACGCTGAGCTCGACATTCGGCGTGATCGCATAGCTCGCGCGCGCATCGAAGCGCCAGTAATTGGGGACGCCACGCGAGAGATTGACCGTTGCGGGATTGACCGTGACGACGCCCGCGGTCGTCTGGGTCGCGGTGCGATTGTCGGCATAGCCGCCATATTGCCGCCCCATGTAGATCGCGCTGCCGCCGATCTGCAGGCCCTTGACCAGTTCGTAGTTGGTCGTCGCGGTGAAGCTGTGCTGCGCGGTCTGCGGAACCTGCTTGCCGGTGTTGACCGAAGGGACATAGACCGTCTGCGCGAGCGCGGGGCCGTTGGCGGCGGCGGTCAGCGCGCTGTTGCCGCCTTCCAGGATTTTCGGGTCGAGATAGGTATAACCGCCGAAGACCGTCCAGCCGGGAAGCACCATCCCGCTCGCGCTCAGTTCGACCCCGCGGATCCGTGTGCGCCCGAGGAAGCCGACGGTGTTGGCGTCGATCTGGATCCGCGCGTTGGTGATGTCGGTCTGGAACACAGCGAGCCCGAGCTGGAGCTTTTCCTGGAACAGGCTGCCCTTGGCACCGACCTCATAGGATTTGGTCTTCTGGACCTTCAGCGCATCGAGGATCGCGAGATTGACCGGCGTCGCGGTGGTCGGCAGCGCGTTGTCCTCGCGCCCCTCGCCAAGCAGCGCGTTGGGCGGGGTCGCGGCGGTGGCGTAGCTTGCGTAGAGGCTCGTCTCGCTGGTCGGCTTGAACACCAGCCCCGCCTGCCAGTTGAACAATTCGTCGGTCCGCGACAGCTTGGTCGCGGTGCCCCCCGCGGCGAACGGCAGCGTCACGGTCGACTTGAACCGGTCGTAGCGCGCGCCGAGGTTGAGGATCAGCTGCGGGAGCAACGTGATCGAGTCGAACCCGTAGACGCCGATCGTCGTCGCGTCGTTCTGCGTCTCGGTGTTGGACGCGCCGCGGACGATCGGCGTCGCGACGCTCGACGTGTCGCTGGTGTAGTTAACCCAGGGGTCGGACGGATTGGGGTTGAACAGGCTGGTGCAATAATAGCGCGCGATCGTCGCGGTGTTGCAGCGCGGGCTGATGGTCGACCCGTTCGCCGAGACGAAGGTCCCGCGCCGCGTCTTCTCCCACGCGACTTCCGCGCCTACCGCGAAACTGTGCTTGACGCCGCCGGTCGCGAACGTGCCGCTGAGATCGGTCTGGTCGATCAGGCTCTTGGTGTAGCTGTAACGCGTGTTGCCGCGCCGCCAGACATAGCCGCCGGTGAGCACGTCGCCGCGAGCCGCCGCCTCGCCCGTGGTCGGGTTGGTCGTCGCGGTGCCGAAGACGTTGCCCTGACTGTCGTCGGGGAGCGTGAAGATATAGGCCTGGTCGGTGTGCGAGTAGCGCGCGGTGTTGCGCAGCGTGATCTTGCCGAAATCATGCTCGACCCGCAGCATCGCCTGGTTGGTCGTCGCATCGCGGAAGTCGCGATCCTCGAGACCGTAGAAGGCCGAGCGCCTGACGGTGCCGGTCTGCCCGCTGCGCGTGGTGATCGTGCCGACCGCGGGCGTGGTGAAGACGTTCCCAGCGGGCAGTGCGCAATTGGTTGCCGAACAGACATATTGGTAGGGGATCCCGCTGTCGGGCAGCTCATGATTCTCGAGATAATAATAGCTCGCGGTCAGCCGCGTCGGCGTGCCGAGGCCGATCGTGACGCTCGGCGCGAACCCCCAGCGTTTGGCGTAGATCGAATCGCGGTCCGCGAATTTCTGGTCGTGCCACAGGCCCTGGAGCCGGACCGCGGCGGTGTCGCTCATCCGCAGGTTCACATCGCCCGTGACGCGCTTGAAGTCCGCGTTGCCATAGCTTCCGCTGACCGACCCGAAGGTGCCGATCTGCGGCAGCCGCGACAGGATGTTGAGTGAACCGCCCGCATTGCCGCGCCCGCCGAGCGTCGAATCCGACCCGCGTACGATCTGGATCGTCTCGACCGCGAACACTTCGCGCGTCTGCGACGACAGGTCTCGCACGCCATCGACATAAACGCTGCCCTGGCTGTCGAAGCCGCGGATGAACGGGCGATCGCCGATCGGGTTGCCGCCTTCCGCAGCCCCGAAGGTGATTCCGGGAACGGTGCGCAGCGCATCCTGGAGCGAGGTCGACCCGGTCTGCTGGATCACCTGCTTGTCGAGGACGAGGATCGACTTGGGCGTGTCGACGAGCGGCGCGATTTGCTTAGGCTCGCGGCGTTCGCGCTGGCCGTGGACGACGATGTCGAGCTTCTGGTCGGGGTCTTCGTCGTTCGCCGGAGGTGACGGGGGCGCGTCGTTGGCGAAAGCGGGCAAACTCGCAAACGCCCCGACGCAGGATAAAGCGAGGTAGGCAGGCTTTGCGGCGGCGAGACGTGACATGAAATTCCCCCATTCGTTGGGGTCTCGCTATTGCGAGTCACTCGCATTGTCAACGCTATTGCGAATTACTCTCATTTGTCTGCGGTTGAAAAATGGCGCTTCGGAGGTGTTCGCCAAGAGATACAGACGCTTACAAACTTTCAGGGGTAGCAATGTAACTGCCGTCCTTCACTGCACCTCCCAGCCGTTTCAGGGTCCGCCGCGCCGCAAGCCCTGTCGGTGCTCGTTGCATGGCGGATGCTGAAACAAGTTCAGCATGACGGCGGTATGGGGCTAGGTGGGCCGCCCTGCCCTACCCTCGCCAACTCAATATCAACGGCGCTCCGATACCATCCAGCTTCGCAGCGCGCTCGCCAGGTTCGGCGGATCGTCCGCCATGATCCGCAGCGCATCGACCTGCGCAATCAGGGCATTGAGCGGCAACCCCCGCACCCGCGCGGCCTCCTCCAGTGCACGCCAGAAGATCGGCTCGAGGCTGATCGACGTCGCATGCCCGGCAATCGTCACGGACCGTTTGACCGGGCCGATGAACCCGCCGGCGGGTGGGGCAATGCCCGTGCGCCCCGGATCGCTCATTCCGGCAGCTTGTGAAGATAAAAGCTCGTCGACCGCTTCTTGGGTCCATAGACCCCGGTCGCGCGAATGGTCTTCCGGTCAGGCATCATCTGCAGCGACAGGACGTCGTCGACGGTATTCCGCGCCGACAGGTCGGTCTCGACGATGAGATCGGGCCGGGGTCTGGTAATGCGTGCGCGGACACCGGAATTGTCGCCATCGAGCTTGACCGGATCGCCCCCGATGATGGCGTCGAAACCGCTACCGCTGTCGGTTCGCGAACTGAAACGGTTCCCGTCGAGTTTCAGGATCGTATCCTGTCTCGCATCGACCGTCACGGCGACGCGCTTCCATGTCCCCGAAATCGGATGCGCGCCCTTTGACGGCGCCCCGACCCGGCGCTGCACCGTCTCGCCCTTCACCGCCTGCCCGTCGGGGCCGGTGTAGCTCGCGACATGCCAGGTCAGCGTGCCGCCGTCCGGGGAAAGGACATAGTCGACGGTATAGGCAAGCCTGCCGCGGACCTTGTCGATCTCCTTGATGACGTGATCGCTCTCGATCGAGATCGACTGCTCATCCACATATCCGTCCGATGGGACCGGGTGGAGGCGACCATCGGCTTTCACCGCCTTGTTGACGTCTCGCCTGAAGACCCCGTCGCGCACCCGAAAGACCGTCGGCTTGATATCCCCGGTAATCGACGCCGTATCGATCCGCCATCGTCCGGTGAACGCCTCATCGGTCGTCTCGGCCGATGCTGCGACGCCGACCGACAGGGCGGCAAGCGCGACGATCCGGACACCACAAACCACCCGACCGATGCGACAATTCTCTTCGGACCGGATCAACCCCAACTCCTGTACGTGAACGTCTCTCGTCGAGACGGAATCGCGCACTCCGCGCTTACTGGCGATCGCCCCTTTGCCGAAACCGCTGGGTGCTACGGCGTATCGAACAACGCCGCGAGCTGTTCGATCAGCGTTCCGCCCAGTTGCTCCGCATCCATGATCGTCACCGCGCGGGCATAATAGCGCGTCACGTCATGCCCGATCCCGATCGCCGCCAGCTCGACCGGAGACTTGGCCTCGATCCAGCCGATCACCTGCCGCAGATGCCGTTCCAGATACGATCCCGAATTGACCGACAGCGTCGAATCATCGACCGGCGCGCCATCCGAGATGACCATCAGGATCTTGCGCTCCTCAGGGCGAGCGATCAGCCGCGAATGCGCCCAGAGCAATGCCTCGCCGTCGATATTCTCCTTGAGCAGCCCCTCGCGCATCATCAGCCCGAGCGAATTGCGCGCGCGCCGCCACGGCTCGTCCGCCTTCTTGTAGACGATGTGGCGGACGTCGTTGAGCCGCCCCGGCTGGGGTGGGCGCCCCGCCGCCAGCCAGGTCTCGCGCGATTGCCCGCCCTTCCACGCGCGCGTGGTGAAACCGAGGATCTCGGTCTTGACCCCGCACCGCTCGAGCGTGCGCGCGAGGATGTCCGCACTGATCGCCGCGATCGAAATCGGGCGGCCGCGCATCGAACCGCTATTGTCGATCAGCAGCGTCACGACGGTGTCGCGGAAATCGGTCTCGCGTTCGATCTTGTAGCTGAGCGATAGTGTCGGGTTGACCACGATCCGCGCGAGCCGCGCCGCATCGAGGATGCCCTCCTCCTGGTCGAAATCCCAGCTGCGGTTCTGCTGCGCCATCAACCGGCGCTGGAGCCGGTTGGCGAGTTTCGTCACCGCGCCCTGCAGATGGACGAGCTGCTGATCGAGATAGGAGCGCAACCGGACGAGTTCGTCCGCGTCGCACAGGTCGGTCGCGGCGATCACCTCATCATAGCTGGTCGTCCACGCCTTATATTCAAACTGCGGGGACATATCGGCGGGCGGGCGATTGGGACGGACCGGAAGCATCCCCTCCTCGCCCTCGTCGCCGGGCTCGCCGTCTATGTCGTCGGTCGTCTCGTCGCCCTGCTCCTGGCCTTCGCCATCCTCGGATTCGGACTCCTGGTCGGACCCGCGCGCCTCGATCTCGCCCTGGCCTTCGTCGCCCTGGTCGTCGCCGTCCTCGCTTTCGTCTTCCTGCTGCTGGTCCTCGGTGCCCTCGTCCTCGTCGCCGCCCTCGTTCGAATCGTCGGGCGTCATGTCGCCTTCGACCAGTTCGAGATCCTCGAGCACACGCGTAACCATCCCGGCGAACGCGCGCTGATCGTCGATCGCGAGCGCGAGCCCGTCGAGATCGCTTCCGGCCTTCTGCTCGATCCACTCGCGCACCAGCGCAAGCCCGGAATCGGCGGCGGCGGGCGGCGGCGCCCCGGTCAGCCGCTCGCGCACCAGCAGCGCGAGCGCGGTCGACAGCGGCACCTCGTCGCGGGTGCGCGCACGCGTGATCGGGTCGGCGCGCAGCCGCGTCTCGAGCGCGGTGTCGAGATTGGCGGTGATCCCGGCGTAACCCCGGCTCCCGAGCGCCTCAACCCGCGCATTCTCAACCGAATCGAACACCGCGCGCGCGACCGCTTCGCCCGGCGCATGGCGGGTGTGGATCGCCGCATTGTGATGCCGCAGCCGCAACGCGAAGCCATCCGCGAAGCCGCGCGCCTCGGCGACCTGTTCGGGCGGCAGCGTCCGCGCGGGCATTGGCACCTTGATGTGCTTGCCCGACTGTGTCGGCGCGTCCGCGGTATAGGCGAGCTCGATCTCGGGTTCGTCCGCGAGCGCACGCGCGGTCCCGCCGAGCACGGCCTTGAAACGATCGAGAGGGGTATCAGTAGCCACGGCTCAACTCCGGCACGACAATGTGCCCGGGTGCGAGATCGTGATCCATGCGGACCGTCGCAACCCGGGTCTCGGGATTGTAGGCAAGCACCGTCAGCACGCCAGCGCCGATCACGGCTTTTTGCGGCAAGGTGCGGACGGGAATGAAATGGCGCGGCTCCGGCACCTCGCGCAACGCGCCGAAGCCGAATGCCTCGAGATCGAACGCGATGCTGTCCGCCGACCCCGCCGGCCCGGCATACCGCAAGCTGAGCAGCGCATCGCTGGCGAGCCGCTGCCCTTCGATCATGCCATATTCGAGCGGCGCGATGCCGAACGGCGCACGGCCCTTGCCCTTCGCGCCGATCAGCACCGCATGATCGAACCGGCCATCGCCGTCACGGTCGAACAGGCAATAGCGGGTGGTCAATCTCGTCGGCCGCAACGCGCCGACCAGCCCGAACGCAAGCTGCCCGGTCAGCGCGGTGCCAAGCGACGCCTTCTGCTCGCTCTCGCAAAACACCGCCTCGGGCACCCCCGCCACGCCGGTCGCACCGCTCGCGCGCAACACGTCCCCGCGCGCGAAACGGCGCTGCTCGCCCTTCCAGTCGAGCGCGAGATCGCCTGCGAGGATCACCGAATCGGGCCGACCGATACTTGCTGCCGAGACGATCGCGCCGGGGGACACCTGCTGCACGCCCTGCGGCGAGAGCGTCTCGATCAGCCGTAACGGTGCGGACGGCGGCACCGGCGCAGGCGCGGCGGCGGTCAGCAGCAGAGCGATGGGAAACAAGGCAAGGACATCGGGCACAGCCGCTCTGCTATCAGATCGCGGCGGCACGGGAAGCGCGTATGTCTGTCCGGCAGGCGATACGGCTTCTTGGCAGGGGCGTTACGCCGCCGGATCCGCCCCGAGCCGCGGCACATCCGGGGCGACCGCACTCTCGCTGCGCCCACGAAGATAGCCTTCGATACCGCTGACCCGGTCCCGCAAGGCCACATGGCTGTCCGCAAGCCGGGTCAGGCCGTCACCAAGCGCGGCCAGTTTTTTCTCGAGGCCGTCCATCCGTTCCTGATAGGTAAGCACCGCCTTGATCAGACCGAACGCCTTTTCGCTCGTGCTCATGCAGGATCACCCGCAAGCGCCCGATCGATCGCGGCACACGCCTGATCGATCGTCGCGGTCATCGCATCCAGTTGCCGATTCCATTTGGCGAGGCGTTCCTCGAGTTCCGGAAGCACGAGATCGAGCGCCTTGTCATAATCGTCTGCCGTGCCGTTCTCGTTCGCGAGATATCGGGTCGAAGCCTCGCGCAGCACATGCCCGACCGAATGCCCGTTGCTGGCAGCAAACGCATCCAGCGCCGCCTTATGGTCCGGCGTCGTCAGAAACGTCACCCGTTCGGTCTGCATCGCGCGACTCCTTATAATGTGCTTATAAGGTTCCGCGCGATTGGTCGCAACGACACTATCACAGCGGAATGTTGTCGTGCTTCTTCCACGGGTTCTCGAGCGCCTTGCCGCGCAGCTTGCGCAAGCCAAGCGCGATCCGGCGGCGAGTCGAGTGCGGCTGGATCACCTCGTCGATAAAGCCCTTGCTCGCCGCAACGAACGGATTGGCGAAGCGCGCCTCGTACGTCGCGGTCTGCTCGGCGATTTCCTCGGGCGTGCGACCGCGGAAGATGATCTCGACCGCGCCCTTCGCGCCCATGACCGCGATCTCGGCAGTCGGCCACGCGTAATTGAGGTCGCCGCGCAGATGCTTGGATGCCATCACGTCATACGCGCCACCATAGGCCTTGCGCGTGATGACGGTGATCTTGGGTACGGTCGCCTCGGCATAAGCGAACAGCAGCTTCGCGCCGTGTTTGATGATCCCGTTCAATTCCTGCGCGGTCCCCGGCAGGAACCCCGGCACGTCGACGAACGTCACGATCGGGATTTCGAACGCATCGCAGAAACGCACGAACCGCGCCGCCTTCTTCGACGAATTGATGTCGAGGCACCCCGCGAGCACCATCGGCTGGTTCGCGACGAACCCGACGGTGCGCCCCTCGATCCGCCCGAAGCCGGTGATGATGTTCGCGGCATGCGTCGGCTGCACCTCGAAGAAATCGCCTTCGTCGACGGTCTTCCGGATCAGCTCGTGCATGTCGTACGGCTGGTTCGCCGACGCGGGCACCAGCGTGTCGAGCGACTCCTCCAGTCGGTCCCACGGGTCGGACGACGGCCGCTCGGGCGATCCCTCGCGGTTCGACGCGGGGAGGAAATCGATGAAATCGCGCGCGGCGAGCAGCGCCTCGATATCGTTCTCAAACGCGACGTCCGCGACACCGGACTTGGTGGTGTGCGTGACCGCGCCGCCGAGTTCCTCCTGCGTGACGATCTCGTTGGTGACGGTCTTCACCACATCGGGGCCGGTTACGAACATGTACGAGCTATCCTTCACCATGAAGATGAAGTCGGTCATCGCGGGCGAATAGACCGCGCCGCCCGCGCACGGTCCCATGATCAGCGAGATCTGCGGCACGACGCCGCTCGCCAGCACGTTGCGCTGGAACACCTCGGCATAGCCGCCGAG
>CAZNQA010000101.1:0-10360 GCA_964575105.1 uncultured Stakelama sp.
CGAAGTTCGGCGTGCGCAGCATCTCGGCTTCGGTCTTCTGGACCAGATCGCCGATGTAGATGATGTTGTCGTTCTTGAGGCAGTTGGCGCTGCGAACCGAAAGCTCGAGCTCGTCGACCTTCTTGAGCAGGTAGCGGTTGATCTGCTGCGTATCGCCCGAAACCTCGGTGCCACCAGCGGCAGGCGCTGCCTGACCGATCGGGGCCTGACGCGTGACGCTCGAATCGTCGAAGCCGACGAACAGCGCGAGCTGGTCCTGCAGGATGCGACCGGCGTAGCCGACGGCTTCCTCGGGCGAAACCGTACCATCGGTCTCGACCGTCAGCGTCAGCTTGTCGTAATCGAGTTCCTGCCCGACGCGGGTGTTCTCGACCTTGTAGCTGACCTGCTTGACCGGCGAATACAGTGCATCGACCGGGATCAGCCCGATCGGCGCATCGGCCGGACGGTTGGCGACGGCGGGGACATAGCCCTTGCCGACGTCTGCGGTCAGTTCCATGTTCAGCGTCGCGCCATCATCGAGATGGCACAGCACGAGCTGCGGGTTCATCACTTCGATGTCGCCCGAAACCGCGATGTCGCCCGCCTTGACCGGACCCGGGCCCGTTGCCGACAGCTGGAGCCGCTTGGGGCCTTCACCCTGCATGCGCAAAGCAATCTGCTTCACGTTGAGCACGATGTCGGTCACGTCCTCACGAACGCCCGCCAGCGACGAGAATTCGTGCAGCACGTTCTCGATCTTGATCGACGTCACCGCCGCGCCCTGCAGCGAAGACAACAAAACGCGCCGCAGCGCGTTGCCGAGCGTCAGGCCAAAACCACGCTCCAGCGGCTCGGCGATAAAGGTCGCCTTGCGCTTGCCGTCACCGCCGGGCTTCTTTTCGAGACCGGACGGCTTCTTGAGCTCCTGCCAGTTCTTTGCATTGACGGACATAGGCTATCCCTTGATTTTGGGCCGGCACGGGCGATGCCGACCAAGTGGGAATCGGACCGTGCAGCGCGATCAACCGCGCACGGCCGAGACGAAATCAGACGCGGCGACGCTTCGAAGGACGCACGCCGTTGTGCGGGATCGAGGTAACGTCACGGATCGATGTGATCTGGAAACCGACCGCCTGCAGCGCGCGAAGCGCCGACTCACGGCCCGAACCCGGGCCCTTCACTTCGACTTCGAGCGTCCGGACGCCGTGCTCGGCTGCCTTCTTACCCGCGTCTTCCGCTGCGACCTGGGCCGCATACGGGGTCGACTTGCGCGAGCCCTTGAAGCCCATTGCGCCGGCCGACGACCACGAGATCGCGTTGCCCTGGGCATCGGTGATCGTGATCATGGTATTGTTGAAGCTTGCGTTCACATGCGCGACACCAGAGGTGATGTTCTTGCGCTCACGCCGCTTAATGCGTTGCGGTTCACGTGCCATTGTCTTGTCCTAACCCTGCTACAGGAGCGAGCCGCGGTCACCCGCGGCTCAAGCTCACTTCTTCTTACCGGCGATCGGCTTTGCCTTGCCCTTGCGGGTGCGCGCATTGGTATGCGTGCGCTGGCCGCGAACGGGGAGGCCCTTGCGATGGCGCAGGCCGCGATAGCAGGCCAGATCCATCAGGCGCTTGATGTTCATCGCGACGGTGCGACGAAGATCACCCTCGACCGTGTAATCGGCGTCGATGGTTTCGCGGATGTGGAGGACTTCCTGGTCGGTCAGGTCCTGCACGCGCGCGGTCATCGGGATGCCCAGCTTGGTGACGATTTCCTTGGCCTTGGTGTCTCCAATGCCGTGGATGTAGGTGAGCGCGATAACAACGCGCTTGTTGGTCGGGATGTTGACCCCGGCGATACGTGCCATGAACTTGGTTCTCCTGCTCCACGAGACATGCATGGCTGCACATCCCATCTCATCGCGTTGCGGTACCGAACTCCGTGCCCCGTTGCAAAACGCAACATACCGGCGAGCACACGCATGCGCCGCCGGAGACCGGTGGTTTGGAATGCCGGGCTGGTAAAGATCGACTCGCCGCCTGTCAAGCACACGTGAGCCGTTTGCCTAGCGAGAGATGGGAACCACGATCGCCGCGATCAACCCCGGCGCATTGTCGTGCAACTCGACTCGCCCGTCATGCAACCGCGCGACTGCCTCGACCAGCGCCATGCCTAACCCTGCCCCGGGAAGGCTCCTCGCGCGGTCCAGCCGCCCGAAGCGGCGCAACGCCTCCGCGCGATCCGCCTCGGCGATGCCCGGTCCATGATCCTCGACCTGGAACCATGCCTGATGGTCTCTGAGCCTGAGCCGCAACACGATCTCGCCACCCTGCGCCGCGTGGCGAAGCGCGTTGTCGATCAGATTGGCGATCGCCTGAGTCATCAGCTCGCGGTGCAGCGTGATCGAGGGGAGCGCCGGCGCGACGATCGCGTCGAACCGCATGCCTTCATCCTCGACCACGGGCGCGTACAGATCGGCGATCTCTTCCACCAGCGTCGCGGGATCGATCCGCGTCAGCCGGTCGCGCGGCACGCTTTCCGCGCGCGTGATCTCGATCATCGTCGACAGCATCCGCATCACCAGATCGGTCTCGATCAGCAGCCCGCCCATCGCCGCCTCGCGCTGCGCGGGATCGGCCTGGAGCACCGCCGCCTCTGCCTTCGCGCGCAGCCGTGCAAGCGGCGAGCGCAGGTCGTGCGCAAGACCGTCGGTGACGATCCGGAGCTCGCTCATCAACCGCTCGGTCTTGTCGAGCATCGCGTTGAGGCGCACGGCCAGCCGGTCGAACGCGTCGCCGCTCGCGGCATTGACGACTCGCCGAGACAGATCGCCCGCAGCGACTCCCTCGATCACGTCCGCGACCCGATCGAGCCGTCGCCCGACATAACGCGTGACGACCAGCCCACCGCCGACCCCGAGCGCGAGCGACAGCAGCATTGCCGCGGCGAGCGCGCGTTCGATCCCGCGCTGCTCGGCGTCCCAGTCATCGAGCACCCGCCCGCTCACCAGCCGGTACGGGCCGATCTGCCGTACCGCGTAGCCGACCTCGCGATCGGACCAGGGCGATCCGATCGCGAGGATTCGGAACCCCAGATTGGGCCAGCGCGCAAATCCGTCGAGTTCCGGGCCGACCCCGGCGATCAGCCGACCATCCCGCGCGATCACCGCGACGATCCGCGACACATCGCCCGGCGTCCTCGCCTCCCGGATCGTGCGACCGAGCGCGGGGAGACCGCCGCTGCGATACACCGCGATCAGCGCGTCGGATTGTTCGATCGTGTCACGGCGAAGTTCGTCGATCGCATCGTCGCGCACCACCTTCCACACGAAAGCGACGAGCACGAGGTTGGAGACGAGCGCGAGCAGGATCGACAGCAGCGCGATACGCGCCGTGACCGACAGGCGGATCAAGGCTCGACCGACAGCCGATACCCGGCGCCACGCACCGTATGCAAAATGGGTGCGGTGAACCCTTCCTCGAGCTTGCGCCGCAACCGCCCGATATGGACGTCGACCACGTTCGAGCCCGGGTCGAAATGATAGTTCCAGATCTTCTCGAGCATCATCGTGCGAGTCACCACCTGCCCCGCATGCCGCGCGAGATATTCGAGCAGGTTGAATTCGCGCGCGCCGAGCGAGATCGATTTGCCCTGCCGCGCGACCGTGCGCGCGAGCAGGTCGATCTCGAGGTCGCCGACCGAGAGCCGCGTCGGCTGCCCCTCTGCTGCGTTTCGATCGACGCGGCGGAAGATCGCATCGATTCGCGCGGTCAGTTCGGCGAACGAGAAGGGTTTGACGAGATAATCGTCCGCCCCCGCATTGAGCCCGTCGATCCGGTCGTCGACCGTCCCGAGCGCGGAGAGCACCAGCGTCGGCGTGCTGACCCCAGCGGCGCGAATCGCCCCGAGCATCGCGAGGCCGTTGAGACCCGGCAGCATCCGGTCGGCGATGATCAGGTCGAAGATCCCCTCGCTCGCGAGGAACAGGCCGTCGCGCCCGTCGGCGCAGGTCTCGACGGCATAGCCGGTCTCGGCCAGCCCCTTGGCGAGATAGGCGGCGGTCGAGCTATCATCTTCGACGATCAGGATCTTGCGGGTCACAGGCAGCATTCCGGGCGGTTTCCTCGTGCCTAGAATGAAATGAGGCCGACGGAAAGCAAGCCTTCCGCCGGCCACCGACACCCCCGGGAGTGCGAGTGCCGATCTCGGTAATCATTTCCGGCCGCGTGCAGTGGCCATGACGGGAGGTTTGCACCGGATCGCCTGCGCGATCCGGTGACATTGGCATGACGAAAATGTCATTCAGATTTGTGGGTCTCGTGCGGAAGCGGCGGAAAGCGACCCGCCACCAGCCACCCACCCGCCGTCATGCTGAACTTGTTTCAGCATTCACCGCTCAGCAAGGACGGTCCAGACTCGTGGAGGGCTGGATCCTGAAACAAGTTCAGGATGACGGGCTTGGGCGCGCATGCCGTCAAGCGGCGAGCGCCCGTGACCGCACCACCTCAAACCGCGTCGAGAATACCCTCGATTGCCTTGGACACGCTGTCCATGTCCGCCATCCCGTCGACCCGCGCGAGCAACCCGCGCGCCTCGTAGATCGGGATGATCGGCTCGGTCTTCGCGCGATACTCGGCCATGCGCGTCCGCACGGTCTCCTCGTTGTCGTCCGGACGGCGCTTGAACTCGTGATGCCCGCACACGTCGCACGTGTCGGCAACCTTCGGTTGCTTGAAATGATCGTGATAGCCAGCGCCACAATTGCCGCAGGTGAACCGCCCGACGATCCGCTCGACCAGCGCATCCTCGTCGACGGTCAGTTCGATCACCTTGTCGAGCGTCCGGCCGCGCGCGGCGAGGATCGCGTCGAGCTGCTCGGCCTGCGCCGCGGTGCGCGGATAGCCGTCGAAGATCACGCCCTTGGCGGTGTCGCCCATGTCGAGCCGCTCGCCGATGATCCCCGAGACGATCTCGTCGGAAACGAGTTGCCCCGATTCCATCACCGCTTTCGCCTGGAGCCCGACCGGGCTCCCCGACTTGACCGCCGCGCGCAGCATGTCGCCGGTCGAGAGCTGCACCATACCCCGGTCGCTTTCGAGGCGCGCCGCCTGGGTGCCCTTGCCCGCGCCCGGGGGGCCCAACAGAATGATATTCACGCGCGTCTCCCGTTTACCGTCGCCGCGCTTAGCGCAGGCGTCCGCCCTTCAGCTTCGCCTTCTTGATCAGGTCACCATATTGGTGCGCAAGCAAGTGGCTCTGGATCTGCGTCACCGTGTCCATCGTCACGTTGACGACGATCAGCAGGCTCGTCCCGCCGAGGTAGAAGGGAATCGACAGCGCCGACACCAGATACTCGGGCAGCAGGCAGATGATCGCGAGATACCCCGCCCCAATCACGGTGATCCGCGTCAGCACGTAATCGAAATAGGTCTCGGTATTTTTGCCCGGACGGATGCCGGGGATGAACCCGCCATGCCGCTTAAGATTGTCCGCAGTTTCCTCCGGATTGAACACGACCGCGGTGTAGAAGAACGAGAAGAAGATGATGCCCGCGCCGTACAGCAGCATGTAGGCGACGCTGCCATGCTGGAGATACTGGTTGAGCGTGATCACGACCGAACCCCACCAGGTATCGCCCGACACGTTCTTTCCAGCGAACTGCGTGATCGTCAGCGGCATCAGCAGCAAGGACGACGCAAAGATGGGTGGAATGACGCCCGCAGTGTTGATTTTCAGCGGCAAATGGCTGCGATCCGACTGCATTCCGCGTTGAGTCTGCCGTTTTGGGTACTGAATCAGGATGCGGCGCTGCGCACGTTCCATGAAACAGATGAACAGGATCAGCCCCGCGACCGCAACGATGATCGCGACCAGCGTGAACCCGGTCACGTTACCGCCCCCGGTCCGCGCGGTCTGCGCGAGATTGAACAGCGTTGTCGGCAGGTTGGCGACGATGCCCGCCATGATGATCAGCGACATCCCGTTGCCGATCCCGCGGCTGGTGATCTGCTCGCCGATCCACATCAGGAACATCGTGCCGCCCACAAGGCTGATCACCGAACCGACGATGAACAGCATCCCGGGATCAACCACCACGCCCTGGCTCTGGAAGCCCAAGCTGAGGAAATAGCCCTGAATTACCGTCAGTGCGACGGTGCCGAAACGCGTGTACTGGTTGAGCCGCTTGCGCCCGCTCTCGCCTTCCTTCTTGATCGCTGCCAGCGTCGGCGACAGCGACGTCGCGAGCTGCACCACGATCGAGGCGGTGATGTACGGGGTGACACCCAGCGCGATCAGGCTGGCGCGCTTGAGCGAACCACCGGAGAACGCATTGAAAAAGTCGAGCACACCGCCATTAGTGCGGCTCGCCAGCGCGGCGAGCGCGGTCGGGTCGATCCCCGGAAGCGGCACGTAGCTGAGCAGGCGGAACACGATCAGCGCGCCGATGGTGAACCACAGCCGCTTCTTGAGGTCGGTCGCCTGCGCGAACTTCGACAGGCTGATACTTGAGGCCATTTTATCGGCTGCGGATGCCATGCGGTTGATCGTCCTGGAATCGATATCGGCGGAAACAAAAACGGCGGGAAACGTTTTACCGCCCCGCCGCTTCATATAGGGGCCCGAACGGGCTTGTCTAATGCCTAGCGTTCGCGCCCACCCCGATTTGGCCCGTCACCCCGGGATGTACCCGGGGCGATCTGCTGGAGTGGTGCGCGTTGCCGAGCGACAGTTACGCCTTGAACGACGCCTTGTGCGCCTGGCGCTCCTTGTACTTCACGCCCTTCTTGGCAGCAGCCTTCTCGTTGGCGGGCATGACGTAGATCACGTCGACCGAACCGCCAGCCTTTTCAACGGCCTCGATCGCGCCCTTCGACGCGCCGGCAACCGTGAACTTGAGCACCGTGGTCAGCTCGCCCTTGCCGAGCAGACGGACCCCGTCCTTGCCACCGCGAGCGAGACCAGCGGCCTTGAGCGCCTCATGGTCGATCGCGGCACCGGCCTCGATCTTGCCCGCGTCGATCGCCTTCTGGATCGCACCGAGGTTCACCTCGGCATAGTCCTTGGCGAAGATGTTGTTGAAGCCGCGCTTAGGCAGACGCATGTGAAGCGGCATCTGGCCGCCTTCGAAGCCGGCGATCGACACGCCTTCACGGCTCTTCTGGCCCTTCTGGCCGCGGCCGGCGGTCTTGCCCTTGCCCGAACCGATACCCCGGCCGACCCGCATGCGGGACTTGCGGGCACCATCGTTGTCGCGGATTTCATTAAGTTTCATGAGTTGCACTCGCTTTCGCTTTTGTCGCGCTGATTGATTCGTGGAACGCGGCTCTTAATGCGCGAAACCGGATCTGTCACCCCTGGTGACGAACGCAATCAATGACTGCGCATCACGCCGTCCGAATCCCCGCGGCCGGAGGGACCGTGGCGCTTGCCCGCCGCATCCCGAGCCAAGCGCGCAACCATCGGTCGGTAGGCCGCTCGATCCAAAGGTGCATACAGACCCCCGCCGCAATCGTGACGACCAAAGTCATTCCGATAGAGAGACATATGCTGGCACCGGGGGCTAACGCCAAACGCCGGACCACGGCAAACACCGCTGAGCCTGCAAACGGATGAACGAGATACAATGCGTAACTCGCCGCCCCAAGAAGCAGCCACGACCGCGCCCGCACGACCACCCCGCTGCGTTCGAGCAACACGGCCGCGAGGACGACCATTGCTGCAAACGGCCCGACCTTGAAGCCGCGGTCGATCTCCGGGAATATCGGCTCCATCGCCAGCAGCCCACCAAAGCCCCCGACCAGCAACCCCCATCCACTCCATCGAAAAGATCCGGGAAGCCCCCCGTGCGCGTTCCCGATCCCGAGCAAGACGCCATACCCGAACTCAAGCAGGATTGGCCTGGTATAAAAGCGGGCAATCACGCCCGAAGGGTGTCCCACCTGCCCCACGACAATCAGCGCACCCAGTCCCGTCACGAGCAGCCCCGCCCGAACCGCACGGGCGCGCAGAAGCAGGCTGATCGCAAACAAAGCGTAGAAAAACATTTCGTAATTGAGGGTCCAGCCCGGAAACAGCAGCGGCTGCACCTGACCGCTCGCTTTGAGATACGGAACGAACGTGAGCGATTCGACGAGGGGAACCACATCTGACCCGGTCGAGCGGAATGCGGACGGCGAAGCCAATGCACCGACGAACACCGCAGCCGTGCAAATCCAATACAGCGGAACGATCCGCACAAGTCGGCCGATCGCGAAGGATCCGGCGGAAGTTGGGCGGTCCCAAGTCGACTGGATCATGACGAAACCGCTGATGACGAAAAAAATGTCTACGCCGGTACTGCCCAACAGGCCGACCTGCTGCAGACTGCCGCCGTAATGGTCTCCCCAATGGTCAAAGACCACCATCAGCGCAGCGACTGCGCGCAATGCTTGAATGTTGTAGAACATCGCCCCCCCGGGATCGATGCTCCAATAGCAAAAATCCGCGGGGCGCACTAGGCGACCCGCGGACTGATGACTTCAACTGTTAATGTCGAAGAGGCTTGTCGTCAGTCGACGATCTTCACCATGTGCGCTACCTTGCGGATCATGCCCCGGACTTCCGGAGTATCCTCGAGCTCGCGCGTCTTGTGCATCTTGTTGAGGCCGAGGCCGATCAGCGTTGCGCGCTGGTCGGCTTCGCGGCGGATCGGCGAACCGGTCTGCGTGATCTTGATGGTCGCCATCATTATTACTCCGCGATCGCTTCGGCCTGGGCCTCGGCGACGTCCTTGTCCGCGCCACCACGGCCGAGCAGGTCTGCAATCTTCTTGCCGCGACGCTGCGCTACCGCCTTCGGGCTGACCTGTGCGGTCAGCGATTCGAAGGTCGCACGGATCATGTTGTAGGGGTTCGACGTGCCGACCGACTTCGTCACCACGTCCGCGACGCCGAGCGCCTCGAACACGGCGCGCATCGGGCCACCTGCGATGATGCCGGTGCCGGGAGGCGCCGAGCGCAGCGTGACGAGGCCGGCACCGAAGTGACCACGACCGTCATGATGCAGCGTACGGCCTTCCTTCAGCGGAACGCGAACCATCGCCTTCTTGGCAGCAGCCGTAGCCTTGGAGATGGCTTCCGGCACCTCGCGTGCCTTGCCATGACCGAAGCCGACACGGCCCTTGCCGTCGCCCACGACGACCAGCGCTGCGAAGCCGAAGCGCTTACCGCCCTTGACCGTCTTCGAGACGCGGTTGATGTGAACCAGCTTCTCGATCAGCTCTTCGCCACCATCGTCCGAACCCGGACGACCGCCGCGATTGTCGCGACCGCCGCGGCTGTCACGGCCACCCCGGTTGGGACCACCGCCACCCGGGCCGGTGCGACCACGACCACCACGGGGGCCACGGCCCTGCGGTGCATCGTTCGGCGTCGTTGCCGGTGCGGCGATCTCGCCGGTGTTGATCTCATCCGCCATGTCTTAGAACTCCAATCCGGCTTCGCGTGCGGCTTGTGCCAGCGCCTTGACGCGGCCGTGGAACAGGAAGCCGCCACGGTCGAAAACGACCTGCGTCACGCCAGCTGCCTTGGCAGCTTCGGCAACGCGCGTGCCGACACCGATCGCGGCATCGACATTGGCCCCGGTCGTGTCGCGCACGTCCTTCTCCAGCGTCGAGGCAGCGGCAACGGTCACGCCCTTGGCGTCGTCGATGATCTGCGCATAGATGTGACGACCCGAGCGGTGGATCGACAGCCGCGGACGGCCCGTTCCACGCGCACGGAGCGCGGTGCGATTGCGGCGGCGCCGCTTCTCGAAGAGAGACATACCCTTGGTCGACATTACTTCTTTTTCCCTTCCTTGCGGAAGATGAACTCGCCGTCGTACTTGATGCCCTTGCCCTTGTACGGCTCGGGCTTACGCCACTGGCGAATTTCCGCGGCCAGCTGGCCGACCTTCTGCTTGTCCGTGCCCGAAATCTCGACCGTCGTGTTGTCGGGGGTCTTGACCTCGATCCCCTCCGGCACGTTGATGTTGACGTCGTGGCTGTAGCCGAGCTTCAGGTTCAGATTGCGACCCTGGGCCGCAGCACGATACCCAACGCCGTTGATCAGCAGCTTCTTGGTGAAGCCGTCCGACACGCCGGTGATCAGGTTCTGAACCATGGTACGCTGCATGCCCCAGAAGGCACGTGCGCGCTTGGTGTCGTTCGCGGGGACGACCGAAATGCCGCCGTCCTCGAGCGTGTAGCTGATCTCGTCGCGCAGCGGCATCGCAAGGGTGCCCTTCGGGCCCTTCACGCTGATCTGCCCGCCGTCGATCGTCGCAGTGACGCCGGCGGGAACGGTGATCGGCTTTTTACCGATGCGGCTCATCAGAACACCTCCGCGAGGACTTCGCCGCCGACGT
>CAZNQA010000102.1:0-10350 GCA_964575105.1 uncultured Stakelama sp.
ATATGGACGCCGAGCCGGTCGGCATGGAGCCCGAGCGGCCGCTTGACCCCGGTCAGCCCGTCGAGCGTGTAGAGCGCGGGCTGTGCGTGGAGTACCATCCGCCCCGCCGGATCGATCGAATCCCGTCCCGCCTGGAGAAGCGCATCGATATCGGTCTGCTCGACCCGGTGCCCGCCCAGCTCGAATTCGATCGACGCGACGTCGGACACGAGGCCACCCGCGGAGAAGCTGACCCAGACATTCTCGATGTTGAGCCCGGCGATCCGCTCGGCCTGTTCGACCGCCTCGCGCACCGCGACCTCGGTCGCGGCGGCATCGGCGATATAGCCGCGCTTGACGCCCTTGCTCTCGCGCTGGCCGGTGCCGAGCACGATCAGTTCGCCGCCATCGCCTTTCTGCGCGATCATCGCGGACACCTTCGACGATCCGATGTCGAGTGCGGTGATCAACCCTTCCGGTGCGGTCTTCGCCATGCCCTTACCCCTGTTCCCGCTTACGCTTACCGCAATTGCTCAAGCCTGTGAATCCGTGCTCGTTCTTTTTACCGCCGTCAGCCGCGGTGCCACGCTCTGCGATGCGGTCGGCGTCGGGGACGGCGATCCTGACGGCGACGCCGCCGGCACCGCTCCCGGTACGGTGCCCGGATCGGTAATCGCCTTGTTGGTGGTGATCCCCGGCTTGCGCGCAACCAGCCGTGTCGGGTCGCGCATGTCGAACCCGAGCCACCCCTTGCCGAGCAACGGCCGCACCCCGTCCAGTTGCGCGAACTTGACCAGCGCCTTCGCGGCGTTGGTATCGCCTTCGGGCAGCAACAGCGTCTCGCCGCTCTCGAAGGTCAGCGTCCAGCGCCGGTTGCCGACCCAGGTCGCCGCCTTGACCTGCCCCTTCAGCGCGGGCGCGACGTCGAGCAGCGCGCGATAGGCGGGTTCCTGCTCGTTCGCATGCGGGCCGATCACCATCGGCAGGTCGGGCATCGCCTCGGGGTCGACCGGCTCGAGCCACGTCCCGTTCGCGGCGATGAGCGCGAGTTGCCCCTTGTTCTGCCAGATCGCGCTCGGCTGCCGTTCGATCACGCTGACGAGCAACGTATCGGGCAGTCGCCGCGAGACGTGGACGTCCTCGATCCACCCGCTGTGCGAGACGAGATCGGTGCGAATCTTCTCGAGGCTGACGAGCGGCATCGCCATCGACGGCTGGTTCGCCGCGATCTTGTAGATGACGTTGTGGTCCATCCGGTTGAGCCCGGTGATCTGGATGTTGGTCACCTTGAAACCGGCGTCACCGATCCCCTCGCCGATCGTGGTGCCGATCATCGCCGGAATCCCGAAGAACGACGCAAGCGCGATCAGCCCCGCGCCGACCACCCCGGTGATCGTCCAGGTCGCGACCTTGCGCAACGTCGCCTCGCTGACCGGCAGCGCAGTGATCGCCCGGTCGATCGCCGATGGCTTCGCCGCCTGCTTGCGCTTGGGCTGGACCGGACGGCGGACGGTGCCGCGCTTGATCGTCCCGCTCATGGCGAGCCGGCTTTCGCGGCTTTGTCCCTCAAGGCTTCATCGATGATGATCTGGACGAGCTGCGGATAGTCGATCCCGCAATGCCGCGCCTGTTCGGGGACGAGGCTCAGGGCGGTCATCCCGGGCTGGGTATTGACCTCGAGCAGGAACAGCCCATCTACCCCGTGTTCGTCGTCCCAGCGGAAGTCCGAGCGCGACGTGCCCTTGCATCCGAGCAAACGGTGCGATTCCAGCGCAATCCGGCGGCAAGCTGCAGCAATATCGTCGGGAATCGCTGCGGGAAAGACGTGTTCCGTCAGTCCGTCGGTGTATTTCGCGTCGAAATCGTACCACCCGCTCCTGGGCTTGAGCTCGGTCACGCCGAGCGCTCGATCGCCGAGCACCGCGGTCGTCAGCTCGCGTCCACGGATATAGGGTTCGGCGAGTAACTCCTTGAATTCGCTCCACGGCCCTTGCGAATTGCGCGCAATCGGGTTGCCGTAGTTGCTGTCCTCGGTGACGATCGCAACCCCGACCGACGACCCTTCGTTGACCGGCTTGAGCACATAGGGCCGCGGCAGCGGATCCCCGTCATAAAGCGTCTCGGATTGGACGATCCGCCCGCCCGGCATCGGGATCCCGCCGGGCACAAGAAGCAGCTTCGTCAACTGCTTATCGATCGCAATGACCGACGTCGCGAGCCCGCTGTGGGTATAGGTCAACCCCATCAGGTCGAGCAGCCCCTGAACGGTCCCATCCTCCCCCGGAGTCCCATGCAACGCATTGAAAACAATGTCAGGATTTGCTTCGGCCAGCCGCGCCGCAACGTCCTTGCCCAGGTCGATCCGCGTGACGCGATGACCCAGCGATTCCAAGGCGTTGGCAACACCGTCCCCCGATTTGAGCGACACCTCGCGCTCGGCGGACGGGCCGCCCATCAAGACGGCAACATGCAATACTGTCACGAAACCACCCCAACCCGCTGAATTTCCCACGTCAATTCAACCCCCGATTGTGCTTTTACGCGATCCCGAACCTCTTCCCCGAGCGCCTCGATCTCAGCGCTGCTCGCATTCCCCAGGTTGAGCAGAAAATTGCAATGTTTCTCACTGACTTGCGCATCCCCGCGTGTCAGCCCGCGACACCCGGCGGCGTCGATCAGTGCCCACGCCTTATGCCCCTCCGGGTTGCGGAACGTCGACCCACCCGTCCGCGACCGCAGCGGCTGCGACGCCTCGCGCTCGGCCGCGATACGGTCCATTTCCGCTTGAATTACCGATGGTTCCCCCGGATACCCGCGGAACGTCGCGCTGACCACGACACAGCCTTCGGGCAAATTCGAATGGCGATAGCTGTAGCCAAGCTCGTCAACGGCCAGCACCCGCCGCTCGCCCGACCGCAGCACGATCTCGCATTCGACCAGTACGTCCTTGGTTTCACGCCCATAAGCGCCGCCATTCATCCGCACGAACCCGCCGACCGTCCCCGGAATCGACCGCAAGAACTCGACCCCGCCGATCCCGGCATCGCGCGCCGAGGACGACACGAGGATCCCGCTCGCCCCGCCGCCGCACACCAGCATGTTGGAATCGCTCGCAGAAACCTTGGCAAACGGTTTCCCCAGCCGGACGACTACGCCCGGGACGCCGCCATCACGCACGATCAGGTTCGACCCCAGCCCGAGCGGCATCACCGGCACGGACGGATCGAGCGCCGCCAGAAACCGCGCCAGATCCTCGACATCGCGCGGCTCGAACAGCCATTCCGCCGCACCGCCGGTCTTGAACCAGACCAGCGGCGCAAGCGCCGCGCGCGGCGTCAACCGACCGGCAGCCTCCGGCAAAGACACGGGAAATGTCGGCGCAGACGCCATGCTCAGCCGAGACCCCACATCCGCGCCCACGCGTTCATCGCCGCGATATTCGCCTCCGCTGCCTTGCGACCCGCTTCCTGCATCTTGACGAAAGCGTCGCCCGCGCCAAGCGCCTGCTGCCCCGCGGACAGCGACGCCTTCTGCGCGTCGAGCATCTGTTGCTGCAGCTTGATCGAGGCTGTGAACCAGTCGGTCATTTCCGTGCTCCTTCAATGGCCTCCGCCAGCCCCGCCGCCCATTTCGTGATGTCGCCGGCGCCAAGACAGACGACCATGTCACCCGCCTGCACCACACCGGCGAGCGTCGTCGCCAGCGTCGCCGAATCCGCGATCGTCCCGGCGGAACGATGCCCGCGCCGCTTGATCCCCTCGACCAAGGCGTCCGCATCGACGCCCTCGACCGGCTGCTCGCCAGCCGCATAGACCGGGGTCACGAGCACCATGTCGGCATCGTTGAACGCGCCCTGGAACTCCTCCATCAGATCGCCAAGCCGCGAATAGCGATGCGGCTGCACCACCGCGATCACGCGGTTGCGCACGCCTTCGCGTGCCGCGGCGAGAACCGCGCGGATCTCGACCGGATGATGTCCGTAATCGTCGATTACCGTTACCATCCCGCCCGGAACCGCGACTTCGCCGACATTGGTGAAGCGCCGCTTGACCCCGCCGAACTGCTTGAACCCCTGCTGGATCGTCGCATCGTCGATCCCGAGCTCAAGCGCGACGCCGATCGCGGCGAGCGCGTTCTGGACGTTGTGCCGCCCCGCCATCGGCAAGTCGATCCCCTCGATCGAGCGGCTCGTCCCGTCGCGATGGCGGATGATCACCTCGAAGCGATTGCCGCCGGGCACCGGCGTCACATTGACCCCGCGCACGTCGGCCTGCGCCGCGAAGCCGTAGGTCACGACGCGCCGGTCGCGAACGCGCGGGATGATGTTCTGGACCTCGGGATGATCGAGGCACAGCAAAGCCGCGCCGTAGAACGGCACGTTCTCGATGAACTCGACATAGGCGTTCTTGGCGTGCTCGAAGCTGCCATAATGGTCGAGATGCTCGGGATCGATGTTGGTGACGACCGCGATCGTCCCGTCGAGCCGCAGGAAGCTGCCGTCGCTCTCGTCCGCCTCGACCACCATCCAGTCGCTCGCGCCCAGGCGGGCGTTCGAGCCGTAACTGTTGATGATCCCGCCATTTATGACCGTCGGATCGACCCCGCCCGCATCAAGCAGCGCGGCGACCATGCTGGTCGTCGTCGTCTTTCCGTGCGTGCCCGCGACCGCAACGGTCGATTTCAGGCGCATTAGTTCCGCGAGCATTTCCGCGCGGCGCACCACCGGGATGCGGCGTTCGAGCGCGGCCTCGACCTCAGGGTTGCCGCGCTTGATCGCGGTCGACGTGACGATCACCGCCGCATCGCCGAGATTGTCGGCGTGATGCCCGATCAGAACCGGGATCCCCTTCGCGCGCAGGCCTTCGATGACATAGCCCTCGGCCACGTCCGAACCCTGAACGCTGTAACCGAGGTTCTTCATCACCTCGGCGATGCCGGACATGCCGATCCCGCCGATGCCGACGAAATGGATCGTGCCGATGTCGGTTGCGACACCCCTCATGCGAATGCTGCCTTCTGACTGGGTTTGGGGCGCGCCGCGCCGATCGGCATGTCGCCGTGTGTATCGCCGAGGCTCTCGACGAGATCGGCGAGATCACGCGCAGCATCGGGCCGTCCGCAACCGCGTGCGCGCGCAGCTGCATTCTGCAGCGCCGCCGGGTCGAGCCCGAGCTTCTGCATCTGCTTGGCGAGTTCGACCGGCGTAAAGCTGCGCTGGTCGATCGTCCGCGCGCCGCCCGCTTGCGTCATCTCGCGCGCGTTGACGGTCTGGTGATCGTCGGTCGCCGACGGCAGCGGCACGAGGATCGCGGGACGCCCGGCACAGGTCAGCTCGGCCAGCGTCGATGCGCCCGCGCGCGCGATCACGACATGCGCCCACGCCAGTTGTTCGGGCAAATCGGGGAGATAGGTCGCGAGCTCCGCTGCGATCGACAGCTCGGCGTATTTCGCGCGGCACGCCTCGATATCCTCGATCCGCGCCTGATGCGTCACCTGCAACCGCCGCCGAAACGCGAGCGGCAGCAGCGACAGGCCATCGGGGACGACCTGGCTCAACACGCTCGCGCCCTGGCTCCCGCCCGTCACGAGCACGCGGAAGATGCCGTCTTCCTCGAGCAGCGGATAGGGCTTTGCGCGCAGTGCCAGCACCGCGTCCCGCACCGGATTGCCGACCAGCCGCGTCTTGCCGCGCAGGCTCGGCTTGAGCCGCTCGACCTCGGCGTAAGACGTGGCGATCGCATCTACCTTCCCCGCGACCAGCCGGTTGACCCGCCCCAGCACCGCATTCTGCTCATGCACCGCGGTCGGGATCTTCTGGTTGAACGCCCCCAGCAACGCCGGCAGCGCGGGATAGCCGCCGAAGCCGATCACCGCATCGGGGCGGAAGCTCTTGTAGAGCTCGATCGCCATCGCGCGGCCCTTCATCATCGCTGACGCCGCCTTGAGATAGCCGACCGGCCCGCCGCCCGGTCGCCCGGCGGGGAGGATATGCGTCTGGATTCCCTCGAACAGCCCGGGGAAGCGCACGCCGCGCTCGTCGCTGACCAGCGCGACATAATGGCCGCGCCGGATCAGTTCGGCGGCGAGCGCCGCCGCCGGGACCATGTGCCCGCCGGTCCCCCCGGCGGCCAGTACGAAATGCTTCGCCACACTCATTCGCCGCTCCATCGCGCGATATATTTGGATCGCATGACGAACGGATTGCGTCGGGTAAACGCAAGCAGCAAGCCCATTCCGATCGACAGGGCGACCAGCGACGACCCGCCATAGGAGATGAACGGCAGCGTCATCCCCTTGCTCGGCGCGATCCCGGTGTTGACCGCCATCGAGATCAGCGCCTGAATGCCGAACTGCGTCGCCAGTCCGGCGGCCGCAAACAGCCGAAATTCGTCCTGCTCGTCGAGCAGTTTGACGAAAACGCGCACAACGATCGCAAGGAACAGCAACGCAATGATGACGCACGCGATCAGTCCGAATTCCTCGCCGATGACCGAGAAGATATAGTCGGTATGCCCCTCGGGCAGCCGGAACTTCATCGATCCGCCCCCCGGCCCCGTCCCGCGCCAGCCGCCCGCGGTGATCGTGTCGTGTGCGGCGTTGGTCTGGTAGTGATCCGCCGCGCCGACGCCGTCATGGTCCGGGAAGAGGAACGCGTTGATCCGCGCGCGCGCAGTGCCGTAAAACATATAGGCGGCGATCAGCCCTGCCGGAACCGCGGCAACGAACAGTGCGATGATCTTTGGCGATGTCCCCGAAATCAGCAGCAACGCCATCCACACCGTACAGAAAACGACCGTCTGTCCGAAATCAGGCTGTAGCATCAGCAGCACTGCCACAAGCGCGGTCATCCCCGCGGTGATCGTCACCACCGGAAGTGCGGCATCCTGTGCGCGCATCGACAGCACCCAGGCCGCGGTGACGATAAAGAACGGCTTGAGGAATTCGGATGGCTGAAGCAGCGAGACGCCGAGATTGAGCCACCGCGTCGCGCCGTTCTTCTCGACCCCGAAGACGGGGACCAACATCAGCAGGACAAGGCACGCGACCGTGCCGATCAACGCCATCCTGCGCGCGACCGGTACGGGCAGCATCGAGACGATCAGCAACACCGGGAGCGACACGCCGACCCACGCCAGCTGCCACCACAGATAGAACAATGGCGCGACGTGGTGTTTCTCGTCCGAATAGCGCGTCGCTGCAGCGGGCGACGCCGCGCCGACCGCGACCAGCCCGACCGCGATCAGCAGCAGCGTCAGCAGCAGCAGCATCCGGTCGATATCCCAGAACCACGTACCGAGCGGCGACCGGTCGCCGCGTCCGCCGCGACCCTTCATGCTTTTCCACAATTTGGGAGGAGTCTGGCTCATGTCGTTCACTTGAGCGCCTCGGCCAGCGCGCGGAACTGGTTTCCGCGGTCTTCAAAATCACGAAACTGGTCGAACGAGGCGCAGGCCGGCGACAGCAGCACCGTATCGCCGGCCGCGGCGGAGCGCGCGGCGGCGGCAACCGCGGTGGCGAGATCGCCGCACTGTTCGACCGGTACCTTGCCCGCGAGGATCGCCGCGAGGCGCGGGCCGGCGGCGCCGATCGTATAGGCGCTCGCGATATGCCCGAATTGGGGCGCGCAGGCGTCGAGATCGTCCGACTTGGCTTCCCCGCCGAGGATCCAATGAATCCGGTCGAATGCGGCAAGCGCGGGGGCGGTGGATTCGGGGTTGGTCGCCTTGCTGTCGTTGACATAGGCGACGCCGTTGTGGGTGCGGACGCGCTCCATCCGGTGCGGCAGGCCGCCGAAGCTGCGCAGGCCTTCGTCGATTGCGGCCTCGCTCACGCCGAGCGCCTGCGCCACCGCGATCGCGGCAAGCGCGTTCTGCGCGTTGTGCGGGCCTTGCAGCGACGGCCAGCGCGACTGGTCCATGCACACGCCAGGCGCGATTTTGGTAAGGTGTTCGCCGCGCGCGGAAAGGCTGCGCGCGATCAGCGCGGACGGGGTATCGCCGATCCCGATGATCGCGGCATGCTCGCGCGACTGCATTTCAAACAGCCGGGCCTTAGAGGCGGCGTAAGCGTCGAAGCCGTCGTAGCGGTCGAGATGATCGGGGGTGATGTTGAGCAGCACCGCAACGTCGCAATCGAGAGTCTGCGTCACGTCGATCTGGTAGCTCGACAGTTCAAGCACATAGACGCCGCCTTCGGGCAGCGGCGGCTGCTCGAGGATCGGCAGGCCGATGTTGCCGCCCATCAGGCTGGGGATCTTCGCGCTTTGCAGGATGTGGTGAACGAGCGCGGTGGTCGTCGACTTGCCGTTGGTCCCGGTGATGCCGACGACCTTGTGGGACGGCAGAGCGGGGCGGGCCTGAGCGAAGAGTTCGATGTCGCCGAGGATGGGGACGTTCGCTGCGCGTGCGCGCGCGGCGACCGGGTGGCGGTTAAGCGGTACGCCGGGGGAGACGACTAGGCCGTCGAAACCCTTGAGGTCGAGGGTCTCTGGATCGTCGAAGCTTAAAAGCCCCTCCCCTTCAGGGGAGGGGTTGGGGGTAGGGGAAGTCTCACCGAGAGTAGCGCCTGGTACGGCCCCGCCCCAACCCCTCCCCTGAAGGGGAGGGGCTAAAGAAAGAAGAGCCTCACGCCGCGCTTCATTCGAATCCCACGCAACGACCTCGGCGCCGCCCGCAACCAGCGCACGCACGCTCGCCACGCCCGACCGCGCGAGCCCGAGCACGGCGTAGCGCTTCCTCGTCCAGAGAGAGGAAACGATCACAGCAGCGCCACCACAAAGAAAAGCCCCTCCCCTTCAGGCGAGGGGTTGGGGGTGGGGCGTGTCTCACCGAGGGCAGCGCCTGTTACAGCCCCACCCCAACCCCTCCCCTGAAGGGGAGGGGCTTCAGAGAGAAGAACCGCGCGCTTCACCGCAACTTCAACGTCGAAAGACCAGCCAGCGCCAGCACCAGCGCAATGATCCAGAACCGGATCACGACGGTCGGCTCGCTCCACCCGAGCTGTTCGAAATGGTGGTGGATCGGCGCCATGCGGAACACGCGTTTGCCGGTGCGCTTGTAGAAGAACACCTGGATGATCACGCTCATCGCCTCGATCACGAACAGCCCGCCGATGATGCCGAGCACGATCTCGTGATGCGCGACGACCGAAATCGCCCCAAGCGCACCGCCGAGCGCAAGGCTCCCGGTGTCGCCCATGAACACCGCAGCCGGCGGCGCGTTGAACCACAGGAAGGCAAGCCCCGCGCCCACGATCCCGCCACAGAAGATCGCGAGATCGCCCGCATGCGGGACGTGCGGAATGCCGAGATACGCCGCGAACTTCGCGTTGCCCGCAAGATACACGATCAACATGAACGCGACGCTCGCGATGATCACCGGCATCGTCGCGAGGCCGTCGAGCCCGTCGGTCAGGTTCACCGCATTGCCGAACGCGACGATCGTGAACGCTGCGAAGATGATGTAAAACCACCCGAGCTGGATCACCGGCCCGGTATAAAACGGCAGATACAGATGCGTCCCGTTCTGGTGAACGATGATCGCGCTCGCGATCAGCGCGATCGCGAACTCGCCGATCAGCCGCAACCGGCTCGAGACGCCCGCAGTGCTCGCCTTTCGGACCTTGTCGTAATCATCGAGGAACCCGATCGCGCCGAACCCGAGCGTCACGAAGGTGCAGGCCCAGACGAACGGGTTGGACAGATCCATCCACAACAGGCTGGAAATCACCAGGCTGGTCAGGATCATCAGCCCGCCCATAGTCGGCGTGCCGCGCTTCGACAGATGCGACTGCGGGCCATCGAGCCGAATCGGCTGCCCCTTACCCTGCCGCACGCGCAGCCAGCCAATAAAGCGCGGACCGATCAGCATGCCGAGGAACAGCGATGTCGCCACCGCCCCGCCGGTGCGGAACGAGAGATAGCGGAAGAGGTTGAGCGCCCCCGGGAATCCCAGATATTCGGCGATGAAATAGAGCATTACTGTGTCCCGCTCCGCAGGCTTGCGACGACTGCCGCCAACCCCACGCCGTTCGATCCCTTGATGAGCACCGCATCACCCGCCGCCAGCATCGTTGAAAGGCTGGCACGCGCGGCGGCGGCGTCCGCGACATGGACGAAATCGCCCTTCCCCTCAAGCGCGTTCGCCAGCGGGGCGATGCGTTCACCGACGAGAATACCCGTTTCGACCCCCGCCGCGAGGATCGGCTCGGCAAGCGCCGCATGATAGGAATCGCTGTCGTCGCCAAGTTCGCGCATCTCGCCAAGCACGACGATTCGCCGCACGCCCTTCTCCGCGCCGAGCACCGCGAGCGTCGCACGCATCGAGGCGGGGTTGGCGTTGTAGCTTTCGTCGATCACCAGCGCCGAACCGC
>CAZNQA010000103.1:0-10338 GCA_964575105.1 uncultured Stakelama sp.
TTCCCGATGATCCGCGACGCGACGCGCGCCTTCTCGCTGCCGTGCATCGAGACCGAGGGGCTGGAGGCGGACGACATCATCGCCTGCTATGCGCGCGCCGCTTTGGCGCAGGGGTGGGAAGTCACGATCGTGTCGTCGGACAAGGATCTGATGCAGCTGATCGAGCCCGGGCTCGACATGTACGACACGATGAACAACCGACGGCTCGGCGCGGAGCATGTCGCGGAGAAATTCCACGGCATCACCCCTGCGCAGCTCGGCGACGTGCTCGCGCTGATGGGCGACAGCGTCGACAACGTGCCGGGCGTCCCCGGCGTAGGCCCCAAGACCGCCGCTAAGTTGATCCTCGAACATGGCGACCTCGAATCAGTGCTCGCCGCTGCCGAGGGGATGAAGAAGGGCAAGCTGCGCGACAATCTGATCGAACATGCCGACATGGCGCGGCTGTCGAAGGAACTGGTGACGCTCAAATGCGACGTCGCTTTGCCCGAGCCGCTCGAGGATCTCGAACTCAAGGGCATTCCCGATGCGCCGCTTCGCGTGTTCCTCGAACATCACGGGTTCCGTTCGTTGCTCGCCAAGCTGTCGGCGGTCGCGGACGCGCCGGTCCCTGCCCCCAAGTCCGTCCCGACCGAGCAGGACCCGCCGTGCGAGGTCGATTCGTACGAGACCGTGGTCGACGAAGCCGCGCTCGACCGCTGGATCACGCTCGCGCGGCATCAGGGCTGGATCGCGATCGACACCGAGACGACCGGGATCGACGCGACTCGCGCCGACCTCGTCGGGATCAGCATGGCGCTCCACCCCAATCTCGCCTGCTACGTCCCGCTGGCACATGGCGGGAGCGGGCTGTTCGCGGAAAAGCCCGAGCAGCTGACGGTCGAGGTCGCGCTGGCGAAGTTGAAGCCGCTGTTCGAGGACCCGGCGGTTCTTAAGATCGGGCATAACCTGAAGTACGACATGATCGTGCTAGGGCGCTTGGGCGTCGGCGTCGCGCCGTTCGACGACACGATCCTGATGAGCTTCGATCTCGACGCTGGGCTCCACGGCCACAGCATGGACGAGCTCGCCGCGACGCATCTGTCGCACAGCTGCATCGCGTTCAAGGACGTGGTCGGCGTCGGCAAGTCGCAGCGGACCTTCAACGAAATCGATCTCGTCGCCGCGACCCGCTACGCCGCCGAGGATGCCGACGTGACGCTGCGCTTGTGGCGTCGCTTCAAGCCGCGCCTCGCCGCTGAGGGCGCAACGCGGGTCTACGAGATGGTCGATCGCCCGCTCGCGCCCGTCATCGCGCAGATGGAGCGCCACGGCATCAAGGTCGATCGCGAAAAGCTCGCGCAACTGTCGGGTGAGTTCTCGACGCAGATCGGCGCGCTCGAAGTCGACATTCATACGCTTGCAGGCGGTGCCTTCACGATCGGCAGCCCCAAGCAATTGGGCGACGTGCTGTTCGAGCGGATGGGGATCAAGGGCGGGCGCAAGGGCAAGTCCGGGGTCTATTCGACCGACGTCACCGAACTCGAGCGGATCGCGGCCGGAGCCGGTGTAGAGGGGGACTCACCCGGCAAGGACATTGCGACCAAGGTCCTCGAATGGCGGCAGCTGTCCAAGCTCAAGTCGACCTATACCGACGCGCTCCAGGCGCAGATCAACCCGGCGACGGGGCGTGTCCACACGTCCTACTCGCTGACCGGCGCGCAGACCGGGCGGCTGTCGTCGACCGACCCGAACCTCCAGAACATCCCGATCCGCACCGAAATCGGCCGTCAGATCCGCGACGCGTTCGTTGCGGAACCCGGCAACGTCCTGCTCGCGGCAGATTACTCGCAGATCGAGCTGCGGCTCGCGGCGCACATGGCGGACGTGCCGCAGCTGCGCGACGCGTTCGCGAGCGGTGCCGACATCCACAGCCTGACCGCGCAGGAGTTGTTCGGCGAGGTCAACCGCGACACGCGCGGGCGCGCCAAGACGATCAACTTCGCGATCCTCTACGGGATCAGCCGTTGGGGTCTGGCGGGTCGGCTCGACGTGACGGCGGACGAGGCGCAGGCGATGATCGACCGCTATTTCGATCGTTTCCCCGGCATCCGCAATTATATCGCGCAGACCACCGAGACGGTCCGCGCGAACGGCTACACCACCACGCTGTTCGGGCGAAAAACGCACTTTCCGCGCATTTCCTCCAAGATCCAGCACGAACGCCAGGGGGCAGAGCGCGCTGCGATCAACGCGCCGATCCAGGGCACCTCCGCCGACATCATCAAGCGCGCGATGGTGCGGATGGGGCCGGCGTTGCTCGAGGCCGGGCTGCCCAATGTGCGGATGCTGCTGCAGGTGCATGACGAACTCGTGTTCGAACTCCCCGAAAGCGACGTCGCCGCGGCAAAACCGGTGATCGAACGCGTGATGGCGACCGCCGCCGAACCCGCAGTCCAGCTCAGCGTGCCGCTCGGCATCGAGATCGGCACCGGCCTGAGCTGGGGGGCCGCGCATTGACGCCAGTAACGGGGGGCGTACCGACCGACCGTGGGGGCACGGACGACGAGATCAACGCACTGGCCAAAGGTGGCCGGACCAACATCCTCGGCTTCCTGATGCGGCTCGTCGCGCGGATCCCGTTCCTGTTCATCGCAGGGCGGCTGTACGGGCCTGACACGCTCGGGACCTTCGCGCGCGCGGTGTTGTTCGTCGAGGTGGCGGCGCTGCTCGCAACCTTCGGGCTCAAGCGCGGACTTGCTTTGGCGATATCGGATTCGGATCGCCCGCATGTCGACATCGTGTGGGACTGCCTCGTCGTTGCGGCGCTCGCCTCGTTCGTCGCGAGCGGGTTCCTGATGCTCGTCCCCGACCTGATGTTTCACAACAGCGCGCCGACCGGGATGGAACGGCTCCTGCCGTGCATCATCGTCTTCACCGCCTGGTCGGACATAACGCTCGCCGCGCTCGCCTATCGCCGCAACGTCAAGGCAACCGTCACCGCGCGCGCGGTGATCGAGCCGTGGACGATCTCGATCGCGGCGGGCGTGCTGTATCCGATCGCGCCGCATGACGGGCTGGTGATCGCCTACATGCTGTCGATGGTCGCCGCGCTGGTCGCATCGCTTGTGCCGTTCTGGCGAAGCTATGGCGCGCCGGTCGGCTGGCGGCTGCATCCGGGCCGCACGCTCGCGCTGATCCGACGCAATGCGCCGCTCGCGGGGGCTGATGCACTCGAATGGGGGACGCGCAATGTCGACCGCTCGATCCTGTTCCTGATGTTCGAGCCGCGGATCGTCGGCATCTACTGGATGGCGCAACAGGTCGCGTCGATCCCGGGCAAGCTCAAGACGAGCTTCGACCCGATCCTCGGCCCGGTCATCACCACAAGCCTCGCGCGGGGCGACATGGGCGCGATCGCGGCACAGGTGCGGCAAGTCGGCTTCTGGATTCTCGCTGCGCAGACCGGCCTCGCGCTGATGGGGTCGATTCCGGGCGAGGCGGTGATGGGGACGGTCGGCCCGCAATTCGTCTCGGGAACCGCGGCGCTCGCGTTTCTGCTGTTCGCCGAAGCCGCCGCGTCGACCGGCGCGGTATGCGAGTCCGCATTGGTCTATATCGCGCGGCTGCAGAACATGGCGATCTCGATCGGGATGCTGCTGTTTCAGGTCGCCTTGAGCTTCGGGCTGATCTTCGCGATGCAGTCGGTCGGCTGGCCGGTCGCATTCCAGGCGGCGGGGCCGGCGGTCGCGCTGTTCGTGTCGGTGACGATCACCTCGATCATCAAGTCGACCTATCTGTCGCGGTTGCTCAAGGCCCCGGTGGCGGGATGGCGCTGGGCGATGGCGTGGGCGGTGCTTGCGACCTGCGTCGTGGGAGGCGCGTTTACTGCCTTGCCCGAGCGGTTTGAATGGGCCGAACTCGCGATCGGCGAGCCGCTGATGGCGGCGGTCTATCTGTACGTGCTGTACCGCTGGGCGTTCCGCGACGAGGACCGCGCGCTGATCCGGCGGAAACCTGCGGTGGCAGGATAAGCCGAGCGCAGGGTTAGCGTGACCTGCCCCCCTTCCGTCATTCCCACTTCGGCGGAAACGCCAGCGCGGGAATGACGGAACGGAGCGGAGCGGAACCCCGACCGATCAATGCCGGAAGTGGCGCACCCCGGTGAACACCATTGCCAGCCCAGCCGCATCCGCCGCCGCGATCACCTCGTCGTCGCGGATCGAGCCGCCTGGCTGGATCACCGCGGTCGCGCCGGCCTCGACTGCCGCCATCAGGCCATCGGCGAACGGGAAGAACGCATCCGACGCGACCGCCGAGCCGATCGTGCGGGGTTCGCCCCAGCCCGCCTTGTCGGCGGCGTCTTTCGCCTTCCACGCCGCGATCCGCGCGGATTCGAGCCGGTTCATCTGCCCCGCGCCGATCCCGGCGGTGCTGCCGCCCTTGGCATAGACGATCGCATTCGACTTGACGTGCTTGGCGACGGTCCATGCGAAGCGGCAGTCGGCGAGCTCCTGCTCGGTCGGCGCACGCTTGGTGACGACCTTCATTTCGGGGTTGGACTCGCCGTCGCGGCTCTGCACCAGCCAGCCGCCGGTGATCGCCTTTGCCAGCAACCCGGCGCGCGCCGGATCGGGAAGTTCGCCGGTCAGCAGCAAGCGCAAATTCTTCTTCGCGGCGAAGATCGCGAGCGCCTCTTCGTCCGCGTCGGGCGCGACCACGACTTCGGTGAAGATCCCGGCGATCGCACGCGCGGTCGCGCCGTCGAGCGGACGGTTGAGCGCGATGATCCCGCCGAATGCCGACACGGTATCGCATGCAAAAGCAGCGCCGTAGGCCGCTTCGAGCGTCTCGCCGGTCGCGACGCCGCACGGGTTGGCGTGCTTGACGATCACGCAGGTCGGCGCGGCGTCGCGATACTCGCTGATGAGATCGAGCGCGGCGTCGGCGTCGTTGAGGTTGTTGTAGCTGAGCTCCTTGCCCTGCACCTGCCGCGCCTGACCAATCCCGCGCGGTGCGCTACCACCCGCGGTGTAGAAGGCCGCCGACTGGTGCGGGTTCTCGCCGTAGCGGAGCGACTGGCCACGCTGGAGCGTGATCGCGAGCGTCTCGGGGAAGGCTTCCCCCTGGTCGACCTGACCGAACCACGTCGCGATCATGCCGTCATACGCCGCGGTCGCGGCATAGGCCTTGGCGGCGAACTTGCGGCGATCCGCGAGCGTCGTGCTGCCGCCCGCGACCAGCGCGTAATCCGCCGGATCGGTGACGATCGCGACGAACGCGTGGTTCTTGGCCGCCGAGCGCACCATCGACGGGCCGCCGATGTCGATATTCTCGATGATCTCGTCGCGTTCCGCACCCTTTGCGACGGTTGCCTCGAACGGATAGAGGTTGACCACGACGAGATCGATCGCGCCGATCCCGTGCTCCTCCATCGAGGCGACATGCGCCGCATCGTCACGTACCGCGAGCAGCCCGCCGTGGACTACCGGGTGGAGCGTCTTGACGCGGCCGTCCATCATCTCGGGGAAGCCGGTCAGGTCCGAAATGTCGCGCACCTCGAGCCCCGCATCGCGGAGCGCCTTGGCGGTGCCCCCGGTCGAGACGAGCTCGACGCCATTCCGCGCCAGCCCCTGCGCGAGCTCGACGATGCCGGTCTTATCGGAAACCGACAGGAGCGCGCGGCGGATCGGAATGGTGGTCATGGGGAGGCTCCGGGGGCGAGAGGAGGGGGAATGTCGCGCACCCCCTGCCCGCTCGGGCCGCTAAATTCAATGCGCGCGCTTGAGCACCCAGCCGACATTCGCGCCGCCCGCGGGCGCCTCACCCGTCACGACGAGCTGCATCGTCGCATGCGGACGCCCCTCGGCATCGATCCACAGGCTGTCCTCGACCGCAAGCGCCCCGCCGCGGCAGCGGAATTGCCACAGCCCGCCGCCGGGCAACCGCAGCAGTGCGGCCATGCCATCCGCGGTCGGCGACACCTGAATGCCGAGTCCGAGGTGAAAGCGGATTGCGAACGTCGACAACTGGACCTTGCGACGCTTGGGCGCGGGGAGCAGCACATCCTCGCCACGCAATTCCTTGCCGTCGTTGGTCATCACCAGCTGGCGGCGATGGATCAGCCCGAAGCGGCGGGCATAGCCGTCGTGGCTTGCCTCGATCCGGCTCGACGCTTCGCTTTCCTGCCGGACCAGCTCGACCTCGGCGACGCCTCGGCCAAGCGTTCCGTCGGCATGGATCGCGGTCGAATTGCTGTCGCCGACGACCAGCGTCGAATGCGCGGCAGTGGTGCGCAGACCCTCTGCCAGTTCCGCGGGAAGCTGCCTGTATCCGGCGCGCGCGCCGCCACAATTGACGATGATCCGGTTGCGCCCGTCGGACAACTCAAACGCGAGCGTCGAGGCGCAGCCGCCCTCGACCAGTCGCGCGACCGGCGGCGGTGCGCCGTCGAGGATCAGCACCGCCGACCCCGCCGCCAACCGCTGATAGCCCCAGTCGCGTGCCTGGCGCAGCGGACGGGTCCGGATCCCGCTTGCGTCGATTACCTGCGCGAGGGGGTCCACGCCATATGGCGCACACCCCTGCCAGCTGCTCAGATCACGGTCGGTGTGGCAGATGCCGAGCAACGCGGGCATCAGCTTGCCGAGCGTCTCGCCGAGGAACGCGGGAGGTTCCAGCCGGCGCGCGTCATAGACGTCGCGCAGGCAGGTCAGCAGCATGATGAGATCGACCTGCGCGACCGGTGAGCGCGCGACATTGCCGCCATCCTCGTAGATCGATGCCTGCAGCCCACGCAGCAGCGCCGCCTCGACGGCGGACTGGCGCGGATCGCCACCGGGGATGAGCAGGGTCGCCGCGACCACGCCGCACAGCGCAGCCACGCGCGGGGCACCCTGCGGTGCCTTGTCCGCATTCCGATCGATATGCCGGGCGCCGCGCGCGAGCGTGTTGAGGACACGGCTGCGATAAACCAGATCCGCCGAGGACAGGATCAGCGGCGCATGCGCGGTCCATGCCAGGATCCGCCGCCCCCACAGGTCCGCGCGCCACGCAGGCTCGCTGACGGTGTCGGCATGCTGGATGAGCCACAGCCGCATCAGATGCTCGGCGATCGGCGTCGCCTGCGCGCGGGTGGCCACGGTCGACAGGTCGCGCAGCCACGCGAAACTTTGGAGATACTCCGCATAGGCCTTCGAGAACGTGGGCCTCGCGAGTTCGAGCGTCTCGATGTCGTGCGCCTCGCCGCGGAACGTCAGCATCCCCGCGAGCAGCGCATGCCCGCGCTTGACGTCACCGAGGAACGGATCGTCGGGCACCGCGATCAGCTTGAGCGGATGCCGACCCTTCAACCGCAGCCCGTGGATCGGGGTGCGCCAGGTCAGCCGGTGAAAATGTTCCGAAAGACGTTCGGCCAATGACAAGCCCTTGTCCCCGCCAAGCCGGATCAGCCGCTTGCCCTCATCGATTCCGTCCCTGGGCACGATTGGCCCGTCGAACTCGGGGGTCGGCCGATCGCGCATTCAGCCGCGCAGACCGGCGATGTTGGCGGCATAGGCATCCGGCCCGCCGCGGAAGGTCGCGGTGCCCGCGACCAGCGCATCCGCCCCCGCCGCGATCGCGCGGGGGGCGGTCATGAGGTCGATTCCGCCATCGACCTCGAGATCGATGTCGTACCCGCCGTGGTCGATCATCTTGCGGATGCTCTCGATCTTGCGGAGCGAACTCTCGATGAACGCCTGCCCGCCGAAGCCCGGATTGACGCTCATCACCAGCACGAGATCGACCATGTCGAGCAGATAATCGAGCGCCTTGGCCGGGGTCTGCGGGGTGAGCACGACGCCCGCGCGCTTGCCGAGGCTGCGGATATGCTGGAGGCTGCGATGCGTGTGCGGCCCGGCCTCGACGTGAATGCTGATCGTGTCCGCGCCCGCCTCCGCAAACGCCTCGAGATACGCGTCGACCGGCGCGATCATCAGGTGGACGTCGAGCGGCTTGGCGGTGTGCGGGCGGATCGCCTTCACCACGCCCGGCCCGATCGAGATGTTGGGGACAAAATGCCCGTCCATCACATCGACATGGATCCAGTCCGCGCCCGCCGCATCGATCGCGCGGACCTCCTCGCCGAGCTTGGCGAAATCGGCTGAAAGGATGGACGGGGCGATGCGGACGGGGCGCTGGGACATGATGCGCTCAGCCTCTAGCACGCCGGGGATACGGGACAAGCGCCGCGATCATCGCGCCAGCTCTTGCCCGGGGCGGTTGCTCGCGGTGAGGCCAGCGGTTCGTTCCCGCGCTTCGCCGGGGGAAGCATCGTGGTGTCAGCCCTGCCGCTGCCAGCGCGCGATGAAGAAGCCGTCGTTGCCGCCGGGCTTGACCATCCCGGGCAAGGTCCGCACGCACCCCTTTGCATCGGCCACGATCCCCGTCGGGAGTTCGTCGGCCGTGACCGGCAGCAGTGCGAAGTCGGGCCGTGCCGCGGCGAAGCGTTCGCGCTGCTTCTCGCCCTCGGCGGGTTCAAGCGAGCAGGTTGCGAAGACGAGCGTCCCGCCCGGCCTGACCCATTCCGCCGCGCGCGTCAGCAAGCTCGTCTGCAACGCCGCGAGATCGGTGATCTGCGACGGTCGAACACGGTGGAGCACGTCGGGGTGCCGCCGGAAGATCCCGGTCGCGCTGCACGGCGCATCGAGCAGCACCGCATCGACCGGCGCGGGCGGCGTCCATTCGAGTACGTCCGCCTCGACGATGTCCGCGGACAGACCGGTCCGCTCGAGATTGTCGCGAAGTCGCGCGAGACGACTTTCGGACGCATCGACCGACGTCACGCGCCAGCCCGCGCTCGCGAGCTGCATCGTCTTGCCGCCGGGCGCAGCGCACAGGTCGAGCGCGGTGCCGGTTCCGTTCCCCAACAGCCGCGCGGGCAGCGACGCGGCGATATCCTGCACCCACCAGCGGCCGTCCTCGAAGCCGGGGAGTTCGGGCACATGCGCCGAATCGATCCGGATATGCCCGGGCAGCAGCGAGAAGCCGCCCAGTTCCTCGACGAAGCGCGCGGTTTCCGAAGGATCGGCGAGCGTGAGGTCGAGCGGCGGGGGGGCCGCCATCGCTTCCTCGGCGGCGTGAATTCCGTCATCCCCCCACGCCGCATGCCAGCGCAGCGCGACCGGATCGGGAAGCGTCGGCAATTCGGGGAGCTGGTCGCCGTTGCGCGACAACGTCCCGAACACGCCGTGGACGAGCTTGCGCGGGCCGCCATCGACCAGCGGCAGCACAGTCGAGATCGCGGCATGCGACGGCGTGCCGAGCGACAGCGCCTGCGCCAATGCGATTCGTAACGCAAAGCGCGCCTTAGAATCGTCGGGCAGCCGCGTCTTGGTCGCCGAGTCGATCAGCGCGTCCAGATCGGGCAACCGCCGCAACACTTCCGCCGCGATCGCATGCGCGAGCGCGCGGTCATCGGCGCGGTCGATCCCCGCGGTCGCACGCCCGATCGCGGCTTCGAGCGGCAAACCCTGGCGCAGCACCGCGTCGAGCATGCGCAACGCAGCGCGGCGCGCAGGCACGCCTGGGGCCTCGACGGGTTCGGGGCGGGGCATGTAACGGCGGGGGGGTGGCAAGGTCACGGGCTTGAACTCTACGCAAAGGACCGCCAACTGACGGGGGACGCCTTATCTCATGCGTCTGCAAGGAAGTCCCTCATGGCCGCTCGTCCGCCGCATGTGAAGCCACCTGCCTATCTCAGCAAGAATACGCCGGTTCCCGCGCCCGACCCCAAACCCGAACCGCGCGACGCGCGCGATCATCTCGGGCTTGATCCGACCCGCTATGGCGACTGGGAGCTCAAGGGCATCGCGATCGATTTCTGAGGGACGCAGCGCCGTGTTCCCGAAAAGACAGGAACCCGCAGTCCGACAGAACAACGACGGTCTTCTCGTAAAACCCTGGGCTCCGGCCTTCGCCGGAGCACGAAGTCCAGCGACAGATCGCCGAAGCTGAACCGTTAGCGAACCTCTCGGCGCAACGGGCGTGCGAGCAGCGCCTCGATGACCGAACCGACCTCCGCGCCCTCGAGCAACGCGCACACCGCTGCCACGACGGGCATCTCGACGCCAATCGCCGCCGCCGCCGCGCGCAACACCGGCGCGGTCGCGGCCCCTTCCGCGACGGTCACGCGATCCGCGAGCAGATCCTGCGCGCGCCGTCCCTGCCCGAGCCCGACCCCGAGCGAGAAATTGCGCGACGCGGTCGACGAACAGGTCAGCACAAGATCGCCAAGCCCCGACAGGCCACTCAACGTCTCCGCCTGCGCGCCGCGCGCCAGCCCGAACCGCACCATCTCGGCAAAGCCGCGCGCGATCA
>CAZNQA010000104.1:0-9911 GCA_964575105.1 uncultured Stakelama sp.
CCCGATTTGTAGCTGCGCGCATAGGTCGCATAGGCGTGGATGTCGCGCGTGACCGTGTAGGCTGCGGTGATGTCGCCCGAGACGTTCCACTTGTCGAAGCGCGGCGTGTAGGTCTGCGGCGCGAGCACGCCGCGCTGGTCGGCGTTGAGCGTGGTGCTACCGGTTCCGGTCGTCACGACAGAGACATAGGATCCGTTCTTCTTGTCGTAATTGACCCGCAGACCCGGCGCGATCGACAGCGCGTCGGTGACATGCCACGTCGCCTTGCCGAACGCGGCGACGCTGGTGTTGGTGAAGCCGATCGTGTTGCGCGCGGTCAGCCCATTGAGAATCGCGGGGTTGCACGCGTTCGCGGTCACGGGCGAACAGCCGCTCGCCCCCGGTCGAACACTTGCCCCCGGATTGAGCAGGAACCGGCTCGCCGCCGAGCCCTGGACCTGCAGCCCCTGCGTATCGATCGTCTGGTAAAAATAGAATGCGCCGAGCACGTAATCGATCTTGCGGTTGCCGCTCGAGGCGATGCGCAGTTCCTGGCTATACTGCTCCTGCTGCGACGGATTGTTCGACGCGCTCGTGACCGGAAGCCCGATGAAGTCGCGGTCGTTCGACGGATCCCAGTTCCAGAACCGCCATGCCGAGACCGAGGTCAGCGTCGATCCGCCGAGGTCCAGGTTGGCGACCAGCGATGCGCCCCCCAGCGACTGTTTTGCACGCAGCGGGGTATCGACGTCGGTTACGCGGTCGAACGCATTGGTCGACGGGACCGCATAGCCCTGCGCGTCGGCGAGCGCGGCATATTGGCGGTTGAGCGGGCGTTGCGTCGCGCCGGTGCGGACGTAATATTGGACGCAGCATTCAGGGTTCTGACGCGCGTAATCGCCGTACAGCGTAAGATCGAGCGTATCGGTCGGCTTCCACAGCAACTGTCCGCGAAAGCCGACATTGTCCTGGCTGTTGAGATATGTGTCGGTGCGCACGTTGTAGATCGTGCCACGCCGCGTGGTGATCGAGGTCGACAGCCGTACCGCGAGTTTGTCGTCGATCAGCGGGCCCGAGACCGATGCCTTGCCCTGAAAGAAATCGTAATTGCCGCCGCTCACCTCGACCCGTGCCTCTGGGCTGAAACTGGGCTTGCGCGTGGTGATGTTGATCGCGCCCGCCGTCGTGTTCTTGCCGTACAGCGTCCCCTGCGGGCCACGAAGTACCTCGATTCGGTCGGTATCGGTGAAGTCGAACGTCGCGGAGGCGATCCGGCTGTAATAGACCTGGTCGACATAGATGCCGACGCCCTGCTCGATCCCGTCGTTGGTCAGCCCGAACGGCGCGCCGAGCCCGCGGATGTTCGCGGCGGAATTGCGCGGGTTGGTCGAGTAGAATTGCAGCGACGGCTGTAATTGCGTCAGCCGGTTGACGTTGTACGTCCCCGTCTCCGCGAGCGCGGTCCCGCCGATCACCGACATCGCGATCGGCACCGACTGGATCGTCTCGACCCGCCGCCGCGCAGTGACGACGATGTCCCCTCCGCCCTGCTGCGCGGTGCCGAGGCGGCCCTCGGTCTGGTCGGTCGGCGCTGGCGTCGAGGGCGGCGCTGCCGGTGGTTCGACCGCGGTCTGGGCGAGCAGGATGAGCGGCAGATGAGCGAGCATGAACGTCCCCTTTGTGCCCGGTGATGCCGAGCCGCCGTACAATGCCTATCAATCGGGGGGATTATCACGTCGGATTGTTCTTGGGGGGGCGATAGCCCCGCTTTAGCGGGCGCGGAATCATCGCGTTGGGCTCTTGAACCGGCGATGGAACGCCCCAGATTTACGCTGTGCGGTGCCACTTACGGGCCGCACCGGGCCGGGTCGCACCTGCGTGGACCGGGCTTGCATACCAACGATGTATCTCGCTTTTGAAGGAGCCCATCATGCGTCAATTCGATCTTACCCCCTTCCGCCGCTCGACCGTCGGCTTCGACCGGCTGTTCGACATGCTCGAGGCCAATGCGCGCCAGGCGAGCGCGGACAATTACCCCCCCTTCAACCTCGAACGGCTCGACACCGATCGCTATCGCATCACGATCGCGGTCGCCGGCTTCGGTCGCGACGACATCGAGATCACCGCGCAGCAGAACCTGTTGCAGGTGAAGGGTCGGAAGGATGACAAGGACGCCGCCGCTGCGTCGTTCCTGCATCTCGGCATCGCCAACCGCAGCTTCGAGCGTCGCTTCGAACTCGCCGATTTCGTGCGGGTCGAGGATGCGCGGCTCAACGACGGGCTGCTGGTGATCGACCTGCTGCGCGAAGTGCCCGAGGCGATGAAGCCGAAGACGATCGCGATCAAGACCGGTGCCCCGTTGGTCGCGGTCGAGGACGGGAAAAGCTCGGCGCAGGCCGCGTAACGGCTGGCGTTTGAGGAATGGCTGGGCGTCCGGGCTTCGGTCCGGGCGCCCTTTTACTGTCAGGACGACGGGGCTTGGTGCGGTATCTCCAGGCCGAACGGGAAACTGGAGCTGAGGAACGTCGAAGCGGCGTTGTCGACTTTTGCCCTTCCCCGGCGAAGGCCGGGGTCCAGAAGCGAAACGGAAGAAGGCAGCGATTGCGCTTCCTCACTACGACCATCACTACTGAGCCCCGGCCTTCGCATGCCTTCTGCAAAACCATAAGTGTGCTCCCGCGAAGGCGGGAGCCCAGGAGTCGCAAAAGCTGTAAGCCGTTGTCTTGCTTGGCCCTGGGTTCCCGCTTTCGCGGGAAAACAGCAAACGGAAGTTCCGTGAACAGGATTTTCGTGGATGTCCGGCCTTCGCCAGGGACGCTCTCAGACCAGCCGCGATTGCCGTACCGCGGCCGCGATAAAGCTCGCGAACAGCGGGTGCGGATCGAACGGCTTGCTCTTGAGCTCGGGGTGGAACTGGACGCCGACGAACCAGGGGTGATCGGGCCGCTCGACGATCTCGGGGAGCATCCCGTCGGGCGACATGCCGCTGAACACCAGCCCCCCCTGCTCGAGCCGCTCGCGGTACGCGGTGTTGACCTCGTAGCGGTGGCGATGGCGTTCCGAAATGTCGCTGCCGCCGTAGATCGTCGAGACGACCGAATTGCCGTCGAGCTTCGCGGGATACGCACCGAGGCGCATCGTCCCGCCGAGATCGCCGCCGGCTTCGCGCTTCTCGAGCCCGCCGGTGCTCATCCATTCGGTAATCATGCCGACGACGGGTTCCCCGGTCGGGCCGAATTCGGTCGAGCTTGCCTCCGCGATCCCGGCGAGATCGCGCGCGCCTTCGACGCACGCCATCTGCATCCCGAAGCAGATTCCGAAATAGGGAATGTCTCGCTCGCGCGCGAAGCGGACGCTCGCGATCTTGCCCTCCGCGCCACGCTCGCCGAATGCGCCCGGGACGAGGATCGCATGCATCGGCTCGAGCCGGGCGGCGATGTCGGCATCGTCCGCCTCGAACAGCTCGGCGTCGATCCACTCGACGTTGACCTTGACCTTGTTGGCGATCCCCCCGTGGACGAGCGCCTCGTTGAGCGACTTGTACGCATCCTGCAGGCCGACATATTTGCCGACGACACCGATCGTGACTTCGCCTTCGGGGTTGGTCAGCCGGTCCATGATGGTCGTCCAGCGCGACAGGTCGGGCGCGCTGCCGGGCAGGATGCCGAACGCGTTGAGCACCGCGTCGTCGAGGCCCTCGTTATGGTACTGGACCGGGACCGCGTAGATGCTCTTGGCGTCGAGCGCGGGGATGACCGCGGTCTTGGGGACGTTGCAGAACAACGCGATCTTGGCGCGGTCGCTCTCGGGGAGCGGTTGCTCGCAGCGGCAGACCAGCACGTCGGGCTGGACGCCCAAAGCGGCCAGTTCGCGGACCGAATGCTGCGTCGGCTTGGTCTTGAGCTCGCCTGCGGCTGCGATGTACGGCACCAGCGTGACGTGGATGCTGACCGAATTGCCGCGCCCGAGGTCGTTGCGAAGCTGGCGGATCGCCTCGATGAACGGGAGCGATTCGATGTCACCGACCGTACCGCCGATCTCGCACAGTACGAAGTCGAGATCGTCGGTTTCCGCCTGCGCGAATTCCTTGATCGCGTCGGTGACGTGCGGGATGACCTGCACCGTCGCGCCGAGGTAATCGCCGCGGCGTTCGCGCGCGATGATCTGCTGATAGATCCGGCCGGAAGTGACGTTGTCGCTCTGGCGGGAGGGCACGCCGGTGAAGCGTTCGTAATGGCCGAGGTCGAGATCGGTCTCGGCACCGTCGTCGGTCACGTAGACTTCGCCGTGCTGATAGGGCGACATCGTGCCGGGATCGACGTTCAGATAGGGATCGAACTTGCGGATCCGCACGCGATAGCCACGGGCCTGGAGCAGGGCCGCGAGGCTCGCTGCCATGAGACCCTTGCCGAGCGAGGAGACCACGCCGCCGGTGATGAAAATGAACCGCGCCATGGGAGCAAAGGCCTAGCGTCATCCGGGGTGGCGCGACAAGCGCGCGACTCCGGGAAAGTTTCAGGGACGTGCGAACCCGGCCGGGGGGCCGGTCCGCGACTTACGGTGCGGACTTACGGAGCGGTCGGAGCCGCGCCGTTCGCGGGCGCCGCGGTGTTGCCGGTCGGCTCGATCGCGCTGCGTGCGCCGCTGGCGAACGGATTGTTCGGATCGGTCTGAACCGGGGGTGCGACCGGTGCGGGCGCAGTGGCCGCACCGCGTGCCAGCGTCGGGTCGACCTTGGCGACGCGGTTCTGTGCGGCGAGCACCGCGAGCAGGATGCTGAGCGCGATGAACACCGCGCCGAGCGTCGACGTCGCGCGGGTAAGAAAGTCCGCCGCGCCGCGTGCCGACATCAGCCCCGACGGCGATCCGCCCATGCCAAGACCGCCACCTTCGGACTTCTGCACGAGAATCACCGAGACCAGCGCCGCAGCGACGCAGAAATGGACGACGAGGAGGAACTGGAACAGAAACATGTTGCGGGTTGATCCTTGAGCGCCGGTGACGATGGCGTTGGGGCGGCTGCGTTGCCGGGCACATAGGCGAGGTCGCGGGTTCGATCAACCACGCGCTCGTCCCGGGCTGCCGCGGACATCTTAGGCATTTCGCCATCGAACTGAAACCTAGCGGGAAGCGAGGCGTTCAGTTGCACAGGAATATCCTCCCGGCAGGCGGGGGGTTGCCGAGTAATAACGGGTACCTTGCCGTGGCAGTTAAAACCGATGGTTCACTCAGCGAATGGATGCAGGCGCTGGTCGATTATGTCCGTTCGGGGGAACCCGATCTGACCAACCGACAGATGGCGTTGCTTCTGGTCGTCTATCTCAAACCCGGCCCGCATACGGTGCGCGGGCTGGCCGCGATGCTCAACGTATCGAAGCCCGTCGTAACGCGCGCCTTGAACAGGCTTGGCACCCTGGGCTATCTGCGCCGCCAGCGCGACGACAACGACAAGCGTAACATCTTCGTCGCGCGTACCTCCGAAGGGGCAGGGTTTCTTGAAGATTTCGGCCAGTTCATCGGCGGCGGCGAACCGCAACCTGTCGCACGTCGCGCCACCGCGTAAGAGTTTTGCGTTGTCCGGCCAATCGGTTACGTTGGATCCCTCGCGCAATGCGGTACGTCGGGATCTGGCCGACATCCGCTTGGCCGATCGTGTCTTCGCGCCCCATTATGCAGCGGCAGTCGCCCGCGTCGTCGTGATGCCAGCGCAATTGCGCGCGGCGCCCGAACCGGAGTCGGCGGTCGTCGCCACGCTCGAGGAAGGCAGCGCGTTCGAGGTTCTCGAGTTCGTCGCGGGTCGCGCATGGGGTGTCGCCCCGGCGATCGATCGCGTTGGCTATATCGATACCCGCGCGCTATCCTGGCCGACGTCATGAGCGTGAGCGTTTTCATAGACGGCGCTGTCGGAACGACGGGGCTTGAGATCCGCGATCGGCTTGCCGATCGTGACGATGTCGTGCTGGTCACGCTCCCCGACGCGCTGCGGAAAGATGCCGCCGCGCGGCGCGAGGCGCTCAACGACAGCGATTTCGTGATCCTGTGCCTGCCCGACGATGCCGCACGCGAAGCGGTCGCGCTGATCGACAACGATCATACGCGAATCATCGACGCCTCGACCGCGCACCGCACCGCCGAGGGGTGGAGCTATGGCTTCCCCGAACTCGAGCGGTCGCAGGCGGCGCTGATCGCCGAATCGAAGCGCGTGACCAACCCGGGATGCTACCCGACCGGCTTCCTCGCATTGGTCCGCCCGCTCGTGCGCGCGGGGCTGGTGCCGGTCGACTGGCCGCTGACGGTCAATGCGGCGTCGGGCTATTCGGGTGGCGGCAAGGCGATGATCGCGGAATATGAGGGCCCCAACCCGCCGCCGGCGGCGCGGGCCTACGCGCTCGGGCTTGCGCACAAGCATGTGCCCGAGATGCAGAAGCATGCGCGGCTCGAGCATCCGCCGATCTTCATGCCGTCGGTCGTCAATACCTATCGCGGGATGATCGTCGAGGTTCCGCTGCCGCTCGGCATGTTCAAGCGGCGTCCCTCGCTACAGGCGTGCGAGGCAGCCCTTCGCGAAGCCTATGGCAGCGACAGCCTGATCCGGATCGCCGACGACGACGCCACCACTGTCCAGATCGAGGACGATGCGGGTACCGACCGGCTGACGCTGCGGGTTTGCGGCAACGCCGAGGCCGGGCAGGTCCGACTGATCGCGACGCTCGACAATCTCGGCAAGGGCGCGGCGGGGGCTGCGGTGCAGAACCTCAACGTCATGGCCGGGTTCGATCCGCTCGCCGGGTTGATCCGCTGATACGGTCCATCGCCGAATTGTTTTCCGCTTTTGCCTTGGCGGCGCATCGCTAGCTGCTTAGGTGACGCTTCCCCCGCCCCCAGGAGGTTCTAGTCGCATGCCAACCCGCACGCCTGTCGGTAAACTCCTGTTGTTCGGTGCTACCGGCGATCTCGCACAGCGCATGTTGCTGCCCTCGCTGTACGGTTTGCACGCCGACGGGCTGCTGCCCGAGGGTCTGACGATCACCGGCACGGCGCGCTCGGAGCACGACGATGCGAGCTATCGAGCGTTCGCCAAGGCTGCGCTCGAAAAGTTCGTGCCGAAGGACCGGATGGACGAGAAGGCGATTTCGAGCTTCCTCGAGCGAGTCGGCTACCAGCCGCTCGATGCGACCGACCTCGATCACTACAAGCAGCTCGGCGAGAAGGTCGGCGACGTTTCCGGCGGCCTTGCGATCTTCCTCTCGACCGCGCCGTCGCTGTTCGAGGCGGTGATCCGCGGGCTCGAATCCGCAGGTCTGGCGGGCGAAACCGTCCGGATCGGGCTCGAGAAGCCGCTCGGCTATGACCTCGCGTCGAGCCGCGAGATCAACGACACGGTCGCGACCGCCTTCCCCGAGGAGCGCACTTTCCGGATCGATCATTATCTCGGCAAGGAAACCGTCCAGAACATTCTCGCGCTGCGCTTCGGCAACTCGTTCTTCGAGCCGGTGTGGAATGCGCGCGGGATCGACAACGTCCAGATCACCATCTCGGAAACGGTCGGGCTTGAAGAACGCGCGGCTTACTATGACGGCGCGGGAGCACTCCGCGACATGGTCGCCAACCACATGCTCCAGTTGCTCGCGCTCGTCGCGATGGAGCCCCCTGCCCGTTTCGACGGCAATGCGATCCGCGACGAAAAGGCCAAGGTGTTCCGCTCGCTCCGCACGATCAAGCCCGAGGACGCACAGCGCGACACCGTCACCGGGCAATATGCCGCGGGCGCGAGCGGGGGCGAGATCGTCAAGGGGTATGCCGACGAACTCGGCAAGGCCTCGACCACCGAGACGTTCGTCGCGATCAAGGCGCATGTCGACAACTGGCGCTGGCAGGGCGTGCCCTTCTACCTGCGCACCGGCAAGCGGATGCCGACGCGGCGCAGCGAGATCGCGATCCAGTTCAAACCGGTGCCGCATTCGATGTTCTCGAACCGCGGCGGGTTGCTTCAGCCAAACGTGCTGATCATCCGCCTTCAGCCCGAGGAATACATCCAGCTGCTGGTGATGGCGAAGGAGCCGGGGCTCGACCGCGACGGCATCCGGCTGCGCGAGGTTCCGCTCAACCTCAGCCTTGATTCGGAATTCGCGGGTACCCGCCGTCGCATCGCATACGAGCGATTGCTGCTCGATCTGATCGAGGGCGACCAGACACTGTTCGTCCGGCGCGACGAGGTCGAGGCGCAGTGGACCTGGATCGACGCGATCCGCGAGGGCTGGGTTGCGAATGACATGAAGCCCAAGAGCTATCCTTCGGGCAGCTGGGGGCCGAGCGCTGCGGTCGCGCTGACCGAGCGCGATGGCGTGACCTGGCAGGACGATTGATTTCTCCCGCTCCCGCCTGCGGGTGGGGGTGGCCAAGCAAAGCGAGGACGGGAGAGGGCAGTACCGCAGACCTGCGTTTTTGACTGCCCCTCTCCCCGGCCCTCTCCCCGCAAGCGGGGAGAGGGAGAAAAAGAAAGAAGAGACATGAGCGACGAACACGAAATCGAATGGTGGGATTATGAGAGCACCGACGAGATGGCGGATGCCGTCGCGGGTGACATCGGCTTCATCATCGACGCGGCGATCGATGCGCGTGGCGCGGCGGTGATCGCGCTGTCGGGCGGCAAGACGCCGATCCCGATCTACGAGCGCCTGGCCAAGGCGAAGATCGACTGGAAGCGGGTGACGATCGTGCCGACCGACGAACGCGTCGTGCCGCTGGGCGATGCGCTGTCGAACGTTACGATGATCGCCAAGACGTTCCTGCCCAAGGGCGCGCGCGTGATGCCGATCGTCCCCAACGCGACCCCGGACTACAAGGCAGCTGGCCGCTCGGCGGATGCGCTGATGCAGGACCTGCACTGGCCGCTCGACCTGTGCCTGCTCGGCGTTGGCGCGGACGGCCACACCGCGTCGATCTTCCCCGGCCCCGATTTCGACGAGGCGCTGTCCGGCCCGGTCGAGCGTCGTGCGCTTGGCGTGATGCCCGATCCGCTTCCCAAGGAAGCACCGGTTGCGCGCGTCACGCTCAGCCGCGCGGCGATCGTGTCGGCGCGTGCGCTGATCATCGCGGTGTCGGGAGATGCCAAGAAGACGGTGATCGAGCAGGCGATCAAGCAAGGACCGTCGTCGTCCTACCCGATCGGACGCGTGCTTGCGGATGCGGAGCTACCGGTAGATATTCACTGGGCCGCCGAATGATCTCCAACCCCTCCCCGGGAAGATTGTCGTGACCCTTCATTCTGAAATCGCCGCCGTAACCGACCGCGTCATCACCCGCTCCAAGGCGACGCGAGACGCGTACCTCAAGCTGATCGGACGCGCGCGCGACTCGCATATCGAGCGCCCCGCGATGGGCTGCGCGAACGCCGCGCATGCCTATGCCGGAACCGAGGAAGATCGCCCGGCGCTGACCGGCGGCAAGGCGATGAACATCGGGATCGTCACGTCGTATAACGACATGCTGTCCGCGCATGCGCCTTACTATCGCTATCCCGAGCAGATGAAGGTCTGGGCGCGTGAAGCGGGTGCGACCGCGCAGGTCGCGGGCGGCGTTCCCGCGATGTGCGATGGCGTGACGCAGGGCTATCCCGGGATGGAGCTGTCGCTGTTCAGCCGTGACACGATCGCGCTGTCGACCGCGATCGCGCTCAGCCACGGGATGTTCGAGGGCGCGGCGCTGCTCGGGATCTGCGACAAGATTGTCCCCGGGCTGCTGATGGGGGCGCTCCGCTTCGGGCATCTGCCGATGGTGCTGATCCCCGCGGGGCCGATGCCCTCGGGTCTCCCCAACAAGGAGAAGGCAGCAGTCCGCGAGGCGTTCGCCGAGGGCAAGGTCGGGCGCGATGCGCTGCTCGAGGCCGAGATCGGCGCGTACCATTCAAAGGGCACCTGCACCTTCTACGG
>CAZNQA010000105.1:0-9679 GCA_964575105.1 uncultured Stakelama sp.
TAAGGGCCGCGCAATGTCCTCCCACCTTACCCCCCGCACCGCCCCGCGCTCCAAGGCGCGCGCCGCTGCGCGTCTCGCCGCCGTCCAGGCGTTGTACCAGCACGACATGGAAGCCACCGCGATCCCGGTGCTGCTCCACGAATTCCACAATCACCGCCTCGGTGCGACGATCGAGGATGCCGAATATGCCGAGCCCGAAGTCGATTTCTTCGACGACGTGGTGAAGGGCACGACCGCACGCCTGTCCGAGATCGACACCGCGATCGCGGGCAAGCTGGCAAGGGGCTGGAACCTCGCGCGGCTCGACAAAGCGATGCGCGCGATCCTGCGTGCGGGCACCTATGAGCTGCTGGCGCGCGCGGACGTGCCGACGGGTGCGGTCATCACCGAATATGTCGACGTCGCGCACGCGTTCTTCGACAAGCGCGAGGCGGGGTTCGTCAACGGGCTGCTCGATGCGATCGCCAAGGACGTGCGCGGCTGAGCATGGCGGAGGTCATCAACCTCCGCCGCGCCCGCAAGGCCCGCGCGCGCGATGCCGCCGCCGAGGGCGCTGCCGCCAACCGCGCCGCGTTCGGGCGGACCAGGGCAGAGCGCGACGCCGCAGCGGCGGAGGCCGAGCGGCAGGCGCGGCTGCTCGACGGCGCGAAGCGCGAGGACTGAGCGGGGTGTTTGCGCGCGTGTGGACTCACCTGTCGTCGCGGCGATGACCGAAGCCGAATTCCTTGTCGCGCTGCGCCGCCTCCCGCTCCACCCCGGCGCGCTCGACCTGCGCGACGATGCGGCGCGGCTGGGGGATCTGGTGCTCACCACCGATACGCTGGTGGAGGGGGTGCATTATCTTTCCCGGGATCCGGCGGGGGACGTGGCGTGGAAGCTGGTGGCGACCAACCTGTCGGATCTCGCGGCGAAGGGTGCGGTGCCGGTGGGGGTGATGCTCAACTATCCGTTGCGGGCGTCTTCTTCCTTCCCTTCCCCGGCGAAGGCCGGGGCCCAGTTGCGGGACAGTGTTGGCGGAGGGAAGCCAGATGTTACCTCGGCCACTTCGACTGGGCCCCGGCCTTCGCCGGGGAAGAGCGTAGAGGGGGAGGGGGAAAGCTGGGACTCCGTTTTTCTCGAAGGTTTCGCGCACGCGCTTACTACCTTCAGCGCCCCGCTGCTCGGCGGCGATACCGTATCGCTTCCCGCGCATGCGCCACGTGTCATCAGCCTTACCGCGATCGGTTCGACCGCAACCGCACCGATCCGGACCGGCGCGCGCGTGGGCGATTTGCTCTACGTGACCGGGACGATCGGCGATGCGGGCGCTGGACTGAGGATCGCGCAAGGGCAGGATGGCCCCGCCGAACTGCTCGCCGCGTACCGCCGCCCGCAACCTCGCCTCGCCGAAGGGCGGGCGCTGGCGGGAGTCGTCGGCGCGATGATGGATGTGTCCGACGGTCTGCTGATCGATGCGCAGCGGATGGGCGCCGCCAGCGGCCTTTCCGTCACGATCGACCTTGCCGACGTGCCGCTGTCCGACGCCTATCGCGCCTTCGCCGGGAACGACCGCACCGCCCGGATTGCGGCGGCGACGGCGGGGGATGATTACCAACTGCTGTTCGCGGCCGCGCCCGACGTGGCGCTGCCCTGCGCGGCGACGCGCGTGGGGTGGTTCGCGGACGGAACCGGACTGACGCTGGTCGACGCGGGCGAAGCCGTCCCGCTTCCGGTCATGCTCGGGTTCCAGCACAACCGGTAGACGCCGCACCCGCTTGCCAAGCCATCCTCCCCCTGTAGGATGACCCTCAAGAGCGGGGACGAGACCGCGTGTCGCGATCCTTGCCGGACATCAGGAAAGGAACAGCATGACGATCGTCTATGCCGCCATCATCTGTGGCCTGATCGCCGTCGCCTACGGCGCGATCACCAGCCAGCAGGTTCTCCGAGCGCCCGCGGGCAACGAAAAGATGCAGGATATCGCCGCCGCGATCCAGGAGGGGGCGAAGGCCTATCTCGGGCGGCAATATCGCACAATCGCGATTGTCGGCGTCATCGTCCTGCTGCTGGTGTGGGTGTTCCTCGACGGGATGCGCACGCCGGTGTCGGCGCTGAGCTTCGCGCTGGGCGCGGTGCTGTCGGGCGTGGCGGGCTATGTCGGGATGAACATCTCGGTCCGTGCCAACGTGCGGACCGCCGAGGCGGCGCGGACGTCGCTCCAGGGCGGGCTGACGATGGCGTTCCGCTCGGGCGCGGTGACGGGGTTGCTCGTCGCGGGGCTCGGGTTGCTGTCGATTTCGGGGACGTTCCTGTATCTCGCGGGGCCGAACGGTGCCGACGCGGGCGCACCCGTCGTGGTCAAGGCACTGACCGCGCTGGCGTTCGGCGCGTCGCTCATCTCGATTTTCGCGCGGCTCGGCGGCGGCATCTTCACCAAGGCGGCGGACGTCGGCGCGGATCTGGTCGGCAAGGTCGAGGCGGGGATCCCGGAGGACGACCCGCGCAACCCCGCCACCATTGCGGACAACGTCGGCGACAATGTCGGCGACTGCGCTGGCATGGCGGCGGATCTGTTCGAGACCTATGTCGTGACGATCGGCGTAACGATGATCTCGGTCGCGCTCGCGCTCAAGAATGCGGACCATCTGCTCAATGTGATGACGCTGCCGCTGATCGTCGGGGGCGTGTGTATTCTGACCTCGATCCTCGGCACCTATGCGGTGCGGCTCGGCAAGGGCACGATCATGGGGGCGCTGTACAAGGGGTTCTGGCTGAGCGTCGGGCTGTCGATTCCGGCGATCTACCTCGTTACGCGGTACACCCTCGGCGACATGGACGCGAGGATCGGGGGCAATGCGTTCCTCGATGGCGCGACGTCCGAGGCGATCGCGGGGATGGCGGCGACGAGCTTTACGGGCATGCAGTTGTTCTGGTGCATGATGATCGGGCTCGCGGTGACCGGCCTGCTGGTGTGGATCACCGAATATTACACCGGCACCAACTTCCGCCCAGTCCGCTCGATCGCCAAGGCGTCCGAGACGGGGCATGGGACCAACGTCATCCAGGGGCTCGCGATCAGCCTCGAATCGACCGCTATGCCGACGCTGGTGATCGTCGTCGCGGTGATCGCGGCGTATCAGCTCGCGGGGGTGATCGGGATCGCCTTTGCCGCGACCGCGATGCTCGCGCAGGCGGGGATGGTCGTCGCGCTCGATGCCTATGGCCCGGTGACCGACAATGCGGGCGGGATCGCCGAAATGGCGGGGCTGCCCGATGACGTGCGGCATCGCACCGATGCGCTGGACGCGGTCGGGAACACCACCAAGGCGGTGACCAAGGGGTATGCGATCGGCTCGGCGGCGCTTGCGGCGCTGGTGCTGTTCAATGCCTATACGTCGGATCTGGCGCGTGATTTCCCGACGCTCACGGTCAATTTCGCTCTGTCCAACCCCTATGTCATCGTCGGGCTGCTGCTCGGGGCGTTGCTGCCCTATCTGTTCGGCGCGATGGGGATGACCGCGGTCGGGCGTGCGGCGGGTGCTGTGGTCGAGGAAGTTCGCGCGCAGTTCCGCGACAATCCCGGGATCATGCTCGGCACCAGTCGGCCGAATTATGCGCGGACGGTCGATCTCGTGACGCGCGCGGCGATCCGCGAAATGATCGTGCCGTCGTTGCTGCCGGTGCTGTCGCCGATCCTGGCGTATTTCGTGATCACCTTCGTCGCGGGGCAGGCCGAGGGGTTTGCCGCGCTTGGGGCGATGTTGCTCGGGGTGATCGTGTCGGGGCTGTTCGTTGCGATCTCGATGACGTCGGGCGGGGGCGCGTGGGACAATGCCAAGAAGTTCATCGAGGATGGCAATTATGGCGGCAAGGGGTCCGAGGCGCACAAGGCGGCGGTGACGGGGGATACGGTGGGGGATCCTTATAAGGATACTGCGGGGCCTGCGGTGAATCCGATGATCAAGATTACCAACATCGTCGCGTTGCTGTTGCTGGCGGCGCTCGCGGCGGGGTGAGGGGCCGCACGTCTCCCCCCAATCCGTCATCCCCGCGGAGGCGGGGATCCATTAGGGCTGGCCATGCCATTCGCCTCGAACACTCAAGATAATGGATTCCCGCTTTCGCGGGAATGACGGTTGGGGGGTATCCCGCCTCTTCGAACAAAGGATTGGAGTGAACAAGCCCCCGCCTTCCGCTACTACCAACCGCACGTTTCCAAGGACCGACCCATGCCCGACCCGATGATCCAGACCGAACGGCGCGGTGACGTGCTGATCGTCACACTCAACCGCCCGGACCGGCTAAACGCCGCCCCGCCGCAGATGTTCGAGGACCTCCGCACCGCGCTCGCCACGCTGGACGGTGCGCGCGCGGTGCTGATCGCGGCAGCGGGGCGGGGGTTCTGCTCGGGCGCTGATGTCGGCGGCGGCGCGCTCGGGAGCGACGACCCGGGCAACAGCACCTTCAAGGCGCTGACCGAGGCGTATAACCCGACGATCGCCGCGATCGCGGACCTGTCGGTCCCCGTCGTCAGCGCGGTGCGCGGGCCTGCCGCGGGGATCGGATGCAGCCTCGCGCTTGCCGCGGATTTCTGCGTCGCGAGCGAGACCGCCTATTTCCTCCAGGCGTTCGTCAACATCGGGCTGGTCCCCGATGGCGGCGCGTCGTGGATGCTCCCGCGGCTGATCGGTCGCGCGCGCGCGACCGAGATGATGCTGCTCGGCGAGCGCGTTCCCGCCGCCAGGGCGCTCGACTGGGGGATGGTCCACAAGGTCGTTGCCGACGATTCGCTCGATGCGGAGGCGGTCGCGCTGGCGGAACGGCTCGCCGCCGGGCCGACCGTCGCGATGGGGTTGATCCGCCGCCAGATCCGCCATGCGTATGAGACGGATTACGCCGCGGCGATGCTCCAGGAGGCCGAAAACCAGCGGCATGTTCGCGGCACCGCCGATTCGATGGAAGGCGGCATGGCCTTCTTGCAGAAACGAAAACCACGGTTCACAGGAGCCTGATGGCAGAGATTGAACTGAATACGGGTGAGGATGCCGGCAGCACGCCGGCCCCGCGCGATCTTCCCGAGCCGAGCACGCGCCCGACACTCGAGGCATGGGCGGCGGCCGCCGCGAAGGAGGTCAAGGGCAAGGACCTGACCTGGCACACACCTGAAGGGATCGACGTCAAACCGCTTTACACCGCGGCGGACGTTGCAGAGATCGACCCCGGTCTCCCGGGCTTCGCGCCGTTTACGCGCGGGGTGCGCGCGTCGATGTATGCGGGGCGGCCGTGGACGATCCGGCAATATGCGGGGTTCTCGACCGCCGAGGCATCGAACGCCTTCTACCGCCGCAATCTCGCCGCGGGGCAGAAGGGCCTGTCGGTCGCGTTCGATCTGGCGACGCATCGCGGCTATGACAGCGACCATCCGCGTGTGACCGGCGATGTCGGCAAGGCGGGGGTCGCGATCGACACGATCGACGACATGAAGATCCTGTTCGACGGGATTCCGCTCGACAAGATGTCGGTCAGCATGACGATGAACGGCGCGGTGATTCCGATCCTCGCTTTCTTCATCGTCGCGGGTGAGGAACAGGGGGTGCCGCAGCATTTGCTCGACGGGACGATCCAGAACGACATCCTCAAGGAGTTCATGGTCCGCAACACGTATATCTATCCGCCTGCGCCCTCGATGCGGATCATCTCGGACATCATCGGCTATACGTCGGCGCACATGCCGAAGTTCAACTCGATCTCGATCTCCGGCTATCACATGCAGGAAGCGGGGGCGACGCAGCTTCAGGAGCTGGCGTTCACGATCGCGGACGGACGCGAATATGCGAAGGCGGCGATGGCGAGCGGGCTCGACCTCGATGCGTTTGCGGGGCGGCTGTCGTTCTTCTTCGCGATCGGCATGAACTTCTTCATGGAAATCGCCAAGCTGCGCGCGGCGCGCAAGCTGTGGCACCGCGTGATGACCGATCTCGGCGCGAAGGACGAGCGTTCCAAGATGCTGCGGACGCATTGCCAGACGTCTGGCGTCTCGCTGACCGAGCAGGATCCGTATAACAACGTGATCCGGACGACGGTCGAGGCGATGGCGGCGATGCTGGGGGGGACGCAGAGCCTCCACACCAACGCGCTCGACGAGGCGATCGCGTTGCCGACCGACTTTTCCGCCCGGATCGCGCGCAACACGCAAATCGTGCTGCAGGAAGAGACGGGGATGACCAAGGTCGTCGATCCCTTGGGCGGCAGCTATTATATCGAGAGCCTGACCGAGGAGCTGGTCGACAAGGCATGGGAGATCATCCAGCGCGTCGAGGCCGAGGGCGGAATGGCGCAGGCGGTCGCGGCGGGCTGGCCCAAGGCGATGATCGAGGAAGCCTCGGCGGGCCGCGCGGCGCGCGTCGACAAGGGCGAGGACGTCATCGTCGGCGTCAACAAGTACAAGCTTTCCGAACAGGACCCGATCGACATTCTCGACGTGGATAACGTCGCGGTGCGCGAGGCGCAGATCGCGCGGATCGCGCGGTCCAAGGCGGGGCGCGACGAGGCGAAGTGCCAGGCGGCGCTCGATGCTCTGCGCGAAGGCGCGCGCATTCCTCCCCGGAACGGGGAGGGGGACCGTAAGCATTCAGCGAACGGTGGAGGGGGCGATCCGGGCGCAGCGTTTGCGGCAGAACCCCTCCGTCAGCCTTCGGCTGCCACCTCCCCCGCTGGGGGAGGAATGGAGTCGAATCTCCTCGCACTCGCGGTGGAATGCGCACGGCAGCGGGCTACGCTCGGCGAGATTTCGTCCGCGATGGAGGATGTGTTCGGGCGCTACGACACCGTGCCGACGCCGGTTTCGGGCATTTACGGCGGCGCGCATGAGTTCGACGCCGCGTGGCAGGGGCTGAAGGAAGGCGTCGTTTCGCTCGAGACGCGCAACGGGCGCCGCCCGCGGATGCTCGTCGCGAAGATGGGGCAGGATGGGCATGACCGCGGCGCGAACCTCGTGTCGTCGGCGTTCGGCGATCTCGGGTTCGAGGTCGTGCCTGGGCCGTTGTTCCAGACGCCCGCCGAGGCCGCCGAGCTCGCGATCGCGCGCGATGTCGACGTGGTCGGCGCGTCGTCGCTCGCGGCGGGGCACAAGACGCTGATTCCCGAGCTGATCGGGCATTTGCGCGAGGCCGGGCGGAGCGACATCAAGGTCATCGCTGGCGGGGTGATCCCCGCGCAGGATTATCAGACGCTGCGCGACGCGGGCGTGCAGGGGATTTTCGGGCCCGGGACCAATCTGGTCGAGGCGGCGGGCGAAGTGTTGCGATTGCTGGGGCATAATATGCCCCCGGTTGAGGATGGTGTGGAATGAGTGACGTAGTGACCGCCGCTAAAAGCCCCTACCCTTCAGGAGTGTCGGGTCGGCCATCCCCCCGGGATGGCCTGAGGGATGCGGGGCATCCTTCACCCGACACTGGGTTGGGGTGGGGCCGTGCCGCTAATGCGGACGCTTCTCTCGGTGAGACTTCCCCCACCCCCATCCCCTCCCCTGAAGGGGAGGGGCGCACGAGGAACGACTGGACGCGCGCGGAAATCGCCGCGCTGTTCGACTTGCCCTTCGACGAACTGATGTTCCGCGCGCAGACCACCCACCGCGCGCATCATGCCGCGGGGCAGGTACAGCTGTGCACTTTGCTGTCGATCAAGACCGGCGGCTGCCCCGAGGATTGCGGCTATTGCAATCAGTCCGCGAGCGCCGACACCGAGCTCAAGGCGAGCAAGCTGATGGACGTCCGCGCGGTCCTGCAATCCGCGGCCCAGGCGCGCGACGCGGGGTCGCAACGGTTCTGCATGGGCGCGGCGTGGCGCAACCCCAAGGACAAGGATATGCCCGCCATCATCGAGATGGTGCAGGGCGTCCGCCAGATGGGGATGGAAACCTGCATGACGCTCGGGATGCTCGCGCCGCACCAGGCGCAGCAGCTCGCCGACGCGGGGCTCGATTATTACAACCATAATATCGATACTTCGCCCGAGAAATACGCCGAGGTCATTACCACGCGGACCTTCCAGGACCGGCTCGACACGCTCGAGAACGTCCGCGAGGCGGGCATCAACGTGTGCTGCGGCGGGATCGTCGGGATGGGCGAGACGCGCGGCGATCGCGTCGGGTTCGTCCATGCGCTCGCGACGCTGCCGCGCCACCCGGAGAGCGTGCCGGTCAATGCGCTGGTGCCGGTCAAGGGCACCGTGCTCGGCAACATGCTCGCGGATACGCCGCTCGCCGCGATCGACGACATCGAGTTCGTGCGGACGGTGGCGGTCGCGCGCGTGACGATGCCGCTCTCGATGGTGCGTCTGTCGGCGGGGCGCGAGAGCATGTCGGAGGCGACTCAGGCCTTGTGCTTCATGGCGGGCGCGAATTCGATCTTCACCGGCGACAAGCTGCTGACGACGGGGAATGCCGGCGACGACAAGGACGCCGCGCTGCTCGCAAAGCTCGGGCTGGTCCCCATGGTCGGCGAGGAACCGATGCGGGAGGAAAAGACATGCTGCTGATCGCGTTGCTGGTCGCCGCTGCCGCACCGGTGCAGACGCAGGCGGCGATGACCCAGACTGCCGGCACGAGCTACGCGCAGGCAGATGCCGCGATGACTGCGCAGTGGAAGCGGACCTATGCGTATATGAAGCGCCGCGACGCGCAGGACACGTCGCGCGGCGGCGGGTTCGGGTTTGCGGGGGCGTTGCTCGAGAGCCAGCGCGCATGGCTCAAGTTTCGCGACACGCAATGCGTGATCGAGGGCGGGCAATATGCGGGCGGGTCGGCGCAGGGCATGACGATGGCCGCGTGCCGGACGCGCCTGACGCGGGCGCGCACTGCGCAGCTCAAGACGATGATCTGGTTCCAGTAACACTCAGTCCGCACCCGGATCACCGGGAAGACGGCACAAACTAGGGCGAGCGATGTTCAAGAAAATCCTGGTCGCGAACCGCGGCGAAATTGCCTGCCGCGTGATGCGGACCGCGAAGACGATGGGGATCGCGACGGTCGCGGTCTATTCGGATGCGGACGCGCGTGCGCCGCACGTGCTGATGGCGGACGAGAGCGTCCGGCTCGGGCCGCCGCCGGCGGGCGAGAGCTATCTGCTCGCCGACCTGATCCTGCTGGCGGCCAAGGAGACCGGCGCGGACTGTATCCACCCGGGCTACGGCTTCCTGTCCGAGCGCGAGAGTTTCGCACGTGCCTGCGCCGATGCCGGGATCGCGTTCGTCGGCCCGCCCCCCAAGGCGATTGCCGCGATGGGCGACAAGATCGAATCCAAGAAGCTCGCAAAGGCGGCGGGCGTCAACGTCGTCCCCGGGTTCCTCGGCGAGATCGCGGATACCGAGGAGGCGGTGCGGATCGCGAGCGACATCGGTTATCCGGTGATGATGAAGGCGTCGGCTGGCGGCGGCGGCAAGGGGATGCGCCTTGCCTATAGCGAGCAGGACGTCCGCGAGGGCTTCGAGGCGACCAAGCGCGAGGGGCTGGCGTCGTTTGGCGATGATCGCGTGTTCATCGAGAAGTTCATCGAATCGCCGCGCCACATCGAGATCCAGGTGATGGGCGACCAGCACGGCAACATCGTCTACCTCGGCGAGCGCGAATGCTCGATTCAGCGGCGGCACCAGAAGGTGGTCGAGGAAGCGCCGTCGCCGTTCGTCACGCCCAAGATGCGCA
>CAZNQA010000106.1:0-9609 GCA_964575105.1 uncultured Stakelama sp.
CAATTCAGCTTCGGTCAGATCGCGGTCGAGCAGGATCGTGCGCGGCGGCGGCACTTCCTCGTAGAATTGCGCGAGGAAACCGGTGAAGATCTCGTCCTCGGGCACGTCGGCGGTGTGTGCGGGGAAGAAGCTGCGGTGGCCCCAGTTCTGCCCGCCGCGGATGAAGAACGCCTGGATGCCGATCACGCCGTTCTTGCACGCCATCGCGAAGATGTCGGCATCGCCCAGCCCCTCGGCGTTGATCGCCTGGCTGCCCTGGATGAACGTCAGCGCACGAAGCCGATCGCGGATGATCGCGGCGAGCTCGAAATCCATGTTCTCGGCAGCGACCTGCATCTGCGCGCCGAGCTTGGCCTGCACTTCGGTCGACTTGCCCGCAAGGAACGCCTTGGCGTCCGCGACGAGTTCGGCATAGCCATCGGTGTCGATCCGCCCAACACACGGCGCGGAACAGCGCTTGATCTGGTAGAGCAGGCACGGCCGGTCGCGGTTCTTGAAAAAACCGTCGGTGCAGCTCCGCAACAGGAACAGCTTCTGAAGCGCATTGAGCGTGTTGTTGACCGAGCCTGCGCTGGCGAACGGGCCGTAGTAATTCCCCTTCGCACGGCGTGCGCCGCGATGCTTCTGGATGCGCGGGAAATCATGGTCGGCGCGGAGCAGGATGAACGGGAAGCTCTTGTCGTCGCGCAGCAGCACATTGTACGCCGGGCGATAGCGTTTGATCAGCTGCGCCTCGAGCAGCAGCGCCTCGGCCTCGTTGTTGGTCGTGACGATCATCATCGACCGCGTCTGCGCGACCATCCGCTGGAGCCGCTTGGTCAATCGGTCGACCTGGGTATAGTTGGTCACGCGATTCTTGAGCGCGCGCGCCTTGCCGACATAGAGCACCTCGCCCCGCGCATCGAGCATACGGTACACGCCGGGGCGGATCGGCAGCGTGGCGAGCACGTTGCGGATCGCGGCGACGCCCGCCTCGATATCGGGCGCGTCGCTGCCGCGGACGGTGAAGGTGGCTTTGTCTTCGTTGAAGCGGGTCGGGGCATTGGGATCGGACATTACCGACGATCTAGGGACTCCGGCGGGGGGATGCCACGGTTTCGTTGGCTATGTGACCACGCCCCCCACCGCTCGGGGGCGTTCATGCTTACGCTGGGCATGCAAACCGTTTTCGGGTAGGACTGCCGCATGTACATCTCGATCACCGGTCTGCGCCTCAAGGGCCCGCTGAGCTTCCCGCGTTTCGCCTGGCACGCGGTCGGCTCGATGCGGCAGGCGCAGACCGCGCCGGGCAATCTGCGCGCGGAGGCGCGGCGGATCGACGGGGTGCATCATACGCTGACCGCATGGACCGACCGTGCCGCGATGCTCGCGTACCTGCGCAGCGGTGCGCATCTGCGGGCGATGACGGCGTTCGGGGCGATCGCCACGGGGGCGGTGCTTGGGTATGAGGCGGACGTCGCCCCTGAGTGGGGCGAGATTCCCGCGATCTGGCGGGAGCGTGGACGCGCGGTTTGACGGGGGTTCCCCTGTTCCGGACCCAACCGCCCCCTGCCCGTTCGTTTCGAGCGAAGTCGACAAACCCGGCACCACCTCAGGTTTCCAGACTACGCCCGAAACGAACGGTGGGGGACGTGGCGTGAAACAGATCGATATCACGCATCTCTCTCAGCGATGGGGTGGCGGCGCGCTTCGCGACACCGCGCGAGCCACCCCAAAGACCGCCCTTACTTCAACGCAGCAAGATCCGCCTTCACCTTCGCCAGCGCCGCGTCACTGAGCGCACCCTGCGACAAGGGCTGGACCTGCGACAGCGACATGCTCTTGAACTGGTCGTACATCGGATGCGCGGTGATGTTGTCGAGATCGGCGTCGAGCACCTTCTTCGCGACGGGGTCGGACGCGATCGTCTCGATCGGCGTATCGAGCGTGAATTTGGCAACGGGGGTCGCCGCCGCAGCGGGCGCGGCCGATGCGGCGGGCGCGGGGGTTTGCGCGGCCAGCGGCGTCGCGGTCAGCGCGACGATCGCGGCGAGAACGGCAGATTTCATGGTAGGGCCTCATTGCAGGATCACGGCGCGACTCGCCGTCGATCCCGACCCTAACCCGGTCTTATGACATTTAGAAACGAGGCGCCCGAAAGGCGCCTCCAAAGCCTCAGTTGAAGCGACCGAGGCCGGCAATCGTACGGTCGACGAGTGCCCGGTCGGCATCCGCACCGTGACGCTCCGCGATGATCGACGACGCCGCGCGCGACGCGGCATCGGCGGCCTGGGCACGGACCTCGGCGATCGCACCGCGCTGCGCGGCGGCGATCTGGTCCTGCGCCATCGTCTGACGACGCGCGACCAGTTCAGTCAGGTCGGCTTCCGCCTTAGCGAGCATCGCTGCGGCCTCGGCTTCGGCATGCTTGACGATCGCGGCGGCATCGCCCGCGCTTGCGGCGTCTCGCCGCTTGGCGGCGGTGAGCATCGCTTCCGCTTCGGCGCGCAACCGCGACGCCTCGTCGAGTTGCGAGCGAATCTTCTCGATCTGCCCGTCAAGCATCCGGGCAACCATCCCCGGCACCTTCTGCCACAGCAGGATGGCGAAGACGACGAGCATCGACAGCGCGACCCAGCCCGCGGCGTTGATGCCGAGTGCTGTCGGTTCGTGATGCAGTTCCACCACACCGCGCGTGGTGGCGGTGGTGACGGTCGGTTGCTCAGCCATGCGCCAATTCCGTCTTCACGCGTGCCTCGATCGTCGAGCGGTCGACCGCCACGCCCGAAAGCTTGGCGACGATCGCCTCGACCGCATCGGTCGTTGCAGTTTCAATCTCGGCGACGGCACGGGTCTTGGACGCCTCGACCTGGACGGTCGCAGCGGCAAGCTGGTCGTGCATCGCCGCGTCGCTTGCCTTGAGCCTGGCCTCGGTGTTCGCGGTCGCCCGCGCCTTGGCCTCGCCCAGCGCCGTGGCTGCCCGTGACCGGGCGCTTTCGAGCCCGGCCTGATAGGCAACCTCGACGGCATGTGCCTGCGCGCGCGCAGCCTCTGCCGCGGCGAGGTCACCCTCGATCCGGCCGTTACGATCGTCGATCGTCGCCTCGATCTTGGGGACCATCGCCTTGCCGATCCCGAAATAGATCAGCGCGAATACGATCGCCAGCCAGAAGAGCTGGGAGGCGTAGATCTCACCGATCTGGGAAAGCTGCGGCATCGGATGCGCTCGCTCTGGCTTACTTGACGACGAAGAGGATGAGGATCGCGACGACGAACGCGATCAGGCCGAGCAGCTCCGATGCTGCGAAGCCAATGAACAGGCGGCCCTGCTGACCGTCTGCTGCGCCCGGGTTGCGGAGTGCGCCCTCGAGGAACGAACCGAACACGTTGCCGACGCCGAGTGCCGCGAGACCGACACCGATCGCTGCCAGGCCGGCACCGATGTACATTGCACCAAGATCAGTCATGTTAAGCTCCTTAGAATACAGTCAGATTATTGTTGAAAACGATTAGTGCAGATGCACCGCGTCGTGCAGGTACAGCGACGTGAGCAGTGCAAAGACATACGCCTGGATCGCGCAGACCAGCAGCTCGAGCGCGCTGACGCCGACGATCATGATGAAGCTGAGCACACTGACGACCGGGCCGAGCGCGCCGCCGGCATTGATGCCCTGAACGACGAAGCTGCCGAACACTTCGAGCAGGATGTGCCCTGCGGTCATCGCGACGAACAGTCGCAGCGCGAGGCTGAACGGGCGGACCATGAACGACACGAACTCGACCGGGATGATGACGGGCATCAGCCAGCCGGGCGCACCGTGCGGCACGAACAGCGAGAAGAACTTGAAGCCGTGCTTTGCGAAGCCGACGACCAGCACGATCGCGAACGACAGGAACGCCAGAATCGCGGTGACCGTGATGTGGCTGGTCACCGCGAAGGTGTGCAGCCCCGGCAGGATCGCGAGCGGCAGGACGCCGATGAGGTTGGCGAACAGAATGAAGAAGAACAGCGAGAAGATGTACGGCGCGAACTTCTTGCCGCCCGACCCGATGTTCACGGTGACCATTGAATCGATGAAGCTCACCGCATTCTCGGCCATCACCTGCCAGCGGCCGGGGATGAGCTGGCGCTTGAGCCCGCCTGCCATGAAGACCGCGAGCACCACGAACACGACGACCATGAACAGCGCCGAGTTGGTAAAGGAGACGTCGTAACCGAACAGCTCGATATGGCGGCCTAGGACGGGCTCCACCATGAACTGTTCCATCGGATCGATTTTGCCGGCGCTCACTCCGCGCGCTCCTTAGAAATCTTGATGATGTTCATGAACGCCCCGATGACCGCCAGCGCCAGCACGATGAGCAATGCCCACGGGCTGGTACCGAACCACGAATCGAGCGCCCAGCCGAGGATACCACCGCCGAGCAAGGCGCCGAGCAATAGCGCAAGAACACGGGTGCCCTGGCCATAGCCCTTCGCCTGCGGCACCGCGCCACGGCCACGCGACTGCGATGCCGCGCGTGCCGAAGCAATGCGGGCGTCAAGGTCGTCGGTCGGGCGATTGTCGGCCAAGGGGCGCATATCCTGATAAGAAAACGCCGCCGTGCTGTCTGGCACCGCGACGGTATGTTCGGAAAACAAGAGGAAGCCCTCCGTGTGACGGATCGTTTAGGAAGCTGGCCGGGGGGTGTCAACCATTGGTCGCGGTCCGGTCCTTCCGACGCCTTGCGTCCGCCAATGCGTTGCTTCGTCGCAAGCGTAACGATAGGTCTTGCGGCGATGAGCGCGCCCGCCCCTGCCCTTCCGGACCAGATCGGACACCGCGCCCGGCTGCGACAACGGCTGTTCCAGCAGGGCGGCGAGGCACTGCTCGACCACGAGCTGGTCGAATATCTGCTCGCGCTGGCGATCCCGCGGCGCGACACCAAGCCGCTGGCGAAGGCGCTGCTGACCGAGTTCGGCGGGATCGGCGGGCTGTTCACCGCCGAGCCCGAGGCGCTGCAGCGCGTGTCAGGCATGGGCGAGACGTCGGTCGCGGCGATCCGGATCGTCCAGGCGACCGCGTTGCGGCTGCTGCGGGTCGAGGCGAGCACCCGCCCGGTGCTCGCAAGCTGGCAGGCTTTGCTCGATTATCTCCACGCCGACATGGCGCACCGTACCAACGAACGAGTCCGCGTGCTCCACCTCAATGCGCGCAACATGCTGCTGCGCGACGAAGTGATGAGCGACGGATCGATCGACGAAGCGGCTTTATATGTGCGCGAGGTGATCCGCCGTGCGATCGATCTCGGGTCGGCGGCGATCATCCTGGTCCACAACCATCCGAGCGGCGACCCGGCGCCCAGCCGGGCGGATATCGACATCACGCGGCGCGTGGCCGAGGCGGGCAAGCGAATGGGAATCGCGCTGCATGACCATGTCATCATCGCGACGTCGGGGCATTCGAGCCTGCGCGCGATGGGATTGCTATAGGGCGGTTACCCCGGAGGATCGGACAACCACCCTGCCAGTCCGATACCCTCTTGCGCACGGACAACCATCCGCTATTCCGGATACATGGAATCAGCACTTGCCATCGCTGCGCTGGGCGCGCTCGCTCAGGGTACCCGACTCGACACGTTCCGCCTGCTGATGCGCCACGTCCCCGAGGGCCTGCCCGCGGGCGAAGTCGCGCGCCAGCTCGGCGTGCCGCAGAACACCATGTCCGCGCATCTCGCGATCCTGACCCGGTCGGGACTGGTGCGATTCGAACGCCAGGGCCGCACCATCTTCTATCGCGCCGACGTCGATTCGGTGCGCCGGATGATGCTGTTCCTCGTTCAGGACTGCTGCGCGGGCAACCAGGAATTGTGCGCGCCATTGCTTGCCGAACTCGCCCCCTGCTGTTGAAAGGACGTGCCGTGGCCGTCGATATCATCGTCTATCACAACCCCGCCTGCGGGACCTCGCGCAACACGCTCGCAATGATCCGCAACGCCGGAATCGAACCGCATGTCGTCGAGTATCTCAAGACCCCGACGTCGCGCGCCATGCTCGTCCAGCTGGTCGAACGCGCCGGGATCACGCCGCGCGCGCTGCTGCGCGAAAAGGGCACGCCGTTCGCCGAGCTCGGGCTCGGCGACGAAACGCTGTCCGACGACGCGCTGCTCGACGCAATGATGGCGCACCCGATCCTGATCAACCGCCCGCTCGTCGTCTCCCCACTGGGCGTGAAGCTGTGCCGTCCGTCCGAGGCGGTGCTCGACCTCCTCCCCGCCCCGCAGCAGGGGGCGTTCGCCAAGGAAGACGGCGAACAGGTCATCGGTTCCGCCGGACAGCGCATCGCCTGATGCTGCTCGCGCTCGCGATCTTCGTCGCCACGATCACGCTGGTCATCTGGCAACCGCGCGGGCTCGGGATCGGGTGGAGCGCGATCGCCGGCGCGGGAATCGCGTTGCTCGCGGGGGTGGTGTCGCTGGCCGACATTCCGGCGGTGTGGGGCATCGTGTGGAACGCGACCGCGACCTTCGTGGCGATCATCCTCATCAGCCTGTTGCTCGATGAGGCGGGCTTCTTTGAATGGGCGGCGCTCCACGTCGCACGCTGGGGCGGCGGGAATGGGCGGCGGCTGTTCGTGCTGATCGTGTTGCTGGGCGCGACGGTCTCCGCGCTGTTCGCGAATGACGGCGCGGCGCTCATCCTCACCCCGATCGTGATCGCGATGCTGCGCGCGCTGGGGTATCGCGACAAGGCAACGCTCGCCTTCGTGATGGCGGCGGGGTTCATCGCCGATACCGCGAGCTTGCCGCTGATCGTCTCCAACCTCGTCAACATCGTCTCCGCCGACTTCTTCCGAATCGGGTTCACGCGCTATGCATCGGTGATGGTGCCGGTCGACCTCGCGTCGATTGCGGCGACTTTAGTCGTGCTGTCGCTGTATTTCCGTCGCGATATTCCAGTGCGCTATCCCGTCGAGCAACTGCGTGCGCCTGCCGCGGCGATTCGCGATCCGGCGACGTTCAAGGCAGGGTGGGTCGTGCTCGGCGCGCTGCTCGTGGGGTTCTTCCTGCTCGAGCCGATCGGCGTGCCGGTCAGCGCGATCGCGGCGGCGGGGGCGCTGCTGCTGCTCGGGATCGCCGCGCGCGGCGACGTGATCGCGACACGCACGGTGCTGCGCGGTGCGCCGTGGCAGGTCGTGGTCTTCTCGCTCGGCATGTATCTGGTGGTCTATGGCCTGCGCAACGCGGGGCTGACCGATCATCTCGCGGCGTTGCTCGATCGCAGCGCGCAAGGCGGCGTGTGGGGTGCGGCGTTCGGTACCGGCATCCTCGCGGCGCTGCTGTCGTCGGTGATGAACAACATGCCGACGGTGCTAGTCGGCGCGCTGTCGATCGAGGCTACGCACGCGACCGGGCTGGTCCGGGAGGCGATGGTCTATGCCAATGTCATCGGCTGCGACCTTGGCCCCAAGATCACCCCGATCGGCTCGCTCGCGACGCTGCTGTGGCTGCACGTGCTGGGGCAGAAGGGGATCCGGATCGGCTGGGGCTATTACTTCCGCGTCGGTGCGACGCTGACGATCCCGGTGCTGCTGGTCACGCTCGCGGCGCTCGCGCTCCGGCTGAGCCTGGCGTGATTCCGTGGCTTTGCTGAGGCGACGCTGAGGCGACGCTCGCAGGAAACACGCCACGCCCCACGGGTTCGTTTCGAGCGTCGTCGAGGCACGGCGCCTGTGGCTGCTTCTCGACTTCGCTCGAAGCGAACGGTCGGTTGGGAGGTGCACGCCGTTTGCGCGGCGTGCACCCCGGATCAGGCCGCTGCCGACAGGAACGTCGTCAGTTCGCCCTTCGAGACCTTCTTGTTCTTGTCGGTATCCGCCTGTGCGAACGCCTGCGTCACCCAGGTCTTGGTCGCGGGGGCGGTGGCCTTGGTCGACGGGTCGCTCGCGGTCTTGAGCGCGACCATCCAGCTGCCGAACTCAGCCGCGCTGAGCGAACCGTCGCCATTCTTGTCGTACGTCGGGAATTCGGTGGTCACGACCTGAGCGACCGACGGGGGCTGGGCGGTCGCGGCGTCCGCCGGGGCCGATTCGGCAGGTGCTGGCGTTTGTGCCGCAGGTGCCGACTGGCTCGGATCAATATTCGTGGCCCCTTTCTGGGCGCCGGAAGGTACTGCAGCGGAAGGTTGCGCGGTCTGGGCAAATACCGGAGCCGAAACCAGCACCGCACTCGCAATAAGGATGGACTTCAACATTACGCATCTCCTTGGTCGGGATCCGCCGAGTTGTTTGCCCGGCAGGTCCGATAGCCCTTCATGCTCCGATATGCCGAGGGATGCTATGGCTACACCCTTGAAACACCCTGTTTGAAGCCTCGACCCGTCCCTGCTAACCCCCCGCTCGTCCAGATGCGTGCCGAATCCACGATGGGCCGATCCGGCCCCTTGTCCGGCACCGTGTCCTGCGCGTTTCAGTCCACGCTCGCTTGCCGAAGGAATCCCGATGGTCCCCCGCTACTCCCGCCCCGCCATGACCGCGATCTGGACGCCCGAAGCGCGTTTCCGCATCTGGTTCGAGATCGAAGCGCATGCGACGGAGGCGTTGGCCGACCTGGGCGTCGTTCCGCGCAAGGCAGCGGACGCGCTTTGGGCGTGGTGGGCGACCAAGCCCGCAATCGACGTCGCCGCGATCGATGCGATCGAAGCGGTCACCAAGCATGACGTGATCGCCTTCCTCACCTGGGTGGCGGAGCAGGTCGGCGACGAAGCGCGTTTCATGCATCAGGGAATGACTTCGTCGGACGTGCTCGACACCTGCCTCGCGGTGCAGCTTGCGCAGGCGGCGGATCTGCTGATCGCCGACATCGATGCCCTGCTCGCGGCGCTTTCGGTCCGCGCACATGAGCATAAAATGACCCCGACGATCGGGCGAAGCCACGGAATCCATGCCGAACCCGTCACATTCGGTCTCAAACTGGCGCAGGCCTATGCCGAATTCGCCCGAAACCGCGAGCGTTTGGTCGTTGCTCGCGCCGATATCGCGACCTGCGCGATCTCGGGCGCGGTCGGCACCTTCGCCAACATCGATCCGCGGGTCGAGGAACATGTCGCTACCAAGCTCGGCCTGACCGTCGAGCCCGTCTCGACCCAGGTCATCCCGCGCGACCGTCATGCGATGTTCTTCGCGACGCTCGGCGTGATCGCCTCGTCGATCGAGCGGCTCGCGACCGAAGTCCGCCATTTGCAGCGCACCGAAGTGCTGGAAGCGGAAGAGTATTTCTCGCCCGGCCAGAAGGGCTCGTCGGCGATGCCGCACAAGCGCAACCCGGTGCTGACCGAGAACCTCACCGGCCTCGCGCGGATGGTGCGCGGTTATGTTACGCCTGCGCTCGAGAATGTCGCCTTGTGGCACGAGCGCGACATCAGCCATTCGTCGGTCGAGCGCTATATCGGCCCCGACGCGACGATCACGCTCGACTTCGCGCTCGGGCGGATGACCGGGGTGATCGAGAAGTTGCTCGTCTATCCGGTGCGAATGGAGAAGAATCTCAACAAGATGGGCGGTCTCGTCCACTCGCAGCGCGTGCTGCTCGCGCTAACGCAGGCGGGGGTGAGCCGCGAGGATTCGTATCGCCTCGTCCAGCGCAACGCGA
>CAZNQA010000107.1:0-9603 GCA_964575105.1 uncultured Stakelama sp.
GACGAAGCCGAACGGCTGCGACGCCCACAGCACGAACTCCTCGGCCAGCCGACTGAGATGCAGCGAGCATTGCGTCGCCGCCGTGAGGTAATCGAGCGCGAAGTCGCGGTCCGACACCCCATCGAGCGAATTGCGCGTCGGTGCGTCGAACCCGAGCGCCTGCGCTGTCATTGCGCGGTCGATCGGGAAACCCGTCCCCGCCAGCGCCGCCGAGCCGAGCGGGCACAGGTTGCCGCGCGCGCGTGCATCGGCAAAGCGGCTGCGGTCGCGTGCGATCATCTCGTGATACGCCATCAGGTGATGCCCGAGCGTCACCGGCTGCGCGCTTTGCAGATGCGTGAAACCGGGCATCACGCTCGCGGCGTGTTCCGCGGCGCGGGTCAGCAGCGCATCCTGGAACTGCCCCAGCGCCGCGTCGACCTGATCGATCGCATCCCGCACCCACAGTTTGAAATCGGTCGCGACCTGATCGTTGCGCGAGCGCGCGGTGTGGAGCCGCCCCGCGACCGGCCCGATCGCCTCCGCAAGCCGCGCCTCGGTCTGCATGTGGATGTCCTCGAGGACCATGTCCTCGGTCACGCCGTGTTCGGCATAGTGCTTGGCGACCGTGTCGAGCCCCGCCGAAATCGTCGCGGCGTCCTCCGCCGAGACGATCCCCTGCTGCCCGAGCATCGCGACATGCGCCTTCGATCCCGCGACATCCTGCTGCCACAGCCGCTTGTCGAACGGGATCGAGGCATTTATCGATCGCATGACCGCAGCCGGACCCTCGGCAAAGCGCCCGCCCCACATCGCATTGGATGTTTCGTTCATGTCAGTCTCGACCATTTTGGTGTTCCGCTCGGCGATCGTCCCGGTCCTGCTGCTGGGCCTTGTCGCGGGTTGCGATAAGCAAGTCTCGGGCAACCGGCAAGCCGAGGCGACTCCCGCCGCCTCCACGCCCGCCCCGGCAAAGGCGGAGAAGATCGACCGCACCCACAAGGGCGACCCCGCGCCGTCGGTCAGCTTCGAGGGGCCCGACGGCAAACCGATGACGCTTGCGCGGTTCAAGGGCAAGCCGGTGCTGGTCAACCTGTGGGCGACATGGTGCGGCCCGTGCGTCAAGGAAATGCCGACGCTCGATGCGGCCGCCGAGACGATCACCGTCGCCACGATCAGCCAGGACAAGGACCGCCCGACGATCGAGGCCTATTTCGCCAAGAACGCCTTCAAGCGGTTGAAGCCCTATCTCGACAAGAACGTCGCCTTGAGCGTCACCTATGAGGCGAGCCTGCCGATGAGCGTCCTGTTCGATTCGACCGGCCACGAAGTGTGGCGCTCGACCGGCGGGATGGACTGGACGAGCGCCGCGGCGAAGGCAGCGCTGGCGGAGGCGAAGTAAGCCAATTCCTACCACCCCGGCGAAGGCCGGGGCCCAATAGAGAGGTCAGCGGTAACGGACGCAGCGCTTCAGCACTCAGTGTTCCGCTCTTGGGCCCCGGCCTTCGCCGGGGTGGACGCACTGTTTACATCACAAGCAGCGCGAATCCCGCTCGGGCGCGCCCGCGTCGCGCGTCTTCCACGCGCCACCCGGCGCGCGATACTTGTCCCCCGGCGCAGTCTTCGCGATCAGGTTGCACCCCGAGGTGAACGCGAAATCCTCGACCGTCGCATTGTTCGCCGCCGCCTCGCGCGTGTAGACCGCCTTGCGCTGGATGTTGACGTGCGCGACCAGCGCCGACAGCGCGGGCGTCGATGCCCCGACGATCCCGAGATACCCGTCGGGCTGCTCACCGATCTGCCCCGCGGCGCGTGCCGCCTTCCAGTCGTCCTGCGCCAGCGCGACGCCCGCGGTCCCGAGCAACACTGCCGCGGCGAGCATCGCCGCCATTTTCCACGTACGCATTCAGAAGATTCCCGGGTTGGACTGGATCACCGTCTTGGCCTGATTGTCGAGCCGGTAGACGACTTCCTGCTTCACATTGATGTTGAGATTGATCTCGATCGGCTTGTCGGGCGCATTGATGCTGACGCAGCCCGCCAGCGCCATCAGGGCACCACAACCCACGGTCGAGGCCATTCGTTTCATCCCGGTGATGCTCGGTCGTCCCATATCGGTCGTCAATCCTGTTTCGCTCATGGCACGATTCTGCTTTCCGGAGGCTGAATAACGGGGGGTGCGGCCTGCTTGTCCTGCTCCTGCAACAGCGCAGGCAGATTGCGGTCGATCAACCGTTTGGGATCATAGAAACTCTGCGCCGAGTCGATCAGTTGCCGGAACGGCGCGCGCACGCGGATATTGAACACCAAAGGCAGCTTCTGCAGCCGGTCGAACAGGAAGTTGCGCTTGGCGCCCTTGCCCTGGCTGATCCCCGCGAACTTGACCTCGGTGATCATCTCGCCCGCGAGCGGTCCGTTCATCACCAGTGACAGATTGCGATATTGCAGCGATTTGAGCGCCTGGAACGCATAATTGCCCCAGAAACCGACGTCCTTCTGCGTGATCTCGCCGACATAGGCGATCGACCCGCCGCCCGGCCGCACCACCAGCCGCCCGTCGATGATCCGCCCGCCGCTGGTGTCGAACACCATCGGCAGCACGCCATCGAAAACCCCGGTCGCATCGAGGTTCTTGAAATCGAACTGCTGGAGGAATTGCGCCGCCTCCATGCCGGTGACACGAAACGTCATCCGCCGTTCCTGCGGCGATCCGAAGTCGAGCAGCGTCGGCTCGAGCCGCAGCGAGCCCCCCGCGAACGGCCACACCCCCTCCTCGACCGAAATCCGCGTGCCCGGCAGCAATTGATACCGGATCGTCCCGTCGGTCACCGCGATCCCCGGGTTGATGCTCTTGACCGTCGCGACCTGCCCCGGCGCGGTGGCGAGCGCGAGCAGGTCGGTGAACCGCACCTCGCCCGCGATCCCCGTCACCGGGCCGAACGCGGCGGCAAGATCGGTATTGGCGGTGCGGAACACGCCGTCGCTCGTCACCCCCTGCGGCGTCCAGCGGATATGCCCCGCGCCCGCGACTGTGCCGACCACGTCCGCGACGACGCCGAGCGTCAGCGGGGTCAGCACCTCGGGCTGGAACTTGGGCCCGAAGACGATCCCCGGAACGGCCAGATCGGCATGGCCGGTCCCCGCGGAAAGATCATGGACGATCGTGACGTCCGCCACCCGGACGGTCCTGCTCGGTTCGACCAGCGTACCGCCCGCAGTGATCCGCCCCGCCTTCAACGCGAGCGTCACGCCTTGCGCCGCCAGCGGCCGGAAGCGCGCGACCGCCGCCGCGTCCGCAACCGTCATCACCCCGTCGAGCCCCAGCACCCCTTGGGCGAACCGCCATCCGCCGGTCGCCCCCGACAGCACCAGCGGCACCGCGCCGATCTGCCCGCCCGCACCGCCAAAGCGCCCCGCCGCGCCACCGCGCGCCAGCGCACCGCTCAGATCGGCAATGTCGAGCCGCGTCACGCGATCCGGCGCGCCGAGCCGCACCGCGACCCCGCCCGCCGCAAACCGCCCGTCCGCAAGCGTCCAGCCAGCGCGCTGCACCGCCAGCGTCAGCGGCGAAGACCCAAGCCGCCCCGCCAGCCGCGCGCCCCCGATCCGCCCGCCGCCACCGAGCTTGCCGTTCGCCAGCCGCAGCATCGCGTCATCCTGCGGACACACCGTCACCGCCGAGCGCGGCAGGTCGACGCCATTGGTCCGCAACCGCGCAAAGCCTACGGCCGCACACGTGCGATTGACCACCAGCCCGCCACGCCCCCAGGTCGCCTCCAGCGGCACTGCAAGATCGTCGACCCGCCCGTCGCCGAGCGGCCCGCTGAGCATGACTCGAGTCGTGATACGGCTGGTCCCACCCCCGCCCGCGCTGAACCGGACGGGTGCCAACGCCAGCCGCGCGCCCGGCGCATCATAGGGCGCGATCACCGCGCTCCCGACGATCGCCGTGCCCGGTGCCGCCTGCGCAAGCGTCGCGCGAACCGACGGCAACCCGCCGCCACGCACCGCGGCATCGCCCTCGATCCGCAACCCGCCCGGCCAGCGCCAGACGATCCCGCTCCCGCCCGAAACGCTCGCGCGCGCGCCCGACGCACTCGCAAGGTCGAGCCGCGACACCACGACCTGCCCGCGCGCGCCATCGATGATCGCCGACACCGCCGCACTCCCGCCGACCGAGCGCGCGGCAGCCTGCAACGCCCCCGCCAGCCGCACGGCAAGCGGCGCAATCGGGGTCCCCGCGCCCGCGCTCCGCAACGGCGCCAGCCGCGCCAGCAACGCCGGCGGGACAACGCCGCGTTCGGCGCGCACGCGACCGTCGAACGCGAAACCGTCGTCGGCATAACGGTAGCGCCCCTCGACCCCGGCACCACCCGCCGCCATCCGCATCCCCGCCGCGGTCGCCGCAATCGCACCCGAATTGAGCTCGAGCGACCCCGATACGTCGCTCGCAGACCCGACGAACGTGACCGGCCCCGCAACCTGCCGTGCGACCACGCCGGCCCCCGCGACGTCGCCGACCGCGAGCAACGCCTTGCCCTTGAAATGATCGAGCGTCAGCCCGAGCGCGACCGACAGGTCCGCGCGCGCCCGCGTGACAGACGTCGCGCCGCACGCACCGCGGTCGATCGCGACCGGCCCGGCGAGGCTCGGCCGCGCCTTGTCGATCCGCACCGCGACGTTGGCGTCGAGCGAGTCGATCCGGCACGCGCCAAGCTCGAGCCGCGCCGCCTGCGCCGCCAGCGTGCCCCGGAACCCGTCATCGAGTTGCCCCTTCCCCGCCACCGCGAGCGAAACCGGCCCGTACGGCGTTCCCAGCGCGATCCGCGCATCGCCGATCTCGGCACGGATCGCGGGCAGCGCGAACGGCTTGGCCGACGGTGCAGGCAGCAACCGGTCGATCGCGCCGAACGACACCTTTCCGTCCTTAAGCGTTGCCCGCGCCGTCACATGCCCCGCACGGATCGCGGTGACGCCAACACCCGAAAACCACAGGCTTGTATCGACCTCGACCCAGTCCGCGACCAGATCGGGCCGCGCGGGATCGCCAAGTCGCACATTGGTCAGGCGCTGCGTGCGCAACCCGATCCGGGATATCTCGTAGCGCGCAGGCACGTGCGCGGCGCGCAGCGCGTTGTCGATGAAGTGCTCGGCCACCGGCTTGCGCGCCAGCCACAGCGCGCCAAGCACGACCAGGATCGCCAGCACGATGCCGGGCACGACCCACCGCCACCACGCGCGACGCCGCTCGGTTGCCACGGGCGAAACCGATTCCTCGGGAATATCGTCCGTCACGCCGTCTTCGTCACCCGCATTGCCTTGCGCTACGACCTTAGACGGACAAAAGCCCCCCCGTCACCCCGACGCAGGCGAGACCCTTCTTAAACCCTACCAGTTCTCTCGCGAAAGCGGGAGCCCAGGAGTCCCAGAAACCAACAGCCGTTGTTCTGCTCGGCGCTGGATTCCTGCTATCGCAAGACTTCTGCGAAACCTCCTGTCAGCGTCACCCTGAACGCGTTTCATGGTCCACCGCGCCACAATGGCTGACTGTCCGGGCGGAGGGCTGGATGCTGAAACAAGTTCAGCATGACGACGGTTGGGGGCGCGGACGCGCATCACCGCAACCGAGCCTTCGCGAAGGTCTCGCCTTCGTCCGAAACCATGAAGCGTGATCCATCGGCAACGTCCGCAGACGACGCGCCGCCGCGGCGACGACGCCAATCCCGCCCCGCGCTACTTCGACCAGCGCACGAAAATAGCCGTCGGCAGCAACAGCCCGCGCGCTTCCTCGCGCACCGCCATCTCCCCCACCTCGACCGTTCCGCCAAGATCGCCGAGCGCCTGCCGCACCAGTTCGCCGATGGCGAGCGCAGACATCCGCACCGCATAGACCGTCAGCACGAGGAACTTGCTCTCCGCATCGAGCAGCGCGCGGCAATCCGCGATCAACGCCGGCAAATTCTCCTCGAGCCGCCACACCTCGCCCTCCGGCCCGCGCCCGAACTTGGGCGGATCGAGGAAGATCCCGTCGTAGCGCCGCCCGCGCCGCACTTCGCGTGCGGCGAACTTGGCGGCATCGTCGACCATCCAGCGAATCGGGCGATCCGCCATGTCGGACAGGAACGCATTGGACTTGCCCGCCTCGACCGATTTCTTCGACGCATCGACATGCGTCATCCGCGCGCCCTTCGCCGCGAGCGCCAGCGTGCCGACCCCGGTATAGCCGAACAGGTTGAGCACCTCGTCCCCCTCGGCCACGCGCCCACGCATCCACGCCCATTGCGCCGCCATGTCGGGGAAGAAGGCGAGATGCCGGAACGGCGTGTTCTGCGCGAGGAACAGCAGCTCCTCCCAGCGGACATGCCAGCCGCCGCGCGGCACGTCCTTCGACAGATGCCATTTGCCCCCGCCATCCTCGTCGGACGCGCCGATGAAGTCGCCATCGGCTTCCCAGCGGTCGGACGCGGGCGCCCACATCGCCTGCGGCTCGGGCCGGATGAAGCGGAACCGGCCATAGCGCTCGAGCTTGCGGCCGTGGCCCGAGTCGAGGAGACCATAGTCGGCCCAGGGTTCGGTGATCAGTGTCGTCAGGGTCATTGGTCAGGCCTTCGCCACCGCCCGCTCGGCGATATAGGCGGTCACCGCTTCGAACGTCCCCGGCAACGTGTCATAGCGTTCCTCGCGGTCGAACAGGTCGCCGATCCGCGGCGGCAGGCCCGGTCGACGCCCGGTCGCGCGCTCGACCGCGTCGCGGAACTTGGCGGCATGCGCGGTCGCGAGCGTCACCACCGGCACGTCGGCGGGAAGCCCGGCGCGATGCGCCGCCGCCAGCCCGATCGCGGTGTGCGGGTCGATCACCTGCCCGCTCCGCTCGCTCGTCCGCCGCATCGCGAGCGCCATGTCGTCGAGATCCACGCTGTCGCTTGCGAACAGCGACGACGCCCCGTCGCGCTGCGCGTTGGTCAGGTGCATCGCGTGCGTTGCCTCGAACCCCTGCATCTGCGCGGCGAGGGCATGGCCATCCCGCCCGCCGAGATCGAACAGCAGCCGCTCGAAATTGCTCGACACCTGGATGTCCATCGACGGGCTCGGAGTCGGGATGACGCTCCGGCTCGAATAATCCCCGGTCGACAGCGCACGCGCGAGGATGTCGTTGACGTTGGTCGCGACGATCAGCTTGGCGACCGGCAGGCCCATCTTGGCGGCGACATACCCTGCGAACACATCGCCGAAATTGCCCGTCGGGACTGAGAAGGCAACCGGCCGCTCGGGCGCGCCGAGCCGGACCGCGGCGTAGAAATAATAGACCACCTGCGCCATCAGCCGCGCCCAGTTGATCGAATTGACCGCCGACAGCGCGAACCGCCCCGAGAAGGCCTCGTCGTTGAACATCGCCTTCACCAGCGCCTGCGCGTCGTCGAAACTCGCGTCTTCCAGCGCGATATTGTAGATATTCGGCGCGATAACGGTGGTCATCTGGCGTCTTTGGACGTCCGACACGCGCCCCTTGGGGTGGAGCATGAACACATCGACCCCGGCGCGGCCGGCGAGCGCATCGATCGCGGCCGATCCGGTATCGCCAGACGTCGCGCCGATCACGGTCAATTGCTGACTCGTTCCGGTCAGAAACCGCTCGAAAAGCAACCCGAGCAGCTGCAAAGCGACGTCTTTGAACGCAAGCGTCGGCCCGTGGAACAGCTCGAGCAGCCAATTCTGCGCATCGAGCTGGACCAGCGGCACGACCGCGGCGTGCGCGAACCGGCCATATGCCTCCTCGCACAAACCGCGCAATTCCGCCTCGCCCAGCGAGTCGCCGACGAACGGCAACATTACCTGCACCGCGGTCTCGACGTAGGACAGCCCGCGCAGCCCGGCGATCTGCTCGGGGCTGAACTGCGGCCAGCTTTCAGGGAGATACAATCCGCCGTCACTCGCCAGCCCGGCGAGGGTCACGTCACGGAAATCGAGTGCCGGCGCAGTGCCGCGCGTGCTGATATAGCGCATGGCGACTTCGGTTAGCGGGCTGCGGGCGACTCGGCAACTCCACGCCGCCGAACCGCAAGTGCATAGATTATTGCGGCGATCGCGGCGAAGATGAACCATTGTACTGCGTAAGCGAGATGATTGTTGGGCACCGCCGACAGATCGGGCTGCGGATTGGGGTCGAGTCCTGCGAGCGGCGGGTCCGCGACGAGCATCAGCGTCTTGGGCGCGGCCTGGCCGAACAGCCCCGCGATCAGCGGCGCATGGTCGGGCGCATGGCTGATATACCCCGTGACCGGCCCGCCCTTCCACGACGGCTTGGCATGCGGATCCTTGCCGAACCCGAGCTGGACGGAAAAGCCCGGCCCCTCCGCCCCGGAACGACAATGCGCGATCTGGCGCCACCCGGTGCCGCCCCGCGCATTGCGTCCGCCCTCGATCGCAAAGCTCACGGGCTCGAGGCATAAGGCACTGGAACGGCGAAATAAAAGTCCGTCATCGACGGGGATCGCCGGAAACGCGACCGGCGGCAGCGTGACGTTCCGGGCGTAATGGTCCAGCAGCACGGCCTTGTCCGCCCGCCGCCCGAGCTGCCACACGCCAAGTGCAACCATCGCCATGATTGCCAGCGCCACCAAGATCGTCGCAAAGACCGGAACACGCTTCATGGCGGGGTGATTCGCCCCTCATGCGCGGCGTTGCGATACTCCGCCCCCAGCAGCGCCGCTTTGGCGACCCGCAGCGACCCGACCACCCCGAACACCGTGATCGGCAACCAGATAATCAGCTGGAGCCAGATCGGCGGCCCCCACGCCAGCTGGACCGCAATCGCGATCCCCACGATCAGCGCACCCAGTACCAGCGTCAGGATCGCCGCAGGTCCGTCACCGACGTTGAACGCGCTGTAATCAAGCCCACAGCGCGGGCATTCTGCAGCAAAATCAAGCCAGCTGCGGAACAGCCCCGGCGCGCCGCAGCGCGGGCAAAGCCCCTTCACCGCGGCGGCAATCTGGTCCGGCGCGACGAAAGTCCCGGCCCGCTCCGGCGGTATCACCCGCTATGGACCGGCGCGCCCCAGCCACCCCAGACATAGACGGTAACGAACAGGAACAGCCACACCACGTCGACGAAGTGCCAGTACCACGCCGCCGCCTCGAACCCGAAATGCTGCTTGGGGGTGAAGTCACCACGATACACGCGAACGAGGCAGACGATCAGGAAGATCGTCCCGATCATCACGTGGAAGCCGTGGAATCCGGTCGACATGAAGAACGCCGCGCCATAGTTCAGTCCCTTGAACGGGAACGGCGCTTCCGAATATTCAAATGCCTGGATCGAGCTGAAGATCAGCCCGAGGATGATCGTCGCCCACAGGCCCTTCTTGAGCCCGTCGCGATCGCCGTGGATCAGCGCGTGGTGCGCCCAGGTCACGGTGGTGCCGCTGGTCAGCAGGATCAGCGTGTTGAGCAGCGGGAAGGCGAAGGGGTTGATGACCTCCAGCCCCTTGGGCGGCCATTGCGCGGCGATGGCGGTGGCGCCTTCCGCGGCGCGTTCGACCTGGCCGTCGACGAAGCTCATCGCGGTGGGGAACAGCGAGAAGTCGAAGAACGCCCAGAACCAGCCGACGAAGAACATCACCTC
>CAZNQA010000108.1:0-9386 GCA_964575105.1 uncultured Stakelama sp.
AGCCCCTTGTTCTCCATCGCGCCGAAGTTGAAATCGTCGACCGCGACGATGTTGAACACGTCGAGGTCATATTCGCGGCCATAGGTCCGCTCGTCCCACGCCATCGAGGTCTTGAGCGCATCGAGCGCGTGGTGCGTCCGCTCGAGATCGCCTTCGCGGACCCAGATCCCGAGCTCGACCGTCCGGCCCGAGCTGGTGACGAAGCTGCCGCGATTGACCGCGAGATCGCCCGCGACAAGCGCGAACAGATAGCACGGCTTGGGGAAGGGGTCGTTCCACTCCGCCCAGTGCCGCCCGTCGCCCGCATCGCCCTGCGCGACCGGATCGCCGTTCGCGAGCAGCACCGGGTAGCGCGCCTTGTTCGCGGTCATCCGCACGCTGTAGCGGCTGAGCACGTCAGGCCGGTCGGGGAAGAAGGTGATGCGGCGGAAGCCCTCCGCCTCGCACTGGGTGCAGAGATTGCCGCCCGAGGCATAGAGCCCCATCAACTGCGTGTTGCGGTCGGGTGCGATCTCGACTTCGGTCTCGATCACGTGCGCCGAACCCGAAAGATGGAGCAGCAGCGCGCCGTCCTCGATCACCCAGTCGGTGACCTGCGCACCATCGACCTTGACCGACAGCAGCGTCTGGCCTTCGCCGTCGAGCTTGAGCGGGCGATCATGCGCATCGGTGCGGAGCACGTGGAGCGTCGCCTTCACGCGGGTCTTTGCCGGGTCGAGATCGAAATCCAGGGCGATTTCCGGGACCTGCCAGTCGGGCGCGGTGTAATCCGCGCGGCGGGTGACGTGCGGCTGGGCGAGGCTGGTCTGGATATCGAGCATGTCCCGAGATGTAAGGAGGCCATGCGCGCGGTGCCACCGAAATCGGTTTTGCGGTTCAAGCCGCTTGTCTTGCCTCTTCCCGATGCTACCCGGAGGCGATGCGTATCCATGTCCTCTCCGCGCTCACGGCGCTTTCGCTGACCACCACGGCTTTTGCGCAGACGGCACCCGTCTCTCCCCCCGTCTTGCCGGACGATCAGGCGCAAATGAAGGCGCACGTACTGTTCCTCGCCTCGGACGCGATGCGCGGGCGCGAGGCGGCGAGCCCCGAATATGCGATCGCCTCTGAATATGTCGCGGCACAGTTCTTCGCGGCGGGGCTGGCGCCTGCGGGCGACGGCGGGGGGTATCTACAGAAGGTGCCGCTCGTGGCCTATCATCCCGCGGACCACGGCGACGTGGTGCTGACGCGCAAGGGGGCCGCGCCGGAGCCTTTGGTGTTTGCGGAGGATTACACGCCGGGTGCGATCGCGGGGGCGGCGCGGACGACGCTCGACGTGCCGGTCGTGTTCGTCGGGCATGGGCTGGTCGCGCCGCGCTACAAGCGCGACGATTATGCCGGGGTCGATGTGCGTGGCAAGATCGTCGCGGTCTTCGCGGGCGCACCTGCGAGCTTCCAGAGCGAGGAACGCGCGCATTTCCAGAGCCCCGCGACCAAGGCGGCAATCGCGGCGGCGCATGGCGCGGTCGGGGTGATCGTACTGTCGCGCGGTGCGCTGCCGCCCGGCGGCGGCGGGTGGGATCGTGCGCGGACGACCTGGGCGCGGCCCGACGGGACCGGCGAGATGCAGGGCGCGCCGGTGCTTGCGACGTTGAGTCCGAGCGGCGCCGAGAAGCTGTTCGCGGGGGCGCGGACGCCGTGGAAGACGATCCTCGCCAAAGCCTCCGACACCGAGGCGGGCTTCGCCGCCGAGCCGCTTGGCGCGAACCTCGCGATCGCGATCCGCACCGCGTTCGAGCCTGGCACGAGCGCGAATGTCGCGGGTCTGCTCCGCGGCAGCGACCCTGCGCTCGGCAAGGACGTCGTCGTGCTGTCTGCGCATCTCGACCATCTTGGGGTCAAGCCCGAGGGAACGGGCGACCTGATCTACAATGGCGCGGAGGACAATGCGGTCGGGATCGCCGCGCTGATCGAGGAGGCGAAACGCTTCAAGGCCTCGGGCAAGCCGCCACGCCGCTCGATCCTGTTTCTTGCGGTGACCGCGGAGGAAAAGGGGCTGGTCGGCTCGGACTATTTCGCGCGGCATCCGACCGTGCCGATCCGGAGCATCGTCGCCGACGTCAATCTCGACATGCCGATCCTGTCCTATGCGTTCGAGGACATGACCGTGTTCGGCGCGGATCGCTCGACGCTCGGGCCGATCGTGGCGAAGGCGGTCGGGACCTTGGGGGTGACGATGTCGCCCGATCCCGATCCCGCGCAGGGGATCTTCGTGCGGTCGGACCATTATCGCTTCGTCCAGCAGGGGGTGCCCTCGGTGTTCCTGTGGCCGGGGCAGAAGGGGCCGGGCAAGGCCGCGACCGCGGACTTCTTCGCGAAGCGGTATCACAAGCCTACGGACGATCTCGCGCAGCCGATCGACTGGGCGCAGGGGATCCGCTTCGTGAACGCGAATTACGCGATCGCGCGCGAGATCGCGGATGGCGATGCGCGGCCGCGGTGGAACAAGGGGGATTTCTTCGGGCTGCTCTATGGGGGGTATGGCGCGAAGTAAGGGGGACACTTCTTCTTCACTTCCCCGGCGAAGGCCGGGGCCCAGTAGCGATGGCCGCAGGAACATGACCGTCCGTCTGTCCGTTCATTGCGAACGGTAGGCGCGCGCAGTAGCCCGCGTTCAACATCTGTTTCACACCTGGGCCCCGGCCTTCGCCGGGGAAGGGCAAAGGTAAAAGGAGGGCAAGGACCGTCATGCGCCTGTTGATCTTCGGCCTCGGCTACACCGCCCAGCATCTCGCCGATCGGCTCCGGAAGGACGGCTGGCGCGTCGTCGGCACCAGCCGGGACGGGCGCGCAGGGACGATCCGTTTCGACGATACGGATGCGGTGCGGCGCGAGATCGCGGTGGCGACTCACGTGCTGTCCTCGGTTCCGCCCGCGAACGAGACCGATCCCGTGCTCGCGGCCTATGGCGCGGATCTCGCGCGGCTCGGCGGATGGCGTGGCTATCTGTCGTCGACCGGCGTTTACGGCGATGCGAACGGCGCGTGGGTCGATGAAACCACCCCGACCGGTACCGGCCGCCGCAGCGCGCGCGCCGAGGCGGACGCGGCGTGGCTCGCGGCCGGCGCGCATGTCTTCCGGCTCCCGGGCATCTACGGCCCCGGGCGCTCGCCGCTCGACCGCGTCGCGAGCGGCGCGGCGCACAGGGTCGAGGCTCCGGGGCAGGTGTTCAGCCGCTGCCATGTCGAGGATATCGTCGCGGGCGTGATCGCGGGGATGAACGGCCCGGCGGGCGCGTATAACCTTTCCGACGATCTCCCCGCGAGCCAGAACGACGTCGTGGATTTCGCCGCGCGGCTGCTCGGGATGGCATCACCCTCGTTCGTCGCGCTCGAGACGCTGTCGCCGATGGCGCAGGGGTTTTATGCCGAGAATCGCCGCGTTGCCAACGGCAAGGCCAAGCGCGTGCTGTACTGGAGCCCGCGCTACCCCGATTATCGCGCGGGTCTGCGGGCCCTGAGCGCGATGATGAGCCCGCCGACGACCAGCGCCGCGCCCGCGCCTGCAAGCGTCGACCAGCGATAGCCCTCGAACAGCGTCGACAGGCACATCGCGATCACCGGAACCATCACGCCCGAATAGGCCGCCTTGGCCGGGCCGATCACGCGCAGCACGCCGAAATAGAGCGGAAATGCGACCGCTGAGGCGAACACGCCGAGGTAGAGCGTCGCAGCAACGTAGGACAAGGTCGGCTCGAACACCGGCGGCCCGGTGGTGACCCAGGCGAACGCGCCGTCGAACAGCGCGCCGAGCAGCATCGCGACCGCGAGCATCGGGATCATCGGATAGGCGCGCGCGATCTGCGTTCCCTGCATCACGTTTGCGGTGGAGGCGGAGAAGATCGCCAGCACGGTAAAGCCGATTCCGATCAGTACTTCGGTCGGCCCGTGCGGATCGACTCGCGTCTCGCGCAGGAACAGCAAGGTCACCCCCGCCATCGCGACGCCCATCCCGACGATCAGCTGTCGCCCGAGCTGCTGCCCGAGGAAGATCCGCCCGAACACCGCATTGGGGAGTAGCATCAGCGCGAACACCACCGCGACCAGCCCCGAGGTGATGTGCATCTCCGCCCGATAGACGAAGTTGAAGTTGAGGCAGAATTGCGCGAGCCCGAGCAGGACCGCGAAGCGCAGCCCGCGTGCATCCAGTTTGATCCGTTCGCCCCGCGCGAGCGCGTAGCCCGCCATCACGATCCCCGCGACGAGGAAGCGGTACGTCACCGACCAGCTCGCCGGAACCACGCCCAATTGCCCGCGGATGACGAGCCAGGTCGATCCCCAGATCAGCGTCACGATCCCGAACGGGATCAGGATCGCGAGCTGGCTCGACCGGGGTGGCCAGGCGCCGGGGGGCGCGGAACTCAAAGCGCCGCGATCGCGTCGGCGAGCGGGCGGATGTCGTCGGGCTGCTGGTCCCACGAAACGACCAGTCGCGCTTCGCCGGGGCCCCAGTCGTAGAAATCGAACCCGAGGCCGCGCAGCTTTGCGGCTTCCTCGGCGGTGACTCGGATGAACACCTCGTTCGCCTCGGTCGGGTGGATCAGCCGGTCGCCCGCAGCCGCCGCGAGCAGCGCCGCGCCCGCATTGGCGTTGCGCGCGAGGTCGAGCCACAGGTCGCCTTCGAGCATCGCGAGCAACTGCGCGGCGAGGAAGCGGCCCTTGCAGAGAAGCATCCCCGCCCGCTTGCGGCGGTAGAGCGTCGCGTCGGCAAGATCGGTGTCGAAGAACACCAGCGCCTCGGCGTTCATCCCGCCGTTCTTGATGAAGCCGAAGCTGAGCGCCGTGACGCCTGCACGCCACGTGATGTCGGCGAGCGAACAGTCGAGCGAGGCGACCGCGTTCGCAAAGCGCGCGCCGTCCATGTGGAGCCCGAGCTTGCGCGATTTTGCGAGGTCGCCGATCGCGGCGACGTCCGAGGGCGAATAGACGCGGCCATATTCGGTCGCGTTGGTGATCGAGATCGCGTGCGGTTGGGTCTGGTGGACGTCGTAGCGGGTCGCGTCGAGAACGGCGCTGATCGTCTCGGGGGTCAGCTTCGCGCCGTCGCCGTCGGCGAGGAACAGCTTGGCGCCGTGCGTGTAAAATTCGGGCGCGCCGCATTCGTCGTTCTGGATGTGGGAGTCGCGGTGGCAGACGATGCTGCCGTGCGGCGGGCACATCGCGGCGAGCGCGAGGCAATTCGCCGCGGTGCCCGATGGGACCCAGAGCGCGCGGACCTGAGTCTCGAACACCTCGGAGAAGCGCGCGTCGAGCTGCTTGCTCCAGCGGTCGCCGTCATAGGCGGTGTCGAGGGTGTTGGCGTCGGCCATCGCGGCGAACAGGGCGGGGTGCACCGGGGCGGCGTTATCGGAGAAGAAGCGCATGCGGCTTGCCTACGCGCGTGGTCGCGGGGGCGTCAACCGAAGGGAGGAGGGGCAAACGGTCTTCATCCCTTACGCACTTGTTCCCTGGCGAAGGACGGGGCCCAGTCGTGATGGCGGAGGCAACTGCGCGCAGTCGCCGGCAATCTTCTGTTCCGCGACTGGGCCCCGGCCTTCGCCGGGGAAGGGTAGGGTACGGAATTAGCGCAGCTTTTCCAGCAGCGCGGTCGCGGCGGCGGTTTCGGCTTCCTGCTTGGAGCTGCCTTCCGCCTCGGCCTCGGCGTATCCGCCGAGCGCGACCTTCACGCGGAAGCGTGGTGCATGATGCGGGCCCGAGCGCTCGAGCACCTCATACGTCGGTGCCTTGCGATTGTGCGCCGCGGCCCACTCCTGCAACCCCGATTTGGGATGCTGCGGAGCGGCCAGCTGCCGGCTCGCGCGATCCTGCCAGCAGGTGCGGACCGCATGGCGCGCGCCCTCGAGCCCGGCTTCGAGATAGACCGCGCCGATCAGCGCCTCCATCACGTCGCCAAGCACATTGTCGCTGTCCGACGCGCCGTCGTCGCGCGCCTGCTTGCCGAGCTTGAGATACGGCACGACCCCGATCGACCGCGCGACATCCGCGCAAATCGCCCCCGTCACCAGCGCGTTCAGCCGCTTCGACAGCGCGCCCTCGGGCTCCTTCGGGAACAGCTCGAACAGCCATTCCGCCATCACCAGCCCGAGGACGCGGTCGCCTAAGAACTCCAGCCGCTCATAATTCGCCGCCGCCTGGCTGCCGTGCGTCAGCGCGCGTTCGAACGGCGCGAGATCGACCGGACGATGCCCGAACGCGGTGGCCACCCAGTCCTGCAACGGTACGCTCAAAAACCTTCCCCGATCCGCGACCAGCGCGCCGCGCTGAACCACGTCCACGGCAGCAGCCAGCTCGCCGAACCATCGGTCGAGAAGAACGACACGACCGCCTTGCCCTCGATCCGCTCCATCGGCACGAACCCCATGCCCTGCGGCGGATCGAACCGGCTGTCGCCGCTGTCGTCGCGATTGTCGCCCATTACGAAGACGTTCCCCGCGGGGACCTTGTACACCGCGGTATCGTCCGCGCTCGGCATCTCCCCGCGATCGAGGACCGCGTAGCTCTTGCCGTTGGGGAGCGTTTCCCTGAACTGGCGATACCGGCAGATCGGGGTGCCCGACGCGTCGGCATCCATGAACTCGGTCGGGCATTCGGTGCCGGGCGGATAATTGGGCGACAGCGGGATCGTGAAGTCGGGCATCCGCACCTTGGGGATCGCCTTGTCGTTGAGGAACACCTGGCCGCCGCGCATCTGGACGGTGTCGCCGGGCAGGCCGATCACGCGCTTGATCACGTCATGGTCCTCGCCCGGAGGCCCGCGGAACACGACGACATCGCCGCGGGTGGGGTCGCGTCCGAGGATCCGCCCCGGGATCAGCGGCAGCCCCCACGGCAGCGACCAGCGCGAATAGCCGTAGTTCCACTTGGACACGAACAGATAGTCGCCGACGTACAGCCGCGGCAGCATCGACTGCGACGGGATGCTGAACGGCGCGAAGATAAAGCTGCGGAACACGAAGACGATGATCGCCAGCTTGAGAAAGAAGCTCAGCGTCTCGCGGGTTTCGGACCTGGCCGCGCGGGGGCGGGTTTTGCCGATCGGCGCGGGGGTATGTTCGGTGTCGGCCATGCGGCGCGGTTTGCGGGGGACGGAGCCTGTCGTCAAGCTGGCGGTTGTAACCGCGCCCCGCTAGGGCGATCTACACCGGGAATCGACCAACCCCTACAAGCAACGAGGTACTCATGGCAGCCGACTGGACCGCGATCGAGGGGCTTCCCAGCCCCCGGCTTGAAACCCTGTTCGCCGAGGACGCCGACCGGCTCGCGCGCTTCAGCGTCGACGTCGCCGGGATGCACTTCGATTTCTCCAAGACGCACCTGACCGAACAGGCGGTTGCCGCGTTCGAGACGCTCGCCAAGGCGCAGGATCTCAGCGGCAAGCGCGAGGCGCTGTTCTCGGGCGCAGTCATCAACACCACCGAAGGCCGCGCCGTGACGCATGTCGCCGAGCGCGGCGAGGGCTCGGAGGACGATGTCGCCGCGGCACGCATCCTCCATGCGCGGATGCGCGCGCTGATCGACGCGATCGAGGGCGGCGCGCTCGGCGAGATCCGCCACGTGCTCCATGTCGGGATCGGTGGCTCGGCGCTCGGGCCGGACCTGTTGGTCGATGCCCTGGGGCGCGAATCGGGGCGCTACGACGTCGCGATCGTCTCGAATGTCGACGGCGTCGCGCTCGAGGAGGCGTTTGCCAAGTTCGACCCGACCGCGACATTGCTGGTCGTCGCGTCCAAGACCTTCACCACCAAGGAAACCATGCTCAACGCCGAATCGGTGATGCAGTGGATGGGCGAGGGCGGCGTCGACGACGTCTATGGCCGCGTGATCGCACTGACCGCAGACCCCGACAAGGCGGTCGAATGGGGTGTCGACGAAACCCGCGTGCTGCCATTCGCGGAAAGCGTCGGCGGGCGCTATTCGCTGTGGTCGTCGATCGGCTTCCCCGCCGCGCTCGCGCTCGGCTGGGACTGCTTTGCCGAAATGCTCGAGGGTGCTGGCGAGATGGATCGGCATTTCCGCCAGACCTCGCTCGCGCACAATGCGCCGGTGCTCGCGGCGTTTGCCGACCTCTATTATACGCACAACCGCCACGCCGAGACGCGCGCGACCTTCGCTTATGACGAGCGGTTGCGGCTGCTCCCGTCGTATCTCCAGCAGCTCGAGATGGAATCGAACGGCAAGGGCGTGACGATCGACGGCGAGCCGCTCAACGGCCCGTCCGCGCCGATTACCTGGGGCGGGGTCGGCACCGATGCGCAGCATGCGGTGTTCCAGCTGCTCCATCAGGGCACGCATCTCGTCCCGGTCGAGTTCGTCGCGGTGATCGAGGCGGGCGATACGCTCGCCGAGGATCATCACCGCCAGTTGCTGCTCAACGCGTTCGCGCAAGGCGCCGCGCTGATGAAGGGGCGCCCGAACGACGACGCCGCGCGCAGCTATTCGGGCGACCGTCCGTCGTCGACGATCCTGCTCGACGATCTCGATGCGCGAACGCTGGGCGCCCTGATTGCCTTCTACGAACAGCGTGTGTTCGTGAATGCGGTGCTGATCGGGATCAACCCGTTCGACCAGTTCGGGGTCGAGCTCGGCAAGGAAATGGCCAAGGCGGCGGATGCTGGCGGGCAGGAGTTCGACGTGTCGACCACCGACCTGATCAAGCGCGCGTTCGGATGATCGTGCTGGCGGCGATGATGGCTTCGGTGACGGTGGCGGACATGCGCCACCAGCGCCGGGTGCTGATCGTCGCCGCCCCCGGCGCGGCGGACACGCGCAAGGTCACGCAGGATGCTGTGTTGGCGGGGATGACCAAGGCGCTCGCCGACCGGGACGTCACGGTGGTTTCGGTGACCGGGGATACGGTGCGTGGCGCTGCCGACACTGCCGCGGCTTTGCGCGAGCGGTGGCGGTTGCCCAAGGCGGTGTTCGATGTGGTGCTGGTCGGCAAGGACGGCCACGCCGCGCTGCGCCGGTCCGCGCCGATCGATGCTACTACGCTGGTCGCGACGATCGACGCGATGCCGATGCGGCGCGCGGGGCAACGCTAAGGCGGGCGCGACCATTCCTCCCGTTCGTTTCGAGCGTAGTGGAGAAACCCGGCACAGCGCAGGTTTCTCGACTTCGCTCGAAACGAACGGTTGGGGGACGGTGACCAATCGGGATTTTACAGGCCGCGTGTTTGGCGGCTGCAGAAGGACAGAAAATGGCTGAGTATGACTACGACCTCTTCGTCATCGGTGCAGGCTCGGGCGGCACACGCGCTTCGCGCGTTGCGGCGGCGCATGGCGCGAAGGTCGCGGTGGCCGAGGAATATCGCGTCGGCGGGACCTGCGTCATCCGTGGCTGCGTGCC
>CAZNQA010000109.1:0-9237 GCA_964575105.1 uncultured Stakelama sp.
TCGATCGTCAGCTGGCGCGTGTCGGGGCGCTCGGCCATTACCTGAAGCGTGAGGTCGCCCTTGCCGCCGAACAGCTTGACCCGCACGAGATCGAACCCGAGCGCTTCGGCTTCGGGGGCTACCAATGCGGTCAGATCGGGGGTGTCGGTCAAGTCGGGTCGGTCCTTCAGGATCAGGCAAAGGTCTTCGGCGCCGGAACCGGGGGGCTCCAGCCTCTTCATCCGATGATGTAGAGAATAGGGGCGATATAGTCGGATTACAGGGGGCTGGCAAGCGGCTGTGGACAGGCGATTCACTGCGAGCGTTTCGCTGGCGGGAACGTGGTTTTTGCGGGGACCATGGAGCCAGCTGCGGGTATCGTCGCGCGCATAAGCGGAACCAGTTCGCGTCACTGTCGGTATGTAGAGAGGATTTCTGGAGAATTTTGATGACGCTGTTCCGTGCGCCGCTCGGGCTTCTGCTGGCGGCAACCGCCTGTTCAGGGCAGCCTCAGCAATCCGCCACAGCCTCCGTTGATACCGCCACGCCAGCCGGCCCGGCTGCGCGACCCGTTTCCGCGCCCGTCACCAGTCTGCCCGACGATGCGCCCGACGCGACCATCCGCAATATTGCCGCCACCACGGGCCGCGCCAACCGCGCCGAAACCGCCCCGCCGTTCGCGCTGCAGACGATCGGGCGGTTCGAGGACCCGTTCGCGGTTGCGGTGCTGCCCGACGGTTCCGCGCTGGTCACCGAGAAGGCGGGCAAGATCAAGCTGCGCCGCGCCGACGGAACGATCGCCGACGTGACCGGTGCGCCGAAGGTGCTGTTCGAGAACCAGGGCGGGCTCCTCGACATCGCCCTCGCGCCCGATTTCACCACGAGCAAGCTGGTCTACATCAGCTACGCAGAGCCGCGCCCGGGCGGGAGCAGCCTCGCGCTCGCGCGCGGACTGTTCACCGGGACCGCGCTGGTCAACTTGCAGGTGCTGTGGCGCGCGGGGGCGGACGGGGTCGGCGGGCAGTTCGGCGCGAACATCCTGTTCGCGCCCGACGGCAAGTCGCTCTATCTGTCCTCGGGCGAGCGCCAGCGTTTCACGCCTGCGCAGGACCCCGACCAGGCGATCGGCAAGATCCTCCACCTGACGCTCGACGGGAAGGCGGCACCGGGGAACCCGCAGGCCATGGTCGGGGGCGTCCGCGCCGAGACGTTCAGCAGCGGGCACCGCAACCCGTACGGCATGGTCTTCGCGCAGGATGGCAAGCTGTGGGAAGTCGAGATGGGCCCGCGCGGCGGCGACGAGCTCAACCTGATTCTGCCGGGGAAGAATTACGGCTGGCCGATCGTCTCGAACGGCGACAATTATTCGGGCAAGCCGATTCCCGACCACCCCAGCCGTCCTGATCTCGAGGCGCCGAAATTGTGGTGGAACCCGTCGATCTCGCCCGGCGGCATGATCCTCTACACCGGTGCGATGTTCTCTGAATTTCGCGGCAACCTGTTGATCGGCGCGCTTGGCGGCGAGGCGCTGATCCGTGTCGTTCTGTCGGGCGATACTGCGCGGGTGGCGGACCAGTACCGGATCGGCGAACGCGTCCGCGATGTCGCGCAGGGGCCGGACGGCGCGATCTGGCTGCTCGAGGACAGCGGCAAGCTCGTGCGGCTGGCGAAGAAATAGCGCGGCGCGGCGGGACCGTCGCCAATGGATTGACAGCCCGCTCATCCTCCCGGATGACTTGACCAACACAGCGCGAAACGCGCGACAGGGGGCAAGTATGAAGCGGATCGGATTGGCCACGGTGGCGCTTGCCGCCTTGCTCGCGGGCTGCGCGAGCGATGGCGGCGGTCGCCCGGCGAGTGCTTCGGCAAAGGGCGGCAAGGCGAGCACCGGCAAGGGCCCCGGTATCGGCAAGGCGTTCAGCCACGATCCGTTCCCCTCGACCTACAAGCGTTATCCCGGCACCCCGACGCTCGTCACGCATGTCACGATCTTCGACGGCGAAGGCGGGAAGATCGACGACGGATCGGTGCTGTTCGCCGACGGCAAGATCGTCACGCTCGGCCAGAGCGTCGCAGCCCCTGCGGGCGCGACGGTGATCGACGGCACGGGCAAGACGTTGACTCCCGGGATCATCGACATCCACAGCCATCTGGGCGACTATCCAACGCCTTCGGTCCAGGCCAATTCGGACGGCAATGAAGCGACCGGGCCGATCACCGCCGATGTCTGGGCGGAACACAGCGTGTGGCCGCAGGACCCTGGCTTCAGCCGCGCGCTGACCAACGGTGGCGTCACCACGCTCCAGATCCTTCCCGGTTCGGCGAACCTGATGGGTGGGCGTTCGGTCGTCATCAAGAACGTCTACGCGCGCACCGAGCAGGGAATGAAGTTCCCCGGCGCGCCTTACGGCCTCAAGATGGCGTGCGGCGAGAACCCCAAGCGTGTCTATGGCAGCAAGGGGCGTGAGCCCTCGACCCGGATGGGCAATATCGCGGTCGATCGCCAGACCTGGGCGAAGGCGGTCGAATACAAGCGCAAGTGGGACAAATACGAAAAGGACGGCGGCGACGCGCCCGGGCGCGACATCGCGATGGACACGCTTGCAGGCGTCCTGTCGGGCGAGATCCTCGTCCAGAACCATTGCTACCGCGCGGACGAAATGGCCATCATCATGGATATGGCGAAGGAGTTCGGCTACCACGTCTCGGCGTTCCACCATGCGGTCGAGGCGTACAAGATCGCCGATTTGTTGAAGCAGAACGACACCTGCGCCGCGGTCTGGGCGGACTGGTGGGGCTTCAAGATGGAGTCGTACGACGCGATCGGCGAGAATCTCGCGCTGCTCCAGAAGAACGGCGCGTGCGCGATGATCCATTCCGATGACGAGAACGGGATCCAGCGCTTGAACCAGGAAGTCGCCAAGGCACTTGCTTCCGGGCGGCGCGCGGGGATCGACATTTCGGACGCGGTTGCGTGGGAGTGGCTGACCTACAATCCCGCCAAAGCGCTCCACATCGCCGACAGGACCGGCAGCCTCAAGCCCGGCAAGATGGCCGACGTCGTGCTGTGGAACGGCAATCCGTTCAGCGTCTACACCCGGCCCGAGAAGGTATGGATCGACGGTGCGCTGCTCTACGATGCCAACGACCCGAAACGCCGACCGGTATCCGATTTCGAACTTGGCCAGCCCGGCTCGGGAGACGTGAAGTGAAGCGCCCGCTCCTCCTCTCCGCCGCGCTGCTGGCAACCCCGGTCGCCGCGCAGACCGTCGCGATCACCAATGCGAAGCTCGTTATCGGGGATGGCTCAGCGCCGATCGAGGGCGGCACCGTGGTCGTTCGCGACGGGCGTATCGTCGCGGCGGGGCGCGGGGTCGCTATTCCCGGCGGGGTCGAGACGGTCGATGCGGGCGGGCGCTGGGTCACGCCCGGGATCGTCGCCGGCTTTACGCGGATGGGGATTGTCGAGGTCGACGGCGTCGACGAAACCGCCGATTTGGGCGCGAAGACCAGCCCGTTCCATGCCGCGATCGACATCGCCCCTGCGGTCAATTCCAGCACCAGCGCGATCCCGCTCAACCGCGGCGAGGGCGTCACGCGCGCGATCGTCGCGCCCGACAATGCCGGGTCGATCTTCGCCGGGATGGGCGCAGTGATCGATCTCGGCGCGGATCGTTTGCCGATCACGCGCCCGCGCGCCTTCCAGTTCATGGAATATGGCGTGGACGGCGGGCGCGCCGCCGGGGGCAGCCGCCCCGCCGCGATCGCGATGTTCCGCAACGCGCTCGCGCAGGCGAAGGACTTCGCGCGCGATCCGACCCATTATGCCGATCAGGGCAAGGACGCGCTGCTGACCCGCGCCGATGCCGAGGCGCTGGTGCCGGTCGCGAACGGCAAGATGCCGCTGCTCGTTCATGTCGAGCGTGCGTCGGACATGTTGGCGCTGATCGATCTCAAGCGGGATTTTCCGGCGGTGAAGATGGTCTTCGTCGGCGCGGCGGAGGGCTGGATGGTCGCGCCGCAACTGGTGGCGGCGCGCATTCCGGTGATCGCGTCGGCGCTGACCGATTTGCCCAATTCGTTCGATCAATTGGGCTCGACCCAGTCGAACGTCGGGCGGATGAAGGCGGCGGGTGTGCTCGTCGGACTAGGCACGATCAACGACAATGACGCGCGCCAGGCGCGGCTCGAAAAGCAATATGCGGGCAATCTGGTCGCGCTGACCAGGCTGCCGGGCGCGACCGGGCTCGACTGGAATGCGGCGTTCGCGGCGATCACCTCGGTGCCGGCCGAGGCGATCGGGATGGGCGACGAGATCGGCTCGCTCAAGGCCGGGCGGCGCGGCGATGTCGTGATCTGGGATGGCGATCCGCTCGAGCTCGGGACCGGGGTTGCGGCAGTCTATATCGACGGTGTGAAGCAGCCGCTGCGGACGCGGCAGGATGCGTTGCGCGATCGGTATATGGTGCCGCAGGAGGGTGCTTTGCCCAAGGCTTACGAGCGGTAACTGGTCGAATCGAACCATTTCCGTCCAGTCCGGCGCTTCCCCGGCTAAGGCCGGGGCCCAGTCGTGATGGCCGATGTAACGGGCAGCTACGGAGTTACGCCCGGCCCGCGACTGTGCCCCGGCCTTCGCCGGGGAAGGGTGCTTGAGGATACATGGTTGTTCTCCCGCGAAGGCGGGAGTCCAGGAGTCTCGAGAGCTGCAAGGCGTTGTTCTTCTTGGCACTGGATTCCCGCCTTCGCGGGAAAACAGGAAGTGACGGGTCCGCGATCCAGATATCGCGGGGGTCTCGCGACGGCCGGAGAAAAATGGGCCCGCCGGAATCACTCCGCGTCGTGAAACACCGCGGGCCGCTTCTGGATGTTCGCGGCGACCTGCTCCATCATCGCGGGCTTGCCGATCACCGCGACCTGCTCGGCGGTCTCCGCCTCGAGCAACGTCCGCGCATCCGCATCGAACGCCATGTTGCACAACCGCTTGACCCCGCGGATCGCATTGGGGCTCTTCGCCGCTATCAGATGCGCCAGTTCGAGCGCGGCGGCATGTGGCGCATGCGCGATCCGCGTGACGAACCCGTGGTGCAGCGCCTCCTCCGCATCGAACTCGCGCGACGTATAGACCAACTCGCGCAGCACATCGTCGCGCACCAGCCCGCGCCAGATCGGGAAGCCCGCCATGTCGGGCACCAGCCCCCAATAGCTCTCGCGAATCGCAAAGCGCGTGCCCGGCGCGGCGATCCGGATGTCCGCCCCCGACATGATCTGGAACCCGCCGCCGAACGCCACCCCGTGCACCGCCGCGATCACCGGCATCGGCAGGTTGCGCCACCCCCAGGTGACGTGTTGCGGCAGGATGCTCCCCTGTTCGTTGCGGTCGACCGTGCTGAGGCCGGAGCCGCCCCCCGCCATGCTCGTCATGTCGAGCCCGGCGCAGAACGCCTTGCCCTCGCCCGACAGCACGACGCAGCGCACGTCCTTGCGGGTGTGCAGCGAATCGATCGCCGCGCCGATCCCCTCGAACATCTGCGGGTCGATCGCATTCATCTTGTCAGCGCGCGTCAGCCGCACGTCGGCGACGTGATCGGTGACGGTGATCGAAACCCGGTCGTTCATGCTCTTCTCCATCAGACGATCCGGCTGCCCGTCTCGCCCCAATATTGGTCGCGGAGCAGCCGTTTGTACAATTTGCCCGTCGCATGGCGTGGCAATTCCGCGGTGAAATCGATCTGGCGCGGGGTCTTCACCCCGGACAGTTCGGCGCGGCACCAGGCGATCAGGTCTGCGGCCAACTCCGGCCCTGCTTCACCCATGTCGACCGGCTGCACCACCGCGACGACGCGCTCGCCCATCTCCGCATCGGGCGCGCCGATCACCGCTACGTCGGCGACGCGCGGATGCGTGATCAGCCGGTTCTCGATCTCCTGCGGGTAGATGTTGACGCCGCCCGAGATGATCATGAAGCTCTTGCGGTCGGTCAGGTACAGATAGCCGTCCGGGTCGATCCGCCCGATATCGCCGAGCGTCGACCAGCCGAACGCGTTGCGCGCCTCTGCGGTCTTCGCGGGATCGTTGTGATATTCGAACGCGCCGCCCCCCTCGAAATAGATCAGCCCTTCCTCGCCCGCCGCGACCTCCGCGCCATCCTCGCCACAGACATGCAAGACGCCATACGCCGCCTTGCCGACCGATCCGCGATGCGCGAGCCATTCGGTCGAGGCGATCGTGGTGAGGCCATTTCCCTCCGACCCGGCATAATATTCGAACAATACCGGCCCCCACCAGTCGATCATCGCTTGCTTGACCGGCACCGGGCACGGGGCGGCGGCATGGATCGCGACCATGAGGCTCGACAGGTCGTGCCGCGCGCGCACCGTGGGATCGAGCTTGAGCAGCCGGACGAAATGCGTCGGCACCCATTGGCTTGCGGTGATGCGATAGCGTTCGATCGCGGCGAGTGCAGCCTCGGGCTCGAAATGCTCCATCATCACGACGGTGCCGCCGAGCCGCTGGACCGTCATCGACCAACGCAGAGGCGCGGCGTGGTAGAGCGGCGCGGGGCTGAGGTAGATGCTGTCGGGGCCGAGCCCGTAAAGCCCGCGCGCGAGCATCTCGAGCACGGTCATCGCTTCGATGTCCGGGTCTGCGGGCAAGGCGACACGGACGCCCTTGGGACGACCGGTCGTACCCGAGGAGTAAAGCATGTCGACCCCGGCGCGTTGGTCGAGGATCGGGTCGGCGGGCATATCGGCCACGGCGGCGTCCCAGTCCTGCCAGCCGGGGATGACACCGCCGACCGCGAAGCGCTGAAGCTCGGGCGCGACCTGTTCGGCGACCGACGCGAGCCCCGCCGACGCGACCACCAGTTTCGCGCCTGAATCTGCAAGGATATAGCCGACCTCGGGCGCAGTCAGCTTGGTCGAGATGCAGACGAAGAACAGCCCGCTGCGCTGTGCGCCCCAGGCAATGTCGTAGAATTGGGGCGTATTCTCGCAAAACAGCGCGATCGTATCGCCCGCTTCGAGGCCATGCGTGCGGAACAGCTGCGCGGCGCGGTTGGACCGCTGGTCGAGCTCGGCGAAGCTGATCGTCTCGCCGGTTTCGGCGACGATCAGCGCGGGCTTGCCCGGATCACTCCGCGCATGGACGCATGGGTGCGACATTCGCCGGCCTCTCCCCTATATTGGTTTTCTTTTGAAACCCGATGCTAGCGCGCGGCGCGGGACGCGGCAACGGGGAGTTTATGCGCGCGCATCCGCATCTGGCGAGGCGTGCACCGTCAGCCATTCCGCCGGATCCGCGCGCTCGGTCCGGAGCGCATTGGCGGGGTCTTCAGGGTCCTCCACCCCGATCGCCATGCCGCAGAACAGCATCCGCTCTGCCGGGATGCCGATCGCCGCGCCGACCGTCTCGGGATACATCGCCCAGCATTCCTGCGCGCACGTCGCCAGTCCCGCCTCGACCGCGAGCAGCATGACATTCTGCAGATACATGCCGAGGTCCGCCCATTGCGGTGGCCCCATCCGCCGGTCGACGCTGCAGAACAGTGCGGCAGGCGCGCCGAAGAACTGGAAGTTGCGCGCGAACCACAGCCGTCGCGCCGCCTTGTCCGCGCGCGGAATGCCGAGTTCGCCGTACAGCGCCTCGCCGACCGCGAAACGCCGGTCGCGATAGGGCGCGGCGAGGTCGGGCGGGTAGATGGCGTAGGCGGGGTCCTCGGTCTCGCCGCGCCACAGCTTCGCCGCGATCGTTTCCTTCAATGCGGCAAGCGGCGGGCCGGTCAGCAGGTCGATATGCCACGGCTGGAGATTGCCCCCGGTCGCCGCCCGCGCCGCCCCGGTGACAATCCCGTACAGCACTCCCGGATCGACTGGCGTCGGCAGGAACCCGCGTACCGAACGCCGCGCCGCAATCGCCCCGCTGACGGTCATGGAATGTCCTTTCGAGCCTTGGGTATGCAACCGCACTCTTGCCCGCCGGCGTCATTCAGGGCAAGACAGTTGCAAAATACAACCTTCCTTGGAGAGTCGAGCATGGCCGAGGCCTATATCGTGGACGCAGTGCGCACCGCTGGCGGCAAGCGCGGCGGAAAGCTCGCCGGCTGGCATCCGGTCGACCTGGCGGCAGCGGTGCTCGACGCGATCGTGGCACGGACCGGGATCGACGGTGCGGCGGTCGACGACGTCATCATGGGCTGCGTGATGCAGGGCGGGCAGCAGGCGGGCCAGGTCGGGCGCAACGCCGTTCTCGCGGCGAAGAATTTGCCCGATAGCGTCCCCGCCGTCTCGATCGACCGGCAGTGCGGCTCGTCGCAACAGGCGATGCAGTTCGCCGCGCAGGCGGTGATGTCGGGGACGCAGGATATCGTCATCGCGGCAGGCGTCGAGAGCATGACGCGCGTCCCGATGGGCACCACCGCGACACTGTTCATGAAAGAGGGGCTGGGCAACTACAAGTCGCCGCTGCTCGAGGAGAAATACCCCGGCATCCTGTTCAGCCAGTTCATGGGCGCGGAGATGATCGTCAAGAAGCACGGGTTTACGCGTGAACAGCTCGACACTTTCGCGGTCGAAAGCCACCGTCGTGCTGCCGCCGCGACCGAGCGGGGGGCGTTCGACAAGGAGATCCTCGCGCTCGACGTCGAGACGCCCGACGGCATCGTCAGCCACCGCACCGACGAAGGCATCCGCGCGGACGCGACGCTGGAGAGCATCGGCGCGGTCAAGCTGTTGCAGGAAGGCGGCAACATCACCGCCGCCAACGCGAGCCAGATCTGCGACGGCGCGTCCGCGGTGATGATCGTCAGCGAACGCGCGTTGAAGGAACACGGGCTGACCCCGCTCGCGCGGATCGTCAACCTGACCGTCACCGGGGGTGACCCGGTGATCATGCTCGAGGAACCGCTGTTCGCGACCGATCGCGCGTTGCAGCGCTCCGGCATGAAGATCGCGGATATCGACCTGTACGAAGTCAACGAGGCGTTCGCGCCGGTGCCGCTCGCGTGGCTCAAGCATACCGGGGCGGATCACGCGCGGTTGAACGTTAACGGCGGCGCGATTGCCTTGGGGCATCCGCTGGGCGCTTCCGGGACCAAGCTCATGGCGACCTTGGTGCACGCGTTGCACGCCTCGGGCGGGCGCTACGGCTTGCAGACGATGTGCGAAGGCGGCGGCATCGCCAACGTCACGATCATCGAGCGGCTCTGATCTCACTTAGCCCCTCCCCTTCAGGGGAGGGGTTGGGGTGGGGAAGTCCAGC
>CAZNQA010000110.1:0-9038 GCA_964575105.1 uncultured Stakelama sp.
CGCGAGCCGTTCGACCGCGAGAAGCTGCTCCGCTCGGTCTCGATCGCGGCGCGCAAGCGCCCGATCGAGGCGGTGCAGCTCGAAAAACTGGTGTCGGGGATCCAGCGCCAGCTCGAGACGCTCGGCGAGAACGAAGTGCGCTCGGGACGGATCGGCGAGATGGTGATGGAGGGGCTGAAGGGCCTCGACTCGGTCGCCTACATCCGGTTCGCGAGCGTCTACAAAGACTTCCGCGAGGCACGCGACTTCGAGGAGTTTGCGGGGAATGTGAGCGAGGTGGGGAAGGGGTAGGGGCGGAGCGTTTGCCTCTGCTTCCATCCCCGGTTTCACCCACCTCCGTTCGTCCCGAGTAGCCATCGAGCTTGTCGAGATGGCGTATCGAGGGATAGGGCTACGCGATGAGCTTCTGGGTCTACATTCTGCGCTGCGCCGATGGCAGCTATTATACCGGTCATACCGACAATCTCGAGCAGCGCATCGGGCAACACGATGCAGGCGCGATAGAGGGCTATACGCATAGCCGCCGCCCCGTCACGTTGATGTGGTCGCAGGATTGCCCGTCGCGAATCGAGGCGCTCGAAGCGGAGCGCCAGATCAAGGGCTGGACCCGCGCCAAGAAGGAAGCGTTGATGCGTTCGGACTGGCAGGCGCTGCAAGAGGCCGCGATCCCGCCCGCGGAGAGGGCCCTTCGACTTCGCTCAGGGCGAACGGAAGGGGGGAATGACGGTGCGCAAACTGAGGAACAGGTGATCAACCTTCAATCTGCCACTCCTTCTTCCGTTCATGCTGAGCGAAGTCGAAGCACCGCCCCAAGCGAGACGCCCGAAACCGCCCCGCCCCCCGTCCTTGTCCTCGTCCGCCCCCAGCTCGGAGAGAACATCGGGAAGGCCGCGCGGGCGATGCTCAATTTCGGGCTGACCGAGCTGCGCCTCGTCTCCCCGCGCGACGGCTGGCCCAACCCCGGTGCCGGCCCCGCCGCCTCGGGTGCGGACATCGTGCTCGAACAGGCGCAGGTATTCGAAACCGTCGCCGACGCGATCGCCGATTGCGCGCATGTCTATGCCACCACCGTGCGCAAACGCGGCATCACCAAGCCGGTCCTGACCCCCGAGGCCGCCGCGCAGGCGATCCACGCCACCGCGGGGCGCTCGGCGATCCTGTTCGGGCCCGAACGCTCGGGTCTCGAGACCGACGACGTCGCGGTCGCGCGCACGATCATCACCGTGCCGATCAACCCCGAGTTCGGGTCGCTCAACCTCGCGCAGGCGGTGATCCTGGTCGCGTACGAATGGTCGAAGGGCGTCGCGCTCGCGAGCCCGCCCGAAGTCGACATGCCGCTCCCCGCGCCGCAGGAGGAGCTCGACGGGATGATCGCGCAGCTCGATGCTATGCTCGAGGAAAGCGACTTCTTCTTCCCGCCGGCGCGCACGCCGGTGACCAGGCGGACGTTGCGGACGTTGCTCACCAAGCCCGGCTGGTCGACGCAGGAAGTGCGGACGATGCGCGGGGTGCTGAGTTCACTCGCGGGGAAGAAACCGCGGACGTAAGCGAAGGCCGTCAGGCCTGGCGCGTCCCGGCAAAAGAATTTCTTCTTCTTGGCGGCTTCGCGCCTTTGCGTGACTCTCCCTTCTTGGGCGTTCGAGAAGAAAGGGTTTGATCACGCAAAGGCGCAAAAGCGCGAAGCAAGAATGGACGCGTTTTTTGCGCTGCGCGTGGACACGTAGTGTTAGTCTTGGCGCCGGTCGAACTCTGCCAGTTCATAGGCGATCGACGCCTCGACCAGCCGTTCCCACAGATCCGCGACGACCGCCTCGGGCACCCCGGCCGCACGTGCCTCCGCGCAGGCATTCTCGATGACCTGCGTCTTGCGCGCTTCGTCGCGGACCGCGGTGCGCGCGGGTTTGATCCGCGCGGCGGCGTCCATATAGGCGAAGCGGCGCGCCAGCAGCGCGACAAGCTCGCGGTCAAGCGAGTCGACGCCCGCGCGCACTTCGGTCATGGTTTTGCATTCGGGGCCGGACAGGATCGGATCGCTCATGCTGACGCCCTTGGCGCGCCGCCGCGCGACTGTCCAGCTTGACTCACGGCGCATCCCCCGCTACCCGCCCGCCTTCGCAAAAGGCCCCGCACCCCGGTGAAGCGGTGGCCCCGACCAGACCCTCGGGTCAGGCGGAGCGATGACCGGGTATCGATCAGCAAAGCCTCACCGCGGCGTTGGTCTTGTTATTGGCACTTGCAAGGAATTCATCATGTCGAAGCGTAGCAGCGCAAAGTACAAGCTTGATCGCCGGATGGGCGAGAACATCTGGGGTCGTCCCAAGTCGCCCGTCAACAAGCGCGAATACGGCCCCGGTCAGCACGGTCAGCGCCGCAAGGGCAAGGTCTCGGACTTCGGTATCCAGCTCCGCGCCAAGCAGAAGCTCAAGGGCTATTATGGCGATGTGACCGAGAAGCAGTTCCGCGCCTGCTACACCGAGGCAGCGCGCATGAAGGGCGACACCGGCCAGAACCTGATCGGCCTGCTCGAGCAGCGTCTCGACATGATCGTGTATCGCGCGAAGTTCGCACCGACCGTCTGGGCGGCGCGTCAGCTCGTTTCGCACGGCCACGTCCGCGTCAACGGCGTGAAGTGCAACATCGCATCGCGTCGCTGCTTCGTCGGTGACGAGATCACGCTGGGCGACAAGGCCAAGGAAATGGCGCTGGTGCTCGAAGCGCAGCAGCTCGCCGAGCGCGACATCCCCGATTACGTCGCTCCGGACGGCGCGGCCAAGGTCACCTTCACGCGCGTTCCGTCGCTCGACGAAGTGCCTTACCCGGTTAAGATGGAACCGAACCTCGTGGTCGAGTTCTACTCGCGCTGATCTTCTGATCTGTTGCGACGCAAAAAGGGCGGTCCCGCTGGGGCCGCCCTTTTTCGTTGTGCGTCCTTTCCCCCGTCCCGTTCGCCCCCGTCCCGTTCGTCCCCGTTCCGTTCTCCCCCGCCCGTTCGCCCCCGCCCGTTCGACCTGAGCGTAGTCGAAGGGCCGCGCGCAAACAGGCCAAGGCCCGTGGGGAGAGGGGGCTTCGACTTCGCTCAGCCCGAACGGGTAAGGACAAGACCCGCTACTGGATTCCCATCGTCGCGCGCAAAAACAGGTCGCTACGGTCGAGCATCGTGGTCCGCGCCTCGCTGTCGTCGAGCGAATGCGCGAGTCCCTTGAACTCGACCAGCTCGACCTTCTTCCCCGCACTGCGCAACCGGCTCGCCATGAGGCGTGATTCGCCGATGCCGACATTCTGGTCGAGGTCGCCGTGGAACAGCAGCACGGGCGCGGTGATCTTCGCGGCATTCTGCGCGGGCGAGCCCTGGCGGACATGCGGGCCCTTGCCGATGAACGCGTCGACCAGAGTATAGTCCATGTAATCGTCATGCTCATGCCGCAGCGTGTCGAGGTCGGTGACGGGCGCGATCGCGACGATCGCCTTGAACAGCGTCGAATCGAGCACGGCGGATTGCAGCGCCGCATAGCCGCCATAGGACCAGCCGACGATCGCGAGCGTCGACGGTGCGGCGATCCCTTCCTTGACCAGCCAGCGCCCGCCGTCGTTGACGTCGCCGATCGCGGTGCGCCACGACTGGAAGCCGTTCTTCTGGAACCAGCCGTCGCCATAACCGGTCGATCCGCGGTAATTGGGCTGGAGCACCGCATACCCCCGCGCGGCGAAGAATTGCGCGAGCCAGTCGAACCCCCATTCGTCGCGTGCGCCCGGGCCCCCGTGCGGCATGACGATCGCGGGCAGGTTCTTCGCGGCCGGGCCGACCGGCAGCGTCAGATAGGCCGGGATCGGCGTACCATCGGCCGCGGGGAAGGTGACCGCCTTCACCGGGGCGAGCGTGACGCCCTCGAGCGGCGGGCGCGAGCGGAGCAGCCCGCCCAGATGCCGCGTCTTCTTGTCGAACAAGGCATAGCCGCCCGGATCCACATCGCTCCCGGTCCACAGCAGCAGCTTCGATTCGTCCGCAGTCGCATCGACGAAGCGGACGAGCGGCTGTTTGGGCAGCGCCCTGGCGAGGCTCTTCTGGAGGTCTTTCAATTCCGGATCGAAGAATTCGACCTGCCGCCGATCGGTGACATAGGTCACGCCGACGACGCGGTGCTGCCGCCCGATCTGGACCAGCCCGGCGACATCGACATCGGGCCGCGCGAACACGATGTCGCGCTTGAGGCTGCCGTCGAGCGCGATCTTGAACAGCGCGCGGCGCCCGTCCTGCGCATCGAACCCGTAGGTGACGTTGAGCGTCGGATCGACCGCATAGGGATCGAAACCCTGCCCCGATTGCGTATCGCTGACCACGGTGCTGAGCGGAAGCCAGCCGTTCGTGCCGGGCTTGCGATATTGGTAGATCATGCGTGCGCCGCTGTAGCCGGTCCCAGTGGTCGGTCGCTGCCCCATGATGCGGACATGGCCTTGCCCGTCCGCGATATATTCGCGTGCGTACGGCCGCGGCCGCTCGACCGTCTGGCGGCGGAGCGTTACCGGATCGATCCGTTCGACCCCCATGCCCTCGCCTTCGCCCGCGATATGCGTGCCGGTATCGGCCTTCGGGACATATTGCCGCGTCATCAGCACGGTGCTGCCGCTCGCGTCGCCCTGCCAGTCGATGACATGCCCGCCATCCTGCATGATTCCGAGCGAATCGAGCGACGTCCGCGCGCTCAGCAGTTTCATGTCCGTGCCGTCCGCGCCGAGCGTGACGATCCGGTCGAACCCGAGCATCCCGCTGACGCGTCCGACGGTGACGCTGAACCCGCAGATCAGCCGGGTGTTGTTGGACCATTGGCAGTAATCGAGCCGTTCCTTCTCGCCGGACGACGCCACCACGACGAGCGGGGCGGTATCCGTATCGGTCGAGAAGACCAGCGCGCGCGATCCGCGCTTGGCATCGGACACCAGCGCCACGAAGTGCTTGCCGTCCGGCGACAGGCTGATCTGCAGGATTTCCTCGCGCGCGCCGAACTTTCTGGCGGCATCGCTGGCCGCGTGCAGCGGCATGGCGGCGCATGCCAGTGCCACGGTCGCGATTACGTGTTTTTTCATCCCCGTATCTCCCCCGCGGCAGATGATAGCAGGCAAAGCCAAGCTGCCAAGTCTCGCCGCCGGTCCGGTTGCACCCGCTGCGTGAGGCTGTCAGAACAGCACCGGGCAACAGGAGGCGACATGCCGGTGAAGAGCTTAGAAACACTTGGGTTTGGCGTTCTGGCGGCAATGCTGCCGATGCTGGCGCAACCGGCGACGGCGCAGGCGACGAAGCGCGCCCCCGCGATTTCGGTCGAGACGCTCAAGGACGTAACGAAGACCCTCTCCTCCGACGCGTTCGAGGGCCGCAAGCCGACCACGCCGGGCGAGACCAAGGCGACCGACTATATCGTCGAACGCTTCAAGGCGGCGGGGCTCAAGCCCGGCAACGACGGCAAGTGGTTCCAGGACGTGCCGCTGGTCGAGTTGACCGCGACCAACGTCACCCCGATGACGTTCAAGGGCGGCAAGACCCCGGTCAGCTTCGCGTATCGCAGCGACATGGTGCTCGCCACCTACCGCGTCACGCCGAAGATCGACCTCAAGGACAGCCCGGTCGTGTTCGTCGGCTACGGCATCACCGCGCCCGAGCGTGGATGGGACGATTATGCGGGCGTCGACGTCCGCGGCAAGACCGTCGTCATCCTCGTCAACGATCCCGACTGGCAGACCCCGACCAACACCGGCCTCTTCGAGGGCCGCGCGATGACCTATTACGGGCGCTGGACCTACAAGTTCGAGGAAGCGGCGCGCCACGGTGCGGCGGGCGCGCTGATCGTCCACGAGACCGCGCCTGCGGCGTACGGCTGGGGCGTCGTCCAATCGAGCTGGACCGGGCCGCAGCTCGAGCTCGACGAAAAGGGCGACCATGGCGATCAGAGCCAGGCGATCGGCTGGATCCAGCTCGACAAGGCACGTGCCTTGTTCGCAAGCGCGGGGCAGGATTTCGATTCGCTCAACAAGGCCGCCAAGCTCAAGGGCTTCAAGGCGGTACCGCTCGGCGTGACCGCGTCGGCGTCGTTTGACAACACGATCAAACGGCAAGCGTCCAAGAACGTCGTCGGCATCCTGCCCGGCAAGCCCGTCGCACAGGGTGGAGCACCCGGCGAGTACGTCTTCTACACCGCGCATTGGGATCATCTCGGGCGGTGCGACCCGGTCGATGGGGATAACATCTGCAATGGCGCGCTCGACAATGCGAGCGGGGTCGCCGGGCTGGTCGCGCTTGCGGAAGCCAATGCCAAGGCGGGGCCGGCGCGACGCTCGACCGTGTTCCTCGCGGTAACGTGCGAGGAGTGCGGGCTGCTGGGTTCGCGCTATTATGCCGAGCATCCGATCTACCCGATGGCACAGACCGTCGGGGGCGTGAACATGGACGGATTGAACGTCGTCGGTCGCGCGAAGGATTTCGTCGTGACGGGGGCGGGCAAGTCCGAGCTCGAGGACATGATGAAGACGCTCGTCACCGCGCAGGACCGCGTCGTCAAGCCCGAGCCCAACCCCGAGCGCGGCAGCTATTTCCGCTCCGACCATTTCGCGTTCGCGCGCCAGGGCGTTCCGATGTTCTACGGCGAGTCGGGCGAGGATCTGCGGGTCGGTGGGACCGCAGCTGGCCATGCCGCGACCGAGGACTATATCGTGCATCGCTATCACAAGCCGCAGGACGAATATAATGCGGCGTGGGACTGGTCGGGTGCGGTCGAGGATCTGACGCTCTATTACGGTCTTGGCCGTGAATTGGCGGATGGGACGCGCTGGCCGAACTGGTACAGCACCGCCGAATTCCGCGCGATTCGCGACAAGAGCCGCGCGGGCAAGTAAACACAGGAACGTTTGAAGCATGACACGCCCAGTCCCGCCCGCCGAATGGGCCCCGCATGCCGCCGTCTGGATCGGCTTCCCGAGCCATCCCGAACTGTGGGTCGAGGACCTCGAGCCCGCGCGCACCGAGGTGGTCGCGTTCGCGCGCGCGGTCCATGCCGAGGGGCGTGGCGAGCGCGTGCTGCTCGTCGCGGCGAACGACGAGGCGGCCACCGCGGCGCAGGCGATGGCGGGCGATTTCGCCGAGATCGTGGTCGAATCGTTTGGCGATATCTGGCTCCGCGACACCGCCCCGATCCTGTTGTCGGACGGCAGCGCGCGCGACTTCGCGTTCAACGGCTGGGGCGGGAAATACGATTTGCCGGGGGATAGCGACATCGGGGCGCGGCTCGCCGAGGACCGGCAGATCGCGGTCGAACGCTGCGACTGGGTGCTTGAGGGCGGCGCGATCGACGGCGACGGGACCGGGCTGGTCGTGACGACGCGGCAATGCCTGCTCAACCCGAATCGCAATCCGGCGCTCGACCAGACGCAGATCGAGCAGCGGCTCCACGACGATCTCGGTTTCGCGCAGATCCTGTGGCTCGGCGACGGGCTGATGCACGACCATACCGACGGGCATGTCGACAATCTCGCGCGCTTCGTCGCGCCGGGGGTGCTCGCAATTCCGGAGGCTGCGGACAACGATCCCAACTGGCTGGTCTATCAGCACGCCGCTGCCGCCGCCGCCGAGATGCCGGGGATCGAGCTGGTGCGCATTCCCTCGCCGGGGCGGGTGCTCCGCGACGAGGAGATCGTGCCCGCAAGCTACATGAACTTCTACATCGGCAATGCCGCGGTGGTGGTGCCCTTGTACGGCGCGCCCAACGATGCGGCGGCGGTCGCGGCGCTTGAGAAGCTGTTCCCGGGGCGCGACGTGGTCGGCCTGCGCGCGGATGCGATCCTCACCGGAGGCGGCAGCTTCCACTGCATCTCGCAGCAGATTCCGGGGTAGGGGGGGCCCCCCCATCCCCCCGTTCGTTTCGAGCGAAGTCGAGAAACCTGCGCTGTGCCGGATTTCTCGACTTCGCTCGAAACGAACGGGGGGCGGCAGTGTTGTCGATACTCGTGTGAATCGCTTAACCCACGCCCCATCGCCAGAAGGACCGCGCGATCTTCCACCTGTTTTTCAGCCTCCCGTGGTTGTTCGTCACGCTGCGCTTCATCCTGCCGCTTCCGTGGAGTCCGGCGGCGAAGGTGATCCTCGCGCTGGTGCTGCTGGTGGGGTCGCAATTCCTGCTATGGAGTCGCCTGTCCTCGGGGTCGCCGTTCGCGCCCGAGATGCCGCGCGGCATCGTGCTCGCGTTCAACGTCGTCTATGGCGCGATCCTGTTGCTCGCGGTGTTCCAGCTCGTCGTCGATCTCGCGCGATTGCCCGCGCTGCTGATCGGGCAGGGCGGCTTCGCGGTGCCGGTGGCGGTGCGGTACGCTATGGGGCTGATGGCGCTGTTTCTCGCGGGCCTTGGCGTCGCGCAGGCGCAGCGGGTGCCGCCGGTGCGCGATATCCAGGTCGTCATCCCCGGGCTGCCCAAGGCGTTCGACGGCTATACGCTGGTGCAATTGACCGACCTTCACATCAGCCGCCTGTTTCCCGCGCGCTGGACGCAGGCGGTGGTCGATCGCACCAATGCGCTCCACCCCGATCTGATCGTCGTGACCGGCGACTTCATCGACGGATCGCTCGCCATGCGCCGCGCGGATGTCGAGCCGTTGCGGTCGTTGCGCGCCGCCGACGGCATTTACGCGATCCCGGGCAACCACGAATATTTCTTCGAATATGACGCGTGGATGGCGCATTTCGCGGGAATGGGGATGCATTTGCTCCCCAACGCGCATGCGGTGCTGACGCGCGGCGACGGGCGGATCGTGCTCGCGGGCGTCACCGATCTGTCGGCGCGCGAGACCGGCCACCCCGCGCCCGATCTCGCCCGGGCGCTGGCGGGGGCACCGGCGGGCGCGCCGATCATCCTGCTCGATCACCAGCCCCGCATGGCGCGCACTGCGGCGGCGCGGGGCGTGGCGTTGCAACTGTCGGGGCATACGCATGGCGGCATGATCGTCGGGCTCGACCGGCTGGTCGCGCGCGCCAATGCCGGGTTCGTCTCGGGGCGCTACGC
>CAZNQA010000111.1:0-9004 GCA_964575105.1 uncultured Stakelama sp.
TCGTTCCGATCCCGATCAACCGCACGACGCTCAACGCGCTGTACGGTCTGTCGCTCGAGGACGATGCCGCCGCCGCGGCATTCCTCGCCAGCCGCGCGGAACCGGTCGACGCCATCCGCACGTCGGAGGACGTCGTCGTCGCGGCGGTCGGACGCGACCTCTACGAGACCTTCTTCCAAGGCTATACGCGCAAACAATGGGGTCTCGATCCGTCGGAGCTCGACCGCACCGTGACCGCACGCGTGCCGACGCGCACCTCGACCGACGACCGCTATTTTACCGACACGTTCCAGGCGATGCCCGCGCATGGCTATACCCGGATGTTCGAGGCGATGCTCGATCATCCCGGGATCACGCTCGACCTGGGGGTCGAGTATCGCGACGTGATCGACCGTATCGACGTCGACCACATCGTCTTCACCGGGCCGATCGACGAGTATTTCGACTTCCGGTTCGGCAAGCTGCCGTATCGCAGCCTGCAGTTCCGTCACGAAACACACGACGTCGCACAGTTCCAGCCGGTTGCAGTCGTCAATTATCCAAACGAGGCCGTGCCCCAGACGCGAATAACCGAATACAAGCATCTGACCGGTCAACTCCACGCGAAGACTAGCATCAGCTACGAATTCCCGAGCGCGGAGGGCGACCCCTATTACCCTATTCCCCGTCCGGAGAATCAGGCATTGTTCAAACGCTACGAAGCACTGGCCGATGCCGAAGCGGGGGTGACGTTCGTCGGGCGCCTTGCGACGTACCGTTACTACAACATGGACCAGGTCGTCGGTCAGGCGCTCGCAACCTATCGCCGGCTGGCCGCAAGAACGGCCAGCACTGCTGCTCCAGTTCTGGCCGCCGAATGACCCGCGTCTGTCTGCTGACCGACAGCCTCGCCCCGTCCGGTGTGGGCGCGCACATGATGGCGCTTGCCCAGGGGCTGCCTGCGGACGAGATCATCGTTGCGGCCCGACCTGGTTCCGGCCTGCTGGAGCGCGCCGCCGCCGCGGGTTTCGGCGTCAAGGCGCTCGACGATGATTCGGCCCTTGCGCACTGGTTTCGCCGGGCACGGCCCGACATCGTCCATGTCCATGCGGGCATCGGCTGGGAAGGGCATGCTGCGGTTCGCGCGGCGCAGGCGGCCGGGGTGCCGGTGATCCGGACAGAACACCTCCCCTATCTACTCACCGACCCCGCGCAACGTGACGAACATCGAGACTCGTCTTCTATGCTCGCGCGGCTGATCTGTGTTTCGGACGCAGTCCGGGACACGCACCGCGCCGCCGGCGTGGACCCCGATCTGATCGACACGATCCACAACGGCGTTGCGCCGCACCGACCCTCCCGATCGCGTGCGGCGCTGCGCGGCGAATGGGGCCTCGGCGATGCCCCCGTACTCCTGATGGTCGGGCGTTTTGCCGAACAGAAGGGTCATGCGCTGCTGCTCGACGCGCTTCCGGCAGTTCGCGCCGTGTACCCGGATGTGATCGTACTGTTGGCGGGCGACGGTCCCCTGTTGATCCCCACTGCCCGCAGTATATCCGCACGCGGCCTCGCTGGCAGCGTACGGATGCTCAGCAACCGTAGCGACGTTGCAGACCTCATGACGCTGGCGGATCTTTTGGTCCTCCCCTCCGCGTTTGAAGGGCTGCCGCTGGTTGCGCTTGAGGCGATGGCCGCCGGTCTTCCCGTCGTGGCGACCGTCGCGCCGGGTAATGCCGAGGCGATCGAGGACGGCGTGACGGGCCGCCTGACCGCAGCCGACGCGCCGAGCTTTGCCGACGCGATCGTTTCGATGCTCGCCGACCGCGACACGCTCGCGACGATCGGGACCGCGGCGATCGAACGCCAGCAGGCGCGGTTCTCGGCAGACCGGATGATCGCCGAGACGCGCGCGGTCTACTCTGGCGTGCAGGACCAGACAGAAACAACAGCAGGAGACGGTGTGGAACGGACACGGATTGGGTTCATCGGCGCGGGCGGAATCGCCCATCGGCACTTCGGTGTGCTCGAACAGTTCGACGACATCGCGATCGTCGCGGTCGCTGACGTCGACATGGCACGCGCGACCGAGGCCGCCGCCCGGTTCGGTGCGCGTGCGTTCGATGACGCCGCTACGATGCTCGCGTCGGTCGAGTTCGATGCGCTGTACATCTGCGTGCCCCCGTTCGCGCACGGCGAACCCGAACGTCTCGCGATCGACCACCGCCTTCCGTTCTTCGTAGAGAAACCCGTCGCACTCGATCTCGGGACGGCGGAAGATGTCGCTGCGTCGGTCGACCGGCTCGGCCTCGTAACCGCGGTTGGCTATCACTGGCGGTATCTCGATACGGTCGACGAAGTTAAGGCACTGCTGTCGGCCACGCCGGCGCGGCTGCTGTCGGGCTATTGGCTCGACTCAACGCCGCCGCCGCGCTGGTGGTGGCGCAAGGACGCATCGGGCGGCCAGATGCTCGAACAGACGACGCATCTCGTCGATCTGGCGCGCTACCTCGTGGGCGATGTCGTTCGCGTCTATGGCCAGTCGGGCCACGTCGACCGTGCAGCCTTTCCCGACCTCGACGTCGCGACGACGAGCACCGCGATGCTGACATTCGCAAGCGGCGCGATCGCCAATTTCGCCTCGACCTGCCTGCTCAACTGGAACCACCGCGTCGGGCTCCATGTGTTCGGCGAGGGGCTTGCGATCGAACTCACCGACCGCGACGTGATGATCGACATCGGCCGCGGTCGCCCGGTGCGCGGGACGCAGAGCGATCCGGTCGTGCTCGAGGACCGCGACTTCATCGATGCGGTCCGCGGGAGCGAAAACCGCATTCGCTGCCCCTATCCCGCCGCGCTCGAAACGCTCCGCCTCGCGCTGGCGATCGAGCGCTCCGCCAGCGAAGGCCGCGCAATCGACGTGCGCGAGCGGGAGGCAGCGCATGTCTGAGTGGCGCCACGTTCGTTCGCTCGGCGTCGAGCGCCCTGGGCAAGCCTATTTCTTCGGCTATGACGAAGCGCCCCCGGGGGACGGACAGGTCAGGCTCGATCTGCTGTACACCGGCTTTTCCGCAGGCACCGAGCTCACGTTCGTCAAGAACAGCAACCCGTACCTCCATTCGCGCTGGGATGCAGGCCGCGGCGTGTTCGTCCCCGGCGAACCGAGCGCGCACTACCCGGTGCCTTTCCTCGGCTACATGGAATGCGCGCGCGTCAGCGACAGCCGGGTCGACGATTTCGCGAACGGCGACGTCGTGGGCACCGTCTTCGGACACAAGACCGGCCACACCGCGGACCCCTTCAACGACCTGCTGACCAAGCTCCCGGCCGAGATGGACCCTATCCTTGGCATCTACGTCGGGCAGATGGGGCCGATCGCCGCCAACGGGATATTGCACGCGGACGCCGAACTGCTCGGACCTAATGTCGGCAACCTCGGTGACGGCATCCGCGGTCGCCCGGTGCTGGTGATCGGCGCGGGGATCGTGGGCATGCTGACTGCGCTGTTCGCACAAGGCAGCGGTGCCAGCGAGGTCGTGATCGCCGACCCCTCCCCCTTCCGCCGCCTGCGCGCGGAGTGCCTTGGCATCACCGCGATGACCGAGGATCAGGCCTGGGCCTACGCCAAAGCGCGGTGGCTTCACGGCGGCGACGATCGCGGGGCGGACGTCGTGTTCCAGACCCGCGCCGACGCGGCCAGCCTGCACGCCGCGATGCAGGCGCTGCGGCCGCAGGGCACCGTCATCGACCTCGCCTTCTACCAGGGCGGCGCGGACCGGTTGCGGCTCGGCGAGGAGTTCCATCACAACGGGCTCAACCTGCGCTGCGCACAGATCAACCGTGTTCCTCGCGGCCTCGGCTTCCAGTGGGACCGCCGTCGCCTCGCGAACGAGACGGTCAAGCTGTTGCTCGCGCGCGGTCCCGACATCCGGGCGCAACTGATCACGCACGTCGTGCCGTATGACGATGCCCCTGCGTTCATCGCCCGGCTGGTCGGCGAACGCCCCGAATTCCTCCAGATCGTTTTCAAGGTCGGCGATTGAACCCTCTACCGATTGCCGACGCCCGCCCGATCCGCATCCTGTTCGTCTTCGCCTGGCTCGTCGTCGGCGGCGAGGAGACGGAGGTGCGGTTGCTGTCCCAGGCGCTCGATCCCGCTCAATTCCGGATCGAGGTCGTCGCGTGTTTCCGCAAGGACGGGATGCCCGAGCAGACGCACGCACAACTGGAAGCGGTCGGCGTCCCCGTCGACCGAACGCCGTATTCGCTCGGCTTCGAGGAGACCGTGGCGTATCTCGCCAGCAAGATGCCCGCCTATGACATTGTGGTCTCCTGCCAGAACGTCGCGGATATCTATCCCGCGCTCGAACGGATCCACCTCCGGCCGCCGCTGATCGAACATGGCGGCCTGGTATCCGAGGCGCTTGCCGGCCCGAAGCATTTCACCACCCGCTACGTCGGTGTCTGCGCGTCGATCCGGGACGCAGCCGCAAGCCACATGCCGGGCCGCGAGCATCATGCGCTTGAAATCCCTTCGATGGTCGACACCGGCGCTTTCGATCCGGCGCGCCGTCTGCCCGTTCGTGCGACGCTCGGCATTGCCGACGATGTCCCGTTGATAGGATGGCTCGGACGGCTCGATCCTAAGAAACGGGTCGAAGACTTCATCGACGCCGCCGCGCTGGTGCACCTGAGTTACCCCGCCGCACGTTTCGTCGTGATCGGCGGACCGGACGCGTTCCTCCCAGAATATGCGGTCGCGCTGCGGAGCCGCGCCATTGCGCTCGGACTGGACGAGGCGCTCAGTTTCCTCGGTGACAGGGAGGACGTGCCCGACCTGCTCTCCGCACTCGACGCCTTCGTGTGGCTGTCGCGCGGCGAAGGGATGCCGCACGTCATTGCCGAAGCCGGGGCAGCGGGTCTGCCCGTGGTTGCAACGCGCGACAACGGGTCCGAACAGCAGATCGTTGATCAGGTCAGCGGCCTGTTCGTACCGCACGAGGACCCGCCAGCGGTTGCTGCCGCGATTGCGCGGTTGATCGACGATGAGGCGCTCCGTGCCCGCCTGGGCATCGCGCTCCGCAAGAAGGTGGACACCGACTACGCCGTCGCCGCCGTCGTCCCGCGCTGGGAAGCGCTATTCGCCGACGTCCTTGGCGACCGACCGCTGCTTCCCCGTGCGACAGGACTCTTCCGAAGTTTTCTGCAAGGCGGCTTCGAATGCTCAACGCATCGACGGGCGCACGACAGGAAGCGCGTCGACGTGGTCGCGGCAAGCCACCACGACGTGCTTGCCCGGTATGACTATCGGGAGCTTGCCAAACTGGGTATCCTGACCGTCCGCGACGGGTTGCGTTGGCACCTGATCGAACGCGAACCCGGTCGCTACGACTGGTCGAGCCTCAATCTCCAACTTTTCGCGGCGAAGGCGAACGGAACCGAGGTCATCTGGGATCTGCTTCACTACGGCTGGCCCGACGATATTGACATCTGGACGCCGGTGTTCGTCGCGCGGTTCGCCGCCTTCGCCGCCGCTGCTGCGCGCCACATCGGCCCTGCCGCGACCAGCGAGCGCCGCTTCTACGCCCCCGTCAATGAGATCTCGTTCTTTGCCTGGGGCGGCGGAGATGCGGCGTACCTCAACCCTTTTGCGCGCGGACGCGGTTACGAACTCAAGGTGCAGCTCGCCCGCGCGTCGATTGCCGCGATGGAGGCGATCCTTGCGGTCGATCCCGCGGCGCGGTTCGTGCACGCCGACCCGGTCATCAACGTCATCACCGATCCCGGCCGCCCGCATGACGCCCCTGCCGCCGAAGGCCACCGCCTCGCGCAATATCAGGCGTGGGACATGATCGCAGGGAAGGCCTGGCCCCAGATTGGGGGGCGCCCGGCGCTGCTCGATATCGTCGGCGTCAATTTCTACCACAACAACCAGTGGATCCATGGCGGTCCGCCACTGCCGTACGATCATCCGCTCAGTCGCCCGCTTCACGCGATCCTCGCGGACGCCTACGCCCGCTATGGCCGCCCGATCTTCATCGCCGAAACCGGAATTGAGGGGAGCGCTCGTCCAGACTGGTTACGGATGATCCTTCGCGAAGTGAAGATCGCCCGATCGCTCGGCGTTCCCGTCGAGGGCGTCTGCCTCTACCCGATTTTGGATCATCCCGGCTGGGACGATGACCGTTACTGCCCCAATGGTCTGCTTGCCTGGTCGGAGCATGTTGCGAAGCGCGTCGCCTTTCCCCCGCTTGCCAGGGCCATTCTCGAAGAAGGGTCGGCTCAGGCCAGCGCGATGACGCCGGCGACCGCCGACCGGTAGGGGCTCCAGCGTCGAGCGTTCCAGGCCCGGCGCTGCACCGTGTCGCCAAAGCGCCAGAACATCGTATTGCGTTCGGGCGGACCGGCACGAACGAGCGTCCAGCTTTCGCCCAGCGGCAATGCCACGATCCGGTGAATGTGACTCGCCTCGATCCAGTGCCGCGTGCCCGGCGGCCGCTCGACCAGGGCGATCCGCCAGGTCCCGCCCGGTTGGAAGGTGAAGACCTCCTCGACATAGCCTCCCGCCAGGATGGTGGTCTCGAACGACCAGGGATGGTCATGCGGATCGGCATGCGGCTCGGGTCGCACGAAGCGGTGCAATGCACAGCCATCGTCGAGATGGTATTTGATAAACGCTGGCGACATGCGCTCGGCACGAACGATAGTCGTGCCTAGGGGAGCTTTAGCACGGGCAACGGCGGGAATACGGATCGGCACGCAATGCATATGGTATTGCCAGTATCGAACGAGAAGAGCCGTATCGACGCTTCTCAGGTCTAGCTGCGCTATAACCTATTCGGGAGGCGCACGATGTCGTGCGCCTCCCGGCTGAATATGAAATGATGGCGGACGACTTAGGACTTCAGTGACTTCGCCATGTTTAGATGCGCGGCAACCGTCGGCGTCAGGCCGGATGCGAACGCCTTCAGCGGAGGAACGTCACCGGTCGCCGCGTAGCTCTTGAGCGTATCGAGCGTCTGCTGATGCCCGGCCACCTGGGCGGCCGCGTAAGCCGCATCGAACGCGGCGCCCTGCTTGGTCTTGAGATCGGCGATCTTGCCCTGCTGTTCGGCGTTGAGCGTAGGATCCGGCGTCAGGCTCGGTGACAGCGTCCCTGTGAGCGCCTTCAGCTTTGCAGTCGAGCTTTCATGCGCAGTGATCATCTGACCTGCGAACTTCTTCACGGCAACGGACGCCCCGCTGGTCGAGGCGAGTTTCGAGCTCTCGATCTCGAAAGCGTCGCTGGCGGCCGCCGCGTTCACGAAGACTTGTCCGCCCGAAACCGGTGCTGCCATGGTATTGCCGGTACCCGCCGCGTTGACGGCGGAGACCGTGGTGCTGGCAAAGGCGGTGTCATTGACAGCGGTCGTGTCTTCCGCCTTCTTGCCGCATGCGGCCAAGGATAGCGCAGCTATTGATACCAGGGTCAGGGTCTTGATGTTCACCGCTATCTCCATTTGCTTTTGTGCAGTTACCTGACCCAACGCCCGCTTCGACTGGACCGTTCCGCGCATGCGCGGCGCTCGGACCGATTACACCGCAAGTTCGTTTGAGGGGTCTGCCGGTGCTACTGCCGGCCCACTCGGGATACGACGATGAGCATCTTCAGCACGATCATGAACAAAGTCTTCCACCACAATGCCGCGTCAGCCGCTACACCCGTAACGGCTACGGCCGCGACGCCGCAAGCATCGCCACAGGCGCAACAGACCGCTTCCGTCGAGCCCGGCTCAACAACGCCTCAGCCTTCCGTAGACGTGGGCGCCGTACTCGGTGAGATGGCGTCGATGAAGGATGGCGGAGGCAACTATCAGACCTCGATCGTAGATTTGCTCAAGCTGCTTGATCTTGATTCGAGTCTGAAGGCTCGCAAGGAACTTGCCAACGAGCTGGACGTCCACGCATCGGACGACGGCTCGGCCGAGCAGAACATCGCACTTCACAAGGCGGTAATGCAGAAGCTAGCCGAAAACGGCGGTATTGTTCCGGACAGCCTGCGCAACTGATCCGTCGCGATCGGGACGGAGCTGACCGCCGTGCGGCTCCGTCCAACTCGATGCGGTTGTCTCGAAGCAAGTGTGTGGTAGACGAACTCTTAGTCACACACATAGGGTCGAACCGAGCATACCCAGATAGACGACATAGCGGCTGCGCTTCTGCCTGGGCCGGATCATACAAATCGTCGGCCGCTATAAGCAAGGCACGTCGCTGTTACGTAAGGCACCGGACTTGCCTGGCAAGTCAGGTGCCTCCGCAGATCACGCTTCCGCTTCCGCCTGAGCATTGACCGCCGTCTCGGCGAGTTTCGTCATAAAATCGTCGCCACCGTATGTTTCCTTGGTAGCCTCACGCAGCTTGTTGCTGTCGTCATTCAGCCCCAGCGCCTTGGCGTATGCTGCGGCAGTGCCGAAGCCCGCGATGCCGTCATACAATCATTGCAGTCTGTTCGACCCGCTTAACCAGGCGTTCTGCCTGATCAATTACACAGACGTGATCACCGTTCGACGTCGAGAGATGCTCAATAGGTTTAAGCTTGGGGCGATAGAACGAACGGCGCCGAAGACGACCGGCATGGTCGCCGCCTGAGCTGCTGCCAGTTTCGTGGACACCGAGATAAGGTGTTATCGGAACCGGAGGGTGACAATGCAACGACGGAAGTTCAGCCGAGAGTTCAAACTGGAGGCGGTGAAGTTGGTCCGCGATCGGGGCGTGGCGGTGGCACAGGCCGCGCGCGATCTCGACGTGCACGAGAACTTGCTGCGTAAATGGGTCCGCGAAGCGGAAGCTGATCCCCAGTCGGCATTTCCGGGCAACGGCCAGATAAAGCCTGAGCAGCAGGAGATTGAGCGGCTGCGCCGCGAGCTGGTCCGAATGAAGGCCGAGAGTGACATATTAAAAAACGCCGCGGCCTACTTTGCCAGGAACTCGATTTGAAATTCGGGTTCATCGCAAAGCATCGAGGGATCTGGCCGGTGTCTTGGCTTTG
>CAZNQA010000112.1:0-1298 GCA_964575105.1 uncultured Stakelama sp.
TGGTCATCAACCCGACCGAGGCTCTGGTGTCGATCGACATCAACTCGGGCCGCTCGACCCGCGAGCATTCGATCGAGCAGACCGCGACCGCGACCAACCTCGAGGCCGCCGCCGAGATCGCGCGCCAGTTGCGCCTGCGCGACATGGCCGGTCTCGTCGTGATCGACTTCATCGACATGGATAACGGCTCGAACGTCCGCAAGGTCGAGAAGGCGATGAAGGAAGCGCTGAAAAACGATCGCGCACGCATCCAGATCGGGCGCATTTCGTCGTTCGGGCTGATGGAAATGAGCCGTCAGCGGTTGCGAACCGGCGTGCTGGAAGCGTCAACGCGGCCGTGCCCGCATTGCGAGGGCTCGGGCTTTGTCCGCACCGCTTCGTCGTCGGGGCTGTCGGCGCTGCGTCTGCTCGAGGACGAAGCCGCGCAGGGTCGTGGGTCGCAGCTTCTGCTCCGCGCGAGCCAGGAGGCGGCGTTCTACCTGCTCAACCGCAAGCGTGGCGAATTGGCTGAGATCGAAGAGCGTTACGGCGTGATGATCGAAGTCTCGCCCGACGGCGAGCAGGAAGGCGCGCGCATGTCGGTCGAGGTCTCCGGACCGCCGCCCGCCTACACGCCGCGTTTCGACGCACCGATCGAGGAAATCGAGGAAGATTTCATCGAGGAGGAAGAGGAAGAGATCGAGGACGCGATCGAGGAAGAGGACGAGCCCAAGGCCGTCCGCGAGCCACGCGAGCGTACCGAGCGCGCCGAGCGTGCGGGCGACGACGACAGCGGTTCGCGCCGTCGTCGCCGCCGTCGCGGGCGTCGCGGTCGCAATCGTCCCGAGGGTGAGGGCGAGGTCGAGGGTTCGTCCGAGGGCGAGATCGACGGCGAGATGCTGGCGGACACCGACGAGGATCTCGGTGACGTGATCGCGGAAGCCTCTGATGTTGCGGAGCTTCTTGGTGCGGACATGGCGGTCGAGTCGGATGGTGACGATACCGCAGTGACCGCCGAAGGCGATGCGGCAGCGGGCGAGGGCGGCAAGCGCCGTCGCGGTCGTCGCGGTCGTCGTGGCGGTCGTCGCGCCGAGGGCGAGCAGACTTCCGGCGATCAGGCTGGTGTCGAGCCGTCCTCGGACGATGCTGCTGGCGAAGCGCAACCGGTTGATGCCGATGCGGAATTGCCCGCGGTTGACGTCGAGACGATGGTCGCGCTGACCGAGGCGGAAGCCCCGGTGGAGGCTGTGGTCGAGGAGGAGGCACCCAAGAAGGGGCGTCGCCGTCCGAAGGCGCGCAAGCCCGAAGCTGCTGCCAAG
>CAZNQA010000112.1:1398-8812 GCA_964575105.1 uncultured Stakelama sp.
GCCAAGGCAGCCGCGGTCGAGGCACCGGTCGCCGAGACCCCGGTGGTCGAGGCCCCGGCGGCGGAGGCTCCTGCCGTCGAGGTTCCCGCCGGCGAGGCTGGCGTGGACGCCAAGCCGAAGCGTCGTCGGACCAAAAAGGCCGTCGTTGCCGATGCTTCCGCTGAGCCGGTCGTCGAAGCGCCGGTCGCCGAGGAGGCCCCCGCCAAGCCAAAGCGGACGCGTCGCCCCAAGGCGAAGGCGGACGTTGCTGCCGAGGCGCCGGTCGCTGACAGCAGTCCAGCGGCCGACCCGGTCGAAGCGACTGAGGCACCGGCGCCTGTTGCGGCGGCGCAGCCTGCGGACGAACCCGTCACCGAGCGCGAGGCTCCGGCGCCTGCGCCGACGGCGATCGACCCCGATCCGGGCGAGGCAGGCACGCCGCGTCGCGGCTGGTGGCAGCGCACCTTCGGCGCTTGATCAAGACACCGTGTCCCCCGGCAGAGCGCCGGGGGACACGGGTTGATCCTGCCCGGTAAGCATTGGGCGACGTTACCTTATTATTTACGCACGAGCTTGAGCACGCCGCCGTCATACCACGGCAGGGCGAGCGTTCCGCCAGCGCCGCGGAAGATGACGGGGGTGGCGCGCGGCCCCCAGCTGCCGGACTGGCAGCGGATCGCGAAAGGCGTTGGCCGGGGAAGACCGAGTTTGCGCAATTGCGGACGGAGTGCCGCCGGCGCGGGGGTCGCGAGCCGCCGGAATGTCGGTCGCAGGCAGCTGTCGCGGGTTGCCGATGGTTGGTCCCAGGCGAGGCCTTTTGCATTGAATGTCAGGCCCTTGCCGACAAGGCTCGGGTCGTTGTCGGTCAGCGCCTGCACGCCTGAATCCGATACCGCCACACCGGCGACCCGCCAGTGACCGGCGAACGCGGCGGACCCGTCTGCCGGTTGCGCGACCGCTGGTGTCGCGGAGGTGAGGGCGATTGCCGAGATGATCGCAAGACGTTGTATTTGCATCAGTCGTTCCTTTGCGGGTGAACAGATGGACGGCGCAGGGCGTTGGCTGTCTTCGGATATTTCTCGAACGCGACCGAAAAGGCCAACGATATCAATGCGCAAAAGGTGGAATCGCTTCGCGTGGAGCAATTCCGCCGCTCGAGAGTTCCACCCCCGCAACGATTCCTGTCGTCGCCCGGCCCGCCGTGTCAGTATTTTCCCGAGCTTTGAAGGATCGAACAATCGCTATCGAACGGCAGCGCGTTGAAAACGGGGGGCTAATTGTCTTCCTGGTCCTGATCACGATCGGACTGGGAATGGTCGTTACGACCTTTCTCGGCGCGCTTCTCTGGGCGACGCTTGCGGCGATCCTTTTTCAGCCGTTGTTTCAGCGACTTCTCAAGCGATGGCCGGAGCGGCGCAACCGCGCGGCGCTTGTCACGCTGCTGGTGATCACGGTCGCGGTGATCATCCCCGCGCTGGTCATAGGGAGCATGATTGTCGACCAAGCTGCGGGCGTTTATGGTCAGTTTCGGTCGGGTCAGATCAATATCGCGTCGTATTTCGAGCAGGTTCACGACGCTTTACCGCAACGTCTGCAGCAGTTGCTCGACAGCAGCGGGTTCGGCAGCTTTGAACGCGCGCAGGCACAGATATCGCAAGCGGTTTCCAACAGTGCAAGCATGCTCGCGCGCCGGGCATTCTCGATTGGCGCGAATGCCGCGGCGTTCCTGCTCGCGTTCGGCGTCGGGCTCTATGTCACCTTCTTCCTGCTGCGCGATGGCGAGCGGCTTGGCCCGGCGGTCATCACCGCGCTCCCGCTCGAACACGGCGTGGCGAAGCGTCTGGCCGAGAAGTTCGTGGCGGTCGCCCGCGCGACGATCAAGGGGTCGGTCGTGGTGGCGCTGGTGCAGGGGGCACTGGGCGCGGTGACCTTCTGGATCGTCGGGCTGCCCGCCGCTTTGCTGTGGGGAGTGCTGATGGCGATCGCCGCCTTACTCCCCGCAATCGGGCCGGCGATCATCTGGGGTCCGGTCGCGATCTACCTGTTTGCGACGGGGGCGATCTGGCAGGCGGGCGTGGTGATCGGATCGGGCGTGCTGGTGATCGGGCTGGTCGACAACATCCTGCGGCCGATCCTGGTCGGGCGCGATACCGGCATCCCGGACTGGCTGGTGCTGGTGACGACGCTCGGCGGGATCGAGCTGGTCGGGTTGAGCGGGATCGTCGTCGGGCCGATCGTCGGCGCATTGTTCCTGACCGGCTGGGGAATCCTGACCGAACAGCGGCAGGGCAAGCGCGCCGGCGGATTGACGGACGATACCGCGGACGCGGCGCCGTCGCCTGACCGGCACGGGGCCTGAGCGGATGGCGGCGACGAGCAGAACGCGGAACGTCGCCTTCGCGCTGGCAGGGGTGGTGGCGATTGCCGGGGGGCTGCGCTTCCTTGGCCGCCTTCCGAGACGTCACCCCGACCCCGCGCCTGTTCCACGCAGCGATGCGACCACCGCGCTCGGTCGCGCCGGCCGTAGCGCGACGGTACCCCATCCGGATCTGACCGGCCTCTACCTCCTGCCCGACGCGCGCGATGCTTTCGCGGCACGCGTCCTGCTAGCGCGGCAGGCCGAGCGGACGCTCGATCTGCAATATTACATCTGGCATGGCGACCGCACCGGTACGCTGATGCTCGAAGCCGTCCACCAGGCGGCGGAGCGCGGCGTGCAGGTTCGGCTGTTGCTCGACGACAACGGGATCTCGGGGCTCGATACGGTGCTGTCCGCACTTGACCGGCACCCCAATATTGCGGTGCGGCTGTTCAACCCGTTCCGCATCCGCTTCCCCAAGGCTGTCGGCTATCTGGTGGACTTCGCGCGGCTCAACCGGCGGATGCACAACAAGAGCTTTACCGCGGATGCCGCCGCGACGATCGTCGGCGGGCGCAATGTCGGCGACGAATATTTCGGCGCGGGCGATGGCGACCTGTTCGCCGACCTCGACGTGCTCGCGATCGGGCCGATCGTCGAGGCGGTCGAACACGATTTCGAGCGGTACTGGCGTAGTGCCTCCGCCTATCCGGCAGAACAGATCCTGCCGCGAGTCAGCGATCGCAAGCTCGCGGACCTCACCACACGCGCGTCGCTGGTCGAACGCGATCCGTCGGCGCGCGTCTTCGTCGAACGCCTGCGCGCGTTGCCGCTGATCCGCGATCTCGTCGACGGGCGTCTCGCGTTGACCTGGGCTCCGGTACGGCTGATCAGCGACGACCCTGCCAAGACGCTCGGGACGGCACCGCCCGAGGCGTTGCTCGCCGGCAAGCTCGACCAGGCAATCGGCGTGCCGGAGCGCGAACTTGCGCTGATTGCGGGCTATTTCGTCCCCGGCGACGTGGTGACCGAACAGCTTTGCCGGATCGCGCGGGGCGGCGTTGCGGTGCGCGTGCTGACCAACAGTTTTTCCGCGACCGACGTCGCGCTGGTACACGCCGGTTATGCGCCAGCGCGTGCGGCGCTGCTGGCGGCGGGGGTGCGGCTGTTCGAGCTGTGCGGCACCACGCGCGACATGCCCGATCGCAAGGCCCGGCGTTCGGGCAGCAAGCTGGGGATCGGCAGCACGTTGCGCGGGTCGGGGACGGGGCGGGCCGCGGCGTTGCGATCGGGCGCGTCGACGCTCCACGCCAAGACCTTCGCGGTCGACCGTGCGCGTGTGTTCATCGGATCGTTCAACCTCGATCCGCGCTCGATCGATCTCAACACCGAACTCGGGTTCGTGATCGACAGCCCCGAGCTTGCCGCGCGTATCGCGGAGACCTTCGACACGCAGATCCCGTCCGCCGCTTATGAGGTGCTGCTGGCAGACGGCGGCCATTTGCACTGGCGCGAGCAACGCGATGACGGTCCGGTCGTCCATGATCGCGAACCCGGGATGACCGTCGCCGATCACGCGCTGATCGCGGTGGCCGAGCGCCTGCCGATCCGCTGGCTGTTGTAGGGATCGTCACCTCCCCGCCTTCACCCGGCATTCAGCCACGCGGGTCCATCGCCGCCAAGGTTGCCCGCCCGGGCAAACTCGGGGATAGGAGAAGCATGAAGCGGTTACTCGCGGGACTCGCGGCCTCCCTCCTGCTCGCGGCACAACCGGCGGTCGCGCAATCGATTTTGCGCGATGCCGAGACCGAGGCGATGTTCAACGACATGTCGCTGCCGTTGATCAAGGCGGCGGGGCTGTCGCCCGCGGCGGTCAAGGTCGTGCTGATCAACGACGATTCGATCAACGCCTTCACCGCGGGCGGGCAGACGATCTATGTCCACTCGGGGCTGATCCAGGCCGCCGACAACGCCAACCAGGTCCAGGGCGTGATCGCGCACGAGCTCGGCCACGTCGCCGACGGGCACGTCGTGCTGATGGACGGTGGCGCGAAGCCTGCGATGGGGATCTCGATCCTCAGCATGGTGCTCGGCGTCGCGGCGATCGCGGCGGGCGCGCCCGAGGCGGGGGCGGGAATCCTGTCGGCCGGGACCAGCGCGGCGCAGGGCAAGTTCCTCGCTTATACCCGCGTCCAGGAATCGACCGCGGATGCGACCGGCGCCAAGTTCCTGCGGGAATCCGGGGTGAGCGGGAAGGGCATGCTGACCTTCTTCAAGAAGCTGCAAAACGAGGAATATGCCTACGGCCTCAACAACATCGACCCGTTCGCGCAAAGCCATCCGCTGTCGGGCGAGCGTATCGCCAACCTGACCGCGGATGTGCAGGCGTCGCCTGCGTACAACGCCAAGCCCGATCCCGGACTAGAGGAACGCTTCAAGCGCGTGCGCGCCAAGCTGATGGGCTATGTCGCCGACCCCAAGACGACGCTGAACGCATATCCCGAGCAGGACCAGACGATCTACGCGCATTACGCGCGCGCTTATGCGTGGCATAAATCGGGCTATCCCGACAAAGCCGACGCCGAGGCGAATGCGCTGATCAAGGCCGCGCCGCACGACCCGTATTTCCTCGAGATCCAGGGCCAGATCCTGCTCGAGGCGGGCAAGCCGCGCGAGGCGCTCGGCCCCTTGCGCGAGGCGACCGATTTGTCGCGCAACAGCCCGCTGATCGCGACCACCTTCGGCCACGCGCTGATCGCGACCGAGGACAAGGCGAATTACCCCGAGGCGATCAAAGTGTTGCGCCAGTCGGTGTCGCGCGACGACGACAATCCGTTCGCCTGGTATCAGCTCGGCACGGTGTACGAGGCATCGGGCGACCAGACCCGCGCGTTGCTCGCGACCGCCGAGCAGGCGAGCCTGACCGGCGACCAGCGCACCGCCGCCTATAGTGCGCGCGGCGCGATGGCTGGCTTGCCGCCCAATTCGACCGACTGGATCCGCGCGCAGGACATCGCGATGGCGGCGCAGAACGAGATGTCCGACAACCCCAAGAAATACAAGAAAAGACGCTGATGCGCCCTTATGCAGGTTCCTTTGCGGTGGCGTTCGTCGCCGCCATTCTCGGTGCGGCGCTTTTCTGGGCGATCGAACGGCTGATTCCCGCAAGCGCGCCCGATGCGGCGCGGACCGAGCAGGTCGTGCATGACTATCTGCTCGCGCATCCCGAGATCATCCCGCAGGCGATGGATGCCTTGCGCGACCGCGCGCATGCCGATGTGATTTCCGCCAATCGCGATGCGATCCTCAAGCCGTTCGGCAGCGCGTGGATGGGGAGCGCCAATCCCGACGTCACGCTGGTCGAATATTACGATTACAATTGCGGCTATTGCCGCGCGAGTTTGCCGACGATCGCGGCGCTGCTCAAGAGCGACCCCAAGCTGCGTGTGGTGTTCCGCGAGTTTCCCGTGCTGAGCGATGCGAGCGTCGATGCCGCGCGGATGAGTCTGGCGGCGGCAGCGCAGGGCAAGTTCAAGCCGTTCCACGATGCGCTCTATGCGGCGGGGCCGGTGTCGGCCGCGTCGATCGCGGCGTCGGCGCGTGTGGCGGGGGTCGATCTCGCCAAGGCGGCGGCGTTTACCCCGCAGGCGGAGGCGGAGATCTCGTCCAACATGGGGGTCGCGCGGCAGTTGGGGCTGACGGGGACGCCGAGCTGGGTGATCGGCAACACGGTGGTGTCTTCGGCGCTGACGCTGGAGGCGTTGCAGAAGGCGGTCGCGGCCGCGCGGGCGGCGAAATAGACTTCGCCCACGGCTCTGGCCCTGGGGGACGGGTGATGGGGGTGAACCGGACGCGGCGTGCGGCGTTGGGGGACGACCCTACCAGTACGAGACGCCCCATGCCCGCCGACCGCCCAACGATCATCTGCCACATGACCGCGTCGCTCGACGGCGGTCTTCACCCGAGCCGGTACACGACGAGCCCCGACGGGACGTCGACGGACTGGACCGCGCTGTACGAGCAGCTCCACGACGGCATGGATGCGGACGGCTGGATCGTCGGGCGCGTGACGATGGCGGAAATGGCGAAGGGCGAGCCTGCGGTCGCACCCGCGGGTTCTGCGGTCGAACGCCCCGTTCACATCGCGAACCCGGATGCGGAGAGCTACGCAGTCACCGTCGATCGCTCCGCGAAGCTGCATTTTGGCAAGGGGGACGTCGGTGGCGACCATGTCGTCGTGCTTCTGGGGGGTGATGTCGCGGATGCGCATCTTGCCGAACTCGCGGCGAGCGGGGTTTCCTATGTCGTGTGCGATACCGCCGAGATCAATCTTCCCGCCGCGCTGGCGACGCTCAAGCGCGACTTCGGGATCGAGACGCTGCTGCTCGAAGGCGGGGGCGGGATCAACGGGACGTTCCTTGCCGCAGGACTGGTCGACGAGTTTAGCGTCGTGGTGACGCCGTCGCTCGATGGCGGGGGCGGGGCGGAACGCATCGTCAAGCTGGATGACGGATTGAAGGGCAAGGTGACGCTGTCGCTGACCGGATGCGAGACGCTGCCGCATGGGGTCGTCCACTTGCGCTACGCGGTGGCGGCGGGCTGATTGGTTTCCCCGCTCTGCTTCCCCGGCGAAGTGCTTTGGGAGAAGTGCCCTCGAAAAAGCGTATTGGGGACGGCGGTGGCGCCAACGCCCCAACCTTGTTGCGGCGCAACAGGACCCCTATCTCCCGGGTCAAGAAACGGGGGGTTGATGGACAGCATACTTTCGGTCGCGGGAGTCTCGAAGACCTACGCATCAGGCCATCACGCGCTCCAGCCGATTGATCTCTCGATCAATCGTGGCGAGATCTTCGCTTTGCTCGGCCCCAATGGCGCGGGGAAGACCACGCTGATCTCGATCATCTGCGGGATCGTCACCCCCTCTACCGGCAGCGTGACGGTGCTCGGCCATGACGCGCTGACCGATTTCCGCTCGGCGCGCCGCGCGATCGGGCTGGTGCCGCAGGAACTGTCGGTCGACATGTTCGAGACGGTGATCGCCACGGTGCGCTTCAGCCGCCGCCTGTTCGGGCGCGG
>CAZNQA010000113.1:0-8802 GCA_964575105.1 uncultured Stakelama sp.
TCGTCACCTCGCACCTTCGCCTCGTGGCGAAGATCGCGATGGGCTATCGCGGCTACGGCCTTCCGACGTCGGAGCTGATCTCGGAGGGCAATATCGGCCTGATGCAGGGCGTGAAGAAGTTCGAGGCCGATCGCGGCTTCCGGCTCGCGACCTACGCAATGTGGTGGATCCGCGCGTCGATCCAGGAATTCATCCTGCGCTCGTGGAGCCTCGTCAAGATGGGCACCACCGCCGCCCAGAAAAAGCTGTTCTTCAACCTGCGCCGGATGAAGTCCAAGCTCGATGCCTTTGAAGACGGCGATCTCTCGCCCGAGCATCTTGCAAAGATTGCCAAGGACCTTGGCGTCACCGAGGCCGAAGTGACCAGCATGAACCGCCGCATGGCGATGGGCGGCGATACCTCACTGAACGTGCCGATGCGCGAGGATGGCGACGGCCAGTGGCAGGACTGGTTGCAGGACGATGCGCCGTTGCAGGATACCGTCGTCGCCGAGGCGCAGGAGGCGGACGTCCGCCACGACATGCTGACCGCCGCGATGGACGATCTCAACGAACGCGAGAAGTTCATCCTGACTGAACGCCGCCTGACCGATGAGCCCAAGACGCTCGAGGAACTCAGCCAAGTCTATGGCGTGTCGCGCGAGCGTGTCCGTCAGATCGAGGTGCGCGCCTTTGAGAAACTGCAGAAGGCGATGATGCGGATCGCGGGCGACAAGCGGATGCTCGTCGCGGCGTAATCTGCCGATCGGGTCGGCACGCTGGACAGCGCCGATCCGATCCCCGTACAGCGGCGGAATGGCCCGCCGAAAGACCGCTTCATCTTCTGCTGCGCGCGGCAATGCCCGTCGCGCCCCCGCTCGCACGTCGCGTGGCTCGGGGAATCGCGGTATCCGGCGAATATTCGGCTGGATCGTCAAGGGCGTAATCGCCTTCATCCTGCTCTCGCTGGTAATGGTCGGAGTCTACCGCTTCGTCCCGCCCCCGATCACGCTGACGATGATCGGCGATGCGATTGCCGGGCACGGGATCGATAAAACCTGGATGCCGCTCTCGCGGATCGACCCCAATATGCCGCGCGCCGCAATCGCAGGCGAGGATTCGCGGTTTTGCAAGCATAACGGTTTCGACGTCCGCGCGATTGAAACCGCCTTCGCCCGCAACGCGCGCGGCGGGCGAATTCGCGGTGGCTCGACGATCAGCCAGCAGACCGCGAAGAACGTCTTCCTGATTCAGGGCGGCGGTTACCCCCGCAAGGCGCTCGAGGCCTATTTCACGCTGCTGATCGAAACGATCTGGGGCAAGCGCCGGATCATGGAAGTCTATCTCAATGTCGCCGAAACCGGGATTGGCACGTACGGCGTCAATGCCGGGGCGAAACGCTATTTCGGGCATGATGCCTCGCATCTGACCCCCGGTGAGGCGGGCCGGATGGCAGCGGTCTTCCCGCAGCCCAAGAAGCGCGCCGCGATCGCGCCGAGCGGTTTCACCCGCCGCCACGGGAATGCCATCACCCGCCGCGTCGGCGTCGTTCGGAATGACGGGCTTGATTCCTGCCTGCGGTGAGGCGGCCGAGCGACGGTAGAATTTCAGGAGAAACGGGCCAGGTCCGAACAGACCCGGCCCGGCGCGATCAGAACGGCAGCTTGAAGCCCGGCGGGAGCGGGATACCGCTGGTCATCTTCGCCATCTCGGCGCCCGAAGCCGCATCCGCCTTGGCCTTGGCGTCATTGAACGCCGCGACGACCAGATCCTCGAGCATTTGCTTCTCGCTCGGCTGGAGCAGCGATTCATCGATCGTGATCCCGATGATCCGCCCCTTGGCCGACGCCTGGACCTTGACCAGCCCGCCGCCAGCCGCGCCCTCGACCTCGATCTTGTCGAGCCCGTCCTGCGCCTTCGCCAGTTCGTTCTGGACGTTCTGCGCCATCGCCATGATGTCTTCGATACTGTTCATGCACTCATGCTCCGTTGCGCCGCCAACAGGCGGTCGATTTCGGTTTCGGGTAAACTCGCGTCGGGAAACGCTTCAAGCGCCGCAGCGATCACCGGGGTCGCAAGAATTTCCGCCTTGAACGCCTCGCGCCGCGCCGCCTCCGCCTCGCGGATCGTCGGCGCGCCAACGGTCGGTGCGGTGGTGATCCGCCACATCCGCCCTGTGATCTGCTTGAGCGACGCGCCCAGCTCGCCGATCAGGTCGCTCGGCAGCGGCCGCGACGAACTCAGCACGAGCTCGACATCGACGATGCTGATCATGCTCGCATGATGCACCAACCGCGATGCAAGCGCGAGCTGCCCCGCCGATTCGAGCAACGTGACGATCGCCTCGATCGACTGCGGCATCGCCGCCGCGACGGGTTCGCTCGGCGCCGGCGTCGGCGCGACCGGTGCCGCAGCGACAGGCGGCGCACCGTTCTGGATCATCCGCGCCAGCTCGCCCGGATCGGGGAGCGTCGATGCGTGGACCAGCCGCAACAGCGCCATCTCGCACGCCTCGATCGGCAGCGCGGCACGCCCGACCTCCTCATGCCCCTTGAGCAGCAACTGCCACAGCCGATGTAGCGCAGCGAACGACAGCGTCGCGCTCCACGCTTCCAGCGCAGTGCGCTCCTCGGTCGCCTGCCCTGCTTCGGCAGCGGCACCCAGCTTGACCAGCGTCGTCGCGTGAACCGTCTCGAGCAACCCACGCAATACGCCCAGCGGATCGACCCCGAGGTCATATTGCCGCCGCAACGCCGCAAGCGCGCCAAGCGCGTCGCCCGCAAGCAGCAAGCCCATCATGTCGCGGATCGCGCCGCGATCGGACAGGCCGAGCATGTCACGGACCGCAGCGGCGTTGACCTGCCCGCCCTCCATGTCGGCATGCGCGATCGCCTGGTCGAGGATCGACAGCCCGTCGCGCGCCGACCCTTCCGCCGCGCGCGCGATCAGCCCGAGCGCCTCGGGTTCCGCCGAAACACCCTCCGCCTCGACCACACGCGCGAAATGGTCCGCGAGCTTCTCCGCCGGGATTCGCCGCAGGTCGAATCGCTGGCAGCGCGACAGCACCGTCACCGGCACCTTGTTGACCTCGGTCGTCGCGAACAGGAACTTCACGTGCGCCGGCGGCTCCTCCAGCGTCTTCAGCAACGCGTTGAACGCGTTCTTCGACAGCATGTGGACTTCGTCGATGATGTAGATCTTGTACCGCGCGACGAACGCGGTCATTCGAGACGCGTCGATCACCGCGCGCATGTCGTCGACCCCGGTGTGGCTCGCGGCATCCATCTCGATCACGTCGATATGCCGCCCCTCGGCGATCCCGACGCATGGCTCGCACACGCCGCACGGGTCGATCGTTGGACCGCCCTGCCCGTCCGGGCCAATGCAGTTGAGCGCCTTGGCAAGCAACCGCGCGGTCGAGGTCTTGCCGACCCCGCGCACGCCGGTGAGGAGGAACGCATGCGCCAGCCGCTGGCGGCGGATCGCATTGCCCAGCGTCGTCACCATCGCATCCTGCCCGATCAGTTCGGCAAAGGTCTGCGGGCGATATTTGCGTGCGAGGACACGATACGCGTCCTTGGAGGCGGGCTGCGGCGGCGCGCCCAGGTCGAAGCCGGGAGGATCGTTGGAATCGGACATTGCCGTCTATCTAGAGCGGCAGCGCGCACGATGTAAGGGCAAGCTTTGCGGCGGAGCGAGCGCTCGACGCCAAGGCAGCGGTGGGAGCCGGAACGACCCGCGGCGAAATCGTTGTGGCTGCTGCCTTCCGGCCCTGACCAAGTTGGCGACGACCACGTCCGCCCGACTCCCGCGCTGCCTATGGCGGGGTCGGGCGGAAGGATCAAGAGGGCTTAGCGGCGGACCGTCCGGCAAATGCGCACGCGGCGATGATTGCGGCGTTCCATCCGGCAGACCTGGCGCGAACGATAGTTCGGGCGATGGCGATCGACATGGACGGTGCGCGTGACGACACGGTCGTGGCGATCGTGGCGATCTTGTGCGCTGGCGGCGGCCGGAGCGAGGGCACCGGCGGCAATGAGGCCGGCGGACAGGAGGGCGAATAGTTTCATGGGGAGTCTCCGTACGTACCGGATGGCACGGGAGCGTAATGATCAGCCGCGCTGCATGTTCCGTGATTCCGGAGGGATAGCGACAGTTATTTGATCCATGTTAGCGGTTAGCACGATCTGGCAGGCAAGTCGGCTGGTCCGTGTAGCACCCGAAGCGAGGTCCAGCATGTCCTCCTCCGTCGCGCTCGCCGGCGGCAATGCCGCGAAATCGGCGGAGGCGAGAATGACGTGGCAGGTCGAACACGCCATCTGCCCCTCGCACGTGCCCTCGAGTGGCTGGTCCGAAAGCTGAGCGACGCGCAGCAGGCTGTCCCCCGCTTCCGCCATGACCTCGCGGACGCGGCCATCCCGCTCGACGAAGCGGACCCGGATCATGCCGCCATCCTTTGCATATCAGCCGCCGCGACGATCCGGTCGATCGCCTCGGTCAGCTCGGTCGCGCTGGTGTAGCGCCCGAACCCGAGCCGGATGCTCGAGCGTGCCTGCGCTTCGCTGAGGCCGATCGCGCGCAAGACATGGCTGGAGCGCCCCGAACCGCTCGCGCAGGCGGACCCCGCCGAAAACGCGATATCGCGCAGGTCTGACATCAGCCGCGCGACGTCGAGCCCATCGCGGCGGATGTTGAGGTTGCCGTGATAACGATGTTCGGTGGACCCGTTGATATGCCACCCTTCGCTCAGACGCGCGACCGCGAGACGCCACAGCGCCGCGACATGCGGATGATAGGAGGGATATGCGTGCGTCATGAGTTCCGCCGCAACACCAAATCCGGCGCATAGCGCGGGCGACAGCGTCCCGGACCGACCGAGCGCCTCCTGCCCCCCGCCATGCATGAAGGCGTCGAGCTCGACCCCGTCGCGAACATAAAGCGCGCCAATGCCTTTCGGCCCGTGGATCTTGTGCGCGGAGATGGCGACGAAATCAAAGCCCTTTGCCATCTCGATCCGCCCGACGCCCTGCACCGCATCGCATAGGAACCGCGCCCCGGCCGATCGCGCCATGTTGCCAAGGGTGAACGTCGGCTGGACCACGCCGATCTCGTTGTTGACCAGCATCACCGCCACCAACCCGACTCCGGGAACGATCGCCGCCTCGGCTACAGCGAGATCGACCAGACCGTCCGGCCCGACGGGCAGGATCGTCACCGGTCGTCCGCTTGCGCGTGCGGTGTCGAGCACCGCGGCATGTTCGGTCGCCAGCGTGACGATCGGGCCGGTCGTTCCCTTGATCGCCCAGTTGAGCGCCTCGGTCGCGCCGCTGGTGAACGCAACGCGCCCCCCCGGCGGCAGCAACGCCGCGACCTGCGCCCGCGCATGCTCGACAACCGCCTTTGCCTTGCGCCCGGCGGCATGCGGCGAATGCGGGTTGGCATGCTGGTCGCGCAACCACGGCAGCATCGCGTCAAGCGCTTCGGGGGCGAGCGGGGTCGTCGCCTGATAATCGAGATAGATCATGCCACGCCCGCCCGATCGGACGCGAAATCGAGCCCACGCGTGGCGCGGGCGATGCTGCGCCATTCGGTCACGAACCGGTCGACGTCTCCCGCCGACGTGCCGCGCCCGAAACTGACCCGGATCACTTCGCGCGACGCCGCGACGTCCCACCCCATCGCGCCGAGGACGTGGCTCGGCTTCATGCTGCCGGACGAACAGGCGCTCCCCGCCGACACCGCGATTCCCGCCATGTCGAAGCGGATCAACTGGGTCGCGGCCGCGAGACCGGGCATGCGATACGATCCGATCGCGGGGTGACGCGCGGCCTGCGCCGCGACCACCACGCCGCCCGACCGCACGATCGCATCGTCGAGCCGCGCGCGCAGCATCGCCATCGCGGCAACGTCCTCGGGCTCGCCCAGCGCCGCCGCATACCCCAGCGCACCGGGCATGTTCTCGGTCCCGCCGCGATAGCCGCGTTCCTGCCCCCCGGTCGGGGTCAGCGTCGCGAGATCGCGCACCAGTACCGCACCGATGCCCGGCGGCCCGCCGCGCTTGTGCGCGGACAGCGTGACGAAATCCGCCTGCACCGCAACCCCGTCGTCGATCCCCGGCGGCATCTGCGCCGCGTCGACCAGCAGCAACCCACCCGCCTTGTGGACGACGTCGGCAATCGCGGGGATCGGCTGGCGCACCCCGGTCTCGCTGTTCGCCCATTGCACCGCGACCAGCGCCGCATCGCCCGCCAGCATTGCCTCCAGCGCCGCGAGATCGATCACCCCGGACGAGTCGACCGGGATGACGTCCGCCGTTTGCGCGGCGCGGATCACCGCGTCATGCTCGACCGACGAAATCAGCCGGCGTGGCGGTGTCGCCCGCGCCAGCACGATCCCGAGCGCCTCGCTCGCCCCGCTGGTAAAGAGGGTCTCCCCACGCCAGCCATAGGCCAGCGCGATCGTCCGCCGTGCCTCCTCGAGCGCTGCGCGCGCCACGCGGCCCTCGCTGTGCGGCGACGAAGGATTGGCCCACAACGCCATCGCCTGTGCTGCCGCCGCCGCTGCCACGGGCAGGATCGGCGTCGTCGCGGCGTGATCGAGATACAGGCGTGGCGGCTTTATCGGCATCGAAGGGAGGGACTCGCGGCAATCATTGCGCAGACGTGCGCCATCATTGTATAGCGCACAACTCTTCGCGCGCCCCATCCGGACGCGTTCCCCCGAATTTCCTTGTCAGCAGGTCCGATGCCAGAAGTCATTTTCCCCGGCCCAGACGGTCGTCTCGAAGGCCGTTTCGCTCCCGCATCGCGTCCGCGCGCGCCCGTCGCGATGATCCTCCACCCGCATCCGCAGGCAGGCGGGACGATGAACAATCATATCGTGATGGAACTCTACAAGACCTTCCAGCGGCGCGGTTTCGCGACGTTGCGCTTCAACTTCCGCGGTGTCGGCAAGAGCCAGGGGACGTTCGACAACGGCGTCGGCGAACTTTCGGATGCGGCGAGCGCGCTCGACTGGGTGCAGAGCTTCCATCCCGAGGCGCAAACCACCTGGATCGCGGGCGTCAGCTTCGGCGCGTGGATCGGGATGCAGTTGCTGATGCGGCGTCCCGAGATCCGCGGCTTCATCTCGGTCGCGCCGCCCGCGAACATGTACGACTTCACCTTTCTCGCCCCCTGCCCGGCAAGCGGGATCATCATCCAGGGCGAGGCCGACGAAGTCGCGACCCCGGCCGCCACGCAGAAGCTGGTCGACAAGCTGCGGACGCAGAAGCACATCACGATCCATCACGACACGATCCCCAAGGCGAACCATTTCTTCGAGCATGAAATGCCGCAGCTGATGGGGTCGGTGGACAAGTATCTCGACATGCGGCTCGACCCGAACTCGCCGATCCGGTGACTTTGGCGCGTTCCGCCCCCGGCTTGGGCTGGGGGCGGTCGCGGTATAAACGCACTGGCCTTTATCTGGCCGGGCAACACCTACAGCCCGTTCGTTTCGAGCGTCGTCGAGAAACCTGTCACCGCGCTAGTTGCCGTGTTTCTCGACGACGCTCGAAACGAACGGACGGAAAATAGCCCTCCACCGATCGAAGGTGTCAGGGTGTCGCGGCCACGGTTCTACCGGACCGCGCACATCTCCCGTCAGGCGTAGGCGTACGCCCCGCCCTTTTCGAGCGCGGCCTGATACGCCGGGCGCGCGTGGATCTTGTCGAGCCACGCGATGGTCGCCGGCCGCGTCTCGTCGAGCCCGGCGCGGCTCCGCGCGGCCTCTAGCGGGAAGCTCATCATGATGTCCGCGCCGCTGATGTCATTCCCCGCAAACCACGGCCGGCTGGCGAGCTCGCTTTCGACATAGTCGAGATGGACGTCGATCATCGGCTGGATCCGCTTCGCCGCGGTCTTGCCGATCACCGGAATGCGGTTGAGCACGAGCAGCAGCAACAGCGGTGGCATCATCGAGCCCTCGGCATAATGCAGATACTGGCGATAGCGCAGCGTATCGTCGCGGTGCGCGGGCGGACCCATCCGGCCATCGGCAAGCTCTACGATGTAATCGACGATCGCACCCGTCTCGATGATCACGCGCCCGGCGTCGGTATCCTGCAGCACCGGCGATTTGCCGAGCGGATGGATCTTCTTGAGCTCGGGCGGTGCGAGCATCGTCACCTTGTCGCGCTCATAGCGCACGATCTCATACGGCAGCGCGAGTTCCTCAAGCAGCCACAGGATCCGCTGCGAACGAGAGTTTTCGAGATGATGGACGATCAAGGTCATGGGTTTCTCCGGAACTGGGCGACGTGGTCGGTCCGCCAACGCGGACCGTCGCCGGAAAGTCGCACCAGCCTATCGGGCTTCACGGATCGCGACCATCCCAAACCATGAAGGGCCCGCCATCGCTGGCGGGCCCTCCCAGGGTGTTCGACGGCGACATCAGCCGTCCCTTACTCGTCAAACGCGGTATCCACGCCGCATTCGATGCCTCGTCCGCCGACCGGCAGCCGGAACAAAGCTCACATCTCGTCGTCGCCGTCGACATCGTCGGGCTCGGGCCCTGCCATCATTTCCTCGGCAACCTTGTCGGTCCGCGTGCGGATCGCCTTCTCGAGGCGTTCGCTCATCTCGACATTGTTCTTGAGGAAGGTCTTGGCGTTCTCACGACCCTGCCCGATGCGGACGCTGTCGTAGGAGAACCACGCGCCCGACTTCTCGACCAGCCCGGCCTTGACGCCGAGATCGAGGATCTCACCGATCTTCGAGACGCCCTGCCCGTACATGATGTCGAACTCGACCTGCTTGAACGGCGGCGCGACCTTGTTCTTGA
>CAZNQA010000114.1:0-8773 GCA_964575105.1 uncultured Stakelama sp.
GCGGGTTATTCGCTGGGCGGACGAACGGTGATGCGGATGCTCGTCAACGGTGCGACGCCGCGGCGGGTGGCGGTGTCGGGCATGGGGCTGGACGGGATCGTCCACACGCAAGGACGTGGCGCGTATTTCCATAACGTCCTGACCAACCTCGGCAGTTTCAAGCAGGGCACGGCGGAATGGCTGACCGAGGCGTTTCTCAAGACCACCAAGGGCGATCCGCTCGCGCTGCTCCGCGTGCTCGACACGTTCGTCGATACGCCGCCTGAGGCGCTGTCCACGATCCGGCCGCCGGTGCTGGTCGTCAACGGGGTCGATGATCTCGACAATGGCTCGGGCGAGGCGCTCGCCGCCGCGCTGCCCGACGGGCGCTATGCGAGCATCCCGGGCAATCACATGAGTGCGGTGATGAAGCCCGAACTCGGCAGCACGATCGCCGCGTTTCTCGCGGCTTGACCATCGATCCCGGGCGGCACAGGTTGCCGCCCACACCATATTCCCGGGGAAACGCACCTTGCGCACCAGCATCGCTACACTTGCCATCGCTCTTATGGTCGCCACGCCAGCCGTCGCGCAGCAGGCCGCACCCGTCGCCGCCGAAGCCGCCACCCCTGCCGCCGCCGATGCCTTTGTCGCGCGGGCGGAAAAGGCGATCGAGGACTTCTCGACCCCCGCCGCGCAGGTCTCGTGGATCAACGCGACGTACATTACCGACGATACCGACGCGATTGCTGCCAAATATGGCGCGGAAGGGACCGAGATGTCGGTTGAATACGCGCTGGAAGCGGCGAAATATGCGAAGATCCCGGGCCGGTCGTTCGACACCAAGCGCAAGATCGACCTGCTCCGCAGCGGGCTGACGCTGCCTGCGCCGACCACGCCGGGTGCCGCGACCGAGCTGTCGACGATCGTGACGCGCATGTCGTCCGAATATGGCAAGGGCAAGGGCATGCTCGACGGCAAGCCGTTGAACGGCAGCGATATTGAAGCTGCGATGGGCGAAGTGCGCGATCCCGCCAAGTCGAAGGAAATGTGGGTCAGCTGGCATGACAATGTCGGCGCGCAGATGCGGAAAGACTATGCGCGGCAAGTAGTTATCGCCAACCAGGGCGCGAAGGAACTCGGCTATGCCGATGTCGGCGCGTTGTGGCGCTCGGGCTATGACATGGAGCCCGACCAGTTCGCCGCGCTGACCGACAAATTGTGGAAGCAGGTCGAGCCGCTGTATGTCGCGCTCCACACCTATGTGCGTTGGAAACTCAACGAAAAATACGGGGATGCGGTGCAGGCGAAGACCGGTCCGATCCGCGCCGACCTGCTCGGCAACATGTGGGCGCAGGAATGGGGCAACATCTATGACGTCGTCGCGCCCCCGGGCGCGGGCGATGTCGGGTATGACACCGGCGAATTGCTCAAGGCCAAGGGGTATGACCCGGTCAAGATGTTCAGAACAGGCGAAGGTTTCTATTCCTCGCTCGGGTTCAAGCCGCTGCCGGACACGTTCTGGGCGCGCTCGCAGATCGTCAAGCCCGCCGACCGCGAGGTGATCTGCCATGCCTCGGCATGGGATCTCGACAGCAAGGACGACCTGCGGATCAAGATGTGCACCAAGGTAAATGGCGACGATTTCGTCACGATTCACCACGAAATGGGGCATAATTACTACCAGCGCGCCTACAATATGCAGCCGTTTCTGTACAAGAATGGCGCGAATGACGGCTTCCACGAAGCGATTGGCGATTTTGTCGCGCTGTCGATCACACCCGACTATCTGGTGCGGATCGGCCTGCTCGACAAGGCCCGGGTGCCGAGCGCGGACAAGGATATCGGATTACTGCTCAAGCAGGCGATGGACAAGGTCGCGTTCCTGCCGTTCGGTTTGCTGATCGACAAATATCGCTGGGGGGTGTTCTCGGGCGCGATCCCCGCGACGCAATATGAGAAGGGCTGGGACGACCTGCGGCTGAAGTATCAGGGCGTCGTCCCGCCGGTCGCGCGTGACGAGACGCGGTTCGACCCGGGCGCGAAATATCACGTGCCCGCGAGCGTGCCGTACACGCGCTACTTCCTCGCGCGGTTGCTCCAGTTCCAATTCTATCAGGCGGCGTGCAAGCAGTCGGGCTGGAAGGGGCCGCTGCATCGTTGCTCGTTCTACGACAACAAGGCGGTCGGCGATAAGCTGAACGCGATGCTGGCAATGGGGCAGTCGAAGCCGTGGCCGGACGCGCTCGAGACGTTCACCGGCAGCCGCGAGATGTCGGGGCAGGCGATGGTGGCGTATTTCGCGCCGCTCAAGACGTGGCTGGACAAGCAGAACAAGGGGAAACCGTCGGGCTGGTGAAGGGGCTCGGGGTAAGCGACGGCTTGCCCCGAACCAATTCCTTCCCCGGCAAAGGCCGGGGCCCAGTCGCGATGGCCGGGGTAATCGGGCGCAGCCGCCAGCAACCCTCTGTTTCGCTACTGGGCCTCGGCCTTCGCCGGGGAAGAGCAAGAAGGGGGCGCCCTCAGTTCGGAATCGTGCCTTCGTCGGCGATGCCTGCCTCGAACGATTTGCTCGAATCGCTGCTGTCGGCCTGATGCGCGCCCTTGCCGGGCTTCGGCTCGGGCTTGGGCTTTGGCTTCGGCGGGACGGGCGTGCTGCCGCGCAGCGCCAGCAGCGCGGCCGCTGCTGCGCCGACCGCAGCAACACCGCCGACGATCTTCGCGGTGGTCCAGCGTCGCTTGGGCGCGGGGGCCTCGGGCTTGCCGTCAACGTCGTTCGCCGCTGGCTTGGGCTTGGGTGCGCCCTTGCCGCCGGTCACCGGACGACCGGGTGCAGTGCGCGGCTTGACCGGCTTGCGCGGCGCGGGCGGCTTCGGCCCGGTGGGCTTTGCGCCCGCAGGCTTTGCCGGCTTTGCCGGCTTGGCAGGCTTGGGCGGCTTGGCCGGCGTCGTCGCTTCGGTTTCGTCGTCGGTCGGCTTCTTCGGTGGCTGTGCCATCGTGTTTCCCTTGAATCGTTGCACCGCTCGAACGCGCCAGCGGGGCGGGGTTTCCGTGGCTTAGCGGAACGGCGGCTCGTTGAACGCGCGCAGCTTACGCGAGTGGAGCTTGTTGCCTTCGCGCCGTAACTCCTCGCACGCCTCGATCCCGATCCGCATATGCTCGCTGATCGCGCGTTCGTAGAAGCGGTTGGCCTGGCCCGGCAGCTTCAACTCGCCGTGAAGCGGCTTGTCCGACACGCACAGCAAGGTGCCATAGGGCACACGGAATCGATAGCCCTGCGCTGCGATCGTCGCGGACTCCATGTCGATTCCGACCGCGCGCGACAGCGAGAACCGCAGCGCGGAGCGCGAATATTGCAGCTCCCAGTTGCGGTCGTCGGTCGTCACGATCGTGCCGGTACGCAGGCGGCGCTTGAGCTCGTCGCCGGTCTGGCCCGACACCGTTTCCGCCGCGCGGGCGAGCGCGAGCTGGACTTCGGCGATTGCGGGGACCGGGATTTCGGGCGGAAGGACGTCGTCGAGGATATGGTCGTCGCGCAGATAGGCGTGCGCGAGGACATAGTCGCCGATCCGCTGGCTCGGGCGCAGGCCGCCGCAATGGCCGATCATCAGCCACGCCTCGGGGCGGAGCACCGCGAGATGGTCGCAGATCGTCTTGGCGTTCGACGGACCGACGCCGATGTTGACCAAAGTGATCCCGGTGCCGTCCTCGGCCATCAGGTGATAAGCGGGCATCTGGTGCCGCCGCCACGCGCTGGTGTCCGCGAGCATCGCCTCGACGTCGTCGCCCGCGCGCATCAGCACACCGCCAGCACCCGAGACCCCGGTATAGCGGCTCGGTGTGCCATCCGCATTGGGGGCGAGCTGCGCGCACGCCCAGCGGACGAATTCGTCGACGTAGCGATGATAGTTGGTGAACAGCACGTAGCGCTGGACATGCTCGGGCGGGGTGCCGGTGTAGTGCCGCAACCGCGCGAGCGAGAAATCGGTGCGCAGGCCGTCGAACAAGGCGAGCGGACGCGGGCCACCGTTGAGGACAGCGTAACGCCCGTCGGCGATCTCGTCGCCGATATGCGCGAGTTCGGTCGCGGGGAAATGCCGCGACAGGTCGACCGCGGAGACCGCGTCGAGGCTGAGCGCGTGGCCGGGATCGATCACATAGGGGAAGGGGATTTCCTGCCGCCCGGGGACCGCCTCGACCGTGACGTCATAATCCTCGAGCAGCAGCGTGAGCTGTTCGGTGAGATAGTCGGCAAAGATCGCGGGCTTGGTGACGCTGATCGCATAGGCGCCCTCGCTGACGAGGCGACCGAACGAGCGCGCGGGGACGGGGCGATCTTCGCCGCCGCGATAGTATAGCCGGATCTCGGGATAGGCGAAGCTGCCGTCCTTGCGGCTTTCGGGCGCGGGGGGCGTGCCGGTGGTGATATAGGTGGTGAGCGCGGCCTGGAGCCGCTCGACCGAAGCGCGATACAGGCGATCGAGTTCGGCGACGATGTCGGATGCTTGCGTCATGCTCAGCGGTTAAAGGCGGATCGTGACACTGGCAAGACCGGGGGGCGGGGAAGGTCGGTTACCGACAGTTTCTGACGCGTCCGAATTTGGACGGCAGGGACTGGTGGAATGCGGACCGACTGCTTTCGGGAACGCCGATGGCGATAGCCGACATTGGCAGCTGCCGCCTTTCCCGAAAAGGGTGGCTTTACGGGAGGAGCGAGTGGACGAGCTGGCACGATCATCGAGCGGATCTTAGCATCCACACTTGATGCGAGAGCGTAAATCTCCGATTGGCTCGGAAAATCGTGGCGTTTCCGGCCAAAGCTGACTTCAGCAAACGCTCCCTTAACAGCGAAGCCAACTCCGCACATCCATGATATCGATGTCTTATCGTAACAGCTAACAACAGGCCAATTCAGTGACGTCGTATCAACGATTTCTTGTTCTGGCTTGCCAAGATGAAGCCGGGAGAGCGGATACCAATCTGACGTATTGTCTCGGCAGCAATCCATCAAGGCTTTATTTGGCAAGGGAATCATCGGTATGTTGCTGGGAATTTTTGCGTAGGCTGGTTTTTCCCGCATCGGCCGAAGATCCCGATCGGTGCGGGTCTTCCACAGGATGATCGAGACGCCATTCTTGTTCGCTACGTCGAACTCTGGGCCACATGCGCCACGCGTGGCCTCGCTGATACCGATCTGAATTACTTCGCAAAATGTAAAACCGACGTTTTTGTCGGATACCCATACATGGGTTGCTTCTTTCCGAAGGCTGTCCGAAAGAGCGAAACCTCCCAGATCGACCGCTGACACCCGTTTCTGGGGCGGGCTGCTGCCGTCATTCGTGCATGCGGCCAAGATGACGGATATCGATGTAAGCAACGCACGTCGGACGATGGGATGCATAGTAGGCTCCTCTCGGCCCACCATAAAGTCGTTATCTAAAATGTCCGCTAACCGGATGTGCCAATGGCAGGCTGAACGACTATGTCTGGGCGGAAGCCGTCGGCCAGCTCGTCTTGCGCAACTGCCGCTCGCTTTTCAGGCGCACCGCGTCAATCGAGGCACCGGCAGCGAGCAGGGGTGTGGATACGATGCGAGCCGGTTTTCAGCGTGGCTCTTGCAAGAGCTGCCCTATCGGAACCCGCATCGCGTTGGTGCGCAGCGATCCGGCCGCCAGCAGCCGTCTGTCGCAGCGTCAGCTTTGACCTTCTTTGCGCACTACGCCAGATCGTTCAGAAACACCCCTGCCGCGGGCAGCAAGTTTGAGGAGACCGTGATGCTTCACTGGGCTTTGTTGGCGGCGGCCGGAACTGCCAGTTTGACTTCCGGCACAGCGAGCCCGGCGCAATGCGTGCGTTCAGGAATCTACGTTCTTGACCGCGAACGAAGCGATGACGTCCAGAAAGCGATCACGAGCGCGGTGGCCGGCCTTCCGAACACCGACAACTTCGCCCGCAGGCTGCGGAAGGCCAATACGGTGACGGATGAGATCAGGATCACGAATGCGCCAGATCGTTTCTCGATCAAGTACGAAACCAGACCGCAGATCCTCGTCTCGAAAAGGGGAGAGCCGACGCAGTGGAAGCTCAACGACGGGCAGGTCTTCGATGTCTCTGCAAAAGCGAACGGTGACGATGTTTCGCTCACGTTCCGTGCCAGCGACAGCGAGCGGACCAGCGTGTACCGGATCGTCGGGGTCCGGTTCGTGGAGGAGACCATCATCGTCAGTCCGCGGCTCTCCACGGCGATCCGCTACCGGCTCCTCTATGATCCCGCAAAATGCCAGGATCTCCGAGACGGTCCTTCTCGGTAAGGTGCCGTCGGGCGGTTGTGCGGTCGGTGCCACGGGGGCCGGTTCAAACGCTGTCCCCGCCCGCGGCCCCGACCGCCGGGCCGGGTTACTCGCCTTCGCGCAGCTTCTTCACGCCGTACACCGTGCCGGCGACGGCGGCGGCTGCACCGGTTGCGATCGCGGCGGCGGCGACGGGGTGTTCCTTGACTGCCTCGACGGTCGCGTTGAACGCGTCGGTGACCTTTTCCTGCGCCTGCGTCAGGATCGACGGATCAACCACCTTCGACACCTGATCGGTAGCCTTGTTGCCAAGATCCTGTGCGGTGTTGGTGGCCTGTTTGATCGTATCGGTCATGAGGAGCTCCCTTCGCGTGAAATGGATAACGCAAAGGAAACGAAGTGCGGCGGCGGGTTGTTCCGCCGCCGCACTCGGTTCGTCGTGGCTTAGATTTCGCTCAGCAGATGTTCGGCCGACGAGACCTTGAACTCACCGGGCGCCTCGACGTTGAGCTGCTCGACGACACCATCGTTGATCAACATCGAGTAACGCTGGCTGCGCTCGCCCATGCCGAACTTCGAGCCGTCGAAGGTCAGGCCGACCGCCTTGGCGAAATCGGCATTGCCGTCCGCGAGCATCGTAATGTCGCCCGCGTCGCTCGCCTTGCTCCAGGCGCCCATGACGAACGCGTCGTTGACCGAGGTGAAGGCGATCTCGTCGATGCCCTTCGCCTTCAGGTCGGCCGCCTTGTCGACGAAGCCGGGGAGGTGACGTGCCGAGCAGGTCGGCGTGAACGCGCCAGGAACCGCGACGAGCGCGACCTTGCGGCCCTTGAAGAACTCGTCCGAGCTGACCTGGTCGGGGCCATCGGGCGTGACCTTGGTGAGCATGGTGGTGGGGACGCGGTCGCCGACGTTGATCGTCATGGGGAATCTCCTGATGCCGCCGCTCCGACACGGGATTGGGGAACGGCACGCCGGTACGTCGTCCGAACGAAGCGAAATTTCAAGCGTGGCGACCGTCCCGGACCCGGCCTATGGTACCGGATGATGGAATCGACGACATATCTGACCGGCCAGTTCCTGCTGGCGATGCCCGGGATCGGCGATCCCCGCTTCGAGCGCGCGATCATCGCGATGTGCGCGCATGACGAGGAGGGTGCGCTCGGGATCGGGATCGGCGCGACCTTGCCCGGGGTCGGGCTGCACGCGGTGCTCGAGCAGCTCAAGATCGACCCGGGGGTCGCGCCCGATGCGGCGGTGCATCTCGGCGGTCCGGTCGAGCCGCGACGCGGGTTCGTGCTCCACAGCCAGGACTGGGGCGGGCAGGATACCGTCGGGGTCGCGAACCTGTGGGCGTTGTCGGGGACGACCGACGTTCTCCGCGCGATCGCGGCGGGGACCGGGCCGTCGCGCTGGATCGTCGCGCTGGGCTATGCCGGGTGGGGACCGGGGCAGGTCGATTCGGAGATGAAGCGGCACGGCTGGTTCAGCACGCCGGGCGATCTCTCGATCCTGTATGACGCGGAGGCAGCACGGCGGTGGGAGCGCGCGTTCGGCGGGGCGGGGATCGATCCGCGGCTGCTGGCGAGCGGGGCGGGGAACGCCTGACGCGGCGGGATGCAGCGCACCGCCTGTTCCTCCGGCATGACATATAAAGACATCTTTATATTTGATCCGGGCGGCATTCGGGATTAAAGGCGCGGGCATCAACTATACCGGAGATGCCCCGTGGCCACCGTTCTCGACAAGCCGACCGACTATGTCGTCGCAGACATCAGCCTCGCCGATTTCGGTCGCGCGGAAATCAACATCGCAGAGACCGAGATGCCCGGCCTGATGGCGCTCCGCGAGGAATTCGGCGGGTCGCAGCCGCTCAAGGGCGCGCGCATCACCGGCTCGCTCCACATGACGATCCAGACCGCCGTCCTCATCGAGACGCTCACCGCGCTCGGCGCCGACGTCCGCTGGGCGACGTGCAACATCTTCTCGACGCAGGACCATGCCGCCGCCGCGATCGCCGCGTCGGGCGTGCCGGTGTTCGCGATCAAGGGCGAGAGCCTTGCGGACTATTGGGACTATGTCGGCAAGATCTTCGACTGGGACGATGGGGCGGGCCAGACCTGCAACATGATCCTCGACGACGGCGGCGATGCCACCGCGTTCGCCTTGTGGGGCGCCAAGCTCGAGGCCGGCCATTCGTTCGCCGAGCCCGAGAATGAGGAAGAAGTCGAGATGCAGCGCGCCGTAAAGGCGTTCATCGCGAAGAAGCCCGGCTACCTCACCGAGACCGTCAAGAACATCAAGGGCGTGTCGGAAGAGACCACGACCGGGGTGCACCGCCTGTATGCGATCGCCAAGAAGGGCGAGCTGCCGTTCCCCGCGATCAACGTCAACGACAGCGTGACCAAGTCGAAGTTCGACAATCTGTACGGCTGCAAGGAATCGCTGGTCGACGCGATCCGTCGCGGCACCGACGTGATGCTCGCGGGCAAGGTCGCGACCGT
>CAZNQA010000115.1:0-8605 GCA_964575105.1 uncultured Stakelama sp.
CGGTGATCGCACGGACTTCCTTGATGACGTTGATCTTCTTGCCACCGTCGCCGGTGAGGATGACGTCGAATTCGGTCTGCTCTTCAGCAGCCGGTGCTGCTGCGCCGCCGCCAGCTGCCGGAGCTGCTGCGACTGCTGCTGCGGCCGAAACGCCCCACTTCTCTTCGAGCATCTTCGACAGGTCTGCTGCTTCGATGACGGTGAGGGCCGAAAGCTGGTCAACCAGCGCGTTGAGGTCTGCCATGTGTAGTCTCCAGTAACAGGGGCATCGCCCCATGGTTTCAGTTCAAAAGATCTCGAATACCCGACGGGTGTCAGGCGTCCGCCGTTTCCTGTTCGGCGTCCTTCTCGGCATAGGCCGAAAGCACACGAGCGAGCTGAGCCGCAGGCGCCTGGGCGATCGTCGCGAGCTTGGTTGCGGGTGCAACCAGGAGGCCCACGATCTTCGCGCGCAGTTCGTCCAGCGACGGCATCGTCGCGAGTGCCTTCACGCCGTCCACGTCGAGGACGGTCGCACCCATCGCACCACCGACGATTTCGAACTTGTCGTTCGTCTTCGCGAATTCCACGGCCACCTTGGCAGCCGCGACGGGGTCGATGGAACTGGCGAGACCGACCGGACCCGTGAGCATGTCGCCCAGCGGGGTGTAGTCGGTGCCGTCCAGAGCGATCTTGGCAAGCTTGTTCTTCGAGACCTTGTAGCTCGCGCCAGCGTCCCGCATTGCGTTGCGCAGCTTGGTCGACTGCGAAACGGTCATGCCGAGGTTGCGGGTGACGACCACCACGCCGACTTCGGCAAACGTGCGGTTCAGCTCTGCAACGAGCTCGGTCTTTTGAGCACGATCCATGCCATTCTCCACTTTTTTGGCCATGCCGCGAACGGCACGACCGGTTACGAACCGGGGCGCAGATGCGCTCCGGAAGTGTCCAGCGATGGGGAATGGGAGCGACGCCCGCTTATTCGCCGCAGGGGCGATAAGGGAGGCGGCAAGCCGGAACGCGGGCGAACCCGGTGTCGGCGGAAATCCTGTCCCCGTCTCGGCAGGGCATTAAGACCGACGGAATTCGGCCACCTGCTGTCTCGGACGGTCCCGCCCCGAGCGAACCCGGGTCGGGAGAGCGGCGCTGATAGCTGGATGCGGGGGAAAGTCAACGGGGTTCCCTTTTCCCGTGCTTCCCGAGACTGCGGGAATCCATTAGCGCCGCGCCCGATGGCCGCGGCCAGCCGGTATGGACCCCCGCCTCCGCGGGGATGACGCGTGGAAGTGGGATGGTGCTCCGGGCAACAATGTTGCGATTTTGTCGCCGCAACGATTTGCCACCTTTCCTTCCGGCCTGTTTTACGGAACACTCTGTCGCCAAGGGCCGGTGAGCCCATGCGGGAGTGGACGGACATCCTCCAACAGGGGCCGACCGATGACACAAGCCATTCTATCAAACCCGGAAGCCGACGACGACCTGCTGACCCGCGGGTTCGCGCGGCGCGATCTTGCGCGAATCGCGGCGGTGTTCGGCGCGGGCGCGGTCGCCGCGAGCGTCGGGCGGCCCGCCTGGGCGTCGGGCGGCGTCCCCGATCCTGCCCCCGCCGCGAAAGTGCGGATCGGCGCGAACGAATGCTGGACCGGCCCGCTGGCGCCCGGCGCGAAGGCGGCCTCGACGATGATCGGGCAGGGCAATCGCTATTCGCCGCAGGACCAGCGCGGGGATTTCATCAAGGCGGTGATGACGGTCGAGGGTGTTCCCGCCGACCATGTCGCGCCGTGGCCGGGATCGAGCGATCCGCTGTGCCGTGCGGTGGTGAGCTATTGTTCGCCGACGCGGGGGCTGGTGACCGCCGATCCCACCTTCGAGCTTGCCGGGCGGACTGCGGCGTGGCTCGGGGCGCCGGTCAAGGCGGTGCCGTTGACCGCGGAGTATACGCATGACGTGCGGGCGATGCGCGCGGCGAACCCGAATGCCGGGCTTTATTACATTTGCACCCCCAACAATCCGACGGGCACGATCACGCCGCTCGCGGACATCGAATGGCTGATCGCGAACAAGCCCGCCGGGTCGATGGTGCTGGTCGACGAGGCGTATACGCATTTCGCGGGCGTGCCGGTCGCCTCCTATCTCGCGGTGAAGCATCCCGACGTGATCGTGCTCCGCACCTTCTCGAAGCTGTTCGGGATGGCGGGGCTGCGCGTCGGCTATATCATCACCAACCCAGCGAATATCGCGAAGATGATGCGCTACGACGGCGGGATGCAGTCGGGTGCGTTGCCGGTGACGAGCATCGCCTGCGCGACCGCGAGCCTCACCGCCGCGCCGCTGATCGCCGCGCGGCGCGCGCAGATGGAGACCGCGCGCGGGCTGACGCTCGATCACCTCAAGGCGAAGGGGATCAGCGTCAAGCCGACCAGTGCCAACATGTTCATGATCGACTGGAAGACCAGCCAGGCGAAGGATATGCAGGCCGCGTTCCGCAAGCAGAGCGTCGAGATCGGGCGGTCGTGGCCGATCTGGCCGACGGTCAGCCGGATAACGGTGGGGTCGGCGGCGGAGATGAAGGCGTTCTGCACCGCGCTCGACCGGGTGATGGCCTGACGCAGGGTAGCCCCGGACACATAATGATACGGGAGTGAAACCAACCGCTGGTTTTCGGGTTGATCCGGGGTGACCAATCCTCCCGTTCCGGCCCCGTCCGAACAGCCCGCGATCTCCTTCACCCCCAAGCCGCGGTCGCGCCTGCGATCGCGGTTGCTGGTGAGCGCGGTCGTGGGGAGCGCGGTGGTGGTGGTCGGGGTCGTCGCGCTGGGGGCGTTTCCGTTCGGTCTGCTTCGCGGGACGATCGAGAACCGCTTGTCCGCGGCGCTCGACACGAAGGTGCAGGTCGGGTCGGTGACGCGGGACAGCGTGTTTTCGTACACGCCGATGGTGTCGGTCCGCGACGTGCGGATCGCGCAGCCGGCTTGGGTCGGGCCGGGCGATCTGCTGCGCGTCCAGACTGCGAGCGTGCGCGTGCCGGTGCTGTCGCTGCTGCTCGGGCGGTTTCGCCCGGACAAGATCCGCATCGACGGCGCGCGGATCGCGCTGGTGCGCGACGCCACGGGGCGCGAGAACTGGAAGCCCGCGCGCAAGACGCCAAAGCGCGACGGGGACAGCCGCCCGAGCCTGTCCGACCTGACGATCACCAACAGCCAGGTCGTGATCCGCGACGCCAAGCGCGGGTTGATCGTCGGCGGGCCACTCAGCGTCGATGCGCAGAACGGGCTGCGCTATGCCGCGACGGGGACGTTCCAGGATACCCCCGCCACGCTCGACCTGACGGGTGGCAAGATCACCGGGATCGACCCGACCGCACCCTATCCGTTCAAGGCGACGCTCGCTTCGCCGGCGCTCCGGATGGCGGTCAACGGGCAGATGCGCGGGGTGCTCGACACGCGGCACTTCAGCGCGGACATCACCGCCCGCGCGCCGACGCTCAAGAACCTCGACCGGATCATCGAGGCGGGGCTGTTCGGGTCGCAACCGATCAACCTTGCGGGGAAGATCCGCCACGACGGGCGCGACTGGTATGTCGACAAGATCGCCGGGAGCATGGGCCGGTCGTTGTTCAGCGGCGTGGCGACGATCCACAAGGACGGCGGGCGGACCAACATCGACGCGAAAGTCGATGCGCGCCAGTTCGACTTCGACGATCTCGCCGACGCCGAGGGCCGTGCGCAGTCGGCGGCGCGCAAGGCGGCGCTCGGGCCGCGCGTGATCCCGCCAACGCGGATCAACCTGTCGAAGATGGGCAAGACCGACGGGCGCCTGGTGTTCGTCGCGCACCGGCTGCTGTCGAGCGGGGGGACGGTGTTCAAGAGCCTGTCGGGATCGCTGACGCTGGATCACCGCGTCATCACGGTGCGCAACGTCGTCGCGACGCTGGCGAGCGGGCGGCTGACGGGGACGGTGAAGGTCGATCACCGCAGCGGCACCCCCAAGCTGGCGATCGACCTACGGCTGGCGGGGCTGACGCTCGACTCCTTGGTCGGACAGCCGAAGATGATCTCGGGGCCGGTGCGCGGGCATATCGTGATGACCGGGCAAGGCGATACGGTGCGCGCGGCGATGGCGCATGCGAGCGGCAAGGCCGCGATCGTCGCGACCAACGGGCATGTCCAGCGGATGGTCGCGGACGTGCTCGGGCAGAATCTCAGCGGCGCGGTCGCGCATGCGATCGGCGGCCCGAGCGAGACGGTGCCGCTGCGCTGCCTCGTCGCCAATTTCCGCGCGAGCGGCGGCGTGCTGACGCCCAATCCGCTGGCGATCGATACGGGGGCATCGGTCGGGCGCGGGTCGGGGCGGATTTTGCTCGACGGCGAACGGCTCGACCTGACACTGGCGGGGGCGAGCAAGAGCAATGCGCTGTTGCGGATCGCCGACCCGATCCATGTGCGGGGAACGCTCGGGTCGCCGACGGTGACCGTCGCGGGGCTCGGCGCGACGGAGAAGCCGACCGCTGGCGGCGTGCTGCGCGTGTTGGGGCGGTCGATCGGGCAGGCGCTGGGGATCACCAGGACGCCGGCCTCGGCGGCGGGGCGTCCGCCGACGACGGTCAATTGCTCGGCGGCGGTGGCGCTGGCGTTGCGATAGGGGCGGGGGGTGCTTGGTGGCGAGCGAACCACGCGGTAACGAGTATGGCGATACCTCGATCGCTTTCCCGAACGCGATCGAATTTATGAATAGCGGAGGTTTGCATCGTCAGGCGACCGACCACGTTCAGGCGTCGTCACGTCCAGAAGACTTCCGCTGCGATACGACAAAATCGATGAACGCGCGCAGCGGCGCAGGTACGAAGCGACGGGAAAAGTAGAGCTGTGGTCCTTCAAACGTTGGCCACCATTCGGGGAGGATGGGTTGAAGGGATCCGTTTTCGAAATACGGGTCAAGCCAGTTCTGAAAGGTTGCGATCACGCCATGGCCGGCGCGCGCCGATGCGATTGCTGCAGGCGCCGCATCTACGCCGATGGTGAGGCGGCTCGGCGGATCGACCGTCAGTAGTTCATCGCCACGTTCAAACTCCCAAGCGACGAGCGCCCCGCTCGAGAAGCGGAGCCGGATTGCCGCGTGCGCCGCCAACTCACGTGGACCAGATATCGTTGGATGCTTAGCGAGATAAGAGGGAGCGGCGGCGTAGGCCAGCCGCTGGAGAGGTGGCCCAACCGGCACCGCGATCATATCCTGTGCAAGATGCTCGCCGTAGCGGATCCCGGCGTCGCAGCCTGCCGCCACGATATCGACAAGACGATCATCCACCATGATTTCAACACGAACCTGTGGGTGCAAGGTCAGAAAACGGTCGATGACCGGCGGGAGGATGTCGATCATGACTGCGCCGGTGACGTTCAACTTCAGGAGGCCGCGCACGTCCGCCTGAGAGTTGGCGGCGTCCTGCAAAGCAGCCCGGGTTTCGGCAAGCAGCGGCGTGAGGCGCGCAGCGAGTGCGTTCCCGGCCTCGGTGGGCATGATGCTGCGTGTCGTCCGTGTGAGGAGCGGAACGCCAAGTCGCGTTTCTAACTCAGCAATTTTCTCGCTTACCGTCGAGGGGGAAAGACCCAGCCGTTTGGATGCCGATCGAAAGCCACGCGCGTCAACGACGGCAAGGAACACCGTCAAGCTATCGAGGCTCATGTTATCACTGTTCGCCATGCCGATCAGCGTATCCGGATCTGGCTCGATTATCAAAGTGATGCGAACACGACAGGGTGCTTGGAAGAACGCGGGCGAAGACGGCGCGTGGGCGTGGTCCGTCCTGCGCGGAGCATGACATGATAGACAGGACCGTTCTCATTACCGGTGCCAACAAGAGCATCGGCTACGAAACCGCACGACAACTGGGTCGACTGGGTTTGCGGGTTTGGCTTGGCAGCCGCAATGCGGAGCGGGGCACCGCAGCAGCAGCACGGCTTGGCGCCGAAGGGCTCGATGTCCGGGCACTGACGATCGACGTGACTGGCGAAGAAAGCGTCCGTGCTGCGGTGACGCGCGTCGAACGCGAGGATGGCAAGCTCGACATCCTGATCAACAATGCCGGCATCGCCGGGCTTCAGCCGATCCTTCCCAGCGAGCAACCGCTCGACGACATTAAGACCATCTACGAAACCAACGTTTTCGCTCCGATTCGGGTGACGCAAGCCTTTCTTCCGTTGCTCAAAGCAGGAAGGGATACCAGCATTGTCATGGTCAGCAGCGGTTTGGGCTCCCTGGGCTGGCTGTCAGATCGCGACAATCAATTCTACGGCGTCAACATCCTTGGCTATAACAGCTCCAAGACAGCCCTTAACGCTGTCACCCTCTCGTTGGCCAAGGAGTTGGCGGGCTACGGCATCAGCGTTAATGCAGCGGACCCCGGCTATACTGCGACCGACTTCAACGGTCATACAGGATACCGCACCGTGGAGGAGGCCGCCGCGGGTATCGTATGGCTAGCGACGCGGGATTCCCGCGGGACTACCGGCCGGTTCTACTTCGAACGGAATGAGGTGCCTTGGTAAGCGTACAGCCAATTCGGCTCGTAAGCGCAAGGCGCGCGCGCGCGCGTGGCAAAAACGCGCGTCGTTGATAAAGAACGGTTGGGGTGACCTCGTTGACAGCGACGTTGGTCACTTCAATCGCAGCTTCTTAGCGCATCGAAAGCGACTTATGCGGCCGCAATCCTGCTGATACTCGAAAGGCCATTTCCCCGGTATCTTGACCGAGCCTGCCAAGGTCGGTCGATATCGCCCAGTTCGTGATCTACCAACAGATCCTGGTCTGCAACCGCCGCGTCTTGCCCGGCGTAGAACACATGTTGTCGACGCACCACACCGCGACCTAGACAAATACCGGCAGCCTGGCACGGCCACGCAACAAAAAAGGCCCGGTGCGAAGCGCACCGGGCCTTTCCCGTTACCCTATCGCCTTAGCAATCAGGCAAGATCGCGCACGTTAGGCTCACGCGCGAAGAACCGCTTTGCCGCTGCCTTGACGAAGCCCGCGCCCAGGTCGGTCACGCCTTCGTCCTTCTCGACGCCGGCCTTGTCGAGCAACGGCTGTGCCGCTGTGCTCGCGCCGACCGCCTTGAGATGCCCGAACGCGTCCATCGCGAACTGGACCGCTGCGCCCTGCTTGAGCAGCATCGCGCAACCCTCTGCCGACAGTGCGATCGCGACCGCGTCGAAGATCTGCGACGGCGTACCGGCGAGCTGGCCATCGGCCTTGCGCTTGCTGCCGTCCGACAGCGTTGCGCCGCCGACCTTGGGGGCGACCAGCACGGCCTTGCCCTTGGCGTCCTTGATCGACGCGACCAACGCGTCGAGCTCGGCGGCATCGGTGCCGTCCGCGATCAGGATGCCGACGACGCGGCCTTCCAGCGTCTCCTTCATGTTCTTCTGGATCGACAGTGCGTCCGAAGGCTTCATGTCGACCGGCTCGCGTGCAGCCTTCGCCTTTTCGGGCAAGTCGATGTTGAGACCGTCCGCAACACGCTGCGCGAGACCCTCATCGACGTTGCGCAGGTTGGCGACCATCCGCGGCGGGACCTGGTCGAGCAGGCCGACCTTCGACAGCTCGAACACGAACGCCGACGCGATATGCGCCTGCTCGTTCTCGGTTGCCGAATTGAAGAACAGCCGTGCCTGGCTGTAGTGATCCGCGAACAGTTCCGAACGGACACGGAGCTTGTCGCCCGTCTCATTGTCGCCGGTCGCGGCGTTGGTCGTCACATAGCCCTTGGTCGCGCTTTCGCGCGGTCCGCCATCCTCGCCGTGGGCGGCAAGGCTGTTGGGCTCGTAGTTCGCGCGCCCCTTGGGGACCTTGGTCTGCATCATCCCGTCGCGCTGGAAGTTGCCGGCGGGCGAGCGCGGGCTGTTGATCGGAATCTGGTGGAAGTTGGTCGTCCCCAGACGCGACTTCTGCGTGTCGAGATAGCTGAACAGGCGACCCTGGAGCAGCGGATCGTTCGAGAAATCGATCCCCGGCACGACGTTGGTCGGCAGGAACGCGACCTGCTCGGTCTCGGCGAAGAAGTTGTCGACGTTGCGGTCGAGCACCATCCGCCCGATGATCCGCACCGGCACGTCCTCTTCCGGGATAAGCTTGGTCGAATCGAGCACGTCATACGGCTGCGCTTCGGCAAACGCCTGGTCGAACACCTGGATGCCGAGCTCCCACTCGGGGAAATCGCCCGTATCGATCGCCTCGAACAAGTCGCGACGATGATAGTCGTTGTCGGCAGCCTGGAGCTTGAGCGTCTCGTCCCAGATCGTCGACTGAAGGCCGAGCTTGGGCTTCCAGTGGAACTTGACGAAGCTGCTGTTGCCTTCGGCGTTGACGAGGCGGAAGGTGTGGACGCCGAAGCCTTCCATCATCCGCAGCGAGCGGGGGAGGGTACGGTCCGACATCGCCCACATCAGCATGTGAGTCGCTTCCGGCATCAGCGATGCCCAGTCCCAGAAGGTGTCGTGTGCGCTGCCAGCCTGCGGATAGGCGCGATCGGCTTCCATCTTCACCGAATGGATCAGGTCGGGGAACTTGATCGCATCCTGGATGAAGAACACCGGGATGTTGTTGCCGACGAGATCCCAATTGCCTTCGGTCG
>CAZNQA010000116.1:0-8469 GCA_964575105.1 uncultured Stakelama sp.
GAACTCGTGCTTACGCCGTGAGAGGGCGTCGTCCTAACCGCTAGACGAAGGGGCCGTTAGCGAAGCGGCGTCCTTACGCAGCCCCGCGCGCAGCGTCAAGCCGTCTGTACGAGATGTTTGCCTTTCCGGAACTTGCACCGCTGCCCCTCGTTTGTTTCGGGGCCGAACAATGGTTCGGGTCCGCCGGCGAGGGGCCGGTTTTTGAAAGGGATGTCAGATGCTTTGGACGATCGTAGTAGTTTTGCTGGTGCTCTGGGCACTGGGTTTCGCGGTCCATATCGGTGGTGGCTTGATCCACTTGCTGCTCGTTATCGCCGCGATCGTGGTGGTCGTTCGTTTGTTGCAGGGACGGTCGGCAGTATAGTTGCTTGGGACGCGCGGCGGCTCAGGCAGCCGCGCGTCGCCGCTCCGCCATCTCGACGTTGAGCATCTCCGCGAGCAGGAAGGCGAGCTCGAGGCTCTGGCCGGCGTTGAGGCGGGGGTCGCAATGGGTGTGGTACCGGTCCGCCAGCGATTGTTCGGTCACGTCGACCGCCCCGCCTGTACATTCCGTCACGTTCTGCCCGGTCATCTCCGCATGGATCCCGCCCGCGATCGAGCCCTCGGCGCGGTGGACCGCGAAGAACCCGCGGACTTCCGCCAGAATACGATCGAACGGCCGGGTCTTGTACCCCGTCGCTGCCTTGACCGTATTGCCGTGCATCGGATCGCAGCTCCACACCACTGGATGTCCTTCGCGCATGACGGCGCGGACCAGCTTGGGGAGTCCCGCTTCGATCTTGTCGTGACCGTAGCGCGTGATCAGCGTCATCCGCCCCGGAGTCCGCGAGGGGTTGAGCGTGTCGAGCAGGCGCAGCAACGCATCGGGCTCGAGGCTCGGGCCACACTTCATCCCGATCGGATTGCCGATGCCGCGCAGATATTCGACATGCGCGCTGCCTTCAAAGCGCGTGCGGTCGCCGATCCACAGGAAGTGCGCGCTCGTGTCATACCAGTCGCCGGTCAGCGAATCCTGCCGGGTCAGTGCCTGTTCGTAGCGTAACAGCAGCGCTTCGTGACTGGTATAGAAGCTGGTTTGCGCCAGTTGCGGCACGGTTTCGGGACTGATTCCGCACGCTTCCATGAAGTCGAGCGCCTCACCGATCCGGTCGGCGACGTCGGCGAACTTCTTCGCCCACGGACTGCGGCCCATGTAATCGTGTGTCCAGCGATGGACCTGGTGCAGGTTGGCATAGCCGCCGCCCGCGAACGCGCGGAGCAGGTTGAGTGTCGCCGCGGACTGGCTGTACGCGCGGATCATCCGCTGCGGATCGTTCGCGCGGCCCTCGGGGGTGAAGGCGATGTCGTTGACGATGTCGCCGCGATACGCGGGCAGCGTGACGTCGCCGATCGTCTCGGTGTCGGCCGAGCGCGGCTTGGCGAACTGCCCCGCCATCCGGCCGAGCTTCACCGTTGGCAGCTTGGACGCGAAGGTCAGTACGACCGCCATCTGCAGGATCACACGGAACGTGTCGCGAATGTTGTTGGCGCTATGCTCGGCGAAACTTTCGGCGCAGTCGCCGCCCTGAAGCAGGAACGCCTTGCCCTCCGCGACGCGCGCGAGATCGGCGGTGAGGTTGCGCGCCTCGCCTGCGAAGACGAGCGGGGGGAAGGAGCTGAGCTGCGCGGTCGCGGCGTCGAGCGCGGCGGCGTCCTCGTAATGGGGCATTTGCCGCGCGTCGGCGCGAGTCCAGCTATCGGGGGACCAGCTGCTCATGTCATTCTCCGTGCGAATCTGTACGTACCAGTCGGCGTGTGCGGCGATGGCGTTGGCGGCGATCTGGTTGACCACCGGGCCGCTGGCGCGCTTGCCATCCTCTTCCCAGCCCTGAACGGTCGAACCCGGCGCACCATACCACGCCCCGAACGCGGCGCGGGTGAGGCCGCGTTCTTCACGGAAGCGTTTGATCTTGAGGCCGGCCATCGTCGTCATACGAGGGACTATTACCCAAGCTGGGTAAGAGGCGCAACTCGGATTTTCCCTTCCTGGGTAATTTCTGGTGCCATCCGAGGCATTGCGCGTATTACAGGGTGGATCGCGTTGGAGGCCGAACGTCTTCTCCTTGAATTTGCCATCGTCGAATCTTGTCGGATAGCATGCCCACGCCGAGCGTCTTTATGGCATCCCCGGGGCAGAGTTGCCCGCTAAACGCAGGAGGCCGATATGGCCGAGGAAATCGGGCCAGGACTGCTCGAAGCGAGTATAGAACGCATCTGGAGCGAGCACGACGGCGACAAAAGGCTGGCCGCCATTGCCGAGATCTATCATCCCGAAGCGCGCATCTACGAACCCGAACGCTCGGTCACGGGGCATGCCGCCATTTCCGATACCGTTGCGGGCGTTCTCGCCGACATGCCGCCGGGTTTCCGCTTTACGGTCACCGGCCCCACGCTGGGACACCACGGCGTTGCGGTGACACGCTGGCAGGGCGGACCTGAGGGAGAAGTCATTGTGAGCGGTTCGGATGCCGCCCGCATCCTTGACGGGAAAATTCACGAACACTGGTTCTTTTTCGATCCGGCGCGGGGAAACGAAGCTGCCGAGCCTCAAAACCAGTGACCATCCACAGCTAGTCGCGGACGGGCAACCGAGCGGTTTTCCAACGCCAGGAGAAGACCGATATCGACGAGGATCTGCCGCTTGAGCACGCCGGGATCCAAGGGTTCGCCCGGACATCTGCTGTGCTGCAAGGGGGCGGGCGGCTTACCATGCGCGACTTGAGGCCGGGGCCGGTGGCGGTGGCGCGGGAACCAGGGGAGGCTCCCGTACCGTTCTGACACAGGATGCACGGAGCCGGGCGTTTCGCTGGGGAACCAGCGCCGGAGTTTGTCGTTTCCGTGCCGAACTGGTTAACATGTTCTTCAGGAAGCAGAAAAGATGGTACGTAAGACTTCAGGATCGGGCGCCTTTCGCCGGTCATTTCCGGCCCCAAGGCGTGTGAACGATGATCCCCGAGCCGGTCTTACCCCGATCGAACTGACGATGTTGGACAAGGCTCTCAAGGGCGGACTCTAAGGTCGGCTCGCTCCAAGTCCGAGGCAGGTACACTCAGGTCCTCCGCTGCCTCGGCTACACCCGTTGCGAACCTGTACCTCAGTAGCCCGCGTCGAGATCGACGACATTCTCCATCGTTTCCCCCGCCCGGAATTTGGAAAGGTTGCGCAGGAAGAGATCGGCGGCGCGTACAAACATCTTGGTCTGGCTGCGCCCGGCGAGATGCATCGAGTGTATCACGTTCGGCGCACTCCATAATGGATGCTCCGGCGGAAGCGGTTCGGGGTCGACCGTATCAAGGAATGCGCCCGCAATCGTCCTGTTGCCGAGCGCCGCGATCAAGGCGTCCTGATCGACCATGTCGCCGCGCGCAATGTTGACGAGCCACGCGCTCGTTTTCATTGCGTCGAATTCGGGCGTACCGATCGCAGCCTTGGTGTCGCCAGTCGATGGCGCGGCGAGGATTACCCAGTCGAAGTCGGCAAGTCGTGGCTTCCACCCATTCGGTGTCAGCGTTCCATCCCGGCCGGAGCGTGTGACACCGGTCACCTCGACCCCGAACGCAGCGAGTCGTTCGCCGATCAACCGACCGATCGCGCCATAGCCGACGATCAGCGCGCGGGTTTCCAACACCTCCTGCCGCCCGGGAGCCGACTCGGGCCATTCGTGCCGGTCCGCAATCCGCACGACGTGGTCGTAACGCTTGGCGGCGACCAGTATGCCCATCACCGCATATTCGGCGACGGCAACAGCGTTGATTCCGGCGCCGTTGGTGACGATCGTCCCCGCACCGCGCAGCGTCGCGAGATCGAGCGATTCGATGCCGGCGATCGCGGTGAACAGCCAGCGCAACCGTGTCGCGGCGGCAACCGCTTCCTGCGTCAGCCCGTGCGGGTAGAGGTCGACCCAGCCGATCTCGGCGTCGACCATCGCCGCGGTCGCTTCAGCCCGCGTTGCGACCCAGGTGATGTCGAGTCCTGCGGGAAGCCGCGGTTCAAGCAACTGGCGGGCAAGCGCTGGCAGGACGACTTTCATCAACGACCTTTCGGTAGGGGATCAGAACCAGGCGGTATTGCCCTCGACATATTTACGCTCGAACGCATCATCGGGCGTGGCGAGATAGATGACGCATTCGATCAGCGCGATCAGCGCGATGATCGCGGTCGGGATACCGAACAGAATCGACCCGAACAGCGCGACGCACAGCATGACGATCCCGGCCTTGATCTGCCCGAGATAGAATTTGTGGAGTCCGAGCGTGCCGAGGAAGAAGGCGAGCAGCGCCGCAACGAAGCGATTCTTGTCGGCGGTCATCGCGCCGCCGCCCGTGACATAGATGCCGGTCGCCCGGCCACCTTCCGCCTCGAAATCGACGCGCTGACCGGTTTGCGGCGCGCTGCGGTGGCGCCAGTCAGCGGGGGTGAAGGCGTAGCGGCGCCCGTCCTCCGCGCTGATCATACCCTCGGCGCTGCTGGTGTCGAACCCCAAGACCTTGCCCTGCATCGTCACGTTCCCCCCGGTTGTGTCCGTGGGGAGCTTAGCGCGGGTGGCCGCGAAGGGAAGGGGGTGTTCTCTCTTCGTTTCTGGTGGGCGGGGGCGCGCCTGCGCAAGACCTTTGTATAAATGTTGCCGTCATGCTGACCTTGTTTAAGCCTCCGCCTTGCAGCAAGCATGGTCCGGACTCGCGGAGGGCTGGATCCTGAAACAAGTTCAGGATGACGGAAGCTCTATTAGCGGTCTCGCCGGCGCGGGAATGGTGGAATGGGGGAGAGATGTGCCATCCTGCGGTAGCCTCACGATCCTCCGAGTTTCCAGTCCCACCCCAGCGAATCGCCGTCCATCACCTCGACCCCCGCCGCCGCGAGCGAATCGCGGATCGCATCCGATGCCGTGAAATCCTTGTCGATCCGCGCCTGCCTGCGCTCCGCGATCCGCGCATCGATCGTCGCCGCGTCAATCGTCGCATCCACAGGGCGCAGCCGCATCTCGGCCCGCGTCAGATCGGCCAAACGCAATCCCAGCACCGCATCGAAATCGCCGATCGCGCCGATCCGTACCGTCGGCGACAGTTTCTTGTCCGCGATCAGCTCGTCGAGCACGGTCAGCGCGCGCGGTGTGTTGAGATCGTCCGCCACCGCTTCCTCGAGCCGCGCGAGATAGGGCTCGGCATCGCCCTTCACCGCCCCGTCGTCGCGCCCCCGCAATGCAACGAGCGCGATCACCAGCCGCTTGAGCCGGGTCAGCGCCGCGGCGAGATTGTCCCAAGTGAACTCGAGCTCGCTGCGATAGTGCGCTTGCAGGCACATCAGCCGGTAGGCGAGCGGATGGAACCCCGCGTCGACCAGCGTCTGGAGCCGCAGGAACTCCCCGCTCGACTTGGACATCTTGCCGCCGCGGTCGACCAGGAAATTGTTGTGCATCCAGATACGCGCGCCGGTGTCCTCGCACGAACAGAACGCTTGGTTCTGCGCAATCTCATTGGGGTGGTGGATCTCGCGGTGGTCGATCCCGCCGGTATGGATGTCGAACGGGTGCCCGAGATGCTGGAGGCTCATCACCGAACATTCGAGATGCCAGCCAGGTGCGCCCTTGCCCCACGGCGAGTCCCATTCCATCTGGCGCTGCTCGCCCGGGGGAGAGCGCCGCCATATCGCGAAGTCGGCGGCGTTGCGCTTGCCGCTTACCGGATCGATCCGGCTTTCGCCCTGATCGGTGGTCGCCCGCGCGAGTGCGCCATAATGCGGCACCTTGCTGGTATCGAAATACAGGCCGCCCTCGATCAGGTAGCAGTCCTTTTCGATCGTTTGTGCGAAAGCGATCATCTGCGGGATATGATCGGTCGCGACGGTCCACGCCGCCGGCGGTTCGATGTTGAGGCGTGCGACGTCGTCCTTGAATGCGGCGGTATAATGCGCGGCGATCTCCCAGATCGACTTGGCCTGCGCGGCGGCGGCCTTCTCCATCTTGTCGTCGCCCGCATCCGCATCGCTCGTCAGATGGCCGACGTCGGTGATGTTGATGACGTGTTTGGTCGGCCAGCCCTTCCAGCGAACCACCCGCCCCAGCGTGTCCGCGAACAGGAAGGCGCGCATGTTGCCGATGTGCTGATAGTTATAGACGGTCGGGCCGCAGGTGTAGATCCGCACCACGCGCGGGTCGATCGGGGTGAACGTCTCTTGCGCTCGCGTCAGGCTGTTATACAGCGTAAGGGGTGTTCCGGTCATGGTGTTCGCTTAGCGAGCGCAGGGCCGGCAAGTCACGTAAAAGCTGCGCTACGGGTTGAAACTTACAACCCACCCGTGTAGGGCGCACGCCTTGCGACGCGGACCTGATGTTCGCGGCGGCGCTTTTCTATCGATTCGGAGCTGTTCGGGTTTATGCAAATCATCGTTCGCGACAACAATGTCGACCAGGCGCTGCGCGCGCTCAAGAAGAAGCTGCAGCGCGAAGGCGTTTACCGCGAGATGAAGCTGCGCCGTCATTACGAGAAGCCGAGCGAGAAGCGTGCGCGCGAGCGTGCTGCTGCCGTTCGCCGTGCGCGCAAGCTCGAGCGCAAGCGCATGGAGCGTGACGGCGCACGGTAAGACCCGTGTCCCGGGCGGGCCGTTACTGGCCCGCCACTCTCTCTACTTCCCTGACCCGACCGCCCATCTGGGAGCACCCATGTCGATCACCGCTGTTCCGCTGAAGCCCGTCAAGCGGCGTGTCTTGGTGTATCTGTGGGCCGGTGTCGCGGTGGCTGCGGTCGGTGCGGCCGCGCTTGCGGTGCAAACCCCGGTCGATCCGGCGGCGACGTTCCTGGCGCACAACGCCCGCAACGCTGGCGTCAAGCAGACCCCTTCGGGACTGCAATATCAGGTGCTGACTCCGGGCACCGGTGCACCGCCGACCGATCAGGACGTCGCGCTCGTCAATTACGAGGGCAAGTTCGTCGACGGGACTGTGTTCGACAAGAGCCAGCGCCCGTTCCCGGTGCCGCTTGGCGAGCATCAGGTCGTCCCCGGTTTCGAGGAAGCGCTTTCGCTGATCCCCAAGGGGGGTAAGTACCGCGTGTGGATCAAGCCGAGCCTCGCTTATGGCGATACCGCGCGTCCGGGGATGCCCGCGCATTCGACCTTGGTATTCGACATCGAGATGCTTGATTTCCTGTCCAAGGCTGCTGTCCAGCAGCTCCAGCAACAGCAGATGATGCAGCAGCAGATGATGCAACAGGGTGGCGGTGCGCCTGGCGGCATGCCGCCTGGTGGTATGCCGGGTGCGCCTGCGGGCGTTCCGGGCGGAGCCCCGGGTGGAACGGTGCCGCAGGGCAACTGATCACCTCGGCACATCGTTTCCAGCGATACCAGAACCCCGGCCTCGGTCGGGGTTTTTGGTGTCTGGACGTGTTGTGAAACGTCGTCATTCCCGCACGGGCAAAATCTTTATGAAACTACAGCTGTTCTCCCGCGAAGGCGGGAGTCCAGGAGTCACAAGAACTGTAAGCTGTTGTTTTGTTCGGCTCTGGATTCCCGCCTTCGTGGGAAAACCGCAAAGGACTGGTCCGTAAACCGACTTTTGCGGAGGTCTCGCCTCCGCGGGGATGACAATTATAAGGAAAGAGCGCGCCCGCCCCCGGAAGCGTTAGCCGTCATCGCCCATCCGCAGCGCGGCGATGAACGCTTCCTGCGGGATGCTGACCGAGCCGTACTCGCGCATCTTCGCTTTGCCCTTCTTCTGCTTTTCCAGAAGCTTCTTCTTGCGCGTCGCATCGCCGCCGTAGCATTTCGCGGTCACGTCCTTGCGCATCGCGCTGATCGTCTCGCGCGCGATGACCTTGCCGCCGATCGCGGCCTGGATCGGGATCTTGAACAGATGCCGCGGGATCAGGTCCTTCAACCGCTCGACCATGCCGCGCCCGCGCACTTCGGCGGTGCCGCGGTGGACGATCATGCTCAGCGCATCGACCGGCTCCTCGTTGACGAGGATCCCCATCTTGACGAGATCACCCTCGCGATAGCCGATCTGATGATAATCGAAGCTGGCATAGCCCTTCGACATCGACTTCAGCCGATCGTAGAAATCGAACACGACTTCGTTGAGCGGCAGCTCGTAGGTCGCCTGCGCACGGCCGCCGACATAGGTCAGGTTCTTCTGGATGCCGCGGCGATCCTGGCACAGCTTCAGCACGCTGCCGAGATATTCGTCGGGGACGTAGATCGTCGCCTCGATCCACGGCTCGCTGATCGTCGCGATCTTGTTCGGCTCGGGCATGTCGGCGGGGTTGTGCAACTCGATTTGCGTCGTGCCCGCAGGATCGGGGTGCGTCAGCTCGATCTCGTACACCACCGACGGCGCGGTCGTGATCAGGTCGAGGTCGTATTCCCGCGTCAGGCGCTCCTGTATGATCTCCAGATGCAGCAGCCCCAGGAACCCGCAGCGGAAGCCGAAGCCCAGCG
>CAZNQA010000117.1:0-8299 GCA_964575105.1 uncultured Stakelama sp.
GCGCAGGTTGCGCATCTGCTGACGGCCAAGCGGGCCGCGCGGAATCATCCGCTCGATGGCCTTTTCGATCACGCGCTCGGGGAAACGACCCTCGAGCACCTTGCCCGCGGTGATTCCCTTGATGCCGCCGGCATAACCGGTGTGCTTGTAATAGACCTTGTCCTTGAGCTTGTTGCCCGTGAACCGCACCTTGTCCGCGTTGATGATGATGACGTTGTCACCGCAATCGACGTGGGGGGTGAAGCTCGGCTTGTGCTTGCCGCGCAGGACGTTCGCGATGATCGAGGCCATGCGGCCAACGACCAGACCATCGGCATCGACGATGATCCATTTCTTCTCCACCTCATGCGGCAAGGCCGGCTTGGTGGTCTTCATCAGCGCCTTCATGGGGCTTGTGACCTTACATAGCTAAAATGACGGATGCCGCCCCGGGGGACGGCATCGTTGGAGCGGCTATTGCTGCGCGCAGGCAGGAAAGTCAAGGTTTCGGCGGGTTTCCCGACAGGTATCGGGATACCGATGCCAAACTCCCGTCAAACCGCGCCGCTTCAGATCGTGCGACGGCCGACCGCGTGGGCCGCGGCGACCGCGGCGATCAGCAGCAGCGCGGCATTCGCTTGATGCGCTACGGCAACGACGATCTCGACTCCGCTGAGCAACGTGGCGATTCCGAGGAGGATCTGGCCAGCGACCAGCGCAATCGCAATGGCACCAGCGCGCGGCGCGCCCGCACGGATCGCGCGCCAGCCGAGCGCGACGATGCCCGTCGCCGCGACGAAGGCGAGCCAGCGGTGGATGAACTGGACGACGATCGGATTATCGACCGCGTTGCGCCACATCGGCTCGGTCAGCGGCGTGGCGGCGGGGAAGATCTCGTCCCCCATCAGCGGCCAGCTCGAAAAGGCATAGCCTGCGTCGAGTCCGGCCGTGAACGCGCCGAACATGATTTGCGTGAACAACAGTACCAGCGCCGCCGCGGCGAAGGCGCGCAGCCGCGCCGGACGGGCGAGGCGAGTCGCGGCGAGATCGCGCAGGTCGAGCGCGGTCCACACCGTTCCCGCGAGCAGCGTCAGCGCGGTGACGAGATGGATCGCGAGCCGGATATGGCTGACGTCGGTGCGCTTGGTCAGCCCCGACGACACCATCCACCAGCCGATCGCGCCCTGCAGCACGATCAGCGCGACAAGCGCGCCGAGCCGCGGCGCATAGCCGCGCGGCAGACGTCCGCGCACCCAGAAATAGAGGAACGGCAACAGGTAGACCATGCCGACCACGCGCCCGAGCAGACGGTGGACATATTCCCAGAAGAAGATCGCCTGGAACCCCGCCAGCGTCATCCCGCGGTTGAGCTGCTGATATTCCGGGATGCGTTTGTAATTGTCGAACTCGGCCTGCCACTGCGCGGCATTGAGCGGCGGGATGATCCCGGTGAGCGGTTTCCACTGGGTGATCGACAGCCCCGATTCGGTCAGTCGGGTGATCCCGCCGATCACGACCATCGCGACGACCAGCGCCGCCGCGAGGAACAGCCAGAGCGACAGCGTATGCGGACGGACGCGCGAGGGAAGCGAGGATGCCTGGAGCATGTCCGTGTCTTACGCCTCGCCGGGCAACAGGTCGATTGTCGATTGCAGTCGCGCGGATGCAAAAAACTCGCGATGATATGTTGTAACTTGGCGGGACGCGTGCCACATGGCGATCAGCATGACGACGCTCGCCTCCTCTCCCGCCTATCGGTGGATCGAACAGCGGTTCGACAATATGGCGATCGGGCTGTCGGGGCTGTGCGTCGTCCATTGTATCGCGAGTTCGATCTTTCTCGCATTGGCGGCATCGGCGGGCGGTTTGCTGCTCAATCCGCTGTTCCACGAGATCGGGCTTACGATCGCGATCGGTTTCGGCGTGATCGCGCTCGGGCGCGGGATCTTCACGCATGGCTATATGATGCCCGCGGTGGTCGGCGCGGCCGGGCTCGGTATGATGGCGGGGGCGATTTCGTTGCCGCACGACGGCGATGGCCTCGAGACGGTGTGGACGCTGATCGGTGTCGCGACGCTTGCTTTGGGCCATGACCTCAACCGGCGTGCGGCCTGCTGACCTTCGGTGGGGCGTTGCGGCACGGGCACGGAGGGCCTATCTTCCGTGCATGGCGACGCACCGACATTATGAACCGCAGGATGCCGATCTGGCGCTCGCGGCCCAGGCCACGCTAGAGCGATCGGGCGAGCAATGGACCGCGATGCGGGCGAACATCTTCCGCGCCCTTGCGGGGTTCGACAAGCCCGCCTCGGCCTATGACATTGCCGAAGCGGTTTCCAAGACCGAGGGGCGGCGGGTCGCTGCCAACAGCGTGTACCGGATCCTCGACCTGTTCGTGACGTCCAATCTCGCGCGGCGGGTGGAAAGCTCGAACGCCTATATCGCCAACGCGCATCCCGATTGCCTGCACGACTGTATCTTCCTGGTGTGCGATTCCTGCGGGCAGATCGTCCATCTCGATGACGACGTGCTGACCAAGGGAGTCCGTAGCGCGGCGATCAGCGCGGGGTTCGCGCCCGAGCGTCCGGTGATCGAGGTACGCGGGAAGTGCGCGGCGTGTGCGGCGATTGCCAAAGCGGCGTAGCGGCGGTTTTTTCCCCACTGTCTCTTTACTGCTTCGCCGGGGAAGTAAGGACAGGGGGCTTTGGGTTATTCCAGCGTCTTTCCCATCCGTACCCCCGGCACAGGTGGCCCCGCCGGCGCCATCCGCGCGACGCGTTCGATCTCGACGTAACCGCAGGCGCGGTACAGCGGCTCTCCCGCAAGCGTCGCCATCATCTCGAGCCGGGTGAACCCTGCCGCGCGCGCGGCATCCTCGCACAGTGCGAGCACGAGCCGACCGACCCCGCTCCGGATGAAATCGGGATGCGTGTACATCGCGCGGATTCGTGCAGCGTCGGTTGCCGGATCGAGCATTCGTGCGTCGCGTACGACCGCGCTCGCATCCCCGCCGAACAGCGTCGCGCGGTAACTCCACCCGCCGCAACCGGCTAGTGCGCCGGCTTCCTCGACGACGAAATAAGTCCGATCGGCAATCAGTTGCGTGTCGAGCCCCATGCTCAAGCGACTCGCGGCAATCTCGTCGGAATCCAAAAACCCGGCCTGCAGCGCGCTGATCGCACGCTCCATCAACGCACTGATCGCGGGGATATCGGCTTCGGTCGCCAGGCGGTAGGAAAAGTCGCGCATCCCCGTCTTGTCGGGCGCGCAAGCCACAACCGTCAAGAAAATGTCGCTTTGTGACAGAAGCGATCTGCAGCAATCGACAGCGTGAGGGAGCGGCGCTAAACAGGTCCGATGGTTGACTCTCATAAGACGCCGTTGCTCGACACGGTTAACGTTCCCGCGGACCTGCGGACCCTTCCTGCGACAGAGCTGCGCGCGCTTGCCGACGAGCTGCGGCAGGAGACGATCGCCGCGGTCGGCGTGACCGGGGGGCATCTGGGCTCGGGGCTCGGCGTGGTCGAGCTGACCGTCGCGATTCACTATGTTTTCGATACGCCGCGCGACCGCCTCGTGTGGGACGTCGGGCATCAATGCTATCCGCACAAGATCCTCACCGGCCGTCGCGACCGGATCCGCACGTTGCGCATGGGTGGCGGCCTGTCGGGCTTCACCAAGCGCTCCGAGAGCGAATACGACCCGTTCGGCGCGGCGCACAGCTCGACCTCGATCTCGGCCTCGCTCGGTTTCGCGATCGCCAACAAGATCGCGGACAAGCCGGGCAAGGCGATCGCGGTGATCGGCGACGGCGCGATGTCCGCGGGCATGGCGTATGAGGCGATGAACAATGCGGCACAGGCGGGCAACCGCTTGGTCGTGATCCTCAACGACAATGACATGTCGATCGCGCCACCGGTCGGCGGATTGTCGGCCTATCTCTCGCGGATCGTGTCGAGCCGCGAGTTCCTCGGGTTCCGCGAGCTTGCCAAGCGGCTTGCCAAGAAGCTCCCGCGGCCGTTCGCGTCGAGCCTCAGCAAGGCGGACGAATTCGCGCGCGGGCTCGCAATGGGGGGCACGTTGTTCGAGGAACTGGGCTTTTATTATGTCGGGCCGATCGACGGGCATAACCTCGAACAGCTGATCCCAGTGCTCGAGAACGTCCGCGACGCGGAGGAAGGCCCGATCCTCGTCCATGTCGTGACCAAGAAGGGCAAGGGCTATGCCCCGGCCGAGGCGGCGGCGGACAAATATCACGGCGTCCAGAAGTTCGACGTGATCTCGGGCGTCCAGACCAAGGCACCCCCCGGGCCGCCGCAATATCAGAACGTGTTCGGCGCGCAGCTCCTCAAGGAAGCCGAGAGCGACCCGACGATCTGCGCGATCACCGCGGCGATGCCGTCGGGGACCGGGCTCGACGGCTTCTCCAGGGCTTATCCCGACCGCTTCTTCGACGTCGGGATCGCCGAGCAGCATGCCGTCACCTTCGCGGCGGGTCTCGCCGCGCAGGGGATGCGGCCGTTCTGCGCGATCTATTCGACCTTCCTCCAGCGCGCCTACGACCAGGTCGTCCACGACGTCTGCATCCAGAACCTGCCGGTCCGCTTCGCGATCGATCGCGCCGGGCTGGTCGGTGCCGACGGCGCGACGCATGCCGGGTCGTTCGACGTGACGTATCTGGCGACGCTCCCCAACATGGTGGTGATGGCACCATCGGACGAAGCCGAGCTGGTCCACATGACGCACACCGCGGCGCTGCACGACAGCGGGCCGATCGCGGTACGCTATCCGCGTGGCAACGGCACCGGCGTGGCGATGCCCGCAACGCCCGAGCGGCTCGAGATCGGCAAGGGGCGGATCGTCCGGCAGGGGCACAAGGTCGTGATCATGGCGCTGGGGACTCGTCTCGGCGAGGCCTTGAAGGCGGCGGATGCTTTGGAAGCCAAGGGGTTGTCGACCACGGTCGCCGATCTGCGCTTCGCCAAGCCGCTCGACGAGGAACTGATCCGCAAGCTGCTGACCAGCCATGAGGTGGCGGTGACGATCGAGGAATCGTCGGTCGGCGGGCTTGGCGCGCATGTGCTGACCTTCGCGAGCGACACCGGGTTGATCGACGCCGGCCTCAAGCTGCGCACGCTGCGCTTGCCCGACACGTTCCAGGACCAGGACAAGCCCGAGGCGCAATATGCCGAGGCGGGTCTGGATGCGGATGCGATCGTCGAGACAGTGCTGAAGGCGCTGCGGCATAATTCGGGCGGCGTGGTCGAGGGCGCGCGGGCGTAACACTATACTTAAGCCCCTCCCCTTCAGGGGAGGGGTTGGGGTGGGGAAGTGCCTTGCAGAGAGGTTCGCCTGCTGGACTGCCCCACCCCCAACCCCTCCCCTGAAGGGGAGGGGCTTTAAGAAGTCCCGCCTTCCCACTCGGCACAAATCCCCCCACACAGCCCCCGGCGGCTCCGCGCCCGAGGGACCGTCCATGTGCTTCTCCGCCACCGCCAGCTTCACCGCCGCCGCCGTCCTCGGGGTGATCGGGGTTGCCACGCTGCGCCACGTCCGTTAGCCGCGCGCGTTGTTGTTCGCAAGCGTGCCGCTGCTGTTCGCGTTCCACCAGTTTTCGGAAGGGCTGGTGTGGCTGTCGCTCGCAGGGCGGCTCGGGCGCTATGCTGTCGATCACAGTGTGTTCCTGTTCAGCCTCTACGCGCTCGGCATCCTCCCGCTGCTGATGCCGACCGCAGTCGCGCTGATGGAGCCGCCGGGCTGGCGTCGGCGCGCGATCCTCGTGCTCACGGGCGTGGGCGCGGTGGTGTTCGCGTGGGACATGGCGGGGCTGGTAATCGCGCCGACCTGCGCGGTGATCGACCAGCATTCGATTGCCTATAGCAACCCGGTGACGAGCCGCCTGTGGATGTCGCTGCTCTACATCCCCGCGACCTGCGGCGCGCTGCTGCTGTCGACCCACCGCGTGGTGCGCGGCTATGGCGTGCTCAACGTGGTCGGGCTGACGGTGGTGCATCTGGTGAAGGGCTATGCCTTCGCCTCGGTGTGGTGCTTCTATGCTGCGGTGCTGAGCGTGGTTCTGTACCGGCAGTTCCACCGGCAGGACATCGATGTGGCGGTGCGGAACGGGACCAGTGCGGTGCGACGGCCGTTTGTTTTGGCGTGGTTGCGGTGAGACTGGAAGGAATAGATTAGATCACTATGAACCGATTCTACAGGGACAAGTTTAGACCAAAAAGGATCTTATCTTAGTTAATAAGATTGTGGAATAGACACCGCCGCTATGCAAGCCACTTTCAAGAATAGCTTTAGGATTATGCATAATTGCTCTACCATTATAATTAAGGTAACGGGAAATCAAAGACTGCCAAGTCTTTCCTCTAAGTAACCTTTTATAATCTGACGTTATTTCATCTACGAGGTCTTGTGATGGCGGATGCCTTAGTACGTCCGCTTGGGCCTCCAATGTAAAGCAATGGGATCTACCTTCGCAAATATGCGATATACGTTTGTCGAAATCAAAACTGTAGCCCAAAGACCTTGCGGTCGCGCCAGCAGCAAACCATTTAATAATCAAGCCAAGCTGCGCATAATAATCTGAAATATCCGCTTGATATATAAACCGTTCCGGATCAGCGTCTCTTATAAGGTCGTTCTCAATCGAATAGCCATCAGTTAACACCAAATTTGGAAGGCGAGTAACTTCATAGGGTACTCCTTGGAGCACCCATAGGTCGCTGTCGACGAGATACGCTAACCTAGGGCAGGAGTGCTCATTGTGGCGTTCGCATAACCCCAGAACTGCTGCCTTATTTCCCGCCGGAAGACAGTCGGAAAACCCCACTTTGTCGTTAATGTGTCGAAAAAGCTCAAAATCATCACGACCTTCGGTTATAAGCGTCTTAACCGCCGATCTGGACAATGTCGCTGTGAGTATCTCAAGTGTGATAGTTTGAGCTGGCATCCCAGTTCAGTTGTCGCCGCGGTCGGAATTAAGCAAAAGCTCCTTTTCCGGATACTTGGAGTAAATAAACGGAGAATGGGTAGCAGCTATAAACTGGTTAGATGTAGCCTGTCGCTCGAGGATCGGAAACAATTGTCGTTGCCAGTCGATATGTAGACTCAACTCGGGTTCATCTATAAAAATTACGCAGTCGTCATAGAAGGCGTTATAGCAAATAAAGCTAAGCATCTGCTTTTCGCCAGCTGATAGGTATTCTGACAAAACAGAATTAGCCTTTTCGCCAAACGAGTATCGGTTGCTGAAAGAAATGCCTCTGTGCGTAAACAAGCTAACAACAACCTGTTCTACAGCATTGAGAGACTTCATAAGTTCTACTCTTGTGGAATCCATGGCCTCGATTGCAAGTCTAATCCGACTGATAACCTCATCGGCGGTATTAAGTTCTAGTTGAGAATCCTTCTGCTCATAATGTCGAATCTCGGTAATGATTTTGTTAGATATTAATTGTTGCTCTTGACTGTATCGTTCCGTGGCTGAGTTGTGCTTTGCAAGAACAAGTTCAACAATATCGTTGGTAGATACCGAGCAAATAAAGTAATGGTTCATGTTTGAGAGTCTGCGAGAGATCTCGCCTAAAGCTTCTTCGAGGGCAGAGCGGCTACGTCCTCGGTTAATTGCTCTCAAGTTTGAACGAGCCTCTCGCGGAATAGTGTAGCCGCCCTCTACTCGTCGAAAGGTCGGAAGATAGATAGATCTTCCGTAGTCTTCTACGAAACGTGACGCATTTTCTAAAATATCTTCGTCAAAATCTAATTGGTCCGACTCGTCGCGCTCCGCAATTGTACGGTTCCGAAATACAGTCTCTTCACCGTTTTGCTCAAAAACCACACGAGGATTTTCCGCATCAGTAAGATCAACCGTCAGGTTGAAGTCTGATGTCTCTAGGAAGGCGTACTGAAACGGAGTTTCCTCAGCAGCTGTATGTATGTTTCCGCTAATAAGATACCATACGAGCTTCAACAGCGTTGTCTTACCCGATCCATTTAGGCCAGTAATAAGATTAATGTCTCGATGAAAATCAACTGATACTTCCGGCTGAAATGATCCACGAAGTCCCTGAACTATCAGTCGCTTTAGCATGGTATTACTCCGCTGCTACGCCAGCGCGTGAGAACATGTCCCCCGCGTCCGAATCCTCGTTCGCGAACGCCACGCCAACCGGACCCGCCTTCGCCTTCTGGCGCTTGTCGAACCCATCCCAAACCTCGTTCCAGTTCCCGCGCGTCGCCGCCTTCGAATATTCCGTCGCGCGCTGTTCGAAGAAGTTGGCGTGCTCGACGCCGTTGAGCATCGGCGCGA
>CAZNQA010000118.1:0-8223 GCA_964575105.1 uncultured Stakelama sp.
GCGGTCGACGAGACCGCGATGGCGGCGGATTCGATGTCGAACACGATCACGACGATTCGCGAGGATACCGAGCATGTCGCCGGCGAGATCGACACGCTCGAACGCGACTTCGGCGAGGTGGACGACGAATTGCACAAGCTGAAGGGCGCGGCGGACGGCTTCTCGGCAAGCGTCGCTGCCTGACGTCGAAGCGGTTCGCAGAAAAGCCGGGGTTGGTCGCCGGGGTCGATCCCGGTACTGCGGGGGGATGACCAACATCCTCCTCACCGGCTCCTCGCGCGGCATCGGCGCCGCGATCGCAACCGCGCTCGATCGTCCGGGCATCGCGCTCGTCGGGCATGGCACGCGCAGCGGCATCCCGGCGGACTTCGCCGACCCCGCCGCCCCGCGTACCTTGTGGGACGCCGCCATCGACCGCCTCGGCGGGACGATCGACGTCCTCATCAACAATGCCGGCGTGTTCGACGCCAACCCGATCGACCGTCCCGATGCCGAATGGGTCGCGGACTGGGACCGCACGATGCGGATCAACCTGACCGCATCCGCCGAACTGTGCCGGCTCGCGGTGCTCCACTGGCAGGCACGCGGGGTCGGCGGCCGGATCGTCAACATCGCGAGCCGCGCCGCCTATCGCGGCGATTCACCCGCGCACTGGCATTACGCCGCGTCCAAGGCGGGGATGGTTGCGATGACCAAAAGCATCGCGCGCGGCTATGCCGGTCAGGGGATTCTCGCGTTCGCGGTGTGCCCCGGGTTCACGATGACGGGGATGGCGGAGGATTACCTGTCGAGCCGCGGCGGCGACAAGCTGCTAGCGGACATTCCGCTCGGTCGCGTCGCGATGCCCGAGGAAGTCGCGGAAGTAGCGCGGTTCCTCGCGCTCAAGGCGCCGGCGTCGATGACGGGCGCAGTCCTCGACGTAAACGGCGCGAGCTACGTACGCTAGGTTTCGCCCCCCCGCCCGCCAGGGGCATGCCGTTGTTCTCTTCCGTCTTCCCTCCCTGCCGTCTTCGCTCCCGCTTCCCCGGCGAAGGCCGGGGCCGAGGAGTATCCGGGCGGTAACGAAGCGCAGCACCCGCTCCCCCGGCCATCCCGACTGGGCCCCGGCCTCCGCCGGGGAAGGAAGAATACGGATATGGAACGCAGGACAAGCCCCGCGCGGAAATCACCGCAACGCGCGCAGCCGTTCCAGATCCTCGGGCCGGTCGATGTCGAGCAGCTCCGCCTCGGGCGCGATCACGTGCCGCCCCGCGCGGACCATCGCGCGCGCGCCCGCGTCGCCCTCCAGCGTCAGCAACGCCTCGAACTGGTCCGCGCCGAACACCGCGGGCGGCGTCGGATGCACGCCGTTGCTCGACGCGATCACCGAGTCCCGCCCGGACGCGGCCTCGAGCAGCCGATAGATATGCGTTGCGGTCACCCGCGGCATGTCCGCCAGCGCGATCACCACCGCCGCGCACCCGATCTCGCGCGCCACTGCGACGCCGAGTTTGACCGACCCCGACATGCCGTCGCCCGGATCGTCATTGTGGATCACCTCGTAGCCGCGCGCGGCGAAATCGAGCTGCGAACCCGAACAGACCGCCAGCCGCGCCTTGAACGGGACGTCCTCCAGCGCGGTAACGACATGGAACGCCAGCGGCTTGCCAAGGAAGTCCTGCTGCAACTTGTCGGCATCGCCGAACCGCACCGACCGACCCGCCGCGAGCAGGATCAGCACGCAATCCCCTGCGGCGAGCCCCATCGTCATCCCCGCTTGCGTTCGCCGGCATTGAACGCACCGACCATCGCCGCGGCGATCGACAGCGCAATCTCCGCCGGCCCGACCGCACCGATATCGAGTCCGACCGGGGCATCGATCCGGTCCAGATCCGCCTCGGACACCCCCGCCGCCGCGAGCCGCTCGCGCCGCGCGGCATGGCTGCGGCGCGACCCAAGCGCACCGACATACGCGGTCGGGCGCGCCAGCGCGGCGATCAGCGCCGGGTCGTCGATCTTGGTATCGTGGCTCAGCGTCACCACCGCGCTCGAGGGGCCGGGATCGAGTGCCTCGACCGCCTCGTCGGGCCAACGATCGTCGAGCGTCACCCCCGGAAAGCGTTCCTCGGTCAGGAAGCGCGCGCGCGGGTCGATCACCGTGGTCGCGATCCCGAGTTCGCGCACCAGCCCGGCAAGCGCCTGCGCGATCTGCACCGCACCGACGATCAGCAGGCGGCGCGGCGGATCGTAACGATTGACGAACGCCGCCCCTTCCTGCGGGCGGAGCGAGCTTTGCCCCGAGGCAAGATCGGTCGTGACCGCGAGCCCCTTCCCCGTGTCTCGTGCCTCGGCGATCCGGTCGAACAGTTCGGGGTCGAACCCTTCCGCCGACACCGGCTGGACCAGCACCGAAATCTCGCCACCGCACGGCAGCCCGACTTCCCATGCCGCGGCATCTGCGATGCCGTAATTCTTGAGCTGGAACGGCGCCCCCGCAATGACGTCGGCGGCGGTCGCGAGAATGTCGCTCTCGACGCACCCGCCCGAGACCGATCCCTCGAACCGGCCATCGGCATGGACCAGCATGTGGCTCCCGCGCGGCCGCGGTGCCGACCCCCAGGTCGACACCACGGTGGCCAGCGCAAGCGGCGCGCCCTTCCACTGGGTCGCTGCATTCAGAACGGAATCGTTATCGGCCATTTCTACTCCCTCTCCCGCTTGCGAGAGAGGGCCGGGGAGAGGGGCGTGCCGAAACCAGGCCGTCACACGTCTCGCACCGCCCTCTCCCCAAGCGATCACATATCCGGCAACCCGCCGAGGATCTTGTCGAGCGTCAGCGGGAAGTCGCGCACCCGCACCCCGCACGCATTGTAGATCGCGTTGGTCACCGCAGCGCCCGCACCCGAGATCGACAGCTCGCCCAACCCCTTCACGCCGATCGGATTGGCATGCCGGTCGATATGCTCGACGAACAGAACGTCGAGCGGCGGCACATCGGCATGGCTCGGGACATGATATTCGCCAAGGTCGCTGTTGACGAACGCGCCATGCCGCTGGTCGAGCATCGCGTCCTCCATCAGCGCATAGCCGATCCCCCAGATCATCCCGCCGATCGCCTGGCTCCGCGCGAGCTTGGCGTTGAGGATCCGCCCCGCCTCGAACACCCCGAGCATCCGCCTAACGCGGACTTCGCCGGTGACGGTGTTGACCGCCACCTCGGCGAATTGCGCGCCATGCGCGGCCTGACTGTAGGTCTTGGCGTTGCTCCCCTGGCTGATCTTGCCAAGCGCGACGAGCGGCTCGCTCCCGACAAGCTCGGACAGCGGCACGCGCCGGTTGCCCGCAATCGCATGACCGTCCTTGAGCGTCATGTCCTTCGGGTCCGCCTGCATCCGCTCGGCGAGCGTCGCGACGATGTCCTCGCACGCCAGGGCCACCGACGAGCCCGCGCTCGCGGCCCCGAACGATCCACCCGAACCCGCGCCCGGCGGCAGATCGGTGTCGCCGAGAATCACATCGACGCAAACCATCGGCAAACCGAGCGATTCCGCCGCAATCTGGCCCAGAATCGTGTAACTTCCGGTACCGATATCGGTCATATCGGTCTCAATCCGTGCGCGTCCGTCGCTCGAAAGCGTGACCCGCGCCTGCGAATCGACCAGCAGGTTGATCCGGACCGCAGCCGCCATCCCCATGCCGATCAGCCACTCGCCGTCGCGCACCTGCCCCGGCCGCGGCGACCGCTTGGCCCAGCCGAACCGCTCGGCCCCCTTGTCGAGACACTCCACCAGCGCCCGCGTCGAGAACGGCGCGCCCGTCATCGGGTCGACCGGCGGCTCGTTTAGTTTCCGGAAATCAATGGGATCGCGCCCGAGCGCCTCGGCCATCTCGTCGATCGCGGTCTCGAGCGCGAGCATGCCCACCGCCTCGCCCGGCGCGCGCACGGCGCCCGCCTGCACCATGTCGAGCGTCACGATCTTGTGCGAGAAATGCCGCACCGGCGCATCGTACAAAGCGATTGACCCCAGCGCGACCGGCTCCATGAACCCGCCGTCCGGCCCCTGGCTCACCACGCTATCATGCGCGAGCGCGGTCAGCTTCCCGTTGGAATCGCACGCCAATCTGATCCGCTGATGCGTATCGGTGCGGCGATAGATATTATGAAAAAGCTGCTGGCGCGCCATCGCGATCTTGACCGGACGACCGACCTTCTGCGCCGCAATCGCCGCAAGCACCGCCTCCGGCCCAAGCATCTTCCCGCCAAACCCGCCACCGATATACGGCGAGTAAATCCGTACCTTATCCGCCTCGATCCCGACCGACTTGGCAAGGATTCCCTTGGAAGCATGGAGGATTTGCAGGCTCGAATGGAGGGTCAGCTTGTCGCCTTCCCAGACGGCGACCGAAGCGTGCGGCTCCATCGCCGCATGCACCTGATTTGGCGTCGAATAAACCTGATCGATCGTGACCGCGGCGTCCGCCATCGCGGCTTTGATATCGCCCTTGGCCATGTCCTGCAGCCGCGAGTCCTTCGGCGGACCGCTCGCATCCGCAACGCCGGCCATCGTGTCGTACCGGCCCTGCTCGGGCTCGATCGTCATCGTGACCGACTTGGCCGCATCGCGCGCCGCCTCGAAACTGGTCGCGACAGCGACGCCAACGATTTGATCCCAATGATCTATTTCGTCATTCCCAGCATGCGACGGAGCAAACGCCGCAGCCTGCCGCGGGATACGGGGATCATCGACGATCACGTCTAGGACCCCCGGGAGGCTGCGCGCCGCATTGGTATCGAACCCGGTGATCTTGCCCTTGGCGGCGGGCGCGGTAATCAGATAGCCGTATGTCACCTCCCCCGCGACCGGATGTTCATAGCCGTAACGTGCTGCACCGCTGACCTTTTGCGCACCTTCGCTGCGGTCAACCGCAGTGCCGAGCACGCCTTGGACACCACGCTCCAGCGCGAGGCCGGAGTGATCGGCGTCCATTTTGAAATCGGCCATGATGTTCCCCGCGCGCGGCCTGCCCTTACAGTTCGGGCAGGCCTTCCAAGATCTTGTCGAGCGTAAGTGGGTAGTCCCGAACGCGGATGCCAGTGGCGTTATACACCGCATTCGCAATCGCCGCACCCGCGCCCGAAATCCCCAGCTCGCCAATACCCTTGGCGTGCATCGGGTTAGCGTGGATGTCGCGCTCCTCGAGGAACTCGACCTCGAGCTGCGGGACGTCGGCGTTTACCGGCACGTGATATTCCGCAAGATCGCGGTTGACCAGCTTGCCGTTGCGCGGATCGTGGATCAGATCCTCGGTCAGCGCGGTGCCGATCCCGAAGGTCATCCCGCCGAGGCACTGCGACCGGGCAGTCTTGGCATTCAGGATCCGCCCCGCCGCGAACACGCCGAGCATCCGGCGGACGCGAACCTCGCCCGTCACCGCATTGACGCCGACTTCTGCAAAGTGCGCGCCGTAGGACGACTGGGTCGTCTCCTTCTCCTGCTTGCCCGGTTCGACCGACCCGACGGCAACGATTCCTTCCCCGGCAAGATCACCGAGCGGAACGCGCCGATTGTCGGCGATTGCGTGGCCGTCCTTCAGGGTCAGCGCGTCGACCTCGACACCCATCGCCTTTGCCAGTTTCTCGCGGATCGCTTCCGCCGCGAGATACACCGAAGTCCCGCTCGATCCCGCGCCGAACGAACCGCCCGAACCCGCTGCGGTCGGAAAGCGCGTGTCGCCCAGTTCGACGTCGACCTGTTCGAGCGGCAAGCCAAGCACTTCCCCCGCAATCTGTCCAAGGATCGTGTAGGTGCCCGTGCCGATATCGGTCATGTCGGTCTCGACCGTCGCGCGACCGCTTGCCGACAAGGTCACCCGCGCCTCCGACGGCTGCAGCATGTTCGAGCGGGCCGCAGCGGACATGCCGATCCCGACCAGCCACTCGCCCTCTCGCCGGGTTCCCGGCGTGGCGTTACGCTTGTCCCAGCCGAAACTGGTGGCGCCCACGTCCATGCACCGGACCAGCTGCCGCGACGAATGCGGCACGCCCTTTTCCGGGTCCATTTCGGGTTCGTTGATCTTGCGGAATTCGATCGGATCGAGCCCGAGCTTCTCCGCCAGTTCGTCCATCGCGCCTTCGAGCGCGAGCATCCCGACGGCTTCCCCGGGCGCCCGCATCGACCCCGACAACAGCCAGTCGAGCCGCACGATGTCGTGATTGATCTCGCGATTCTCAGCCGAATACAGGAAGTGCGTCGCCTGCCCTGTCGGTTCGAAATAATCGTCGTCGGGCAGGTTGGACGTGAGAGTGTCATGGGCCAGCGCGGTCAGCTTGCCGTCCGCGGTCGCGCCGAGACGGATACGCTGCTCGGTGTTCGAGCGTCGCACGGTCGCGTCGAACACCTGCTGGCGTGCCATCACGGCCTTGACCGGACGACCGAGCGCCTTGGCGGCGAGCGCGGCAGCAACGGACTCGGGAGCGATGCCGAGCTTCGAACCAAAACCGCCGCCGACATAGCGCGCGACGATCCGCACTTTCGACTTGTTGACACCAAGCGCCGCTGCGAGCTGCTCGACGTCGTTTCCGGGCATCTGGTACGAGCCATGGAGCGTCAAATTGCCGCTGTCGTCCCACGTCGCGATACTGGCGTGCGGTTCCATCGCGGCGCTGTTCTGGCTCGGCGTGGTGAAGGTCACGTCGAGCGTCACCGGTGCGTCCGCCATTGCCTTGTCGAGATTACCCTGCGAGAAATGCGGGGGTATGTCGCCTTTGGCGGGCTTCTCGGCTTCACCCTTCAGCGCTTCGAAATCGTATCGACCATCGTCTGCCGCTTCGTGCTTGATGACGACTTGCTGTGCCGCATCACGCGCGGCCTCGAAGCTTTCCGCCAGGACGATCGCGACGATCTCGCCGAAATACTGGACGCTCTCGACACCTTGCGGTGCCTTGGGCGCCAGACCCTGCGCAGGCGCGGCGAGGAACTTGTCGAAGTCCGTGACGACGTCGATCACGCCGGGCAAAGCCTTGGCGACATCCGAATCGATCGCGGTGATCTTGCCCTTGCCGAACGGTGCGCCGACCAGCACGCCATAGGCAAGATTCTCGATCTGATATTCGGCGGCGTAAGTCGCCGCGCCGGAGACCTTGAGCGGGCCTTCCTTACGGTCGAGCGGCTTGCCGATGATCCCCTGCGTGCTGGTATCGAACAGACTGTCCGGGGTCGGCTTGTCCATCTTCAGTGAATTGGTGGTACTCATGCCGAAACTCCCGTCAGCTCACGCAGGCTCGCAATCAACGTGCGGCGCGCGAGCGGAATCTTGAAATCGTTGGTGCCATAGCCCTTGGCGTCCTTGAGCAGCGCATCCGCCGCCGCGCCGAACGCCGCATCCGACGGGGCCTGCCCGACCAGCGCCGCCTCGACCGCCGGGTCACGCCACGGCATCGGTCCAAGCCCACCGAACGCCAGCGCCGCCGACGCGATCTTGCCGTCCTCGACCGAAATGATGCCGGCGACCGACACCAGCGCAAACGCGTAGGACGCGCGGTCACGCACCTTGCGATACAATTGCTCGCCCTTGGGGGGTGCGGGCAGCTCGACGTGCGTGATCAGCTCACCCGCCTCAAGCACGTTCTCGATCTGCGGGGTGTCGCCCGGAAGGCGATAGAAGTCGCCGATCGCGATCCGACGACGGTCGCCGTCCGACTTGAGCGTCACGATCGTCGCGTCGAGCGCCCGCATCGCCACCGCCATGTCGCTAGGATGCGTCGCGATGCAATGCTCGCTCGTCCCAAGGATCGCGAGGATGCGGTTGACCCCGCCGATCGCCGAGCAACCCGTGCCCGGCTCGCGCTTGTTGCACGCGGTCGCCTTGTCGTAGAAATAGTAACACCGCGTCCGCTGAAGCAGGTTGCCCCCGGTCGACGCCTTGTTGCGAAGCTGCCCCGACGCACCCGCGAGCAACGCCCGGCTGAGCACGGGATACCCCTCGATCACGCGCTTGTCGGCGGCGAGATCGCTGTTCGGGACCAGCGCGCCGATCGTCAGCCCGCCGTCTTCGCGCTGCTCGATCTTGGCAAGATCGAGCCGGCTGATGTCGACCAGCGATTCCGGCGTTTCGATCTGCAGCTTCATCAGGTCGAGCAGGTTGGTCCCGCCCGCGATAAAGCGACCACCCGCGGCGACCGCGGCTTCTGGGCTGTCCGCCCGGCTGTACGCGAAGGTCTTCATGCGTCCGCTGCCTCTTTCT
>CAZNQA010000119.1:0-2722 GCA_964575105.1 uncultured Stakelama sp.
CGCTGCTTCGCCGGGCATAACGGCCCCAAGCCGATCACGGTGTGGTGCTCGAACGACTATCTCGCAATGGGCCAGCATCCCGCGGTGATCGGCGCGATGGAAGAGGCGCTCCACGACGTCGGCGCAGGCTCGGGGGGCACGCGCAACATCGGTGGCAACACGCATTACCACGTCGATCTCGAGGGCGAGCTTGCCGATCTCCACGGCAAGCAGGGCGCGCTCCTGTTCACCAGCGGCTATGTCTCGAACGAGGCGACGCTGGCGACGCTCGCCAAGATCCTGCCGGGCTGCATCATCTTCTCGGACGAACTCAACCACGCCTCGATGATCGCAGGCATCCGCAATTCGGGGTGCGAGAAGCACGTCTTCCGCCACAACGATCTGGCGCATCTCGAGGAACTGCTCGCCTCGGTCGACTCGACGGTGCCCAAGCTGATCGCGTTCGAGAGCGTCTATTCGATGGAAGGCGACATCGCGCCGATCGCCGAGATCTGCGACCTCGCCGACAAATACAGCGCGCTGACCTATCTCGACGAAGTCCATGCGGTCGGGATGTACGGCCCGCGCGGCGGTGGCATTTCGGATCGCGAGGGGCTCGCGGACCGGCTGACGATCATCGAGGGCACGCTCGGCAAGGCGTTCGGCGTGATGGGCGGCTATATCGCCGCGGACCAGACGATCGTCGACGTGATCCGCTCCTATGCGCCGGGCTTCATCTTCACGACCTCGCTGTCGCCGGTCCTCGTCGCAGGCGCGCTCGCGAGCGTGCGTCACCTAAAGGCGTCGAATGTCGAGCGCGAGGGGCAGCAGGCGGCGGCGTCCGCACTCAAGGCGATGTTCGCAGGCGCAGGCTTGCCGGTGATGAACTCGACAACGCATATCGTCCCGCTGATGGTCGGCGATCCGGTCAAGGCCAAGAAGATCAGCGACATCCTGCTTGCCGAATATGGCGTGTACGTCCAGCCGATCAATTACCCGACCGTCCCGCGCGGGACCGAGCGGCTGCGCTTCACGCCGGGTCCGGCGCATGACGCAGGCATGATGCGCGACCTGACCGACGCGCTGGTCGAGATCTGGAGCCGGCTGGAGTTGCGCAAGGCGGCGTGATCGGTGCCTGAGGGCAGCACATCACTTCTCCGTCATCTCCGCGCAGGCGGGGATCCATACTGGCTGAATCCGTAACGGTCCGACGCCGCGCTAATGGATTCCCGCCTTCGCGGGAAGGACGGCGGGGCGCCGTCGCGGGGAATGACGGCCCGAGCTAGGAACCGCTTCCAATTCAATCCGTTACGCTTCCGTACTTATGGAGGAAGCGTGATGGGCAAGGGATGCATATTGTGGATGGTCGGTGTGCCGATCCCGGTGATCATCGTCCTCTGGTTGTTGTTCGGGCATTGAGGGCGACGCGTCGTCCCGGGCCAATCCCGGGATGACGCAGCGAGGCGCGATCACCCCAGCGCCAGCAGCAGCGTAAGCCCGCCCAGCCCGAGCGACAGCGGCAGCCGCAGACTCATCCACCACGACGGCACCAGTCCCTGCCGCGCCAGCATGAGATCGACCCCGAGCGCGGCGATCAGCCCGACCCCGAGCACCACCAGCGACGGCCCCGGCCACGGCGCGCCGACCGCCCAGGGAACCGCGCTCGCCAGCGCGACCAGCGACGGGACCACGGATACGATCCACAGCCACTGCGGCGGCTTCGCAGCCCCCGCCGCGATCCCCCACCACAGCCCCCCAAGGAAACTCAGGATCAGCGCGGCATAGGCATAGCCCAGCGCAATCGCGGAGAAACGCACCGCCTCGTCCCCGCCGAACACCAATGCGACTGCCGCCAGTTGCGGCAACAGCCCGGCCAGCCCGAGCCAGCGGGGAAGGGGTGGCGGGCTCACCGGCAAATCTCGACAGGATGGATCATCAAGCCATTACGCGCGGACGAGCGATGCGCTCCACGCATAGCCGCGTCGCAATGAATCGAACCGTCCGATCAACCCCAGATCGCGCGCAGTCGCGCGGACCGCGTCGGGCAGGGTCGCGCGCGGCGACACGTCGAATTTCGCGAGCCACGCGAACAGCATCACCTGGAACGGGCGCGGCAATCCCTCCTGCTGCCCGAAATCCACGATGTCGAGCCGACCGCCCGCCGCGAGCTTCCCCGCCGCCTCGCGGAGCGCCCCCTGCCAGTCGGGGATCATCGACAGCGTATAGCTCTGGAACACCCGGTCGAACGCGCTCACGCCGAACAGCGACTGCGAATCGAACGCGGTCGCATCGCCCTGCGCGAGCTCGATCCGGTGCGACAGCCCGGCCGCGGCGATCTTCGCGCGCGCGGTCTCGAGCATCGCGGCCGAGATATCGATCCCGAAATAGCGCGCATTGGGAAACGCGCGCGCCGCCGCGATCAGGTTGCGCCCGGTGCCGCAGCCGACCTCGAGCACCAGCCCGCCCGGCGGCGGCGCGATCCCCGCGATCAGCGCGTCGCGCCCGAGCAGGTAATATTTGCGGGTCAGATCATAGATATGGCGCTGCGACCGGTAGATCGCATCCATATGCCCCGCATGGCCGCCCGACTGCGTCACGCCAGGACGTAGAGATGGACGCCACCGTAGATCGACGAGCGATCGCGGCGGGTGTAATCCAGCGACTCTTCCGCGCGATAATCCCAGCGATCGAGGATCGCGGCGGGCACGCGCCCGGGGAGGATGCTCGGGATGCCCGCGGTGCG
>CAZNQA010000119.1:2822-8138 GCA_964575105.1 uncultured Stakelama sp.
CCGAACGCCTGCCACGCGAAATAATTGTCCTTGATGTCGAAGTCGCACGCGAGCTTCTCGAGCCGCGCGCGGAGCACCACCGCCATCTTCTCGTTGCCGGCGAGCGCCTCATATTGCGCGGGCGGGATGCCGAGCCCGAACAGCGATGCGGGCTGGTCGGTAATCCACTTGACCACGCCCTTGTCGAAGAACGGCGCGAAGTCGCGGTCGAAGATCTCGCGCTGTTCGTCGATCGATTTCGCCTCGAGCAGCACCCGCGGGTTCACCCCGTTGAGCCGCGCGAGCAGATGCGCGACCCCGATGAAATTGCCGAGCAACCCGCGCTTGTAGACGTTCTTGGAAAATCCGCCGATCCGCCGCCGGCCGATCATGTCGCGGCCCTCCCAATAAGCGAGCGTCGCCTCGTCGAGATGCGGGCGGATATAGGTGCGATAGGCACGGACGTTGTCGCGCGCATTGGCGGTCGCGAAGAAACGGTGGAAGGTCGCGTGATCGGGCAGGTTCCGCGCCGCGACGAGCTTCAACTTGTTGAGCGCGATATGCGCGGTGTTGAGGTCGACCGCGGTGATCGCGCGCGGGTTGGCGGTGAGATAGGACAGCACGTTGCATCCGCCCGACGCGATCGTCACGACATGCGAATCGGGCTGGATCGCGAGCGCCTCCATGTCGACCGCGGGGTCTTCCCAGATCTGTGCATAGACGAGACCCCGGAAAGCGAAGGTGAACGCGCGTTCGAGCAAGCCCTGCTTCGACAGATGATCGTGCCGCAGGACCGCGCTGCGGACCGCCTCGTTCTTGGGGACACCATTCTTGGGGGACCGAAGCGCAATCGCCATCTGAACACTCTCCATCCGGATCGCGCGGTGACTAGGCGCAAGCGGCAGCGTTGCCGCTACGACGATCCGATGACGCTTCCATGACGGCATTGTACCGGAATGAAAAGGACCTGCCGGCTAAAGGGGGGCCGACAGGTCCTCTACAATCAACCGTTCGCCGCATAGGAGGGGAACCGGCGAACGGGTACACACTACCGCTTGGGGCGCTAGCGGGAAAGATACGCACGAATACGGTAACCGGATGCGCGTATCCGCAGCTTTATTTACGGCAGCATCACCGTATCGATCACGTGGATCACGCCGTTCGACTGCATCACATTGGCAACAGTGATTTTTCCGGTGTGGCCCTTGTCATCGGCAACGGTGTAGCCCTTGCCCGACTTCATGAAGGTGAGCGATCCGCCCTGGACGGTTGCATAGGTCGCCTTGCCCATGTTGGCCTTGATCTTGGCGGCGATGTCCTGCGCGGTGACCTTGCCGGGGACGACGTGATAGGTCAGCACCGACGTGAGCTGCGCCTTGTTCTCGGGCTTGAGCAAGGTGTCGACCGTTCCCGCGGGGAGCTTGGCGAAGGCGGCGTTGGTCGGCGCGAAGACGGTGAACGGACCCGGGCCCGACAGCGTCTCGACCAGCCCGGCGGCCTTGACCGCGGCGACCAGCGTGGTGTGGTCCTTGGAATTGACGGCATTCTCGACGATCGTCTTGTTGGCGTACATCGCGGCGCCGCCGACCATCGGGTTGGTGGCTGCGGCGGCGAGGGTGGGGGCGCTGACGGCAATCGCGGTCGCTACGATAGCGGCACGGAAGGTGCGGTTCATGACGGCTCTCCTGTCTGGGCGCTCAGGTTGAGCGCGCCGGAGATACGCGGTTGCGCGGGCGGTGGATGCACGGATCCGTTGCGGACGCGTAATTATTTTGGAGGACCGGTCAGACCGGCGACAGCGCGCCCTTGGCGACCACCGGCCCGGTCGGTGCTCCGGTCTTCGACCCGCCGACCGGCTCGATCGACACCGCGAGCGTCGCGCCTGCCGCCAGATACGCGCGGACCGCCGGGCTGAGCGCAAGCGCGGTCCCGCCGGTGTCGTGCAGCAGGCCGAGCGAGCGTGGCGTCCCGTCGCCCGGGATCACCCACAGTTCGGCGCTGCGGTCGGCGCGCGCGAGCGTCGTCTCGGTCAGCCGCAGCGTGCCGCTGCGCTGGTCGTAGACCACCGTCATCGGCGCCTGCTTGCCCTCGGGCTCGAGCGAGGCGACCAGCGTCGGCAGCGGGGCTGCGACCGGGGTCGCGGGCGCGCCCGCTGGCGGCGGGGGTGGCGGGACGGTCGGGGCCGACAGTGGGCGGACCAGCAGGATCACGAGCAAGCCCGCCGCCGCGATGCTCGACAGCACCGCGAGCGACGGCCACAGGCGGCTGCCGTGCGGGTGCGGAACGATCCTGTCCGTCGCGTCGTGCAGGCGATCGATCGAGCGTTCGATCCGTGGCAGGATGTCGGGCGCGGTGATTGCGGGCCACAGGTCGAACAGTTGCGCCAGAGAGCCGCGCCATTGCTCGACCGAGCGCGCGAAGCCGGGCTCGGACAGCACGCGGCGCATCGCGCGCGCGCGTTCGTCGCCGTCGAGTACACCGAGCGCGAGTTCCGCCGCGGTCATGTCGGGACCGTCGTCTCCGGGGAGATCGGGATGCCGCGAGTCGGTCATCGCTCGAGGCACTCGCGCAGCCGGGCAAGCCCGCGCCGGACCCAGCTCTTCATCGTGCCGAGCGGCACGCTCTCGCGCTCGGCGAGTTCGGCATAGGTCACGCCGTCGAAAAAGGCGGTGTGGATCGCACTGCGCTGGCGCTGCTCGAGCGTCTCGAGGCACTCGTGCAACAGATGGCTTGCCTCGTCGTCGAGCATCGTCTCGCTCGCGATCGGCGCGGTGTCGCGGATCGGCGGGGCGTCTTCGATCGGGGTGGCACGGCGGACGGTCTGCGCGCGCTGCCAGTCGATCGCGCGGTTGCGCGCGATCGTGGCGAGCCACGTGATCGGGCTGGCGCGCGAGGGTTCATACGCCCCGGCCCGCTTCCAGATCGTGAGATATACGTCGTGCAACACGTCTTCCGCTGCCTGCCTTTCGCCGCAGATACGGTAGCAAATCCCGAAAAGCTTCGCCGACGTCAGGGAATACAGGTCCCGGAATGCGACACGGTCTTCTTCCCCGGTACGGACCAGCGCCTCGACCAGTCGCGCGCGCGCCGCGGCGTCGGGGGATTCGCCGACCGGCTTGGGGGCCGGGGCGGGGGCTGCTGCAGCATCGGGCGGGAAATCCGTCACGGTTAATGGCGTAGCCCGGCAGCGCGCGCGCGGCAATCGTCCCGCGGGTCGATTGGGCGAATTGTTTCGGCGATCCCGGTTCGCTGTGGCATTTTGGCGGCTGCGGCGGTATGGGCGCGGACATCCAACCCGCCCCGCCCCGGGGCTTTTCATTGGGAGCGCGTGCCGCCTTGCGCATCGCCATCGCATCCGATCACGCCGCCTTTGCGCTCAAGCAGGGGCTGGCCGGCTGGCTTGCCGACCTTGGCCACGACGTGCTCGACCTGGGCCCCGACAGCGATGCGCGCGTCGATTACCCCGATTACGGTTTCGCGCTCGCCGCCGCCGTGGCGGACGGGCGCGCCGAGCGCGGGATCGCCTTGTGCGGTTCGGGGATCGGCATCTCGATCGCGGTCAACCGCCATCCGGCGGTGCGCTGCGCGCTCGTGTCCGAACCGCTCTCCGCCACGCTTGCGCGCGAGCATAACGATGCCGATATTCTCGCGATGGGTGCCAGGCTCGTCGGTGAGGACATGGCGCGCGCGTGCGTCTCCGCTTTTCTTGCGACCGGTTTTGCCGGTGGCCGTCATCAACCCCGCGTCGACAAACTCGGCGCCCCCGCTTTCGCGAAAGAACCGGCATGAGCACCAATCCCACCCAGCTCCACGACGTCCAGCCCGACGGCTTTTTCACGCAGGCGCTTTCCGATGCGGATCCGGCGGTTTTCGGTGCAATCGCGCACGAATTGACGCGTGAACAGACGCAAATCGAACTGATTGCGAGCGAAAACATCGTCTCCAAGGCGGTCTTGCAGGCGCAGGGCTCGGTCTTCACCAACAAATACGCCGAGGGCTATCCCGGCAAGCGTTACTATCAGGGCTGCGCCCCCTCGGACGAGGTCGAGCAGCTCGCGATCGATCGTGCCAAGGCGTTGTTCAGGTGCGCTTATGTCAACGTCCAGCCGCATTCGGGCGCGCAGGCGAACGGCGCGGTGATGCTCGCGCTGGTCAAGCCGGGCGAGACGATCCTCGGCATGAGCCTCGACGCAGGCGGCCACCTGACCCACGGCGCAAAGGCGGCGATGTCGGGTAAGTGGTTCAACGCAGTGCAATATGGCGTCGATCCGGTCAGCCACCTGATCGACTTCGACGAGGTCGCGGCCTTGGCGCGCGAGCACAAGCCGAGGCTGATCATCGCGGGCGGCTCGGCCTATCCGCGCCAGATCGATTTCGCCAAGTTCCGCGCGATCGCGGATGAAGTCGGCGCCTATTTCCTTGTCGACATGGCACATTTTTCCGGGCTGGTCGCCGCCGGGCTGCATCCCTCGCCACTGCCGCACGCGCATGTCGTCACCACGACCACCCACAAGACGCTGCGCGGCCCGCGCGGCGGGATGATCCTCAGCAATGACGAGGCACTCGGCAAGAAGTTCAATTCGGCCGTTTTTCCGGGGCTGCAGGGTGGCCCGCTGATGCACGTCATCGCCGCCAAGGCGGTCGCGTTCGGCGAGGCGCTCCAGCCCGGCTACAAGAGCTACATCGCCGCGGTGATCGAGAACGCCAAGATCCTCGCCGCGACGCTGAAAGAGCGCGGCGCGGAGGTCGTCTCGGGCGGCACCGACACGCATCTCGCGCTGATCGACCTGACGCCGCTGGGCGTGACCGGCAAGGACGCCGACGAGGCGCTCGAGCGCGCCGGCATCACCTGCAACAAGAACGGCATTCCCAACGATCCGCTCCCGCCGACCAAGACCAGCGGGATCCGCGTCGGTTCGCCCGCCGGCACGACGCGCGGGTTCGGCCCGGCCGAGTTCCGCGAGATCGGCAACATGGTCGCCGACGTGCTCGGCGGTTTGCGCACCCACGGCGAGCATGGCGACCCGCAGGTCGAGGCGAATGTCCGCGAACGCGTCCGCACCTTGTGCGCGCGCTTCCCGATCTATCCCGAGGGCATGTGATTGCGCTGTCCGTTCTGCGGCCATGAAGACAGTCAGGTAAAGGATTCGCGCCCGACCGAGGATGCGGGCGCGATCCGGCGGCGGCGGCAATGCGAGGGCTGCGGCGCGCGCTTCACCACGTTCGAGCGGATTCAGCTGCGCGAGCTGACCGTGGTGAAAAGCGAGGGCGCGGGCCTGAAGCGCGAGCCGTTCGACCGCGAGAAGCTGCTCCGCTCGGTCTCGATCGCGGCGCGCA
>CAZNQA010000120.1:0-8067 GCA_964575105.1 uncultured Stakelama sp.
CTCGATGCGATCGTGCCGTTCGGCTATCTGCCGACCGAGGTCGTGGCGCGCGTGGTGGACAAGTTCATCCTCCAGCTCGAACTGCAGCTGGCGGACCGGAACGTCCACATCAACCTCGACGACGAAGCGAAGACGTGGCTCACCACCAAGGGCTATGACAAGCTGTACGGTGCCCGCCCGATGGGCCGCCTGATCCAGGAAAAGATCAAGCAGCCGCTCGCCGAGGAACTGCTGTTCGGCAAGCTGGTCCACGGCGGCGAGGTGACGGTGAAGATGAAGGACAATGCGTTGTCGTTCGAAATCACCTCGGCCCCGCCGAAGAAGCCGCGCCGCAAGGCGACCGGCAAGGTCGACACGACCGCCAAGTAACGCATGCCCTCAGGGGTATGCCGTACCATCGAAGACGCGGGTCCGGCACTGCCGGGCCCGCGTTTTTGCGTGTACAGGCTCAGCGCGCGGCGCTGACCCGAATTGCGGCGAGGACCGTCGCTTCCTGTCGGAGTGGCGCGTCGAGGACGGCGCGGATCCGCGGGGCCGCGACACGTCGCGCTTCGGCGCGGCAGATGGTCTGGTTCCGGCGAGGTGTCAGGCCCGCCTCGCCATAGCCGTCGCAAACCATGCCGATTGCACGGGCGATACGCTGCTCGAAGACTCGCTTGCCGAGGGGTGATGCCAGATCGAGGTCGGCGGTCCGCACCGTCAACATTCGCACGTCATATTCCTGCGATGCGACCGCCACAGGACAGAGCAGACCAAAGGCGGATACACTTTTCAAGATAGCGTATATGAAGGGTCGTGACATGAAGATGCTCCCAGGGACCTTGCTGAAACAGCGTGTACTGGGTGCCGTTACTGGATCGCAGCAGCCCGTTTGTCGTAACGGAGAGCGGATCGTAAACTGCCGCGACTTGCACCGCACCGGCAGATAGCGTGGGATGATTACACGCGTGCGTCGCCCGTGCTGCGGACGTCGCGGGACCGTACCCGGGATTTTTCCCGGTTGAAAACATGGGGAAAGTCCGTTCTTTACTTCCCGTTTGCCGTCATCGGCCTAGGGAAAGACGATGCGTCTGGCGCTTCTCTCCTGTTTTGTAGCGATTCTCGCGATGCTCGGCCTGATGCCGGCGCCCGCCGCGGCGCAAGCTGGCCTGACCGGCGTCCCGGTGCAGACGTGCGTTCTGCGTGATCGGTCTGGGCTGTCGCCGCGATCGTTACTGGCGGCATCGCGCGGTTTCGACTGCCCGACGAATCAACGCCTGTTCGGGCCGGGCAGCTACTGGGTACGCTCGGGTCCGTTGCGCTGGTCGGGTCCGGCCGCGCTGCGCAGCGCGAGCCTGTGGCAGGGCGTCGTCACGCTGTATGCGCTGTATGGCGATGGACGGATCGTCCAGACCGTGATCGACCAGCAGGCGGCATCGCGCCAGGTCCAGCTCGGCGCGATCCTTGAAATCGCGTTGCCCGAGCGTCCTGCCCCGCTTGTCCGCCTGCTGTGGCACGTCGAACACGCGGCCAACCTGCGCGGGATCGTGCGCGATCCGACGCTGGCGACGCCTGCGCAGAGCATCAATTCCAACCTGCTGATGGGTGGGCTGTATGCCGCCTTCGCCGGCCTGTGCATCGCGTTGCTATGCTACAATTTCGCCCTCTGGGTGGCATTGCGACACCCGTTCCAGCTTGCCTATTGCGCGATGGTGACGGGGTTGCTGAGCTATACGGTCACCTCGTCGGGCTGGATCGCCTGGCTTTACCCGATGATCGCGAACAACGACCGAATCCGCGCCAACTATCTGCTGCTCGGCCTGTCGACGATCGCCGCCTTCCAGTTCGCGCGCAGCTTCTTCGAATCGCGCGTGTTCGCCGGGACAATCGGTCGGCTCGTGACGCTCACCTGCGCGATCACCGGGTCGGCGTCGCTCGGCTTTTTCCTGTTCGCCCCGCTCGACATATGGACGTTCGACCGGCTCTATTCGATCGCCTTCGCGATCCAGATGGCGATGGTCGTGCCATTGCTATGGCGCGCCTGGACGCAACGCAGCAACTATTTGTGGGTGTTCGCAATCGCCTGGGCGTCGCCGATCATCATGGCGTCGTTCCGGATCGCGAGCTCGCTCGGGATGATCGGCTGGAACTTCTGGCTCGACAATTCGACGATCCTGACGATGACGATCGAGGCGCTGCTGTCGAGCATCGCAATCGCCTATCGCATGCGCTTGCTGAGCAACGAGCGCGACGAGGCGCGCGAACGCGAGATCGCGGCGCGCTTGCTTGCGGATACCGACCCGTTGACCGGACTGCTCAACCGCCGCGCCTTCCTCCACAGCGCGGTCGGGCGGGGCGGCGAACAGATCCTGATGATCGCGGATCTCGACCATTTCAAACAGGTCAACGAGACGATCGGCCATGATGGCGGCGACGAGGTGCTCCGCGTTTTCGCGCGCACGCTTCGCCAGGCGGTCCCGCCCGAAGCTTTGGTCGCGCGGATCGGCGGCGAGGAATTCGCGATCGTCGTGTCCGCCGAATCGGTGGTCGACCCCGACGACATCCTTGCGGGGCTGCGCGCGGGGCGGATGCCCTATGACGTCACCGTCACCGCCAGCATTGGCATGTGCAGCGGCCCGCTCGAGCGGGAGACCGACTGGAAGGCGCTTTATGCTTGCGCCGACCGCGCGCTGTTCGAGGCCAAGTCCGCGGGACGCGACCGCGCGCGCAGTCGCAATCTCCCCGGCGGCTCGCACGGTCGCCCCGCCCCAACGCTTGTCGTCCGCGCCCGGTAAGGATAGAACGCCAGCGTAAGGAGTCGGGTTTTGCGCAATCGTCGGTTCATCATCGCGCTTTGCGCCTGCGCCGCGCTGCTTGCGGTCGCGCGCCATCCGACCGCGGACGTCCAGATCCTGACCCATGACGCTGCCGACCGGATGCCGCATCAGGTCAAGGCCGCGGTCGATCTGGGGCTAATCGGCATTTCGGTGCTCTACACCTGGACCGCCCGCCCGATCGGCTGAATCGGTTACCCCGGTGAAGGCCGTTGCCGCTGTTTTATCCGGCAGTCGGATCGCATGGTCCCGGACGCTCCTGCCCCCACCGACGGGAAGGCAACCATTTCGTCGCAAACCAGCAACGCGCAACGCCTTGCGACCCGCTGCGGCCTTGCTTACACCTGTGTCAATGAACACGCCCGAAGCCATCTGGCACGAATCGTATCGTCATCCCAACGCGTGGGACAGCGCGTTCCCGCCCTCGTCGATGGCGGATTTCTTCGACGCCGCGGTCGCGCGTGCAGGCGATGCACCGCTGATCGATTTCCTCGGCCGCCACTACAGCTTCACCGAAACCGCCGATGGCGCGAACCGCGTCGCGGCGGGGCTCGCTGCGCTCGGCTACGGCCCGGGCGACCGGATCGGGTTGTTCCTCCCCAACGTCCCGCATTATGTCGCGGCTTATTACGGCATCCTCAAACTAGGTGCCACGGTCGTCAACTTCTCGCCGCTCTACACCGCGTCCGAACTCGCGCATCAGGTCGCGGATTCGGGCACGAAACTGCTGTTCACCCTCTCCGCCAGCCAGCTGCTCCCGACCGCGCTCGAAGTGCTCGAGACGAGCGGGCTCGAGCGGCTCGTCGTCGGGTCGATCGCGGGCGCGCTGCCGACCGCCAAGTCGCTGCTGTACCGCATGTTCAAGGGCGGTGAGGTTACAAAACGCCCCGACGATCCGCGCATCCTCGCCTTCTCGATGCTGATCGCGAACGACGGCACCCATCCCCGCCCGACGATCGACCCCGAACGCGACGTCGCGCTGATCCAATATACCGGCGGCACCACCGGCACGCCCAAGGGCGCGATGCTCACCCACCAGAACCTCTCCGCCAATGCGCGGCAGGTGATGGCGATCGACCCGCACCCGCAAGCCCCCGACCGGATCCTCGGCGTGCTGCCGATGTTCCACGTCTTCGCCAACACCTGCGTGCTCAACCGCACCGTGCTCAACGGCGGGTGCATCGTGATGCTCCCGCGCTTCGAGGCGGGCGCGGTGCTCGCTGCGATCACGCGGACCAAAGCGACCGCGCTCCCCGGCGTGCCGACGATGTATCAGGCGCTGCTCGACCATCCCAAGATCGGCGCGACCGATTTCGCCTCGCTCCGGATCTGCATCTCGGGCGGCGCGCCGCTCGCCCCCGAGTTGAAGGCGAAGTTCGAGAAGACCACCGGCGCGACCGTGGTCGAGGGGTATGGCCTGTCCGAAAGCTCGGGCGTGCTCTCCGCCAACCCGTATGAAGCCGCGGGCAAGACCGGGACAATCGGCCAGCCGCTCCCCGCGACCAGCCTCCGGCTAGTCGACAAGGCCGACCCGACGCAGGACGTCGCCGAGGGCGAGCCCGGAGAGATTGTCGCGCGCGGACCGCAGATCATGAAGGGCTATTGGAACCGCCCCGATGCTGATGCCGAAGTGTTCCTCGACACCCCCGAGGGCCGCTGGCTCCGCACCGGCGACGTCGGGACGATCGACGCGGACGGCTTCGTCAAGATCGTCGACCGGTTGAAGGACATGATCTCGGTCTCGGGGTTCAAGGTTTTCCCGAGCCAGATCGAGGCGGTGCTGTATCACCACCCCGCGATCAAGGAAGCGCTCGTCGTCGGCCTCCCCGATCCGTACCGCGGCGAGCATCCGCGCGCTTATGTCACGCTCAACGAGGATACGGACGTCTCGGGCGAGGCGTTGCGCGACTGGCTTAACCCGCAGATCGGCCGGCACGAACGCGTCGACGAAGTCGTCGTGCGGCTGACGATGCCCAAGACGATGATCGGCAAGCTCAGCCGCAAGGATCTGATCGCGGAAGTGACGGCGGAACAGGCGTAGCCTTCTTAAAGCCCCTCCCCTGAAGGGGAGGGGCTCAAAGGCCCACCCCACCCATATGACAGTTGCATGACCCCCCATCCCTCCGATTGTAACAATAGCTTGGCATAGACCGACGTCATCCAGAGGCTTTCCGGGACGCCAGACGATGGACGCAGTAACGAAAATCGCCCTCGAGGGTCTCGCTGGCCAGGGGACGATCGCCGACTTCGCCGATTTTGCCAATTCGCACCCGTCGATCCCCGAACGCCCGATCGACGCGCGCCGCAAATATCGCACGATCTGGATTTCGGACATCCATCTCGGCACGCGCGGCTGCAATGCCGAGATGCTGATCGACTTCCTCGACCACGTCGACAGCGAGCGGATGTATCTCGTCGGCGACATCATCGACGGCTGGCGGTTGAAAAAGAAGTTCTACTGGCCGGTCGCGCATAACGACGTGGTGTGGCGGCTGCTCAAGCGCGCCAAGCGCGGCACCGAGGTGATCTATATCCCCGGCAACCACGACGAGGTCATGCGCCAGTTCACCGGGCTCGACTTCGGCGGCGTCGCGATCCTGCGCAACGCGATCCATGAAACCGCCGACGGCCGCCGCCTGCTCGTCCTCCACGGCGACGAATTCGACGCGATCACGCTCGCGCACCGCTGGCTCGCGCATGTCGGCGACGTCGCGTACAACATGCTGATGGCGCTCAACCGCTGGGTCAATGCGTATCGCCGCTATTTCAACATGCCCTATTGGTCGCTGTCGAAACACGCCAAGGCCAAGGTCAAGAATGCAGTCGAGTTCATTTCCAACTATGAGGAAGTGATTGCGCAGGCGGCGGGGTCGCGCGGGGTCGACGGGGTCGTGTGCGGGCATATCCACACCGCGGAATTCCGCGACATCGACGGCATTGCCTATTATAACGATGGCGACTGGGTGGAGGGCTGCACTGCCCTGGTCGAACATTTCGACGGACGCATGGAGCTGCTGCATTGGGCGGACGAGATTGCTGCACGGGAGAAAGCCCGCCCCAGCGCGAAGATCGCGCAGCTGGCCGCCTGACGCCGGTGCGCATCGCGATCGTCACCGATGCTTGGAGCCCTCAGGTCAACGGCGTGGTGCGCACGCTCCAGGCGGTCCGCGCCGAGCTCGTCAAACAGGGGCATGACGTGCTGATCGTCTCGCCCGACCTGTTCTATTCGATGCCCTGCCCGACCTATCCCGAGATCCGCCTTGCCTTCGCGCGTACCGCTGCGGTCGGCAAAATGCTCGCGGAGTTCGCGCCGAATGCGATCCATCTCGCGACCGAGGGTCCGGTTTGTCTTGCGGCACGCCGCTGGTGCCTGTCGCGCGGGTTCCCCTTCACCACCGCCTATCACACGCAATTCCCGGACTACGTCTCGGCACGCACCGGCGTGAACCCCGAATGGGTGTGGCGCTACATCCGCTGGTTCCACTGGCCCGCGCAGTCGATTCTCGCCTCCACCCCGTCGATCGCGGCGACGCTGAAGGCGCATGACCTGACCCGCGTCCGCCACTGGGGTCGCGGGGTCGATCTCTCGACCTTCGGCACCGACATCGTCCCAGACCCCGCGATCCGCGCGCTGGCGGAGGGGGGCAAGGGTCCGGTCCAACTCTATGTCGGGCGCGTCGCGGTCGAGAAGAATATCGAGGCGTTCCTCACCGCCGCGCATCCCGGCGTGAAGGTCATCGTCGGCGACGGCCCCGCGCGCGCGAGCCTCGCGGCGAAATATCCCGACGCGCATTTTCTCGGCCCGCGCTTCGGGCACGATCTCGCCGCGGCTTATACCGCCGCCGACGTGTTCGTCTTCCCGAGCAAGACCGACACCTTCGGCCTCGTGATGATCGAGGCGATGGCGTGCGGCGTGCCGATCGCGGCCTATCCGGTGACCGGACCGATCGACGTGCTCAAGCCCACGGTCGGCGTGATGGACGACGACCTCGAGACTTCCATCGCCCGGGCGCTCACGCTCGACCGCGCCGATTGCGCCGCCTACGGCCAGAGCTTTACCTGGGCCGCGAGCGCGCGACAGTTCCTCGGCGCGCTCGTCCCGGTCAACCACCCCGAGGCGATCGCGGCTTGAGCGCAGCCGGGCGATGGCGTATTTTTCAGGTCGGCCAATAGCGCAAGGGACGCCAGGATGGACGTATCGATCGGACCGCGCTGGGAATCCTTCATCGAATCGATCGTCGCGGAAGGGCGTTATGCCTCGGCCGACGCGGTCTTGCGCGAAGGGCTACGGCTGGTCGAAGAGCGCGAACAGAAGATGAAGGAGCTGCGCGAGACGATTGAGGCTTCGATCGCTCGAGGCGGATCGCACTCCGCGGATGAAGTCCGGGAGCGCCTGAGGCAAACGATGGACGCCTGGGAACAGCAGCAACACTGATGCGGCGGCTTGCGTTCAGCGACGCCGCGCTCGACAACCTCGCCGATATCCAGAATTACATAGCCCGCGAAAGCGGTCGCGACGTCGCCGAAGCCGTCGGCGAAAACATCCTTGCGCGTTGTGAACGTCTTGCCTTGCTACCGGGCACGCTCGGAACAGCACGCCCGGATCTGGCGGCCGATATCCGCAGCACACCGCACCGTGGCTACACGCTTTATTTTCGCTATGGGCTCGAGCGACTTGAAGTCATCGCGGTGCTGGACGCCCACCGCGACGCAGTCGCCTATTTCAGCGACGCCTTTCCCGGTGAATGACCCCCTCCAACCGCGCTTGCCACTCCCGCGCAACCGGCGTACATGCAAAGTCAGCACAAGTGGCCGCTCCGAAAGGGGCGGCCCTTTCCGTTTCTGAAGGAGTTCGCCGCATGGCCCAGCCGCTGATGCCCCATGCCACTGCATCGTGGCTCGTCGACAATACCGCGCTCAGTTTCGAGCAGATCGCGGATTTCTGCGGTCTCCACATTCTTGAAATCCAGGCGATCGCGGACGATACCGCCGCCACCAAGCTGACCGGGCGCGACCCGATCCGCGCGCACGAGCTGACCCAGGCCGAGATCGACAAGGGCCAGGCCAATGCCGATTACCGCCTGCAGATCCTGAAAGGCCCCGAGCAGGTCCGCCGCACCAAGGGCCCGCGCTACACGCCGGTGTCGAAGCGGTCGGACAAGCCCGACGGCATTTCGTGGATCATCCGCAACCACCCCGAAATCAGCGACGGCGCGATCAGCAATCTGATCGGCACGACGCGCACCACGATCGC
>CAZNQA010000121.1:0-7998 GCA_964575105.1 uncultured Stakelama sp.
GGAACTCGTCCTTCGACGGCAGCACCGGATGCAGCGCGCGCCAGGCGAGCTTGCCATGGCCGACTTCACGACGACCCGGCGCACCGAAGCGGCCGACTTCACCGACCGAATAGGGCGGGAAGTTATAGTGGAGCATGAAGTTCTCGTACGACAGGCCGGTCAGCCCGTCGATCATCTGCTCTGCGTCCTTGGTGCCGAGCGTGGTCGTGCAGATCGCCTGCGTCTCACCGCGGGTGAACAGCGCCGAACCGTGCGCGCGCGGCAGGAAGTGCACCATCGCTTCGATCGGACGGATCTGCGTGGTGGTGCGGCCGTCGATGCGCTGGCCGTCCTTGAGGATCGCGCCACGGACGATCTCGCCCTCGAGCTTCTTGACGAGCTTGCCCGCTGCCATCTGGTCCTGAGGGGATGCATCGGCGAACGCCTCGCGCGCCTTGGCGCGGACTTCGTACAGCATCGTCGAACGCTTCGACTTGTCGGTTACCTTGTAAGCGGCGGCAATGTCGGCCCCGACGAGCTTGCGCAGCTTGTCCTTGGCGGCGGTCAGATCGCTCTGCGCGGGCATTTCCCACGGATCCTTGGCGGCCTGCTCGGCCAGATCGATGATCAAGTTGGCGGCTTCGCGGCACGCCTTGTGCGCGAACTGGACCGCACCGAGCATGATCTCTTCCGAAAGCTCCTTGGCTTCGGATTCGACCATCATCACGGCATCGCCGGTCGCGGCGACGACGAGATCGAGCTCGCCGGCCTTGATCTGCTCGACCGTCGGGTTGAGGATATACTCGCCATCGATGTAGCCGACGCGCGCTGCGCCGATCGGGCCCATGAAGGGCACGCCCGAGATGGTCAGCGCAGCCGAGGCTGCGACCATCGCCAGCATGTCCGGCTCGTTCTCGCCGTCATACGACAGGACCTGACAGATCACGTTGATCTCGTTGTAGAACCCTTCCGGGAACAACGGGCGGATCGGACGGTCGATCAGGCGGCTGGTCAGCGTTTCCTTTTCGGTCGCACCACGCTCACGCTTGAAGAAGCCACCGGGGATACGGCCGGCAGCCGAATATTTTTCCTGATAGTGAACGGTCAGCGGGAAGAAGTCCTGGCCTTCCTTCACCGACTTGGCGGCGGTCACGGCGCAGAGCACCACGGTCTCGCCGAGCGTCGCCATCACGGCGCCGTCAGCCTGGCGCGCGACGCGGCCGGTTTCCAGCGTCAGCGTCTTGCCACCCCATTCGGTGGTTACGGTCTTGGTATCGAACATGCTTTTTCCTTCAACACCGCCGGCCGGATGCCGACGGGGCCACTGTGCGGACTGACCGGTCCGCGCGGTCTGGAGCCTTTCGTGGCTCCATGCCAAGCCGCCGGATTGCGGGATGGCGAAAGGGGTGAATACGAAAACGGCGCCACGAGGGCGCCGTTTTGTTACTTGCGAAGACCGAGCTTCGCGATCAGGTCGAGATACCGCTGACCGTCCTTGTGACGGAGATAGTCGAGCAGCGAACGCCGCTTGTTGACCATCATGAGCAGACCGCGACGCGAATGGTTGTCCTTCTTGTGGCCCTTGAAGTGCTCGGTCAGGTTGCGAATGCGCTCGGTGAGGATCGCGACCTGGACTTCGGGGCTGCCGGTGTCGCCTTCGACGCGGCCATGTTCCTTGACGAGCGCGTCCTTGCGCTCTGCAGTGATCGTCATTTCAGTCTTCCTTCGACATCGTCACAGGTTGAAGCCACGAACGACGCGGACCTCGCGGTCCTGAACCTCCACCAGAGCAACCGGACTGTCGTCCAAGGTCGCGAAGCGAGGGCCATCGTCTGCGGCGATCCCGACCAACACCCGCCCCTGTCGGAGCAGCCCTGCCTGATCGGGGGTGAGGGATAGAGCCGGGATGTCGTCCAGCCCCGCCCTCAACGGCAGGAGATTTTGTTCAAGGGTGCGCGCTTGGCCGAATTCGGCCAGTTTGTCCAGCGATATCGCGTGGGACAGGTCGAACGGCCCGGCCTTGGTACGGCGGAGCATCGTGACATGCCCGACCGTGCCAAGCGCGATCGCGATGTCGCGCGCGAGCGAGCGGATGTAGGTGCCCTTGGAGACGTGCGCGGTTAGAGTGACCTCGCTCAATTCCTCCCCGGTACGGGGAGGGGGACCGCCAGCCTCCTTCAGGCTGGTGGTGGAGGGGTCGTCGACGGCCGCAGCGCGTGGGGCCACCCCTACACCATTCGCTGAAGTAGCGAATGGTCCCCCTCCCCGTGCCGGGGAGGAATGGAGCGCGTGGATCGTCACCCGGCGGCTCGCCAGTACCACGTCCTCGCCGGCGCGGGCGCGATCGTAGGCGCGTTCGCCATCGACCTTGAGCGCGGAATAGATCGGCGGCACCTGCTCGATCGGCCCGGTGAATTGCGCCAGTACCGCCTCGACCGCGGCGCGGGTCGGGCGCACGTCGGACGTCGCGATGACCTTGCCTTCGAGGTCGAGCGTATCGGTCTGCGCACCGAACCCGATCGTAAAGTCGTAGATCTTGTCGCTGTCGAGCATCCGCCCGGCGAGCTTGGTCGCCTCGCCGAGCGCGATCGGCAGCACGCCGGTCGCGAGCGGATCGAGCGTGCCGCCGTGCCCGACCTTGATCCCGCGCTTGCTCGCATCATAGCCCGCCGCGCGCAGCGCGCGCTTGACTGCGGTGACGCCATCGGTCGACCCGAGACCAAGCGGCTTGTCGAGGATCAGCCAGCCGTTGATGCCGCTCACAACCCACCCAGTTGCGCAAAACCGAGGAAGAAGTCTGCGACCGCGCTCGCGATCGGGCCGATCACGCGGCGGACGATGTCGGCCTGCGGGCTGATCATCGGCAGCACGAACAGCAGGAACAGCAGCAGCGGAAACCCGAAGCGCGCGAGTTTGGAATAGTGGATCGCCGCGGCGCGCGGGAGCAGCCCCTGCACGACATGCCCGCCATCGAACGGCGGGAGCGGGATCAGGTTGAAGACGCCCAGGAACACGTTGACCAGCACGAAGCTATAGAGGCTGTCGAACACGAACCCCGCCACCGTATGCGGCACGCCCACCGCGGGGATCCCGCCATGCAAACCGACGAATGCCCCGAGCGACAAGGCCGCGAACGTCGCCAGCACGAAATTGGTCGCCGGGCCCGCCAGCGCGACCAGCATCATGTCGCGGCGCGGGTTGCGCAGGCGTGTCGCATCGACCGGCACTGGTTTCGCCCAGCCGAAGATCGGCGCGTGCGCAATCGCGAGGATCATCGGCAGCACCACCGTGCCGATCGGATCGACGTGTCGGATCGGGTTGAGCGTCAGCCGCCCGAGCCGGTCCGCGGTCGGATCACCGAAGATCCGCGCGACGTAGCCGTGCGCGACTTCGTGGAAGACGATCGCAATGACGAGGGGGATGAGCCACACCGCGATGGTGTAGGGCAGGTTGGAGTCGGTCATTCAGGTCCGTTCGGGTCAGGAGGCGGCAAGCGCTTCCCGGAAATGGCGACGACACAGCGCGATGTACAGGTCGTTCCCGCCGATCTCGGTCTGCGCACCCGCCGCGATCGCATGGCCGGCGGCGTCGACGCGCAGGTTCATCGTCGCCTTGCGCCCGCACGCGCAGACCGATTTGATCTCGATCAGCGAATCCGCGATCGCCAGCAGCCGTGCCGATCCCTCGAACAGCGCCCCAAGGAAATCGGTACGCAGGCCGTAGGCGAGCACCGGGATGCCGTGGTCGTCGGCGAGTTCGGCGAGCTGGTCGACCTGCGCGGCGGTCAGGAACTGCGCTTCGTCGACCAGCACGCACGCGGGCGACGTCTCACCCTCGCGCGCGACGACCGCGACCAGATCGGTATCGCGCTCGAACGCGATCGCATCGGCGGCAAGCCCGATCCGCGAGGTGATCGTGCCCGCGGCGAAGCGATCATCGATCGCCGCGGTGAGCAGCACGGTGCGCATCCCGCGCTCGCGATAGTTGAAGTCGGCTTGCAGCAGGTTGGTCGATTTGCCCGCGTTCATGCTGGCATAGTAGAAATAGAGCTTGGCCATCAGGCTCTTTACGGACCAATCGTCGCGCGCGCGAGTACGGGATTGCGCAGGCGGGTCGCCCGCTGCCACGGCTCGGGTTGCAGAGCGAAGGGCGTGATCGCCATCGCGGCGAAGAACAACGCGTTGAGCGGCCCGAAATCGATCAGCGTCCCGGCACCCAGTGCGGGAATGAAATTCGCCACGAAGCAATAGCGCGAGCCCGAGACGAGCGTGGCAAGCGCCGGGTCACCCCGTGGTATGCGGCGCAGGAAGCAAAGTGCAAGAAACCCCAGCATCAGCGTCGTTCCGACCACGCCGAGCGAGGCAAGGACGATCACGGGATAGGAAGAAGCAAGCGTCGATCCGATCCCGACGCCATAGCCGCTCGTCGCACGCCACGCGTCGAGACTGACGGTGGTGACATACGCCCGGGCTTCGTAGGAAGAGCTTGCCCCTTTCTGGAGGACGGTTTCGTCGATCATCCGGGCTACCTGTTCCACGACATCCCAGCGCAGAGCGATCACAACCGCTGCGATCAGCATCATGGCGCCGATTCCGATGCTTTCGCGCTGTAAACGCGCCCGCGCGGCGGGCGAGCGATCGGTAAGCAGACGATAAAGATAATCCCCGAGGAAAAGCAGCAATAGCGTCGCCACCCCGACATATGTGCCCGATGACGTCGACAGCAGCGCAAAGGTGAGGGTGATCAACGCGATTGGATAGTCGAACAACCGCCACGACCCGCCAAGCAATTGTCCTGGCCGAAGACATAGCATCGCCGAGCCGAACCCGAGGGTAAGCGACCCGTAGGACGACGCCTCCGAGCAGAACCCGATGACGCGGCGCATCGTCCCCATCATGTTGTCGTTGAGCAGTGTGTATGTTCCAGTGCGCAACGATGCGAGCGCCGTGGTTCCCGCCGTTGCCATATCGACCAGCCCCGATAGCGAGACGACGACGCTTCCGATCACAAGCCCGCGCGCAAGGAATTTCCGCCCCTCCACGGTTTGCAGCAACAGGCAGAAACTGATGACGGTCAGGCAGGATGAGGTCAGGTAAAGGATTTGCGTCAGGTTCGACGATCGAAACTCGAGCGGTGCGACGGTAACGGTGCTCAATTCGATGATCGACGTTCCAGCGAACAGGACGGGCGCGGTTGCCGTGACGGCAAGGCCGACCAGCCAGGTGGCGGTGAGCAACCCGAGTTTGCGCCAGTTGAACAATAGATCCTGCACCGCCACGGCATCCCGCGTGGCGGCGATCAGCTTGATCGCCATCAACGGCGCAAGCAGCGACAGCGGAACGAACGTCACGCCGCCGGTGTAATTAACCGGGATGACGGCAAGCATGCGAAAGGAAATGCTTGCAAAAAACAGATACACGCTGAGACGCGCCGGGCTTGCCAACGCGATGACGAACAACAGCCAGAATATGCCGATCGCCATCAGACTGGTTCCGCTGCGAAAGAGACTGTCATACGAACTTATCCTACCGCGCGCCGTGACGATATAGCGACGGCAGTGCCGCGCGGGGCAGCGCAAGAAGCGCTCGTCGCTCGACAGCGAGGAAGAACAGCATGCCGGCGAGCGTTGCCGCCCCCGAGAGCAGCAGGATCCAGACAGCATAGAGCTGCCACGTCACGGTCAGCGGCAAAATCCGCGCGAGGATTGTCGCCAACGCTTCCATGACGACGATGTGGCTGAGATAGATCGAGAAGGACATCACACCCAACGCGCCGATCCAGCGGTTCGCGAGCAGTCGGCAGGCGCGCGTGCCGTGAAGCCCGCCAAGGAACGTGCCGAGGATCGCAAGCGCGAGTGCACCCTGCGCCGCGACATCCGCCCAACCTCCGCCGAACCGTGTATCGACTCGCGTAAATTCGCGTCCGACCACGACCAGCGCCGCCAGCCCGGCAAGGAACAGAATGTCGTAGCCGCCGCTTCTGACGGCAAGGCGCGCCGGATCGTGATACTGTTCGCGTAGCAGGATCCCGATCACGAATAGATGGGCATGTGCCAGCAAACCAAACCGGAAGCGCCCGTCAAAAGGCGCACGTGCGTCCAGCATCGCCGACGCCGCGATGCAAATCGCGGCGAGCGCGATGAGCAGCAGGCTGCGTCCAGCGCGCCCGCCTGCTCGCGTCAGCGCGATGCCGATCAGCGGGGCGAGCAGATAGAATTGCGCCTCGACTTCGAGCGACCACATCGGCGGATTGAACGGCGAGGGTGCATCGCGCACGATCCCGTTGAGAAAACCGAGCCCGAGGATCAGTGCATAGCCCGGTGAATCGGAGCCGGCGTGGCGGGTGAGCGCGAGGCTTGCAACAATCGCCCCGCACGACAGAAGCATGATTGCATAGGGGGGATAGATCCGCGCAAAGCGGCGACGATAGAAAGTCGGTATCCACCACTTCCTGTGCGGCCGCGCTGTCAGCGCAGGGGCTATGACGAACCCGCTGAGGACAAAGAACAGCGCCACACCGACTTCGCCGTGCGGGAAGGTGAAATACAGGTTGGTAAGACCATTGGCCGCAGACGCAGATCCGGCTGGACCCGAAAGATGGTCAATGTAGCGCCCGACCCGCAATGCGGCATGCCAGACAAGAACCAGCATTATCGCCAGTGACCGTAAGCCATCTAGTTGAGGTATATAGGAACTATAGCCCGTCTGGCGCCGAAATACCGAAGGTATTTTCCAGGTCAAACGCCAGCACCTCGCCGGAACCCGTGACACTATCCCCCGATATGTCAGTGATTCTCTTACCAGCTCGGCTTGTGCTTAGTTTTCGGTAATTTGGCAATGCTTGTCGCGCACGCAACTGGCTGGCGCTGCCGTACTAGTCCTGGTTCAGATCCCGCGCAACCTTGGGGTCACGAAGCAGCGAGTCGATATGGCTGCCTTCATCGAAGCTGTCGTCTGCGAGGAACTTGAGCTTCGCAGCATATTTCATCGTTACACGCGCCGCGACTTCGCGCTGTAAGTAGGCGGTATTTGTGCGGAGCGCCTTGAGCACCGCTTCCTCATCCTTGCCGAGCAGCGGCTTCATGAACACGGTCGCGTGGCGCAGGTCGGGCGACATGCGGACTTCGGTGATCGTGACGGTGTGCTTTGCCAGTACGGGATCGTGTACGTCGCCGCGCGCGAGGATGTCGCTCAGCGTGTGGCGCATCTGCTCACCGACGCGGAGCAGGCGGACGTTCCGGGATTCTGGGGTATCGTTGGGGCGCATTACATTTCCCTCTCCCCGCTTGCGGGTAGAGGGCAAGCGAGCGAAGCGATGCGCGGGAGAGGGGCAGTATCGAGCGACAGCCCGCGTGACTGCCCCTCTCCCCGGCCCTCTCCCCGCGAGCGGGGAGAGGGAGGCGTATTTACAGCGTGCGTTCGCGCAGTTCGACTTCAAACGTTTCGAGGAAGTCGCCCGGCTTGATGTCGACAAAGTTCGACGTGAAGGTCACGCCGCACTCAAGACCTGCCCGTACTTCAGCGACATCGTCCTTGAAGCGGCGCAGCGAGGCGATCTCGCCCTGGTAGATGATGACATCCGCCCGGGTGATACGCGCCTTGAGCGCCTTGCGGATATTGCCCTCGGTAACGAGCAGACCGGCTGCCTTGCCGTGCTTGCCGGCCGAGAAAACGTCGCGGATTTCCGCCCGTCCAACGACGGTTTCGAACGCTTCCGGCCCCAGTTCGCCTGCCATTCCAGCCCGAATCTCGTCGGTCAGGTCATAGATTACGTCATAATATTTGAACGCGACCTTCTGCCGTTCCGCGATCTCGCGGGCCTTGGCGTTCGGACGGACGTTGAAGCCGATGATCGGTGCGCCCGATGCACCCGCCAGCGTCACGTCGCTCTCGGTGATGCCGCCGACGCCCGAATGCAGGACGCGCGCCTTGATGAGATCGGTCGAGATCTTGTTGATCGCGCCCACGATCGCCTCGACCGACCCTTGCGTGTCGGCCTTGACCACCAGCGGATATTCGA
>CAZNQA010000122.1:0-7681 GCA_964575105.1 uncultured Stakelama sp.
ACATCGTCGTCCACCACCCGTACGAGACGTTCGACGTGGTGCTCGCCTTCCTCAAACAGGCTGCTGCCGATCCGGACGTGGTTGCGATCAAGCAGACGCTGTACCGCGCGGGGAAGCAGTCCGCGGTCATCAACGCGCTGATCGCCGCTGCCGAAGCGGGCAAGTCCGTTACTGCCGTCGTCGAACTCAAGGCGCGCTTCGACGAGGAGCAGAATTTGCTGTGGGCGTCGGCGCTTGAGCGGGCCGGGGTGCAGGTGGTCTATGGCTTCATCGACTGGAAGACGCACGCCAAGGTGTCGATGGTGGTGCGGCGCGAAAGTGGTCAATATCGCACATACTGCCATTTCGGCACGGGCAATTATCACCCCATCACCGCCAAAATATATACGGATCTCAGCTTCTTCACAGCGGATCCTCGACTCGGACGCGATGCCGCCCAGATGTTCAATTACGTCACCGGCTATGTCGAGCCGGAGAATATGGCGCTGATCAGCCTGTCGCCGCGTGACATGCGACCGCGGCTGATGGACCTGATCGACGCGGAAATTGCCAACGCGCGCGCGGGCAAGCCTGCCGCGATCTGGGCGAAAATGAACTCGGTGGTCGACCCTGAGACGATCGACAAATTATACGAGGCAAGCGACGCGGGGGTCCAGATCGACCTGATTATTCGCGGAATTTGTTGCCTCAAGCCCGGCGTTCCGGGCATGTCCGAGAACATCCGGGTCAAATCGGTGGTCGGGCGGTTCCTCGAGCACAGCCGGATCTGGGCGTTCGGCAACGGGAAGGACCTGCCCAACGCGGAGGCGCAGCTGTTCATCACCTCGGCGGACTGGATGCAGCGCAACTTCGATCGACGGATCGAATATATGCTCCCGATCGAGAACCGCACCGTCCATGACCAGATCCTCGGACAGGTCATGGTCGCGAACCTGATCGACAACGAACAAAGCTGGGAATTGCAGGCGGACGGTAGCTACGTGCGGGAGGAACCGGGCGACAGGCCGTTCAATCTGCATCGCTATTTCATGACAAACCCGTCTCTGTCAGGACGCGGCGCCGCGCTGGCGGCAAGCGGTTCGGTGCCGAAGCTCTCGCTCCGGCGTCGGCGGTGATACGACCATGACCACGCTCATCTTTCGCAAGCCCAAGCCCGTCGGCGGCCCGGTTGCGCCACCTGCCGCCAATGGCGCGCCGCGGACCGGGATCATCGACATCGGGTCGAACTCGATCCGGCTGGTGGTCTATCAGGGGCCCGAACGGCTTCCGGCGACGCTGTTCAACGAGAAGGTGATGGCGGGTCTCGGGCGCGGACTGGCCGAGACCGGAGCGATAACAAGCGACGGTTTGACGATCGGCGCCGACGCTTTGGCGCGGTTTGCAGCAGTTGCGCGCGAAATGGAGGTCACCCAGCTACGCACGGTCGCCACCGCCGCGGTCCGCGACGCCAGTAATGGCGCGGTTCTGCTCGATGCGGCGCGCGAACTCGGGCTTGATGTCGAATTGTTGTCGGGCGAGCAGGAAGCCAGCGGGGCAGGATATGGCGTGCTGTCCGCGATTCCGGAAGCGGATGGCATCGTCGGCGATCTCGGGGGCGGAAGCCTCGAACTGATCCGCGTCGCGAACGGCGAGGTGCGCGACCGGGTGTCGTTCCCGCTCGGCGTTCTCCGGATCGCCGCGATCCGGAACAAGGGGCCGGGCGCGTTGCAACGCGTGGTCGAGCAGGCTTTGCGGACATCGGGCTGGCTGGGGAAGGGAAAGGGGCTGCCCCTGTACCTCGTCGGCGGATCGTGGCGCGCGCTGGCGCGGCTCGACATGCACATCAACAGCTATCCGTTGCCGGTGATCCACCAATATACGATGCCACGCACCGCGATCGACCGGCTTGGCCGCACCATCAGCCACGTCAACAAGGCATGGCTGCGCGCGGTGCCCGGACTGTCCGCCGGGCGCGCGTCGACACTGGGCGATGCAGGTGCGCTGCTTGCGGTGCTGCTGAAGCATCTGGGTACCGAAACGACGATCGTCTCCGCATTCGGATTGCGCGAGGGGCTGCTGTACGGCGCGCTCGATCCCGCGGTGCGCGCACAGGACCCGCTGATCGTCGCGACACGCGACGAGGGGCAGCGCCACGGACGCTTCGCCGAGCATGGCGACTTGCTGGATCGCTGGATCGCTCCGCTCTTCCCGCGCGATGCCCCCGACATGGCGCGGCTGCGGCTGGCGGCGTGCCTGCTGGCGGATGTCGGCTGGCGCGCCAATCCCGAGTTCCGCGCCGAACGGGGCGTCGAGGTCGCGCTGCACGGCAACTGGATCGCGGTCGATGCCCGCGGTCGCGCGGTGATGGCGCAGGCATTGTTTACCAGCCTTGGCGGCGGGACCGATACGCCCGCGCCGCTCGCGATGCTCGCGCCCGCGATCGATCTCAAACGTGCAGTGTTGTGGGGGCTGGCGATGCGGCTTGGGCAGCGGATGAGCGGCGGACTGGCCGGACCGTTGCAACGGACCCGCCTGATCGATGACGGTACCGTGTTGACGCTCAAGGTCGCGCCCGAGGACCGCGCGCTCTATAGCGAGACGGTCGAGCGGCGGCATGGCGCGCTGGCGACCGCACTCGGGCGCAAAGCCGCAATTTGAGCGACCGCAGGCACCCCTTGGAACTTCCTCGTTTCGGCGCGTTCGCAGGACAGGCCTGTCCCACGTTGACGAAGCACTTTGTTGCCACCCCGGAACATACTCCATATGGAGGACAACCTGTCGTATCCGGAGGGGGCTCGGGGCGAGGGGTGTAACAGGCAAGTCCGAAACTTTGGGGGAAGTTGGTATGGGTTCGTCACACCAGGGGCTGACGGCGTTCGCCGGACCAGACCCGCGCGACCCCGGAGCCGCGCCCCGGCTCCCCGCCGAGCTTGCCATCATCGTTCCGACCTTCAACGAAGCGCGCAACGTCCCGCTGCTGGTCGACGCGCTGCGGAACGCGCTTGGCAATACGCGGTGGGAAGTCGTGTTCGTCGACGACAACTCTCCCGATGGCACGGCGGACCGCGCACGCGCGCTTGCGCTCGAGGATCCAAGGGTCCGCGTGATCCACCGGTACGACCGCCGCGGGCTCGCCTCGGCGTGCGTCGAGGGCATTCTCGCGACATCCGCACCCTATGTCGCGGTGATGGACGGCGACATGCAGCACGACGAGACAATCCTGCTCGACATGCTCGCGCGGATCCGGCGTGGGGATATCGATCTGGTCGTCGGCAGCCGCTATGTCGAGGGTGGCGGCATGGGCGACTGGAACAAGCGCCGGATCGCGATGAGCGAATTCGCGACGATGCTTGCGAACAGGCTGACCAAGACCGCGATCGGCGATCCGATGAGTGGCTTCTTCATGCTGACCCGCGACGCCTTCATGGGATCCTTGCCCGGGCTGTCCTCGGTCGGGTTCAAGATCCTGCTCGATATTGCGGCATCGTCTCCAACGCCGCTGCGCGTTGCGGAGGTCCCGTTCACGTTCCGCACCCGACAGCATGGCGAGAGCAAGCTCGACGGGCTGGTGCTGTGGGAATATCTCCAGTTGCTGCTCGACAAGGCGTTCGGCCACGTCGTGCCGATCCGCTTCGTCAGCTTCGCACTGGTCGGCGGATCGGGCGTCGTCGTTCACTTCGTCGTGCTGACCGCAGTGTTGCAGGTCCTGCTCGCCCTGTTCGGGGCAGCGGACGAATCGCGCTGGTTCGCGATCGCGCAGGGGGTTGCGACGCTGGTCGCCACGTCGAGCAACTTCTTCCTCAACAACATCCTGACCTATAGCGATCAACGCCTGAAGGGGCCGCGGCTGTGGTGGGGATGGGTGACGTTCAACCTGGTGTGCGGGGTCGGCCTGTTTGCCAACGTCGGTATCGCACGCTGGCTGTATCAGCGACATAATTACCTGGTCCTGTCGGCGCTTGCCGGCATCGCCGTGACGACGGTGTGGAATTACTCGATGTCGTCGATCTTCACCTGGCGGAAACGTCGGTGACCGCCACGGAACGCGCGCGCCGGGGGGTGCGAGTGCGAGACGTTGGATCATGGCACGGTCCAGCCGTGCTGGCCGTCATCCTGCTGCTTGCGGCGTCGCTTCGGTTCGGGCTCGCGGACTATTCGCTCTGGTTCGACGAATACGCCTCGCTGTTCTTCGCGCATCAACCGTTCACGCGGCTGTGGAGCGTCTGGATGGTCCGCGAGACCAATCCGGCGCTGTTCTACAGCATCCTGCGAAGCTGGATCATGTTGATCGGGCCGATGGGGCCGGTCCTGCTCCGTGCCCCGTCGATCGTTGCCAGCCTGCTGACGATCGCCGTAGTGTATCACGGCCTGTCGCGGGTTTACGGGCAGAAGGCGGCCGCGTTTGCGGCGCTGCTACTGGCGGTTTCCGCGCAGCAAATTTTCTACGCGCACCAGGTTCGCGGCTACAGCTTCTTCGCGCTGGCGATCGCGGTTTCGTTCTTCAGCCTGACGCACATCGTCACCGCCAACGAACGGGGGGAGCGGGGGCGGATCACGCCGTGGCTCGGGTATGTCGGCGGCGCAGTCGCCGCGAACTACTTTCACGGGACCGGGTTCCTGTGGTTGCCGGTCGCAACCGCCGGGCTGATGCTGGCCGATCGCCGCTACGTTCCGTTGATCGGGCGGGACTGGCTATGGCTGGTGGCCGCCGACGTCGCGATCGTCGCCGGCTCGAGCTGGGCGATCTACCTCGCCTATCAGCAGATGCTGGTTCCCAACCCCAACATCGCCTGGCTCGAAAGGCTCGGGATCCTGGGTTCGATCAAGCTTTTCTGGCGCAGCACCTTGCTGGTGCGCGCGCCTTGGCCAACGCAGAGCCTTGCCGCCGGAGTCATCCTGGCGGCGGCGCTCTACGGGGCATATCGGACGTTCGACCGAAGCGCGACGCGGCTCGCGGCGGCGTGCGGCGTGGTGACACTGGCGGTCTTCTTCGTGTTCAGTCTCAAGCAGCCCGTGCTTGTCGAACGTACCCTGGTCTGGATCGCGATCTTTCCCGTGACTCTGGTTTGTGCGGCGGTGAGCACCATCCGCAAGCCGGTGGTGTTCGGTGCGGCCGGCGGAGCGATGGTTGCCCTGGTCGCGCTGAACCTGATCGTTTCCTACCCGCAGTTCGAGGTCGAGGACTGGACCGGCGGTATGACGCGGGCGTTGCGGAGCCCGAACAGTGCGATCATCGTCAGCGGGGAGGGGGAGGCGGTCATCACTGCGGTAGCCTGCCGCTGGATGTCCTCCGACCTCGCCTGCCCCGTGCCGATCGTGACGTTGCCGGGGCCGCCGTGGAATGCCTGGGCTACGGGCTTCGGCACCCCGACCGCGGCAACACCGGGGAACAGGGTGGCTTTGCCGGCGAACGCCCAGCTTTACTTCGTCCAGCGTTATTTCGAGGACCCGTTGGGCGCGTTGCAGACCGCCGGGCTGTTGACGAGCCTTGCCCCCGACCCGCGTTTCCTCATCGGTCCTTTCGGTCCGCCGGCGGTTGCCGAACTCCAGCGGGGCACCTGCGTCCGCGACGGTCTGCTCCGGACATCGTGTCCGAAGGTCCTGGCGACGCGCCCTCCCGTCAGGTAACGTCCTCGGTCCGCGTCATCTTCAGCTTGCCGCCAACCACTGCGAACGCCAGCCGCCCTTCGACCAGATCGAGGGCATCGCGCCCGAACTGATCGAAGCGCCAGCCCTCGAGGATCGACAGCCCCTCGCGCTGCCCCGCCGCGAGCGCATCGAGGTCATCGGTCCGCGCGAGCAGGCGCGCGGCGACGTCGATTTCCTTCGAGCGGATCTTGAGCAGCAGCTTGAGCAGGTCAGCGACGAGCGCGCCGTCCTTGCCGAGTCCGGGCTTGCGATCGTCACGCGCGGGCATTTCCTCCGCATCCATCGGGGACGCATGTTCGAGCGCGGACATCAGGCGCGCGCCGATGTCGTTCTGCGCCCACGACGCCGACAGCCCGCGGACCTTGGCGAGATCGGCCTGCTTGCGCGGGGCGTGGCCCGCGAGATCGGCGATCGTCTCGTCCTTGACGATCCGGCCGCGTGGCAGATCCTTCGACCGCGCCTCGATCTCGCGCCAGCGCGCGAGCGCCTTGAGGCGGCCGAGCACGTCGGGCTTGCGACTCGGGATGCGGATCCGCTTCCACGCTTCCTCGGGATCGTTGGCGTAATTCTTCGGGTCGCCGATCCGCTCCATTTCCTGATCGAGCCACGCCCCACGCCCGGTCTTGCGCAGCCGTGCGAGCATCCGCGGGAAAATGTCCGCGAGATGCGTCACGTCGCCGATCGCATATTCGATCTGGCGGGCGTCGAGCGGGCGACGGCTCCAGTCGGTGAAGCGCGCGCCCTTGTCGATCGTGATCCCGAGCCAGGCATCGACGAGATTGGAATAGCCGATCTGCTCGCCCTGGCCGAGCGCCATCGCGGCGACCTGCGTGTCGAACAGCGGGTAGGGAGTCTTGCCGGTCAGGTTGTAGATGATCTCGAGATCCTGGCCGCCGGCATGGAAGACCTTCAGCACGTCGTCGTTGTTGACCATGAGTTGCAACAGCGGCGCGAGATCGAGCCCCGGTGCCATCGGGTCGATCGCCGCGGCCTCGTTGGTATCGGCGATCTGGATCAGGCACAGTTCGGGCCAGAAGGTGTTCTCGCGCATGAACTCGGTATCGATGCAGACAAAGTCGGCTTCGGCCAGTCGAGTGCAGAGATTGGCGAGGGTGGCGCTGTCGGTGATAAGCGGATGGATATGCATCACCCCCCCATAGCGACGGTCGCGCGCCTTGACAAAGGTGGGTGAGGGAGGGAAGCGCGGGGCATCCCTTTCACCCTTGTGAAACGGGCTTCGTGCCCGGTTTGCGAGCCGCCTCGGCCCCGGTCGGGGTGACGCACATGAGAAGAAGAACGATGCACGCTTATCGCACGCACACCTGCGCCCAGCTGCGCGCCGCCGACGTCGGCACCTCGGTCAAGCTGTCGGGCTGGGTTCATCGCAAGCGCGACCACGGCAATCTGCTGTTCGTCGACCTGCGCGACCATTATGGCATCACCCAGATCGTTACCGACAGCGACAGCCCGACGCATGCGATGCTTGACAAGGCGCGGCCCGAATCGGTCGTGACCGTGGTGGGCGATGTCGTCGCGCGGTCGGCCGAGACGGTGAACGCGGGTCTCCCCTCGGGCGAGATCGAGCTTCGCGCACGCGAGGTGACGGTGCAGTCGTCGGCGCATGAATTGCCGATGCCGGTGTTCGGCGAGAACGAATATCCCGAGGATATCCGCCTACGCTACCGCTTCCTCGATCTGCGGCGCGAGCGGTTGCACGCGAACATCCTGCTGCGCTCGAACGTCATCGCATCGCTCCGCAAGCGGATGATCGACCAGGGGTTCACCGAATTCCAGACGCCGATCCTGACCGCCTCGTCGCCCGAGGGCGCGCGCGATTATCTGGTGCCGAGCCGGGTGCATCCGGGCAAGTTCTATGCGCTGCCGCAGGCGCCGCAGATGTTCAAGCAGCTGCTGATGGTCGCGGGCTTCGACCGCTATTTCCAGATCGCGCCGTGCTTCCGCGACGAGGATGCGCGCGCCGACCGTAGCCCGGGCGAATTCTACCAGCTCGATTTCGAGATGAGCTTCGTCACGCAGGACGACGTGTTCGCGG
>CAZNQA010000123.1:0-7613 GCA_964575105.1 uncultured Stakelama sp.
GTTCGACTCGGTCGAGCACATCATGCGCGACGTCAACGCTGGCTGGTTCCTGCGTTATGCGCACGCGAACGGCGCGTCGATGTTCTTCATTGTGGTCTACATTCATATCTTCCGCGGGCTTTATTACGGGTCGTACAAGGCCCCGCGCGAGATGATCTGGCTGCTCGGCGTCACGATCTTCCTGCTGATGATGGCAACCGCGTTCATGGGCTATGTCCTCCCCTGGGGGCAGATGAGCTTCTGGGGTGCGCAGGTCATTACCGGCTTCTTCTCGGCGATACCCGTGGTCGGGGAGACGATCCGGGTCTGGCTGCTCGGCGGCTACGCACCGGACGATGCCGCACTCAACCGCTTCTTCTCGCTGCATTACCTGCTGCCGTTCGTGATCGCGGGCGTCATCATCATGCACATCTGGGCGCTCCACATTCCGGGGTCGAACAACCCGACGGGCGTGGACGTCAAGGGCGAGCAGGACACCGTCCCGTTCCATCCTTACTACACCGCGAAGGACGGGTTCGGGCTCGGCATCTTTCTGCTGATCTTCGCCGGCCTCATCTTCTTCGCGCCCAATTATCTGGGCCACCCGGACAATTACGTCCCGGCGAATCCGCTTCAGACGCCCGCGCACATCGTGCCCGAATGGTATTTCTGGCCGTTCTACGCGATCCTGCGCGCGTTCACCGTCGACTTCATCCTGCCCGCAAAGCTGTGGGGGGTGCTCGCGATGTTCGGGTCGATCCTTCTGCTGTTCTTCCTGCCGTGGCTCGACAGCTCGCCGGTGCGTTCGTCCAACTATCGCCCGGTGTACCGCACCTTCTTCTGGGTGCTCGTCGCCGACGTGCTGATCCTCGGTTATTGCGGGGGGTCGCCCGCCGAGCCGATGTACGTGATCCTCAGCCAGATCTGCGCGGCCTATTATTTCGCGCACTTCCTGATCGTCCTGCCGATCGTCGCCCGGACCGAGCGTCCGCGGCCGCTGCCGAACTCGATCACCGAGGCGGTGCTGGCAGGCAAGGGGGGCACCGGCCCGACGAACAGCGCAGTGAGCGGTAGCCCGCTTCCGGCCGAATAAGGGGCATTTCAAGCATGATCCGCTTTATTTCCTGGGCCGTCGGCGCTGCCTTCGTCTTTGTCCTCGCGCTGGCCTTGTTCAGCTCGGTGTCGGGGCTCATCACCGACCCCGTCGCGCCCACCGCGGCGGAGGAATTCCACAAGCACCCGAAGGAACTCGAGCTCGCCTCGAACGGCTTCTTCGGGACGTACGACCAGCGCCAGCTCCAGCGCGGGCTGCAGGTCTACAAGGAAGTCTGCGCCAACTGCCATTCGCTCAAGCACGTCGCGTTCCGCGACCTGACCCAGCTCGGCTATTCGGCGGGCCAGGTGAAGAAGTTCGCAGCGGACTGGGCGGTCAAGGCGCAGGTGTTCGATCCCAAGACCGGCGACAAGACCGAGCGGCCCAACACTCCCGCCGATCCGTTCCCGACGGTCTATTACCCCGGCCTCGGCAACCCGCCAGACCTGTCGCTGATCACCAAGGCGCGGCATGAAGGCACCGCCTATACCTATTCGCTGCTGACCGGTTATGCGCCACAGCCCGCCGAACTGCTCAAGAAGTTCCCCGACGCGAAGACGCCCGACGGACTGTATTACAATCCCTATTTCGCGAACCTCAACATCGCGATGCCGCCCCCGCTGACGCAGGACGGTCAGGTGACGTATCTCGACGGGACCAAATCGACGGTCGACCAGAATGCCAAGGACGTCGCGGCATTCCTGACCTGGGCGGCGGAACCGAACCTGCCTGCGCGGCATGGCGCGGGGATCGCGGTCGTCCTGTTCCTGCTGGTGTTCTGCGTGCTGGCCTATGGGGCGTACCAGAATATCTGGCGGGACATTAAGCACTGAGACCGGACGCCCTGCAAAGGGCAGGGGGCCAAAGCCTCCAAAACGGCGGCGGGTGGTCCGGGCAAAGGCTCGGGCCGCCCGTTTTTGCGTGAAACCCGGTTCGCTTCCGGTTACGAGACGGCCCCCGGCCTTCGCCGGACTGACGAGGGGCTTCCGACCGTGAACGATGACTTGAAGGCGCTGATCCGCACGATTCCGGATTTCCCCAAGCCCGGGATCATGTTCCGCGACATCACCACGCTGCTGCTCGACGCCAGAGGTTTTGCGACGAGCATCGAGCGGATGGCGGCGGCGACGCACGGCCCGGTCGATCTGGTCGCCGGGATCGAAGCCCGCGGGTTCCTGTTCGCAGCCGCCCTTGCGGCGCCACTGGGGGCGGGCGTGCTGTTGATCCGCAAGGACGGCAAGCTGCCCGGAGTCACGATCGCGGAAGATTATGCGCTCGAATATGGCACGGATCGGATTGCGATCCACGAGGACGCGTTTGCCCCGGGCAAGCGCGTATTGCTGGTCGACGACCTGATCGCCACCGGCGGCACTGCGCGCGCAGCGGTCCGCCTGTTGCGCAAGGCGGGCGCAGTGGTCGAACAGGCGCAGTTCCTGGTCGACCTGCCCGATCTCGGGGGTGCCGCTGCGCTCCGCGCGGACGGGATCGCGGTCGATTGTCTGGTCGCGTTCGAAGGCCACTGAGGGACGAGGCGGAACGTGTGGCGTCGCTGGCGGTTGATGCAGATGAAGCTCGACCACTGCCGGGCCTGTTCAGGAATCCCGACATGTCGTCCGTCCCCAAGCTCAACCGTCGTTTCACCAAGGTCGTGCTGGCCGCCGCCGCGCTGACCGCCACGATGGGGCTGTCCGCCTGCAACGACGGATACGGGTATGGCGGGGTCGGCCTTGGCTATAACAGCGCGGCCTGGGATCCCTATTACGGCGGTTATACCGGCGATCCGTACTGGGGCTGGAACAACGATTATTATTATCCCGGCACCGGCTATTACGTGTTCGACCGGTCGAACCGCCGGTATCGCTGGAATGCGCAGCAACGCGGATATTGGCAGGGACGCTCGCAGGGCTGGCGTGGTGCGCACCGCGAGATTCGTCCGATGTGGCGTGATTACGGCGTGCGGGGTCGTCCCGGCGTCGGTGGACGCGGAAGCTTTGGCGGACGTAGCGGGTTTGGCGGCCGGGGCAGCTTTGGCGGGCGCGGTGGTTTCGGTGGCCACGGCGGCGGCCATTCCGGCGGTGGTCGCGGCCACCGCTGACCGGCCACCTTACGGCCGGGGCGTCGATCACACCACGTCAGCGCGCGCGGCTGAGCGACGCGGTGCCCGGGAGTCGATGCCAGGTCATTCCGTCGCTGGTCGCGTGCGGATCAACCCGGTCGAGATGAACTTCATCACCGCGACGCCGTCCTGATTGAGCACCGTCATCTTGCTGCGATAGCTTCCCATCTCGGGCCGACTGCGTGACGCGCGCTTGTCAAGGATCTCGGTTTCGCAGCGGAGCGTGTCGCCCGGGTAGACTGGCTTCAGCCAGCGCAGTTCGTCGATTCCCGGGGAGCCCAACCCGGCCTGCTCGTTCGCTTTGAGGTTCGCGACGACCATCGCCATCGTCATCGCGCAGGTATGCCACCCGCTTGCGGACAGTCGCCCGAAATGCGTCGCGGCGGCGGCATCGTCGGACAGGTGGAACGGCTGCGGGTCATACGCCTTGGCGAACGCGACGACCTCCTCGCGCGTGACCCGATAGGTGCCGAATGCCTGTCTGGTACCGGGGACGATATCTTCAAAATATTGCATAAGACGAATGTCCGCCAGAGACCCGGCAAGGGCAAGTGCTATTCCGCACCTGAAGCTTTGGCGTACAGCGCAGGCTATCGCGCCAGCGCACCCCGGAACGGCGCGTCGTTGCCATCCAGCCGCGGGTCCGTCGGCAATCCGATCAGGTCGCGCAACAGGGGGGCAACGTCGACATTGTCGAACCCCGTCACCGCACCGAGCGGCTTGATCGCGGGGCCGTTGGCGATGAACAGCGCTGCCATTTCCGGAGCCGCCGGGTCGAAACCATGCGTGCCGCCCGAGGTCGGATGGTCGATCGGCGCTTCCCGGGTCAACGCGAGCCAGCCGGTCTCGGCCAGGCAGACGTAGGCGGGGACGCGCGGGTTGTGGCCGTAATGGAAGCGCGCCGGAATGTCGCTCTTGCGCCAGCATTGCAGGTGGTCGTGCGCCCCGAGCATCGCGCGGGCGACCTCGGCCTCGTGCCCGGGCACGGGATCGAGACCGACATACGGACCGTCGGTGATCGCACGGAAGCTGGCGGGCGGAAGCATCCGGTCGATCCGCACGACCCGCTCCGCGCTGATCGCCGCCATCCCGTGATCCGCGACGATCACCAGATTGGCAGGCTGGCCAAGCTCGGCGAGTCCCGCGCGCAATCGTCCGATCGCGGTGTCGATGTCCTTGACCGTCGCGGTGACGTGCGCATCGGCGGGGCCGTATTTGTGCCCCGCGCTGTCGACCGCATCGAAATAGAGCGTCAGGAATTGCGGGCGAGTCGCCGCCGGGCGACGCAGCCAGTCGATCACCGAATCGACGCGCTGCCGATCATCGACGGCATGCGCATATTGCTGCCAGTCGTCGGGTCGGACGCCCTTCCAGTCGACGTTCGACCCCGGCCAGAACATCGTCGCGCTGCGGATCCCGGCTTTTTCGGCGGTGACCCAGATCGGCTCGGCTTCGGTCCACCAGAACGGATCGTCGGTCTGCATCGTGAACACCTCGCCCGGGCGACGTGAATCTTCCATGCGGTTGCCGACGATCCCGTTGCGATCGGGGCGCAGCCCGGTGACGAGCGTGTAGTGGTTGGGGAAGGTGACCGAGGGGAAGCTCGGCCGCATCGCCCCGCTGATCCCGCCCGCCGCGAGCGCATCGAGATTGGGAGTCACGCCGCGGTCGCGATAATCCGGGCGGAACCCGTCGATCGAGATGAGGATCGTGACCGGCGCGCGCTGCTCCGCCGCCACGACCGGGCCGGATCGGGCCGGGTCGTGGCGGGGCGCGTTGATCGGCGCGGTGACGCAGGCTTGCAGGGCGGCGCAGAGCGCGGCGGCGACGATACGGGTGGTCCAACGCATGGCCCGCATTTGCGCCAAATCCGCGTCACTTCAATGACAATGTCACCGCGCCAGAGAGACTTTCGCGAACAGGCTGAGACTGACCGGAAATCTGCCATACGCCCGGTCGAGCGCCATTGGCTTGGCATACACCCCGACCGCGCCACCCAGTGCCATATCGAGCGGCCCGACCAGTGGCAGGCGATAGGCATAGCCCCCCTCGAGCTTGTTGACCCGGAACTTGGCGTCGTGGAGCGGTTCGCGCGGGTCGGGGAACAGCTCGTCGTTGGCGACGCTCTCGCCGCGCGCGAACAGCGTGTTGTGCCGGTCCAGGTCCCAGCTCGCCTCCGCCAGCCACGCGCTCAGCACGCGGCCAGGCAGCTTGTGCTTGGCGGAATAGGCAAGCAGCGTCGCCACCCGGCCGCTGGCATATTGCACGCTCGCGGTGGTGCGTGCCTCCTTGCGGAACGCCTCGAGCTGTTCGGGGCTCTTGAGCCGCCCGTGGCTCGCCTGCAGCGCCCAGGCGGGGGCAGGAGTCCAGGTCGCGCGGACGCTCCACGAATCGAGGCTCGGGCGTTCGATCCCCCAGCGATACTGGTTGGGCTCGCGCCCGCGGAAGGCCGAGGCCTCGATCTGCCAGCGCGGCGCGGCATAACCCGCAGTGATCACGCCGTAGGTGATGTGCGTGCTGTCGAACCAGTGGTGCGTGATCGGTGCCATCGGTTGATAGGTCGCGGACGCGCGATGCATGAACGCCGAGGGCCCGAGCGCGGGCTCGGCGACCGGCCCGCCGTAGAGGAACGCCGCGCCGTTCCCCGCGTCGATGTCGACTCGCGCGGACAACTCCATGAACAGGTCGTGCGGATGCTGGCGGTCGATCAGCGGGGTGACCCCGTCGGCGGTTTCCCCGGTCGCGAAAAGATTGGGATAGCCGCCTTTGCCGATCAGCGGCTCGAGGCTCATCATCGTGCGAAGCTGCAACCGCGCGCCGGTGCCCAGATCGCGTGCGGCGGACAGCATCGCCATCGACTGGACGAACGCCTGGTTCGCGCCGCGCGGGCCGCCCTGGTCGGTATAGACCCCCCAGGCATAGCCATGCAGCATGACGCCCCAGTCGCCGAGCATCAGATGCTCGCCAAGCATGGCGCCAGCATTGCCGGGATTGCGCGAGGTCCCCGAGCCTTCACCATAGGCTCCGTCGAATGGGAGCATTGCCATACCGGGCATGGCATGGCCGGCGTGCGCATCGGCAGCATGGTCCATCGGCACGGCCATGCCCGCCATGCCTGTGTCCGAAGACGGCAGGCGTGCGCGCGCTTTTTCCTTCCCCGGCGCAGGCCGGGGCCCTGTCGCGGTGTCCTTCGGCATCCGGTGCTGCGCGTGCGGATCGGCGTTGTGCGACTGGACCCGGGCCTTCGCCGGGGAAGGGTGGGCGGGATGTTCGGCAGCGGGTTTTGCCTCTGGCATCGGCATGTCCATGCCGGGCATCATCGCATGTTGCGCGCGTACCGCAGACGGCAGCAGCGCGGCCACGGCGCACGCCGTGACCAGCAGGGGTCGGTTCATCACAAGTCCTTCGCGAAACGGTACGGTCGATGCGCGCACGGGCAGCGTGCGTTCGGGTCAGACCGTCGGTCGCGGAGGGGGCAGGATCGGGGGGGCGCTCAGCCCGGGCGCGAACGCGCTCGCGATGATCGCGCGGCGAATCGGCGCATAAGAATAAGGCGTGGCGACGGGGCGAGGCGCGATCGTCGCTGGTGGAATGCAGCCGATGCAGACATGCGGCGCCATGCCGCGCTCGTCGGAGGCGGGCATCTTGTGCGGCGCATCATCGTGATGCGTCATCGTCGCCATCATCGCAGGGGAATCATGGCACGGCCCGTTCGCCATCGCCGGAAAGGCGAAGGCGGCGAGCAACACGGCAAGGATCATCCGGGCGAACACGGACGCGGATTTACGCCTTCCGAGCCCGCCCGGCAACATCACACGTTGAAGCGGAAGTTGAGCACGTCGCCATCGTGGACGACATATTCCTTTCCTTCCTGCCGCAGCTTGCCCGCATCGCGCGCACCGGTCTCGCCGCCCAGCGCGACATAATCGTCATAGGCGATCGTCTCGGCGCGGATGAAGCCGCGCTCGAAATCGGTGTGGATTTCGCCCGCCGCCTGCGGGGCCTTGGCCCCGGCATGGACCGTCCAGGCGCGCGCTTCCTTCGGGCCGACCGTAAAGAAGGTCAGCAGCGAGAGCAATTTGTACCCGGCGCGGATGACGCGCGCGAGCCCGGTTTCCTCCAGCCCCAGTTCCGACAGGAACTCGCCGCGTTCCTCGGCGTCCATCGTCGCGATCTCGGCTTCGATCGCGGCGGAGACGACGACCGCCTGCGCGCCCTCGGCCTTGGCCTTTTCGAACACGCGCGCGGACTGGCTGTTGCCCTCGGCGGCGCTCGCTTCCTCGACGTTGCAGACATAAAGCACCGGCTTGGCGGTGAGCAGCTGCGCCTGTGCGAAAACGCGCGCCTCGTCCTCGTCCTTGGGGACGGTTAGCCGCGCGGGCTTGCCTTCGCGGAGCAGTTCGAGCGCCTGGCCGAGCACGGCGG
>CAZNQA010000124.1:0-7510 GCA_964575105.1 uncultured Stakelama sp.
TATCCGCAGACGATCGCGGTGATCCTGTCCAAGCTCAAGTCGGACCACGCCGCGCGCGTGCTCGCCGCGCTGCCGCGCGATCTTGCGGTCGACGTGGTCCAGCGGATGCTGCGGATGGACACGGTGCAGAAGGAAGTCCTCGCGCAGGTCGAGGCGACGCTCAAGAACGAGTTCATGGCCAATTTCGCGCGCTCGCAGCGCCGCGACCCGCATGAATCGATGGCCGAGCTGTTCAACGCGATGGACCGCGCGACCGAGGAAGCGATGCTCGAGGCGCTCGACGCCAAGGCCCCCGAATCCGCCGAACGGATCCGCGCGCTAATGTTCACCTTCGAGGATCTCGCCAACCTGCTTCCGGCGGCGATCGGGGTGATCGTCCGCCAGGCCGACAAGCGCCAGATGGCGCTCGCGCTCAAGGGCGCGCCCGAGATCATCAAGCAACTGTTCTTCTCGACGATGACCGAGCGCTCGGCGAAGCTGCTGCGCGAGGACATGGCCGGGATGGGGCCGATCCGCGCGCGCGACTGCGAGGAAGCGCAGACCGCGCTGGTCCGGCTCGCCAAATCGCTCGCCGAACGGGGGGAGATCGTGCTGGTCGACCCCAAGAGCGACGACACGATGATCCTGTAGACAGGGGGGATATTTCATGGATTTGGCGTTCCACGCGCGCCCGTTCGCGTTCGACCGCGTGTTTACCGCCGGCGCGCCGCGCAGCGAGGAGGACGGGCGCGACGCGATGTCGCTCGCGATCGAACTCGAGCTGGCGCAGGCGGAGATCGCGCGCCGCGACGCAGCGCACCGCGACGAGCTCGCCCGCGCGCGCGCGGACGGCTTTGCGGCGGGGCTGGTCCATGCCCGCGCCGACTGCGAGACCGCGCTGCTCGCGGCGATCGACGCGCTCTGTTGCGGGGTCGAGACGCTGACCGACACGCTCGGCGAGACCCGCGCCGAGTTGCTCCGCGATGCCGCCACGCTCGCGTGGACCGCCGCCGAGCATCTCGCCGCGCACACGCTTGCGCTCGATCCCGCCGCGCCGGTCGATGCGGCGATCGGGCGGGCACTTGCGCAGGTCGCGCGCGGGACCGAGCTGGTCGTGCGGGTCCACCCCGATCTGCTCGCGCCGGTCGCGGCGCGGATCGCCGAGCGGCAGGCGCAGGACCGGCGTCGCCTCAACCTGCATGTCACCGCCGATCCGGCGCTCGCGCCGGGCGACGCGCGGATCGCGTGGGACGAAGGCGGGCTGAGCCTCGACCGTGCCGCGCGCGAGGCCGTCGTCGGCAACGAAATCGCAACCTTATTGTTGCATTCCAGCGCGGCGAAGGAAGAGGCGGGCGGCACATGAAGGGCATCATCTTCAATATTCTCGAAGAAGCTGTCACGCTCGAGCACGGACCGGACACCTGGGATGACCTGCTCGATTCAGCGGGCGTGGACGGGTCGTTCACTTCGCTCGGCAGCTACCCCGACGAGACGATGCTCGCGCTGGTCGATGCCGCGGCCGGTGCCACCGGCGCTACGCCGGCGGACATCCTGCGCTGGTTCGGCGAGGCCGCGATGCCGCAGCTCGCCGAACGGTACGGCGTGTTTTTCAAAGGGCATCGCAGCGCGCGCAGCTTCATCCTGAGCGTCAACGAGATCATCCATCCCGAAGTCCGCAAGCTCTATTCGGGCGCGGGCTGCCCGCACTTCCAGTTCAGCACTGCGCCGGATGGCGATCTGATCATCGGCTACCAGTCGCCACGCCGGCTGTGCGCGCTGGCGGAAGGGTTCATTCGGGGTGCCGCCGCGCATTATGGCGAGCAGGTGACGATCTCGCATCTCGCCTGCATGCTCGAGGACAGTCCGGTCTGTCGTCTTCGCGTCCGGTGGGACGGGTGAAACATGCCCTTGTGGCGGCCGCGCCCTCGCTCGAGCAGCGGCTCGCGCGCGCAGAACGGACCGCGCAGCGGGAACGCGCGGCGCGGCTGGAGGCGGAGCGTATCGCCGAGCACGGGCTCCGCACGCTGTATGAAAGCAAGCAGCGGCTGCAGTTGCTCCAGCATATCACCGATCTCGCCAACAGTGCGCGGACGATCCCCGAAGCGCTTGATGCCGCGCTGGAGACGATCTGCGAGCGGATGAGCTGGACGGTCGGCAACGTGCTGATGGTGTCCGACGATCTGACGCGGGTCGAGGCGTGCGACATCTGGCGCGCGACCAACGCGGCGGACGTTATGGCGTTCGTCGAGGTGTCGCGGCGCATGCGTTTCAGCCGTGGCGAGGGGTTGCCCGGACGCGTCTTCGCTACGGGCCGCTCCGAGTGGATCGCCGACCCGGGGCATTGCGAACACTTTATCCGCGCCGAGGTTGCAGCACGTTGCGGACTTGGCACCGGCTGTGCGTTCCCGGTGCTCGCCGGTAACGACGTGGTCGCGGTGCTCGAATTCTACATGCGGCAGGAGGCCCCCGAAGACCCCGAAACCATCGGCATTCTCGGGCAGGCGGGGATCCAGCTCGGCCGGGTGTTCGAACGTGATCGCGCGCAGCGCGCACTGGTCCACGATGCGCTGCATGATCCGCTCACCCGGCTGCCCAACCGCGCATTGTTCAACGACCGGCTGCAGGAGAGTTTCGATCGCCTTGCCCCCGCACGACGCCATGGGCTTGCGGTGATGGTGCTTGACCTGGATGGCTTCAAGCTCGTCAACGATACGCTCGGCCATCATGCCGGGGACCGCGTGCTGGTCCGGGTCGCGCAAGTTCTGCGCGAGACGTTGGCGCGACTGGAAGGTGCGCATGCGGCAGAGCCGGCCGACTGGCGCGCATCGCCGGCACGCATGGGCGGGGACGAATTCACGATCCTGATCGAGGATCTGGCGGGCGAGGACCTCGCCACCCGTGGCACGATCGACACGATCGCACTCGCGCTGCACGCCGCCTTGCAGGAAAAGCTCGGGCTGATGAATGACTCCGCGCAGGTCGGGGTCTCGATCGGCTATGCGATCGGCACTGCGTTCCACGCCAATATCGACCAGCTGCTGCGCGACGCGGATCTCGCGATGTACGAGGCGAAGGCGGGTGGCCGGGGCCGGACGATCGGGTTCACCGAAGCGCTCGGCGAAACGCTGCGTGACCGCGCACGGCTGACCAACGAGATGCGCGAGGCGATCGAGACCGGGCAGTTCGAGCTCGATTACCAGCCGATCGTGACGCTCGACGCCAATCGCTCGGTGTGCGGGTTCGAGGCGCTGGTGCGGTGGAACCATCCGGTTCGCGGCCGGCTGTTGCCCGCCGACTTCATCGATGTCGCGGAAAGCAGCGGGTTGATCCTGTTCCTCGGCGACTGGGTGCTGCGCGAGGCGTGCGCGACCGCGGCGGGCTGGCCGATGCGCGACGGACTGGCACCGTTCATCAGCATCAACATTTCCGCGCGCCAGTTCGCGCAGCCGGGTTTCGCCGCGCGCGTGCGGCAGATCGTCCTCGAGACCGGGGTCGACCCAACTCGGATCCGGCTCGAACTGACCGAGAGCACAGCGATCGTCGATATCGACCATACCTGTCAGGTGATCGACGAGATCCGCTGCTGGGGGGTGCAGACCAGCCTCGACGATTTCGGCACGGGCTTTTCCTCGCTGTCCTCGCTCCACCGCCTGCCGTTCGACGTGCTCAAGATCGACCGCAGCTTCGTGATGGCGATGGACGGGCACGGCAAGGGCGACGGCATCGTCCGCGCGATCGTCGCGCTCGCGCGGACGATCGGGATGACGATCGTCGCCGAGGGAATCGAGACCCCGGCGCAAGCGGACCTGCTGATCGAGCTCGGCTGCGAACTCGGCCAGGGCTATCATTTCGGCCGCCCTGCGGTCGCCAGCCATGCGGCCTCGCTGATCGCACCCCCGGCCGCTACCCACGCCGCCCCCCACGCTGCCCCCTGACCCGGCAAGTTTTTCCCACCGGCAACACCTTCCCCGCCCCCGCCCGCCTATAATTCGGCAAAGGGGGCGCCGCCCCGCAACGCCACGGGGTCGCGCTTGGAGCAGTTCCGCCATCTGATCGCCCAATTGGGGCCCAAACGCCTGATCGTGATGGGCGTGGTCGCTGCCGCGTTGCTCGCGGTGCTCGGGGTCGTCGCGCTGCGCGGCGAGGACCGGACGATGGCGTTCCTGTTCACCGATCTCGATCCCACCGCCGCCGCCGCGATCGGCGAGAAGCTGCGCGCGCAGAACATTCCGTTCCAGCTATCGGCGGACGGCAGCGCGGTGCTCGCCCCGCAGGACAAGATCGCGACGCTGCGCATGACGCTCGCGGGCGACCGGCTCGGCGGCAAGATCGGCTATGACGTGCTTGATGCCGAGCAGCCGTTCGGCGTCTCGGCCTCGCGCGCGAAAATGGACGAGACCCGCGCGATCGAGGGCGAGCTGTCGCGCTCGATCCAGAGCATCGAGGCGGTGACGCAGGCGCGAGTCCACCTCGTCATGCCCGAACGCCAGATGTTCGCCGCCGAAGCGCGCCGCGCCTCCGCCGCGGTCACGGTCAAGACGCGCGGACGGCTTCCGGCCGAGACGATCCAGGCGATCCGCTATCTCGTTTCGTCCGCCGTCCCCGAACTGACCCCCGAAGCGGTGTCGATCGTCGACCAGACCGGTGCCTTGCTCGCGCGCGCGGGCGAGGCGAATGCCAGCGGCGGCACCGATGCCGACACCCGCCAGGCACAGGTCGAGGGCAAGCTGCGCGACCAGATCGTCGCGCTGCTCGAGCCGATCGTCGGCCAGGGCAAGGTCCGCGCCGAAGTCGCCGCGCAGATCGACCGCGACCAGACGCGCGAGGATTCGACCGTGTTCGATCCCGACAAGCAAGTGATCGCGCGGCAGGTGACGGTCGACAATGACGACCAGAATCGCGAGCTCCAGAGCACCGGCGCGGCGACCGTCGCGACGCAGCTCCCCGAAGCGCAGGGCCAGCCCGCGCCCGCCGGCGGCGGCGACACCCGCCAGGCGGTTCGCAAGGAAGCCTCCGAGGACACGACCTATTCCAACAGCGCGACTCACAGCGTCGTCGTCCGCGCGCCGGGCAAGATTAACCGGCTGACCGTCGCGGTGATGGTCGATGGCGGTGCCAAAGGCCTGCCCGCGCCGCAGATCCAGCGGCTCAAGGGGCTGGTCGAGAATACCGTCGGGCTGGATGCGCAGCGCGGCGACAGCGTTGTGATCGAAAGCATGGCGTTCGCCGCGGACGATGCGCTCGCGGACAGCAAGAGCGCGTGGTGGTCGGTGCTGACCTCGGATCAGGTCGTCGGGCTGGTCAAGCTCCTGGTGATCGCCGGGGTCGGGCTGATCGCCCTCAAGATGATCCGCACCCGGCGCGATCCGGTCGCGGCGGATCCCACCGAGGATCCGCAGGCCGCGCTCGTCGACCAGCAGGCGGAGATGCTCGCGATCGCCGAGCAGGCGGCGGGGGGCGACCCCGACGCGCTGCGCCAGCTCGAGGCGCTTCAGGCCGCGCAAAGCGACCAGCCGCTGCTCGACCATGAGATTACCGTCGCGCAGGTCGATGGCCGCGTGAAGGCATCGGTCCTCAAGAAGATCGGCGACAGCGTCGCCGCCAGCCCGCCAGAAGCGGCAGCGGTGCTGCGCCAGTGGATGAACGCATGATGGAGCAGAGCATGTCCGACCCGGCTTTCCCCGACGACGCGCAGGTGTCGCACGATCTGGCGATGCTGGCAGGCGCGACCGACGATTCGATCGGTCCGGTCTATCAGGAATTCGACGATCCGGTCGCCACCCCCGCACCTGCCCCTCCGACCGGGCTGGAGGCGGTCCACGAAGTGCCGGTCAAGGTGCAGGCGGTGCTGGGACGCGCGCAGATGCCGGTCGGCGATCTGCTCGGGCTGTGCACCGGCATGGTGTTCGAGCTCGACCGGCGTGTCGGCGAGCCCGTCGATGTGTTCGTCAACGATCGCCTCGTCGCGCGCGGCGAGGTGGTGCTGGTCGATCATGCACTTGGCGTGACGCTCACCGAAATCGTCCGGGCGGGGCGCTGAGCCGGTGGCGGGGGCGATTGTCCGGATGCTGCTCGTCGGGCCACCCGACGGCGCGTTCCATGTCGCGGCGGGAATGGCGCGCGATGCGGGGGCCGAAGTCGCCACCGCAGAGACCGTGGCGGATGCGCTCGATTGCCTGCGCCACCACGGCGCCGCGCTGGTGATGATCGACGTCGCCGCGGACGTCTGCGGGTTTCTCGCGGATCTCGCGGCGGAACGCTTCGCGGTCCCGGTGATCGCGTGCGGGATCGATGCCTCGGCGGCGCGCGCGGTCGCCGCGATCCGCGCGGGCGCACGCGATTATGTCCCGCTCCCGCCCGACCGCGACCTGATCGCCGCCGCGATTCGCGAGATCGCCGCGCTCCCCGCCGGGCCGCTGATCGGCGAGCATCCGAGCTTCACCCGCGCGCTCGAGTTCGCGCGCGCGATGGGGCCGAGCCACGCGCCGATCCTGCTGACCGGCGAACGCGGTACCGGCAAGGAGCGCGTCGCGCAGGCGATCCACCAGGCCGGGCGCGGCACCGGGAGTTTCGTGACGATCGAAAGCGCGGGCGTCGCGCCCGACATTCTCGAATACGAACTGTTCGGCCACGACGGCACCGCCTTCCCCAGCGCGCGCGCGGGGCGGCGCGGCGCGATGACGACCGCGCGGGGCGGCACCGTCTTCCTGCGCGATATCGAGGTTTTGCCGGCGGCGTTGCAGACCCGGCTGCTCGGCGGGCTCGAGGACCCCGGCGCGCCACGGCTGATCGCGAGCGCGCGCCGGGCGCTCGAACCGCTGGTGGAAGCGGGACGGTTCCGCGCCGATCTGCTCGCGCGCTTTGCGCTCGCGACGATCGTGCTCCCGCCGCTCCGTGCGCGCGGGGGCGACGTCGCGTTGCTCGCACGCAGTTTCGCGACCGCCGCCGCCGCGGCCGAAGGCCGCGCCGCGCCGACATTGAGCGACGACACCTGCCGCCTGCTCGGCGGCTATGGCTGGCCCGGCAATGTCGCCGAGTTGCAGGACGTGATGCACCGCGCGGTCCTGCTCGGTGCTGGCCCCGAGATCACCCCGCGCGCACTCGTCCTCGCCGACGGGTCGTCGCTCGCCGCGACTGCCGGGACGCCGGGCGGCCCGGCCGAAATGGACGCGCTCGTCGGTCGTACGGTCGAAGATGTCGAGCGCGACCTGATCCTGCTGACGCTCGAACGCTGTCGCGGCAACCGCACCTCCGCCTCGCAGATTCTCGGCATTTCGGTGCGGACGATGCGCAACAAGCTGAAGGCGTTCGTCGAGGCGGGTATCGCCGTCACCCCGGCGCTGTAACAGATGCCCGCGCTCAACCGCCTGCTCGGCCAGATCGGCGCCAATCGCGACATGGCGCTCGCGTTCGGCGTGGTTGCGATCATCGCGATGCTGATCCTGCCGATGCCCGCATGGTTGCTCGACCTCGGGCTCGCGCTGTCGATCACGCTGTCGGTGATGATCCTGATGACCGCGCTGTTCATCGA
>CAZNQA010000125.1:0-7433 GCA_964575105.1 uncultured Stakelama sp.
CGGGACGCTGTTCCTCGACGAGCTCGGCACGCTGTCGATGGCGGCGCAGGACCGGCTGCTCCGCGCGGTCGAATATGGCGAGGTCACGCGGATCGGGTCATCGCGCCCGATGCGGGTCGACGTGCGGATCGTGGCGGCGACCAACGAGCATCTGCCCGACAAGGTCGCGTGCCACCAGTTTCGCGCGGATCTGCTCGACCGGCTGAGTTTCGAGGTGGTGACGCTCCCACCGCTACGGGCGCGCCGGGACGATGTGATGGTGCTCGCCGAGCATTTCGGGCGGCGGATGGCGGCGGAGCTTCACCGCGACGACTGGCTCGGCTTCACCAAGGCGGCGGAATCGCAACTGATTGCCTATGCATGGCCGGGGAACGTCCGCGAATTGCGCAACGTGGTCGAGCGTGCGGTCTATCGCTGGGATCTCGACGCGCCGATCGACGCGATCGTGTTCGATCCGTTCCAGTCGCCACATCGCCCCGCGACGACCACCGCCGCTCCGGCGGTGACGCCGGTCGCATCGGAAGTTCCGGCGACCGCATCGCCGGTGCCGTGCGAAGACGGCAACCCGATGGATTACAAGGCGCGGCTCGCGCGGTTCGAGCGCGAGATGCTGCAGACCGCGCTTGCCGAAAACCGCTTCAACCAGCGGGCGACCGCCGAAGCCCTGGGCCTGAGCTACGATCAGTTGCGGCACGCGCTCAAGCGCCACGGACTGATTTCGCAGGGTGTTTCCGAATCGGTTGCGTAACGAGCGCGTCGGACCCATTTCGGCCAAGCGACGTTTGGGTGAGCGACCCCGTCATTATCAAAGGAGACGAGCCTTGGCTTTCGAACTTCCCCCGCTGCCTTATGCCTATGACGCGCTGGAGCCGACGATCTCGAAGGAGACGATGACGTTCCACCACGACAAGCATCATGCCGCCTACACCAACAAGCTCAACGAAGGCGTCGCCGCCGATCCCAAGCTCGAGGGCAAGTCGATCGAGGATATCCTCGGGATGATCTCGACGCTCCCGCCGCTCGTCCGTAACAATGGCGGCGGGTTCTGGAACCACGACTTCTTCTGGAAGATCATGGCACCGGCCGGCACGACCAAGCCGTCGGGCGCGCTCGCCGAGGCGATCGAGACTTATGGCGGCCTCGACAAGCTCAAGGAAGATTTCAACACCAAGGGTGCGGGCCAGTTCGGTTCGGGCTGGGCGTGGGTGATCAAGGAGTCGAGCGGCGCGCTCAAGGTCGTCTCGACGCCGAACCAGGACAATCCGCTGATGGACGATGCCAAGGACAAAGGCACCCCGATCCTCGGCAACGACGTGTGGGAGCACGCCTATTACCTGACGTACATGAACGACCGTCCGGGCTATCTGAAGGCCTGGTGGGACGTCGTGAACTGGGACGAGGCCGGCAAGCGTTTCGACGGCGCGAGCGCCTGATATTCACAGTTGCAGAAAACGCACGCGTTAACGCTCACATTGCAGTTGATCTAAATTGCGCTGCACTGCACAAAGAGTGTGCCTTTCAGGCATCCTCTCCTAAAACTTTCAAGGCCGGTCGAAAGACCGGCCCTTTTTTTTGTCCGAACGAATGCTATGGTGCGGGTGCTGTCGTAGCGCCGGACATAAAACAGAAACGCGGGACGAGGAACGCCGCCGGAAAGACCGGCAACGGCGACACGATTGCCGGGGGATCGAGCAGAGTATGCTCTCCCCCGCGATTTCTTTGAGTTTTCTTCGGTGGTTCACTTCCCCGGCGAAGGCCGGGGCCCAGTAGCGAGGACGGAGATTGCGGGCGACTGCGCTCAGTTACCTCGACCGTCGCTACTGGGCCCCGGCCTTCGCCGGGGAAGCGTGTAGAAAGAAGCGGGTAGGGCGAATCACTCGACCGGCGGGACCGGCGGTTCCTCGCCCATCTGGAAGCCGTGCTTCATCAGCATCGGCACGTTCGCGAACGCGAAGATCAGCGTCAGCGGAATCACCCCCCACAGCTTGAACCCGAGCCAGAAGCTGTAGCTGAATTCGTGCCGCACCACCTCGTTGAGCACCGCGAGGCACGCGAAGAACACCGCCCAGTTGATCGTGAGCTTGCGCCACCCGGTTTCATTGAGCCCCGGATAAGCCGAATCGAGGAACAGGCTGAGCAGCGGCCGCCCCGTCGCGAGGCCGAAGACGAGTATCGCCGACAGCATCGCATAGATGACGGTCGGCTTGATCTGGATAAATTCCTTATTGTGGAAATACAGCGTCAGCCCGCCGAACACGAGCACCAGCGTGCCGGTCAGCCATAGCATTGGCGAGATGCGCCCCGATTTGGCGAGCGAATAGATCATCGCCGCGACGCTCGCGACCATGAACGCGGCGGTCCCCGCGATCAGCTTGACCATGTCGAGACCGGGGGTGAGGAAATTGACGAGGAAGAAGATCGCGATCGGGCCGATGTCGACCGCGAGGCGCTGGCCCGAACTGAGCGGGGGTTTGGACGAGGTCGACGGGGGGATGGTCATTTGCGGACCCCTTCCACGCCCGCGATGATCCGCGCAACCTCGTTCGAGTCGAACGGGCGCAGATCGCCCATGCCTTCGCCGATCCCGATCGCATGGATCGGCAGGCCGTATTTCTCCGCCGCCGCGACGAGCACGCCGCCGCGCGCGGTACCGTCGAGCTTGGTCATGACGAGGCCGGTGACGCCCGCCGATTCCTTGAACACCTCGATCTGATTGAGCGCATTCTGCCCGGTGGTCGCATCGAGCACGAGCAGCACGTCATGCGGTGATTCGACGTTGAGACGGCCCAGCACGCGGCGGATCTTGGACAGTTCGTCCATCAGCTCGCGCTTGTTCTGGAGGCGACCTGCGGTGTCGACGATCAGCACGTCGATGCCGGTGGCGGTCGCCTGCTTGACCGCTTCGTAGACGATCCCCGCCGCGTCGCCGCCTTCCTTGCCGCTGATGAGCGGGACGCCCGCGCGCTCTGCCCAGGTCGCGAGCTGCCCGATCGCGGCGGCGCGGAACGTGTCGCCCGCCGCGAGCATTACGCCGTAATCCTGTTCTTTCAGGAGATGCGCGAGCTTGGCGATCGTGGTGGTCTTGCCCGAGCCGTTGACGCCGATGACGAGAATGACGTGCGGGCGCGGGAAGCCGGTGATCTCGAGCGGGACCGCGACCGTGTCGAGCGACTTCTCGATTTCCTCGGCAACGACGAGGCGGATGCCGAGCTCCTCCATGTCGCGCTCGAACACGCCGGTCGACAGGCGACGGCGGATGCGCGCCGCGGTCTCCGGGCCGAGGTCGGAGGCAATCAGCGCTTCCTCGATCTCGTCGAGCGTCGCGGTGTCGAGCGGGCCGGTGCCGAGCCCGGCGAGATTGCCGATCAGCCGGTCGGAGGTGCGCTTGAACCCGCCGAGGAGTTTGTCGTGCCAGCTTGGGGTCATGCGAGGGTCTCTTGTAAGTTACTGAGCTTCCCCGGCGAAGGCCGGGGCTCAGGAGCGATGCCAGAGGTTGGTGAGGACGGCGCTTCGTTACCACTGTTCCGCAACTGGGCCCCGGCCTTCGCCGGGGAAGGGATAGAAGTGAAAAGCGGGGAGGCGGTGAGGGTGTTCCCGTCGCTGCCGGTGATCCGGACGCGCTCTACGGCCCCGACCGGCAGCGTCCCGAACCGCGCTTCGGCAAAGCTGCCGATATGCCCGCGGTCGCCCGGCCGTTCGACCAGCACGTCCTGCGTCGTCCCGATCAGCCCGCGCAGCCACGCCGCCTTGCGTACCGCCGCAGCCTCGCGCAGCAACGCCGCGCGACGCTTGCGCTCGGGTACGGGCACCGCGGGCATCCGCGCGGCGGGGGTGCCGTCGCGCTCGGAATAGGGGAAGATATGCGCATGGACGATGTCGCAATCGTCGATCAGCGCAAGCGTGTCCGCGAACATCGCGTCGTCCTCGGTCGGGAAGCCCGCGATCAGGTCAGCGCCGATCGCGATCTCGGGGCGCGCGGTCTTCAGGCGGTCGACCAGTGCGACGCTGTCGGCGCGCGCATGGCGGCGCTTCATCCGCTTGAGGATCATATCGTTCCCCGCCTGGAGCGAGAGATGGACATGCGGCATCACCCGCGCTTCCTGCGTCAGCAACGCGAACAGCCGGTCGTCGATCTCGACTCCGTCGAGCGACGAGAGCCGCAACCGTTCGAGCGCAGGGACATGCCGCAGGATCCGCTCGACCAGCGAACCGAGGCTCGGCCCGCCCGGCAAATCGGGACCGTAGCTCGTCAGATCGACCCCGGTCAGCACGACCTCGCGGTGGCCGCCGTCGACCAGCGCCGCGACCTGCTCGATCACCGCACCCGCCGGGACCGAGCGGCTGTTGCCGCGCCCGTAGGGGATGACACAGAAGGTGCAGCGATGGTCGCAGCCATTCTGCACCTCGACGAAGGCACGCGCGTGGGTTGCGAAGACCGCGGACAATTGCGGCGCGGTCTCGCGGGCGCTTAAGATATCGCCGACCATCACAGGGGCTTTCGAGAGCCAGGCGGCGGGTGCGCGCTTCTCGACGTTGCCGAGGACGCGGTCGACTTCAGGCATCGCGGCGAAGCTCGCCGGATCGATCTGCGCGGCGCATCCCGTCACGACGATCTGCGCGTCGGGGCACTCGGCGCGGGCGCGACGGATCGCCTTGCGCGTCTCGGCGACCGCGCCGTTGGTGACCGCGCAACTGTTGACGACGATCGTGCCGGGACCCGCAAGCGTGCGGATCGCTTCGCTTTCGGCGATGTTGAGACGGCAGCCGAGGCTGATGATCCGCGGGTCGGGCATGGCGGCGATCTAGGGGGCGAGGGGGGCGAAGTCCATGCGCGTCCGCGTTGCGAGACGCGGTCGCTCAGGCGCTGCGCCGGTGCGCGATGTTCGACACCCCGACGATGCCGGGGAGCGGCATCTGCAGCAACCGCCGTTCGGCGAGCAGGCGGCGGGTGTTGGCGACGCTCATCGGCTGGCCGTACAGGAACCCCTGGCCCTTGGCGCAGCCGAGCGTGCGCAGGCGCTCCTCGATCCGCGCGTCGGCGACGCCCTCGGCGGTGATCGGCAGGTTGAGGCTGTCCCCCAGCCGCGTGATCGCGGTGACGAGCGCGGTGCTCTCGGCACTTTCGTTGATCGACAGGATGAAGCTCCGGTCGATCTTGATCTGGTCGAACGGCAACGCGCGCAGATGCGCGAGCGACGAGAAGCCCGTCCCGAAATCGTCGAGCGCGAGCCGGACGCCCTGGTTCTTGAGACTTCCGACGATCGACTGCGTCAGCGCGAGATTGTCGAGCAGGGCGGTCTCGGTGATCTCGATCTCTAGCCGGTTGGCGGGGAAGCCGGTCTCGGTCAGCACCTTGATGATCTTCTGCGCGAGCCATGCATCGCGCATTTGCCACGGCGAGATGTTGACCGCGAGCGACAGCCCCGCATCCCAGTCGCGCGCGGCGGTGAACGCCTGGTGCAGCAGCGACAGCGACAGGTCGCTGATCATCCCGGTTTCCTCGGCAAGCGGGATGAACGCTTCGGGCGGAATCATGCCGCGAGTCGGGTGTTCCCACCGGGCGAGCACTTCAAACCCGGTCAGTCGGCCCGTGTTGAGATCGATCTGCTGCTCGAAATACGGCACGATCTCGCCATTGGGGATCGCGCCGCGCAGCCCCGCCTCGAGGTCGGAGCGTGTCTTGAGGTCGCGTTCCATCGACTGGTCGAACCAGGCGAAGCGGTTCCGCCCGGCGTTCTTGGCGGAGTACATCGCGATATCGGCGGAGCGCATCAGAGAATCGATCCCGACGCAACCGATGTCCGACCGCGCGATCCCGACCGACGCTGAGATATGGAGGTGGAGCCCGTCGATCTGGAACGGCTGCGCGAGGCGACTGACCAGGGTTTCGGCGACCCGTTCGACCACCGTCGCCTGCGCCGTGTCGAACATGAAACCGCAGGCGAACTCGTCCCCGCCCAGCCGTGCGGTGAGCGCATGCGGCGGCATGGCCTGCGCGATTTCGTGCGCGACCGCCTTCAGCAGCGAGTCGCCCGCGGCGTGGCCGTGCAAATCGTTGACCGTCTTGAAATAATCGAGGTCGAGCAGCAGCAGCGCCATCGCCTTGTGGCGATCCCCCGCCTGGACGAACATCGCGGCGCCGGCCTCGGCAAGACTGCGGCGGTTGTGGAAGCCGGTCAGCGGATCACGCGCCGCAAGCAGGCGCGCGCTTTGTTCGGCGGCGGCGCGGATGTCCACTTCATTGGCGAGATCGCGATGACGCCGCCAGCCGATCAGGATCAGCGCGATGTTGAGCAACAACGCGATCACCAGCGCGGGATCGGTCTCGCCGGTGCCGTGCAGCACGTGCTTCAGCGCGCTCGACAGCACGCTGCTGGCGATCCCGACGCACAACAGCGTCGCCGCGATCGTGATCGCGCCGGTCAGGATATCGCGCCGCTTGACGACCCCGGCAGGATTACCCCGGTAGGGCGTATCGCCAGTATGTCTTTCGACTGTCATTCCTTAGGCTCCGCCCCCGTCGGAATCGTCTTTCCACGTCAGCAATGTACAGGAGGTTAAAGCCGGGGCGGCCCGCGGTCGGGTTGCGGTGAAGCGCAAGCTGCGCTATTGGACCAATCGATCGCTCCACCGTGAAGCGTGAAGGCAGTCCTGCGGGACTACGCCGGCCGACGAGGTTTCGTCCGCCGGCGTTCTTTGCGTTACACGGCAAAAGCGACAGTTTGGAAGGGTTTTTTCGGATGTTCGAGAGCCTGAGCGACCGTCTTGGCGGTGTGTTCGATCGGTTGCGGGGGCGCGGTGCGCTGACCGAGGCCGACGTGCGTGCGGCGATGCGCGAAGTCCGAGTCGCGTTGCTCGAGGCGGACGTTGCGCTGCCGGTTGCACGTGATTTCGTCGATCGCGCGACCGAGCAAGCGGTCGGCCAGAACGTGTTGCGGTCGGTCACGCCGGGGCAGCAGGTCGTCAAGATCGTCAACGACGCGCTGGTCGAGATGCTGGGCGCGGAAGCGTCCGAGCTCGAACTCGACGTCGCGCCGCCTGCGATCATCATGATGGTCGGTCTGCAGGGCTCGGGCAAGACGACGACGACCGCCAAGATCGCGCTGCGTCTCGCCAAGCGGCAGGGCAAGAAGGTGCTGATGGCGTCGCTCGACGTCAACCGCCCGAACGCGCAGGAGCAGCTCGCCGTCCTCGGCACGCAGGCGGAAGTCTCGACCCTGCCGATCGTCGCGGGGCAGCAGCCGGTCGATATCGCGCGGCGCGCGGTGCAGGCGGCGAAGCTGCAGGGCTTCGACGTGCTGATGCTCGACACCGCCGGGCGCACCAGCGTCGACCAGGCGCTGATGGACGAGATGCGCCAGGTCGCCGATGTCGCCCGGCCGCAGGAAATCCTGCTCGTCGTCGACTCGCTGACCGGGCAGGACGCGGTCAAC
>CAZNQA010000126.1:0-7275 GCA_964575105.1 uncultured Stakelama sp.
TGTCGCCCTTCGCGACATCGGGGAGGAACGCCTGCACCATGTGCGGCTCGCGCCACATGGTGTTGAAGACCTCGATCAGCGCGGACAGGTTCGCGCCGTCGCTGCCGACCTTGAAGATCGCCTTGCCGCCGTTGCCGTGGAGCGGCTTGATCACGATCTCCTTATGCTCCGCCAGGAACGCGCGTGCCTCGTCGAGCGAGCGGGTGATCAGCGTCGGCGGCATGAACTGCGCATAGTCGAGCACGAACACCTTTTCGGGTGCGTTGCGGACTTGCGCGGGGTCGTTGACCACCAGGGTCTTGTGCGCGATCCGCTCGAGCAGATGCGTCGCGGTGATATAGCCGAGGTCGAACGGCGGATCCTGCCGCATCAGCACGACATCGGCCTCGTCGCCGAGGTCGAGATTGACCGGATCGCCGAGCGTGAAATGGTTGCCCTCGACGCGCTGGACCGTGACCGGCTCGGCCTTCGCCCAGACCCGACCGTTCGAATAGTTGAGCGCCTCGGCGTTGTAATGGAACAGCTTGTGCCCGCGCTGTTGCGCCGACAGCATGAGCGCGAAGGTCGAATCGCCCGTGATGTTGATGGAAGCGATGGGGTCCATCTGGACGGCGACTGTCAGGCTCATCGATCTGTAACTCCGTCCGGGACACTATGTTCACCCTTCGGCGGGGTGATCCGAGCGCAGATAGGGGGTCGATCGCGGCGTGTCACCCCGAGCGGGCTCAGCCATTACGGTGGCGGTGCCGAACCGAGCGGTGACGGGTATGCGGTAACACGAGGCTCACCCGATCCACGCATTCTCGATATGTCGTGGCCGCACCCCCGGCGCGAGCAGCAGGACGTCGACGCGGATGTCGTCGCCCGGTCCCGCGAAACGCGGCATCAGCACTTCCGCCGCCGCCGCGACGCGCGCGAGGCGGCGTTCGTCGATCGCGAAGTCGAGCGCGGCGGCGGTCTTGCGTTGCTTGACCTCGACGAACGCGACGAGGTTCCCCTTGCGCGCGACCAGATCGACCTCGCCCGCGGGCGTGCGGACCCGTCGCGCGAGGATTTCCCAGCCGTGGAGCCGCAGCCACCACCCCGCGAGCCGCTCGCCGCGTCGGCCCGCGGCTTCGGCGACGCGGCGGTCTCTCACGCCTTGAGTTCCAGCGCCCTTGCGTACAGCGTCTTGCGATCCAGCCCGAGCTTCTTGGCGACTTCGCTCGCCGCCTGTCCGGTCGAAAGCCGGGCCAGCGCTTCGGTCAGCGCGGTGTCGGCATCCTCCGCACTCGCGGCTTCGGGCGCACCCGGCGGGGCGACGACCACGACGATCTCGCCCTTGGGCGGCGCATCGGCATAGCGCGCGGCGAGCATCGAGAGCGTGCCCGTCACCGCTTCCTCGAAATGCTTGGTGATCTCACGCGTCACCGCCGCCTCGCGGTCGCCGAGCCCCTCGGCTAGCGCGGCGAGCGTTACGCCGAGCCGCGGGCCGCTTTCGTACAGTACCAGCGTCGCGCGGATCGTCGCGATCTCGGCGATTGCGGTCGCGCGCGCCTGCGTCTTGGCGGGCAGGAAGCCGACGAACAGGAACCGGTCGGTCGGCAAGCCCGCCAGCGTCAGCGCCGCCACCGCCGCGCATGGCCCCGGGATCGTCCACACCGTATGCCCCGCCGCGCGCGCGTCGCGAACGAGCTTGTACCCCGGATCGGAAATCAGCGGCGTCCCCGCATCCGACACCAAGGCGACCGGCTCCATCCCCATCCGCGCGATCAGCCCGGGGCGGACCTCCTCGGCATTGTGGTCGTGATACGGCACCATCGGGCGTTTGACCCCGATGTGGTGCAACAGCTTCGCCGTCACGCGGCTGTCTTCCACCGCAATCACAGCGGCATGGCTCAGAATGTGCGCAGCACGCGGCGACAGATCGCCGAGATTGCCGATGGGGGTCGCAACGATGTAGAGGCCCGGGGATAAATCATTGGTCATCAGGGACGGTCATGGCAGAGCGGGATACGGACATGCAACGACGCATCGGCATCAGGCGGCTGGGGCAGGCCTCGCTGGTCGCGGGCGCGATCGTCCTGAGCGGGTGCCAGACGGTGGTCCCGCGCGGCCCGGTGCCACGCCCACGCGCGCCGACAGGGCCGAGCCAGCCGCAGCAGCCCGCGTTCGAGCAGGGCATCCCCAAGGACACCGCGCGCCACCGCGTCGCGCTGCTCGTGCCGCTCAGCGGGAGCAACGCCGGGGTGGGTCAGAGCCTCGCCAATGCGACTCAGCTCGCATTGCTCGACTCGCGCAACGAATCGGTCCGCATCACGACGTATGATACCGCGCCCGGTGCCGCCGCTGCGGCGGAGCGCGCGCTGGCCGATGGCAACCAGTTGATCCTCGGGCCGCTGCTCGCCGACGACGTCCGCGCGGTCGCGCCGATCGCCAAGCAGGCGCACGTGCCGGTGGTAAGCTATTCCAACGACACAACCGCGGCGGGCAACGGCGTCTATCTGATGGGCTATGTCCCAGCGCAGTCGATCGGCCGCGTGGTCGATTATGCCAAGGCGCACGGCGTCACCAGCTTCGGCGGGCTCGTCCCCAACGGCGTCTATGGCGAGCGCGCGTCGACCGCGTTCCTCCGCGCAGTGGAATCGGCAGGCGGCCGAGTCGGGTCGCTCCAGACCTATGACCGGGTGACCGGCTCGATGAGCGCGGCGATCACGCGGATGGCGAAAAGCGCACCGTATCAGGCGGTGCTGATCGCAGACGGCGGGAATGCTGCGGCGGCGGGGGTTCCGGTCTTACGCCGCCACGGCATGGGCGGCGCCCGGATCATCGGGACCGAATTGTGGAATTCGGACAGCACGATCGCGGGGAAGGTGGCGCTGAACGGCGCGTGGTTCGCGAGCGTGTCGGACGGACTGTACCGGCAATATGCCGCCAAATATCGCGCACGGTTCGGGTCGGCGCCGTTTCGGCTGTCGAGCCTCGGTTATGATTCGGTGTTGCTGACGATCCGCATCATGCGCGACTGGCCGATCGGCGCGGCGTTCCCCGAGGACAAGTTGCGCGATCGCGGCGGTTTTGCCGGAATCGACGGGGCGTTCCGCTTCGGTCGCGACAGCGTGGCCGAGCGCGCGCTCGAGGTGCAGGAAATCCGCGGTGGGACGACGGTGACGGTGTCGCCTGCACCTGCCGGGTTCTGAGCCTAACGTGTCACTGTAATACCGTGGCGGCCCCGGCCCTCGCTGGGGCCGCCACGCTGTCGGGGCCCCCGCGGGGTGATCGGCGTTACGCCGTCCGCACCACCAGCGGCAGGATCGCATCGAGCAACAGCATCCCCGCCTCGGTCACCCCAAGCCAGTCGCTGTCCCGCACGACCAGTCCCTGTGCGACAAGCCGTTGGACCGCAGTCTCGTCGATCAGACCCGCGACGCTCGTCTGTCCCAGCCGCGCGATCCGCGCGAGATCGACCCCCTCGCGCAGCCGCAGCCCCATCAGCAGCGCCTCGGTCGAGCGGTCGGCGGGGACGAGCAGATCCTCGATCTGCGCGCCGTGCCCGTTGCGTGCGACCGCGCCGAGCCAGTTCTCGGGCTTCTTGTGTCGTGCGGTCGCAAGCCCGCCGCGCCGACCATGCGCCCCCGGGCCAACGCCCGCATAATCGCGGTACCGCCAGTAGACGAGGTTGTGCCGGCTCTCCGCGCCGGGCCGGGCATGGTTCGAGATCTCATAGGCGGGCAGCCCCGCCGCCGCAGTCATTGCGCGAGTCGCCTCGAACAGGTCGGCCGCCGAATCCCCGTCGGGGATGACGATCCGCCCCGCCGCCGCTTCGGTCGCGAAACGCGTGCCGGGTTCGATCGTGAGCTGATATAGCGACAGATGTTCGGTCCCGAACCCGATTGCGCGCGCAAGCTCTGCTTCCCAGGCGTCGATCCGCTGCCCCGGGCGCGCGTAGATCAGGTCGAAGCTGACGCGCGCAAACGCCGCCTGCGCGGTGGCGAGCGCACCAAGCCCCTCGGTCACGTCATGCGCGCGCCCGAGAAACCGCAGCGCCGCGTCGTCGAGCGCCTGCAACCCGAGCGACACGCGATTGACCCCGGCGCGCGCGATATCCGCAAACCGCGCCGCCTCCACCGAGGAGGGGTTGGCTTCGAGCGTGATCTCGATGTCGGGCTCAGGCGGCCAGTAGGTCGTCGCGGCATCGATCACCGCCGCGACCGTCTCGGGAGGCATCAGCGAGGGGGTGCCGCCGCCGAAAAAGATCGATCCGAGCCGCCGCCCCGGCAACGCATCGGCTTCGTGGCTCAGGTCGGCGAGCAGTGCCTTGCGCCATGCCGCCTGGTCGACCACGTCGCGGACGTGGCTGTTGAAGTCGCAATACGGACATTTCGAGACGCAGAACGGCCAGTGCACATAAAGCGCTAACGGCGGCGAGGTAGGATCGATCATTGCGGGCATTGCGCGCGCTATGACGGCAGACGGGCACGGTGGGAAGGTTGACGGGGTTGAAAACGCGGATCGCGGCAGGCGTGCTCGCTCTGATGACGATGGGCGCGTGCCAGGCGCAGGGTCCCGAGCGCGTGGTCGAGCCGCGCACGCAGATCGGCAATTATCCCCGCGGGGAGGCACTGTTGCGCGCCGCGATGCTCGGCGGTCATGCCGATGCGCGCGCCGAGGTCGGCGCGCCGTCGCTGGTGTGGGACGAGCGGCTGGTCGCCGACGCTGCGGTCTATGCCGCGGAGCTGGTCGAGACCGGGCGTTTCCGCCATGCCGATCAGCCAAACGGTCCGGGTCGGGAAGGCGAGACGCTGTTCCGAGGGACGCGCGGGGCGTATTCCTATCGCGAGATGGTCGACCTTTGGGTCGCCGAGAAAAAAGACTTCGTCGATGCAGCGACGCCCTATTTCAGCCGGACCGGCCGGGGCGAGGATGTCGCGCATTATACGCAGATCATCTGGCGGGCGACGACTCACATCGGCTGCGCGATGGCGAGCAGCGCGCAGGACGATTATCTGGTGTGCCGCTACTCGCCGCCCGGGAATGTGATGGGTCAGCGGGTGAAGTGATTCGGGTAAAATACCGATCGTGATGAATGAGGGCTGTCGATTTGTGGAAGTTGACCGGAAATCGTGCAGCCTTGCCGCTACGATCATTTCAGGCAGAGACTTTGCAGGCGATCTTCCTGTTTCAGAACAGTTACTGGTTAACGGTACCTTATTAGCTGTTGATGAACGTTTTGGCGACACTACACCCAGTATTGCAAAGCGGGCAGCCAACGGCGCTGTTTGAAAAAGGGTGCGACCAATGAAAATGCTCAAGGGCCTGTACGCCGCCGCTGGAATCGCGGCCGCGGCAATCGCCATGCCTGCCATCGCCGCGACCCCTATCGTCAGCGGCGGCAAGCTTGCCGGAGCGACCGGGGTTCAGATCGGCGGCAACAGTTATGACGTCGCGTTCGTCGACGGCAGCTGCGGCAGCGTGTTCGGCGGGTGCACTACCAGCAACTTCGCCTTCACCACTTTGTCGAGCGCCACGAACGCGAGCGACGCCTTGCTGGCACAGGTCTTCGGCAACGGCCCGGCGGGTGCCTTCGACAGTCGGCCGAACCTGATTGCCGGTTGCGGCAGCAGCCTCGTCTGCAACATCCTCACCCCCTACGCGCAGGGTCACGGGATCGTGCTGGCCGGGGATGCGATCAATACTTTCACGACGTCGCTCGACTTCAGCACCCCCGCCGCGATCGGCGCGAACACGTCTACCGCGACGCTTGGCGGTTACGTCTATGCCAGGTTTACGCCATCGGTAACCACTGCAGTGCCCGAGCCCGGCACCTGGGCGATGATGTTCGCCGGGTTCGGCCTGATGGGTGTCGCTTTGCGGTATCGCAGGCGGTCGACCAGGTTCAGCGCCGTCTGAGCACCGGTTTAGTGTAATTCAAAAGCCCGGCGGTCTTGTGACTGCCGGACTTTTCCCGTTTCTCTCGCCGATCGGTCGGGACGGCGCTGCGTGCGGTTAAAGCACCGCCGCGGTCATCTGCGCGAAAGCGACGGCGCGGTGGCTGATCGCGTGCTTTTGTGCCGGGTCCATTTCGGCGTAGGTCTGGTCGCTGCCGAGCGGTACGAAAACCGGATCATAGCCGAACCCGACGTCGCCGCGCGGCGGCCAGGTGAGCGTACCCTCGGCGCGGCCCTCGAACCATTGGACGTGCCCGTCGGGCCAGGCCAGCGCGAGCACGCACACGAAATGCGCGCTGCGGCTGGCGTCGGGGCCCTTCGCCGCGAGGGCGTCCTCGACCTTGGTCATCGCGAGCGTCCAGTCGCGCCCGTTGGGCGTTTCCGCCCAATTGGCGGTGTACACCCCCGGATCCCCGCCGAGCGCCTCGACGCACAGCCCGCTGTCGTCGGCAAGGGCGGGGAGGCCCGACAGGTCGGCGGCCTGCAGCGCCTTCAGTTCGGCATTGGCGACGAAGGTCGTGCCGGTTTCTTCGGGCTCGGGCAGGTCGAGATCGGCGGCGGAGATTGCCTCGATCCCGTGTTCGGCGAGCAGCGCGCCGATCTCGCGGACCTTGCCCGCATTGTGGCTGGCGATGACGAGCTTGCCGGGGGCAAGCTTGCGGATCGCCTGGGGCGCCACGCCCTCATCCCCGGTCGGCGTCACTTGGCGACCGCCCGCGCCTGTGCCGCGAAGATGTCGGTGCAGCCGATCCGCGCCAGCCGCAGCAGGCGGAGCAGCGCCTCCTCGTCATAAGTCGCGCCCTCGGCGGTCGCCTGGACTTCGGCGATGTTGCCGTTCTCGAGCAGGACGAAATTGGCGTCCGCATCGGCGTTCGAATCCTCGTCGTAGTCGAGGTCGAGCACCGGCGTGCCCCTGTAGATCCCGCAACTGATCGCCGCGACCTTCTGCGTCAACGGGTCGGCGGTGAGCTTGCCGCTCGCCATCAGCCCGTCGATCGCGAGCCGGAGTGCGACCCAGGCGCCCGAGATCGACGCGGTACGCGTGCCGCCATCCGCCTGGATAACGTCGCAATCGAGCACGATCTGGCGTTCGCCGAGCAGTTTAAGGTCGGTAACCGCGCGCAAACTGCGACCGATCAGGCGCTGAATCTCCTGGGTGCGGCCCGACTGCTTGCCCTTGGCAGCCTCGCGACTGCCGCGGGTATGCGTCGCGCGCGGGAGCATGCCATATTCGGCAGTGACCCAACCCTCGCCCTTACCGCGCAGGAACGGCGGGACCTTCTCCTCGATCGAGGCGGTGACGAGCACCTTGGTGTCGCCGAAACCGATCAGCACCGATCCTTCGGCA
>CAZNQA010000127.1:0-7228 GCA_964575105.1 uncultured Stakelama sp.
ATGCGAAACGCGGGATCTTGGTGACGACGTAATCGATCGTCGGCTCGAACGACGCAGGGGTAGCCCCGGTGATGTCGTTCATGATCTCGTCGAGCGTATAGCCGACCGCCAGCTTGGCGGCGACCTTGGCGATCGGGAAGCCGGTCGCCTTCGACGCCAGCGCCGACGACCGCGACACGCGCGGGTTCATCTCGATCACGATCAGGCGGCCATCCTTGGGATTGACCGCGAACTGGACGTTCGACCCGCCCGTCTCGACGCCGATCTCGCGCAGGCAAGCGATGCTTGCGTTGCGCATGATCTGATATTCCTTGTCGGTCAGCGTCAGCGCGGGCGCCACGGTGATCGAGTCGCCGGTATGGACGCCCATCGGATCGATATTCTCGATCGAGCAGATGATGATGGCATTGTCGGCGCGGTCGCGCACGACTTCCATCTCATATTCCTTCCACCCGATCAGCGATTCCTCGATCAGCACTTCGGTCGTCGGCGAGGCGTCGAGCCCCGAGCGCACGATCGTCTCGAATTCCTCGCGATTGTACGCGATCCCGCCGCCCGTGCCGCCCATCGTGAAGCTCGGCCGGATGATCGACGGAAGTTGTGTCCGTTCAAGCACTTCAAACGCTTCGGTGAGGCTGTGTGCGATACCCGAGCGGGCGCTTTCGAGACCGATCTTGGTCATCGCGTCGCGGAACTTCATCCGGTCCTCGGCCTTGTCGATCGCCTCGGCATCCGCCCCGATCATCTCGACGCCATACTTCTCGAGCGTACCGTCGTTGAACAGCGCGAGCGCGGTGTTCAGCGCGGTCTGCCCGCCCATCGTCGGCAGGATCGCGTCGGGGCGTTCCTTCTCGATGATCTTGGCGACGATCTCCGGGGTGATCGGCTCGATATAGGTCGCGTCCGCCAGCTCGGGATCGGTCATGATCGTGGCGGGGTTCGAGTTCACCAGGATGATGCGATAGCCATCTTCCTTGAGCGCCTTGATCGCCTGCGTGCCCGAATAATCAAACTCGCACGCCTGCCCGATGACGATCGGCCCCGCGCCGACGACGAGGATCGAGGAGATGTCGGTACGTTTTGGCATCAGTGTGCTTGTCCGGTTTCTTCGGTGTCGTCTTCGTCGTCGCTGCCGTCCTCGGACGTGCAGCCCCAGCCGTCATATTCGACGCCATAGGCCAGTTCGATCTGGACGCACTTGCGCGTCAGCGCGCGGATCGAGGCTTCGTCGGCAGCTTGCTCGCAGCCTAGGAACAGGCACATCTCGCCTTCTTCATCCTCTTCGCGCTCGATCACTTCGAAGCCCAACTCCTCGGCATCCGCCTCGAGCTTGTCGAGCGCGGCGTCGTCACCGCGGAAGCTGACGTCGACCGGGCGGACGAGATGCGCGATGTCGCCGCTTTCCTTGAGGCTGGCGAGCACGTCCTTGTCGGCGGCCCATTCTTCTTCGAGCCGGGCGGGCGGGACTTCTGGGAGGTTCATCATGCCGGTGCTTTCAGGGATGAGACGAATTTCTCGAACAGATACAGGCTGTCCTGCGGGCCGGGGCTCGCTTCGGGGTGATATTGCACGCTGAACGCGGGGCGGTCGGTGAGTTCGATGCCGGCGTTGGAGCCGTCGAACAAAGACACATGCGTCTCGCGCGCGGTCGGTGGCAAAGTGGCGCGCTCGACCGCGAAGCCGTGGTTCATCGAGGTGATCTCGACCGCGCCGTCGCTGAGCCGCTGGACCGGGTGGTTGGCGCCGCGGTGGCCCTGGAACATCTTGGTCGTGCTCGCGCCGACCGCGAGCGCGAGGAGCTGGTGGCCGAGGCAGATGCCGAACAGCGGCTTGCCGGTGTCGAGCAGCTGCCGGATCACGGGCACGGCGTATTCGCCGGTCGCGGCGGGGTCGCCGGGGCCGTTCGACAGGAAGAAGCCGTCCGGGGAAAGCGCCATGATGTCGTCGAAGCTCGCCTGCGCGGGGACGACCGAGACGTCGGCGCCGGCGGCGACGAGGTTGCGGAAGATGTTGCGCTTCGAACCGTAATCGATCGCGACGACGTGCGGCCGCGTCTTCTTAAGCCCCTCCCCTTCAGGGGAGGGGTTTGGGGTGGGGCTGTCCTGCGAAATCGTGAGGTCGGTTGGCTGCACGGCCCCACCCCCGGCCCCTCCCCCGAGGGGGAGGGGAGAAGACGTGTCGTAGCCCTTGCCGAGCTTCCACGGGCCGCCCGCAGTCTCTGCACCCCAGCCATAGTGCATCTCGGTGCTCACCCCGAGCGCAAGGTCCATGCCCTCGAGCCCCGGCCAGGCGCGCGCCATCTCTAATAGCGCGGGCACGTCGAACACGCCGTCCGCGGCATGCGCGATCACGCCGTTGGGGGCGCCGCCGTTACGGATTCGCCGTGTCAGCGCGCGCGTGTCGACGCCCGACAGGCCGATTCGCCCGTGCTTCGCCATCCACGCATCGAGTCGCTCGGTGCTGCGAAAATTGCTCGGTTCGGTCACGTCCTCGCGCACGATCATCCCCAGAGCGTGCGGGTCGTTCGCCTCGACGTCGTCCGCATTCGCGCCGACGTTGCCGATATGCGGGAAGGTGAAGGTGATCATCTGGCCCGCAAAGCTCGGGTCGGTCATGATTTCCTGATAGCCGGTCATCGCGGTGTGGAAGCAGACTTCGCCCGCGGCGGCGCCTTCCGCGCCGAACCCCCTGCCCCAGACGATCTCGCCAGTGGATAGCACCAATACGCCGGTAGCTCCGTCGGGCACAGTCATGGGATTGGCGTCGGCCATTGCGGCGGGCACTCCGTTTTTCGTTTCGATGTCGCTAAGCGCCGGGAGCTAGAGGGGGATGGGCAGTGCGTCAATCGGATAAACCCGCTACCCTCCTGCCCCAGCAAAAGGACGACACATGATTCGAGACGACATCAAGGCTGCACTCATCACCGCGATGAAGGGCGGAGACAAGGCTGGCACCGCGACCCTCCGGCTGGTGCAGTCGTCGATCAAGAATCGCGACATCGAGGCGCGTGCACCGCAATCGCGCGAGGGCAAGGCACCCGACGACGACAATGTGCTCGTGGTCGAGGTGCTGCAGAAGATGATAAAGCAACGTCGCGAGTCGATCGACATGTACGTGAAGGGCGGACGCCAGGAACTGGCCGATGCAGAATCCGCGGAAATCGCTGTGATCGAGCAGTTCCTGCCCGCACAGCTCGACGAAGCGCAGACCGCGGCGGCGATCGAGGCGATCAAGACCGAGCTTGGCGCGAGCGGCATGAAGGACATGGGCCGCGTGATGGCGGAGCTCAAGGCGCGCCATGCAAGCGAGATCGACATGAGCAAGGCGAGCACTGCGGTGAAGGCTGCGCTGGCGTAATGGACGAGGGCGACGCCCTTCTTCCTCCCCTTCCGCTCGCGGGAGGGGACCGAGGGGTGGGCGCGCGGTTCAAACTGGGCCGACCGACTGCCGAAGCGCGCGCCCTGCGCAACGCGCCGACAGTGCACGAAGTTCTGCTATGGCGCCATCTGCAGGGACGGCGTTTGAATGGGTTGAAGTTCAGCCGACAAATGCCGATCGCGGGGTACAAGGCTGATTTCGTATGTCGCGCGGCCAAGCTGGTCGTCGAACTTGACGGGAGTCAGCACGCGGACGCTATCCCTTATGATGAAGCCCGGACCCGTGCGATCGAACGCGCGGGATATCGGGTTATCCGGTTCTGGAACAACGATCTGACTTCGAACATGACGGGCGTATTGGAAATGATTGCTGACGCTGCGCTTCGCGGAGAGCGCGCGCCCACCCCCTACCCCCTCCCGCAGGCGGGAGGGGGGGATTCGGGGCCGACCGGTCCCGATACGGGGACGGCGGACGCATGACCCTATCCCCCCAATTCCTCGACGAACTCCGCAGCCGCACCCTGCTGTCCGGCCTAATCGGCAAGACCACGAAGCTCCAGAAGGCGGGCCGCGAGTGGCGTGCGTGCTGCCCGTTCCACAACGAGAAGACCCCGAGCTTCTACGTCAACGACGACAAGGGCTTCTACCATTGCTTCGGCTGCTCGGCGCATGGCGATGCGATCCGCTGGATGACCGAGCAGCGCGGGCTGCCGTTCATGGATGCGGTCAAGGAACTCGCGCAGACCGCGGGCATGGAACTCCCCGCGATGGACCCGCGCGCGGCGGAGAAAGCGGAAGCCGCCAAGGGGCTCCACGAAGCGTGTAGCGATGCCGCGACCTGGTTCACCGAGCAGCTCGACGGTCTCGCCGGCGCGACCGCGCGCGGCGTGCTCGCCAAGCGCGGGATCAAGCCAGAGACCGCGCGGACCTTCGGGCTCGGCTTCTCGCCCGATTCGCGCGGTGGCCTCAAGACCGCGCTCAAGGACTATGGCGACCCGTTGCTGATCGAGGCCGGGTTGCTGATCAAGGTCGACGACAAGGTCCCGTACGATCGCTTCCGCGGGCGCCTGATGATCCCGATCCGCGATCCGCGCGGGCGCACCATCGCGTTCGGCGGGCGGATCATCGGAGAGGGCGAGCCCAAATACCTGAACTCGCCCGAGACCCCGCTCTTCGACAAGGGCCGCACGCTCTACAATCTCGATCGCGCCGCGCCCGCTTCGCGCAAGACGGGGCGCGTGCTGGTGGTCGAGGGCTATATGGACGTCATCGCGCTCGCGCAGGCGGGGTTCGACGAGGCGGTCGCCCCGCTCGGCACCGCACTCACCGAGCCGCAACTCGAGCGGCTGTGGCGGCTGTGCGAAGTCCCGATCCTCTGCTTCGACGGCGACAGCGCAGGGCAGAAAGCCGCATTGCGTGCCGCGCACCGTGCGCTCCCGCTGCTCCAGCCCGGGCGGAGCCTTGCGTTCGTCACGCTGCCCGCGGGCCAGGATCCCGACGATCTCGTCCGCGCGCACGGCCCGGGCGCGTTCGAGGCTTTGCTCCAGCAGACCGAACCGCTGGTCGACCGGCTGTGGAAAAGCGAGCTCGCCGCCGAGCCGCTCGACACGCCCGAGCAAAAGGCGGGCCTCAAGGCGCGGCTCGCCGATCTCGCCAAGACGATTGCCGACAGCAATGTCGCGCACGAATATCAGGCCGAGTTCCGCACCCGCTTCGACGAAGCGTTCCGCCCGCAGCGCAAACCCTTTGAACCCCGCGCCCCCTTCCAGCCATTCCAGCGCGGCAAACCCGGCAAACCTTACAAAGCGCCGCATCTTCCCGTCGGAGAGGGGGTCAGATCGGTCCGCACCCGCGGAATCGACCCGATCCTCGCCAAGGCGGTGCTCGCGGGGCTGATCCGCCATCCGGCGGAAATTGCACGGCATATGGAAGTGCTCGGGAGCCTCAAGCTCGCCGACGATGCGCTCGGGCGGCTGTTCGAGGCAGTCGTCGATCTCGCGGTCGAAGACCATGTGCTTGATAGTGACCGCTTGCTCACCATATTGGCTTCATCCGGATTTGACAGTATCGCGCATGATCTGCTGCGACCCGACCGATTGTCGTGTTCGTTCACGCAGAAGGATGCCGAGCCGGCCCGGGCGCGCGAGGACCTCGACGAGGCGATCGCAATCCTGGTGGCGCGACCCGAGGTCGACGCCGCGCTGGCCGAGGCGACCGCTGCGATGCAGCTGGAGTGTTCGGATGAGGCCTTTGCCCGCCAAGTTGCGCTGGTGAAGGAAAAACAGACGCTCGACGCGCGACTTGCAAATCTGGTGCAGTCGAACGAAGACGCAAGAAGCTTTATGACCGAGGGCAGTTGATGGCGAAGACGGATATGGCGGACGTTGCGGATACGACCGAGTCGAGCGACGCACCGCTGATCGATTTGAACGATGCTTCGATCAAGAAGGTCATCGCTCGCGCCAAGAAGCGCGGGTACATCACCTATGAGCAGCTCAACGAAGCGCTGCCACAGGGCGAGATGTCGTCCGACCAGATCGAGGACATCAGCGCCGCGCTCAGCGAGATGGGCATCAACATCGTCGAGAATGACGAACAGGGCGAGGACGGCGACGAGCCGGCCAAGGCCGAGGACGACGATGATGCGGAACCCGTAGATTCGTCCGAGGACGCCGGCCCGGCGCTCGACGTCAAGAAGAAGGAAGTCGTCGACCGGACTGACGACCCGGTCCGCATGTACCTGCGCGAGATGGGCGCGGTCGAGCTCCTGAGCCGTGAGGGCGAAATCGCCATCGCCAAGCGGATCGAAGCCGGTCGCGACACGATGATCCTCGGCCTGTGCGAATCGCCGATCACCTTCAACGCGATCATCGACTGGTCGACCGCGCTCAACGAAGGCACGATGCAGCTGCGCGAGATCATGGATCTCGACGCGATGCTGTCGAAGGACCCCGCGCCCGAAGCGATGGCCGAGGCCGAGGATGGCGACGGCGAGATTTCGGAAAAGAACGCTGGCCCGTCGTTCAAGGAAGAAGCCGAGCCCGAGGAACCGTCGGTAGACGAGGACGAGGACGGCGAGCGTCGTGCCCCGCGCGCGTCGGACGACGAGGAGGAGGACAACACCCTCAGCCTCGCGCAGATGGAAGAGCAGCTCAAGCCGATCGCGCTCGAACGCTTCGCCAACATCACCGCGCTCTACAAGAAGTTCTCCAAGATCCAGCAAGCGCGGCTCGACGCGATGGCGGGTGGCGGCGAGCTGTCGACCGGTGACGAGAAGAAGTATCACAAGCTCCGCGAGGAACTGACCGCCGAGGTCGAGAGCGTCCAGTTCCACAACGCCAAGATCGAATATCTGGTCGACCAGCTCTACGCCTTCAACCGTCGCCTCACCGCGCTCGGTGGCCAGATGCTGCGCCTAGCCGAGCGCCACAAGGTGCCGCGCAAGGACTTCCTCGACCGCTATATCGGCCATGAGCTCGACGAGCAGTTCCTGCCGAGCGTCGCCAAGCTCGACAAGAAATGGACCGCGTTCGTCACCAACGAGGGCGAAGCGGTCGACCGAATCCGCGTCGAGATCAGCGAGATCAGCCAGGCGACCGGCATGGCGCTCGGCGAATTCCGTCGCATCGTCAACATGGTCCAGAAGGGCGAACGCGAGGCGCGCATCGCCAAGAAGGAAATGGTCGAGGCGAACCTGCGGCTTGTCATCTCGATCGCCAAGAAGTACACCAACCGTGGTTTGCAGTTCCTGGATCTCATCCAGGAGGGCAACATCGGGCTGATGAAGGCGGTCGACAAGTTCGAATATCGCCGCGGCTACAAGTTCTCGACCTATGCGACCTGGTGGATCC
>CAZNQA010000128.1:0-6867 GCA_964575105.1 uncultured Stakelama sp.
GGCGAATTCGTCGGCGGCTCGGACATCATGATGGAAATGTACGAAAGCGGCGAGCTTGCCACGCTGCTCGAGGAACAGGGCGTCGCAAAGGCAAACTGATGGCCGGGTTGGGCGGGTCGCGCTCGATAGCGCTGACCCGCCCTGCTGAAGCGTGACCGCTCGGCATGTCGGTTACTAAGCATGCGGCGTGCCAAGTCGTGATACTCACGACTTCGCGACGGGTTCGGTGGTTAACGCCCGTATGCCACCTCGGGACATTGTAAAGTTTTCCGACGTTTTATCGCGGTTTCCTTGCTCCGCGCCGGTCGCTAGAACCCGGGCATGACACCCGTATACACCCGCATCGGCGGCCAGATTCTTGTCGACAATCTGATGGCGCAGGGATGCGACCGCATCTTTACGGTGCCAGGCGAGAGTTTCCTTGCAGTGCTCGACGCGCTGCACGACACCCGCGAGATCGACCTCGTCGTCTGCCGTCAGGAAGGTGGCGTCGGCTTCATGGCCTGCGCTGATGGCGCACTGACCGGGCGGCCCGGCGTCGCTTTCGTCACGCGCGGACCCGGGGCGACCAACGCGTCGATCGGCGTCCATGTCGCGATGCAAGATTCGCAGCCGATGATCCTCTTCATCGGGGACGTCGATCGCAGCACGCGTGACCGCGAAGCGTTCCAGGAAATCGATTTTCCCGCAATGTTCGGGCCGATCGCGAAATGGGCTGCCAAGATCGACGACGCACGCCGCATTCCCGAATATGTGGCGCGCGCATGGAGTGTGGCAATGTCCGGTCGGCCCGGCCCGGTCGTTCTCGCCCTGCCGGAAGATATGCTGCTCGACCGGGTCGAGACGGTCGACCGACCGCGCGTTGAGCCGGCGGTACAGGCGTGCGATCCGTTCCAGCTCCACGCACTTGCAGAAATGCTCGAGGCGGCGGAAAACCCGCTTGCGGTCATCGGCGGCGCGGGCTGGAACGCGCGCGCGGCGGACTCCTTCGGGGCATGGGCGGAGCGTTGCGGCCTGCCTGTCGCGGCCGCATTCCGAAGACAGGATGCGCTCCCGAACACCAGTCCGGTTTGGGCGGGGAACCTCGGTTATGGCCCCAACCCCGATCTCGTGCGGCGCGTTCGCGAAGCCGACCTGTTGCTGGTAGTCGGTCCGCGCCTGGGCGAGGCGACGACCGACGGCTACGCGCTCGTCACCCCCGATCATCCGGGGCAGCGGCTGGTCCATGTTCATCCCGATCCCGCCGAACTCGGGCGGACCTATCGCGCGGATCTCGCAATTTGCGCTGATATGGGGTCGTTCGGGGATTCACTCCATTCGATCGCGTGCAAATCGCGCGATTCGACGAAGGCGCATGCCGCCTATCTCGACTGGTCGACCCCCGCCCCGCGTGCAGAACTGGCGCTCGATCTCGGGCCGTGCGTTGCCGAAATGCGCGAGCAGCTTCCGGCGGACAGCATCATTTGCAACGGCGCGGGCAATTACTCCGGTTGGTGGCATCGCTACTGGCGCTACGCCGGCCCGGGCACGCAACTCGCCCCGACCGCGGGGGCGATGGGCTATGGTGTCCCGGCGGCGACCGCAGCGGCGCTCCGCTATCCGGGCCGAACCGTCGTCGCGCTGGCGGGCGACGGGTGCTTTCTGATGAACGGTCAGGAACTTGCAACCGCGGTAACGCATGGCGCGGACATGCTTGTGCTGGTGATAGACAATGGCGGATACGGTACGATCCGCATGCATCAGGAGCGCGACTATCCCGGGCGGATCAGCGGCACGGTGCTTGGCAATCCGGATTTCGCTGCTTTTGCCCGCGCTTTCGGCTGCTGGGCGGAGACGATCGAGACGACCGAAGCCTTTGCACCCGCACTTACGCGCGCAATGACGCAGCGCGGCGTCCGTTTGCTGCATCTCAAGACCGAAATGCGCGCGATTACTGCCGGATCAATGCTGAAATCGTAAAAAAAGCCGCCCCGGTTTCCCGGAGCGGCCTTTCGAACTTCAATGAAGTACAGTCAGATGTCGTCGCCGAGCGCGCCCTTGACCTTGCCACCGAGCTGCTGGGCCTTGCCCTTGGCTTCCTGCTCCGCACCGGCTGCCTTGGTCTCAGGATCGTTGCTCTCCTGCTTCGCCTTGCCAATGGCTTCGTTGACGTTGCCTTTGATCTTGTCGATGAATTCGCCCATGGCTTCTATCCTTTCGGTCTTAAGCGATGTCGCAAACCGACGTTCGCTACTTCCAGGTAATAAACGGCCAATGTCCCAAGCGGTTCCTTTGCACGATGTCTGAACGTTCGCGGGACCCCGCCTTCATCGGAAAGGGCTGGATCGACCGGCTTGTCGCCCCCTTGGCCGCCGGCGCCTCGGTGCTCGATCTCGGGTGCGGCGACGGCCAGCCGATCCCGCGCTACCTGCTCGACCGCGGATTTGCGGTGACCGGGGTCGACGCCGCGACCTCGGTGATCGAGCTCGTCCGAACCCGGTTGGCACGTGGACGCTGGATCAAGGGGGACATGCGCACGGTCGAGGTCGAAGGCGCATTCGATGCGGTGATCGCATGGAACTCGCTGACCTGGCTCAGCCACGACGACCGCGCGCTGATGGCACGGCGCGCGGCGGCGTGGCTTAGGCCGGAAGGCCGGATGCTGTTCAATGCCCCCGCCGACCAGGATCCCAGCCGCAAGGATTATCGCGACGGCTCGCCCTATCGCTTCGACCTTGAGGCGACCGATTATGCATCCGCGATCACCGACAGCGGGCTACGGCTGATCGCGCATATGGATGTCGACCCGGCGTGCGACGATGCGGGGATCTGGCTTGCGGAGAAACTGTAGCGCGCTTCAGCGCCGGAACAATGCCGCCAGTTCGGCATGTGTGGACCACCGGAACTGACCGACCGGCTGGACCCACTGCAGCTGATACCCGCCCTTGCACAACATCTCCGCATCGCGAGCGAAGCTACTGGGATTGCACGAAACATATGCGATGACAGGAACCGTCGATGCAGCAAGTTGCGCAATCTGCTCGCGCGCGCCGGCACGTGGCGGATCAAGCACAACAGCCGCAAACCGCGAACATTCGACGCTGGTCAGCGGTCGCCGGAAGAGGTCGCGATGCTCGGTAAAGAGCGGTCGGCCTGCCCGGCTCGCCCCCGCCTGCAACGCGAGGATCGCGTCGCGCCCGGCCTCTGCGGCGTAGACCTTGCCGCCAAGCGCAAGCGCGAAGGTCCCGAGGCCCGCGAACAGATCGGCAGTCGCGCCCCGCGGTGATCCGACCGCCTCGCGCACCGCGTCGATGAGGCTAGCCTCGCCCTCGCGCGTCGCTTGCAGGAAGGACGCGGGCGGAAATGGCACCGCTACGCCGCCAAGCGAGATCGTTACGCCTTCTGGCTCCCAGCGCGTTTCCGGGCCCAGGCCATCGTCGACCGCGAGCCGTGCCACCGCGTGATCACCGCAAAACTGCGTCAACGCCTCGGCCACCGCGAGACCATCGGTCAGCGTCCCCTCGATCAGCAGGTCCGTCCCCTGATCCACCTCGGTCAGATGAATCCGTGCCCGGCCCTTCAAGGTTCGCGCGAGCAGCTTGCGCAGCGGGGCGAGCAACCCGAACAGCGCCGGGGTAAGCACGTGACATTCCTTGAGATCGACGATCTCATGGCTCCCGGCTGCGCTGAATCCCAGCCTGACGGTACCGCCCTTCGCCTCCGCGTGAAGCGTCGCACGGCGACGCGTACGCGGCGGCGAGAGCAGCGGCGCCCGGATCTCAGTGGTCAGGTGCTGTGCGTCGAGCGCCCCCGCAATCCGGTCGACCAGAAAGGCGGCGTAGCTGGCATCGTCGAGATGCTGGAGCTGGCAGCCGCCGCATTCCGGAAAGTGGCGGCATGGCGGTACCTGGTGATGCGGACCGGGCACGACGACATCGTCGGCAGTCAGCGTGTCCCCGGGTGCGGCAAAGGCGGCGTGGCGGCCGTTCGCGGTGACGCCATCGCCGCGCGCGGCCACTCTTACGATCGTGTCGTTCATACAGCGGCCCTAGCGCCGGTCAGCGCATGCGCAAGGTCATCCGCGAGAAACGCACCGCCCAACCGTCGGGCGGCCTCGCCGTGGAGCCATACCCCCGCAGCGACGCGGTCCAACAACGCGACGTCCCCGGTATCCCGTGCAGCAACCATCGCTGCGATCGCGCCGGTCAGGACATCACCGGTTCCTGCGGTCGACAGCCACGGATTGGCGGGCGACGTGACGATCCCCGATCCGCCGGGCGCGGCGATGATCGTGCTCGAGCCCTTGAACACCACGATCGCTCTGGAACCTTGCGCGGCAGTACGCGCGCGGTCGATCCGGGGATCATCGCGCTTGCCGAACACCGTGTCGAATTCGCCTTCGTGCGGGGTCAGGATCGTCGGCGCGGTCCGCGCCCGCATCCTTGCGAGGCGCGGCTCATCGAGGAGGTGAAGGGCGTCTCCATCGATCAGCAGCACGGCCCCGGTCGCCAGCCCGGCGTCGAGCCGTTCGACCGCCGCCGCATCGCGCCCGAGCCCCGGGCCGATCACCACGACACCGATCCGTTCGTCGGTCAGCGCATCCGGCGAGAACCCTCGCCGGACGATCGCGTGCGGCACCGTGGTTCGTGTTTCCCCGAGCAGTAGGACATAGCCCGCCCCCGCGCGCAATGCCGCTTCGGCGGAAAGCTCCGCCGCACCGGGCATCGCCCCTGCCACCACGGCGACCATTCCGCGGGTATATTTATGCGCGGCGAAGCCGGGCGCTTTCAGAAATGCAGGTCTGCCAGCAACCTGCCAGTTCCCGTCTTCGTCGCCATCCTCCCCAAGACCGATGTCGAGCAACCGCACCATCCCGCAATGGGCAGCGGCGGGGACGAGCAGATGCGCAGGCTTGACCCGGCCAAGCGCGAGCGTCACGTCTGCCGAAACGGCGGCATCCGGTCCTTCCCCAAGGATGAGTCCGCTATCGGTCGCAACCCCGCTCGGCAGGTCGACCGCGATCGTCAGTCGCGCAGCAGTGGCAAGGCGGCGCAGCGTGGTTGCCAGATCGGCCTCAAGCGCGCGTGCAAGGCCCGTCCCGAATACGGCGTCGACCAGAACTGCCGCTGGGTTCGCATCGTGTAACGCTTCGACCGGACCGTCCCATCGCGCACGCGCCTTCCTGGCCGCATCGCTCCGCGGATCGCCCGACGCTGCGACCCGGACCGTCCGCCCCGTGGCGGCTAGTGCGGTCGCCGCGACGTAGCCGTCGCCACCGTTGTTCCCCGGCCCGCACGCGATCAGAATGTCCGCGTTCCCCGCCAGTCGCGCGACCGCCGCAGCTACCGCGTTTCCCGACGTCAGCATGAGGCTGTCGACAGTCGCGCCCGTCGCCATCGCGCGCGCCTCGGCAGCGCGCATGCGGTTTGCGGTGAGGATCGTGGTCCCGTCGATCGGAGTCATGCGGCGGGATTCACGTCCTCGATCGTAACGGGCAAGCGGTAGCGATCGCTGCCGAGGACACCTTTGGTCTTGTCGCCATTCCCCGCGCGAGCGACCGCCCGCTTTACCCTGAAGGGGCGTTCAAAGTCCCGCTGCCCGCGGTATGCGGCCGCAGGCAACGCTTGCACGGGAATGCGCCTAGATATCCGCGTAGACATGGCGTTCGGTGGCTGCTCCGGGGTGCGTGACCGCGCCCTTATAGGCAGGACCGACCGTCTGCGCATAGCGCCACAGCGCGCCCGACTGATAGTCGTTGACGCGCGCGACCCATTGCGCCTTGCGCGCGGCGAGCGTCTCGTCCGCTACGTCGAGGTCGATCGTTCCAGCCTCGGCATCGATCCGGATCGTGTCGCCATTTTCGATCAAGGCGATCGGGCCGCCGTCTGCCGCTTCCGGCCCGACATGCCCGATGCAGAACCCGCGCGTCCCGCCCGAGAAACGCCCGTCGGTGATCAGCGCGACCTTCTCACCCAGTCCGAGGCCATAGAGCGCCGCGGTGGTCGACAGCATCTCGCGCATGCCGGGGCCACCCTTCGGCCCTTCGTAGCGGATTACAATCACTTCGCCCTCGTTGATCGCACGCGCCTCGACCGCGGCGAAGCAATCCTCCTCGCAATCGAAGACCCGCGCCGGACCCTCGAACTGGAGCCGGTGCATCCCGGCGACCTTGACGATCGCGCCATCGGGCGCGAGCGAGCCGCGCAGGCCGACCACGCCGCCGGTCGCCGACAGCGGCGTCTTGACGTCGTAGATGACCTTCTGGTCGGGGTTCCACGTCACCTGATCGATGTTCTCGCCGAGCGTCTTGCCGGTGACGGTGAGGCAATTCCCGTCGAGGAAACCACCTGCCAGCATCGTCTTCATCAGCATGTACACGCCGCCCGCCTCATACATATCCTTGGCGACATACTTCCCACCGGGTTTGAGGTCGGCGATGTAAGGCGTTGATTTGAAGGCTTCTGCCACGTCGAACAGGTCGAACTCGATTCCCGCCTCGCTCGCCATCGCAGGCAGATGCAGCGCCGCGTTGGTCGACCCGCCGGTTGCCGCCACCACGCGCGCCGCGTTGATGAAGGCCTCGCGCGTGCAGATGTCGCGCGGGCGGATATTGCGCGCGATGAGTTCCATCACCTGATCCCCCGCCGCGATCGCGATCTCGTCGCGACCACGGTACGGTGCGGGCATCATGTTGGAATTGGGGAGGGAAAGGCCGATCGCCTCGCCGACACACGCCATCGTATTCGCGGTGAACTGGCCGCCGCATGCGCCGTGGCCGGGACATGCGACTTTCTCGAGCTCGATCAGCTCCTGCAACGGGCAGCCGCCTGCGGCGTATTTGCCAACGGCTTCAAACACATCGACGACGGTTACGTCCTTGTCGTGGAA
>CAZNQA010000129.1:0-6665 GCA_964575105.1 uncultured Stakelama sp.
TGAAATGCTCGATCAGCGTCGGCCCCTGGTTGGTCCGCGCGCGCTCCGCCGCCCAGGCGGTCGCGGCATAGACCGCGAGCGCGTCATTGCCGTCGACGCGCAGGCCCGCGATTCCGTAACCGACCGCGCGTGCCGCGAAGGTCGTTGATTCCGCGCCCGCAAAGCCTGAGAAGGACGAGATCGCCCACTGGTTGTTGACGACGTTGAAGATCACTGGCGCGCGGTAGACGCTCGCGAAGGTGCAGGCCGAGTGGAAGTCGCCCTCGGCGGTCGAGCCCTCGCCGCACCAGGTCGCCGCGATCCGCGTGTCGCCCTTGGCGGCGCTCGCCATCGCCCAGCCGACCGCTTGCGGATATTGCGTGGTGAGGTTGCCCGAGATCGAGAAGAAACCGGCTTTTTTGACCGAATACATGATCGGCAACTGCTTGCCCTGCAACCGATCCGCGCTGTTCGAATAGATCTGGTTCATCATGTCCACCATCGACCAGTTGCGCGCGATCAGCAGGCCCTGCTGGCGATAGGACGGGAAGCACATGTCCTCATAATCCAGCGCATAGGCCGCCGCAACCGCGACCGCCTCCTCGCCGGTGCACTTCATGTAGAAGCTCGTCTTGCCCTGCCGCTGCGCACGGAACATGCGCTCGTCGAACGCGCGGACTTGCGCCATGCTGCGAAGCATCGCACGCAGCATATCGGGCGAAAGTCGCGGGTTCCACGGGCCGACCGCCTGACCGTCCTCGTCGAGCACGCGGACGAGTTGATAGGCGAGATCGGTGAAGCCCTGCGCGTCGTCGCCAATGTCGGGGCGGCGGGTTTCGCCGGCTGCGGGAATCGGAACCTGCGTGAAGTCGACCGCGTCGCCGGGCCGGAACTTGGGTTCGGGCACATAGAGCGACAGCGGAGGCAGGTTCTTCTTAAGATGGGCCGGGACCGGGTCGCGTGCCATATACTCTCCAAGCGGACGCCTCTCCGGCCAATGGCCAGCGGGCAGATTCGTTCTATGCGCGGCGTTGTTATAAAATTTCGCGGGGCTTGGCGAGGGGGTCCGCGCCAGATGACGCAAATTCCGTGGATTCCGTCGCTTTACCGGTGTTCTTTATCCCTTCCCCGGCGACATTTGCCTTCCCCGGCGAAGGCCGGGGCCCAGTAGCGAAGGTTGCGGTCATCGAGCGCCGCGACTGCCAATACTCGGCCCTCGACTGGGCCCCGGTCTTCACCGGGGAAGAGACAAAGCGAGAAGGAGGTAACGCGCGCTACCTCACTCCACCGTCTGTTCGATCACCCCGAAGATCGGGTGCCTTTTGTCGTCCTCAGCCCAGATCCGCACGGTATCGCCCGCCTTGAGGAACGGCGTCTTCGCGCCGCCTTCGAGGATCGTCTCGACCGTCCGAACTTCGGCAAGGCAAGCATAGCCGACGCCGCCCGCCGCGATCGGCTTGCCCGGCCCGCCATCAGCGTCGCGGTTGGAGACGGTCCCCGACCCGACGATCGTCCCTGCGCCCAAAGCGCGCGTCTTCGCGGCATGCGCGATCAGCGTGCCGAAATCGAACGTCATGTCCTCGCCCGCCGCGACTCGCCCGAACGGCTGGCCGTTGAGATCGATCATCAGCGTGCGGCGGAGCTTGCCGTCCTGCCACCAGTCGCCGAGCGAGTCGGGCGTGACGAACACCGGCGAGAAGGCGCTCGCGGGCTTGGACTGGAAGAAGCCGAACCCCTTGGCGAGTTCCCCCGGGATCAGGTTGCGCAGCGAGACGTCGTTGGTCAGCCCGACCAGCCGCACCGCTGCCAGCGCCTCTTCTCGCGTTGCGCCCTGCGGGACGTCGCCGGTCACGACGACGACCTCGCCCTCGAAATCGCAGCCCCAGCTTTCGTCCGCGAGCGGGATCGCGTCGCGCGGTCCGAGGAACCCGTCCGACCCGCCCTGATACATCAACGGATCATGCCAGAAGCTGTCGGGCATCTCGGCCGAACGCGCCTGCCGCACCAACGCGACATGGTTCACATAGGCCGAGCCGTCCGCCCATTGATAGGCGCGCGGTAGCGGCGCGGCGGCGGCATGTTCGTGGAAACGCCGCATCGGGATCATCTCATGCTCAAGATCGGTGCTGAGATTCGCCAGATCGGGGGCGAGCCGGTCCCAGTCATCGAGCGCCGCCTGCAGCGTGGGGGCGATATGGCTGGCGTCGGCATACCATGCGAGATCGTTCGACACGACGACGAGGGCACCGTCGCGGCCGGACTTGAGGCTTGCCAGTTTCATGAACTCTCCTGCGATTTTCCCCTAGCATACCCCCGTGCCCGGGCGTGTCGAGCGCGGGCTGTCGCGATAGTGATTGACGCACGCGGAAACCAGCCGCACATCTCGACAAAACAAGGTTGCAAGAGAGGACTGATCTGATGACGCTCGACTCCGTCGCCGGCCGCTTCGCGTACACCGAAGACCACGAGGCGTTCCGCCAGACGGTGCGGAGCTTCCTGCAGAAGGAGGGCGTGCCCCACGTCAACCGCTGGGAGGAAGAGCGGCTCGTCCCCAAGGATTTCTGGCGCAAGGCGGGCGAGATCGGGATGCTCTGCCCGACCGTTCCCGAGGCGTATGGCGGGCTCGGGCTCGACTTCGGCTATAACGCGATCGTCGACGAGGAGATGGCATATAACGGCGTGCCGGCGGGCTTCTCGCTCCAGTCCGACATCGTCTGCGGCTATCTCGAAACCTATGGGTCGGAGGAGCAGAAGGCGCAGTGGCTGCCGAAGCTCGTCTCGGGCGACGTGATCACCGCGATCGCGATGACCGAGCCGGGCACTGGATCCGACCTCCAGGCGATCCGCACGACCGCCAAGAAGGATGGCAATCATTACGTCATCAACGGCTCCAAGACCTACATCACCAACGGCCAGAACACCGACCTGACCCTGGTCGTCGCCAAGACCGATCCCGATGCCAAGCCCGCGTGGAAGGGCATGTCGATCATTCTCGTCGAAAGCGACCGCGAGGGGTTCAGCAAGGGGCGCAAGCTCGACAAGATCGGGCAGGACGCCGCCGACACCTCCGAGCTGTTCTTTGAGGACGTCCGCGTGCCGATGACCAATTGCCTCGGCGAAGAGGGCAAGGGCTTCATCTATCTGATGAGCCAGCTCCCGCAGGAACGCCTGTCGATCGCGGTGTCGGTCCATGCGTCGGCACAAAAGGCGTTCGACGAAACGGTCGAGTTCACCAAGACGCGCAAGGCTTTTGCGGGGATGGTGTTCGATTTCCAGAACACCCGCTTCGTGCTCGCGGACCTCAAGGCCAAGCTGCAGGTCGGCTGGGCGCACCTCGACTGGGCGATCGCGCGGCATCTGAAGGGTGAACTGACCAACGAAGAGGGGGCCGCCGCCAAGCTGTGGCACACCGATCTGCAATGGGAAGTGATGGACGCGTGCCTCCAGCTCCACGGCGGGGCGGGCTATATGAACGAATATCCGATCGCGCGCGCATGGCGCGCCGCGCGCGTGACGCGGATCTTCGGCGGGACGAACGAGATCATGAAGGAACTGATCGGGCGGTCGCTGTAGCGGGGGTTGGTCCACCGCTACCCGCGTTCGTTTCGAGCGCAGCCGAGAAACCCGGCACAGCGCGGTTGCGGCTTCTCGACTTCGCTCGAAGCGAACGGAAGCCGCTCCCTGATCAGTTCCGATTCCGCTCACCGCTGCGTCTCCAGATACGCAATCACATCCGCGCGATCGAGCGGATCGGCCAGCCCCGCGAACGCCATCGCGGTCCCAGGCGCGAAGCGTTGCGGATTAGCGAGCCACGCGTCCATCCGCGCGCGGGTCCAGCGCCCGCCGACCTTCTGGAGCGCGGCGGTATAGGCAAAGCGCGGGCGGTTCTGCCCGATTTCCGCGCCGATCACCCCGTGCAGGTTCGGCCCGCCGAGATCGGGCGCGCCCTGCCCGACCGAATGACAGGCCGAGCAACGCGTGAACAGGCGCGCCCCGGCGGCGGCGCTTGCGACGCGCGCATAGGATTCGACCGACGGCGCGGGACCGGCGGCGCGGCGGCGGCGCGCGTCTTTATCGTCCGACGAACACCCGGAGAGCAGCAGCATTGCCGCGATCACGAGCGCAAGCGGACCGCGCGCCCTCATCCCCGCACGATCAGATAGTTCATTCGCGCCGCCGCGATCGGCTTGGCGGGATCGTCCTGCCACGCGGTCGCCTCGACATTGGCGACCCGCCCGCCAAGCCGGGTCACGACTCCACGCGCGAAAGTCGGCTTGTCGCGCCCGCCGCGCATGTAATCGACCGTGACGTTGATCGGCTTGATCTGCCCGCCGCCATCCTCGGCAAGCGCCTGCCGCACCGCGACGATCGCCGCCATTTCGAGCAACCCGCCGATCGCGCCGCCGTGGAGCCAGCCGGGGCGCCCGGTCAGCGCTTGGCCGAACGGCATCGTCAGCAGGACCGGATCGTCGCCCGGCGCGACGTCGATCCCGAGTGTCTTGGCATAAGGCGGGAGCATCAGGCGGCGTCCGTGAACATGAAGGTGCCCGCGACATGCGCGAGCGGATCGGCCGGGTCGCCATCATGCGCCTGCCCGCGCACGAACGAGATCGAGCGCGTGATGCGATAGCATTCGCCGCGACCGATCACGGTCTTGCCCGGCGTCGCGGGGCGCAGATAATCGATCCGCAGGTCGAGCGTCGCATGCGGGCGGAAGCTGCCGAGCCGGGTCCACACCGCGAGGCTGGTCGCCATGTCCATCATCGTCAGGATCGGACCCGATGCGAGCACGCCGCTATCAGGATCGCCGATCAGATCTTCGCGATAAGGCAGCTGGAGCTCGCACCAGTCGGGCCCGTGCGCGTGATAGCTGAGGCCGAGCAGCCCGCCGTGACCACCGACACCGAGGCGACTGAAACGGGCGGGATCGAAGGAGGGTAGCGGATCGGGGGGCATGGCGGCGGGCTGTATCGCAATGCGGCGTGGGTGCAAGGGTCGGGCTGCGGATGTGCCCCAAGTCTGTCCTTTCGCGCCTTCGCATGGCCCTTGCGGAATCACAGGTGTTCTCCCGCGAAGGCGGGAGTCCAGGAGTCGCGAGAGCTGTAAGCCGTTGTTCTGCTGCGCTCTGGATTCCCGCCTTCGCGGGAAAACAGCAAAGCATGGGGCCGTATCTCGACTTCGGTAAAGGTCTCGCCTGCGCGGTGATGACGGATCGGGACGTGGCGGCGCGCACAAAAAAACGGCCGGTCCTAGAGGACCGACCGCTTTTTGAGAACCGGAAACCTGAAAGCCTCAGCCAGCCGCGGGCGAACGACGCCCACCGCCACCGCCGCCGCCGCCAGCCGGGCGACCACCGCCCGCCGGACGGCCGCTGCCACCCGGACGACCACCACCGGCCGGACGACCAGCGCCCGCCGGACGACCAGCGCCACCCGCCGGACGACCAGCGCCACCAGCGCTATACGGACGGCTGCCACCGGCAGGACGCTCGCCGGTCGGGCGGGCGGCGTGCGTTGCGCGCGGCGGCGCACGGTGACGACCGCTCTCGTCGCGCGGACGATCGCTGACGTCGGAACCTGCCGGGCGCGCCGCCTTGATGCGCGCGGCTTCGGCCATGAAGCCCTCGGGCAGTTTCACCATGTCGGGCTTGACGCGCGTCAGCTTCTCGATGTCGCGCAGGTAGCTCCGCTCGTCATCCGCGCAGAAGCTGATCGCGATGCCCGATGCGCCAGCGCGTGCGGTACGGCCGATGCGGTGGACGTACTGCTCCGCCACGTTGGGCAGCTCGAAGTTGAACACATGGCTGACGCCCGAAACGTCGATCCCGCGCGCCGCGATGTCGGTCGCGACCAGCACCTTGACCTTGCCGGTCTTGAACTCGCCGAGCGCGCGCTCACGCTGCGGCTGGCTCTTGTTGCCGTGGATCGCGTTGGCGGGAATGCCGTTCGCGCCGAGCAGCTTCACGACGCGGTCCGCGCCATGCTTGGTCCGCGTGAAGACGAGGCAACGCTCGATCGCGCCATCCGCCAGCAGCATCGTCAGCAGCGCCTGCTTCTCGCCTTGGTTGACGAAATAGACATACTGCTCGACGCGCTCGGCGGTGCTCGACACCGGGGCGACCTTGACGGTCGCGGGATCGGTGAGGAACTGGTCGGCGAGCTCGCGGATCGCGTTCGGCATGGTGGCCGAGAAGAACAGCGTCTGGCGCACGCGCGGCAGCATCTTCACGATCTTGCGGAGCGCGTGGATGAAGCCGAGGTCGAGCATCTGGTCGGCTTCGTCGAGCACGAGGATCTCGAGCATCGCGAGGCTGACCATGCGCTGCTCGATCAGGTCGAGCAGACGGCCCGGCGTGGCGACGAGGATGTCGACACCGCGGCTCATGTCCTGGCGGTTCTTGTTGATGCTGGTCCCGCCGAACACCGTCGCAACGGTCATCTTCGAGAACTTCGCGTAATCGCGCGCGCTATCGGCGATCTGGCTGGCGAGCTCGCGCGTCGGCGCGAGCACCAGCATGCGGCAATGCGTCGGCAGGACGCGCTTGTCGGCGGCGACGAGGCGCTGGATCGACGGCAGCACGAATGCGGCGGTCTTGCCGGTGCCGGTCTGCGCGATGCCGAGCAGATCGCGACCTTCGAGCAGCATCGGGATCGATTGTGCCTGGATCGGGGTGGGGGTGGTATAGC
>CAZNQA010000130.1:0-6343 GCA_964575105.1 uncultured Stakelama sp.
ACCGGCGACGGTGGCAAGAAGATCAACGTCATCAAGGAAGTCCGTGCGATCACCGCGCTCGGCCTGACCGAAGCGAAGACGCTGGTCGAGTCGGCTCCCAAGGCCGTCAAGGAAGGCGTTTCGAAGGACGAAGCAGCCAAGATCAAGGCCCAGCTCGAAGCAGCTGGCGCGACCGTCGAAGTCAAGTAAGGCAGGCGAAGGGCGGCGGGCAACCGGCGCCCTGCCCTACCGGACCTTGGTTCGAACCGAAAAGGGCGGCCCCTGCGAAGGGGGTCGCCCTTTTTCGCGTTTCGTGGCGGGAGGGTTCGGAAATGGCGGACTTTTCCCGACCGGTCGTTTGGCACGAGCCAGCGCCTTCCTTCGCTGCTTTCCTGCACGAGAGAAATGAGATGAAGCCTACGCGCCCAAATACCTGGGAACGGTGCACAAAGACCCATTTGCTTCCGGCAGCAGGAAAAGAGCAGTTCGCCCTTGTGTGACGCTGCTGCCCGCTAGGAAAAGAGTATCAAGGTCCCGAATGGAGCTCCCGAACGGAGGGACGGCACCGAGGATTTGTTCGCCTACGTGGCAATGGTCAAGATGGGTCCGGCCTTACCGCGGAGGACCGGAACGCCGATTCCGTTAGCGGTGCGTTGTAGCAGAAGGCGCGCCTCGTTCGATCGTGAAGCAGGCCGCCGGATTGGGATTACCGTTGATATACTTTCTGTCTGAAGCCGCCACGCTCGCAGCACAAGCCCCTATGCTGGAAGAACATTATTTCCAGATTCTATTTGGTTTGGGCGCAATGATTCTGTTGATTGCATGGATCCCGATTTTGCTCAGGAAGCTTCCCTTGTCGCTTCCGATCGTCTGCGTCGGCATTGGCTTCGCCCTCTTCTCGTTTCCGCCGTTTTCAGCCTGGGCACCGCATCCCGACAAGACGCCGACCCTTGTCGAACGGGCAACCGAATTCATCGTGATCGTGTCCTTGATGGGCGGTGGGTTGAAGATTCAGCGGCCCGTCGCTTGGAAGAGCTGGAACGTGACCTGGCGTCTGCTCGGTATAGCAATGCCGCTTACCATCCTTATGGTCATACTGCTGGGTAACCAGCTTCTCGGGCTTGGCCTCGCAACCGCCCTGCTCCTTGCCGGCTCGCTTGCTCCCACCGACCCGGTGCTGGCCGGCGACGTGCAGATCGAGCACGACGAGAACGAGGAGGAGGCAGAGGCCAAATTCGCGCTGACGAGCGAGGCGGGCTTGAATGACGCCCTGGCGTTTCCGTTCATCCACCTCGCCATCGCCATCGCCGCTGCCGGCAGCGTTACTGGTCAGGTTCTTGGCGATTGGATGCTGAGCGATGTTCTCTGGAAACTCGGCGCGGGTCTGATGATCGGCACTGCGCTCGGCTGGCTTGTCGGTTACATCATCTATCACCTGCCCGCAGGTTCCTCGCTTTCCAGAACGGCCGATGGATTCATTGCCCTGGGCGCGACGCTCGTCGTCTATACCGCAACCGAATTTGTGCACGGCTACGGATTCTTAGCCGTGTTCGTGGCGGGATTGATGATCCGCCGCGCCGCGGAGGGACACGATTTCAACAAGCGTCTGCACGATTTCGCTGACGAAGCAGAGCGTCTGTTGATGATGCTGCTGCTCCTGCTGTTCGGCGGCATGCTCGCTGCCGGATTGCTGGAGGGAATTGGCTGGGAAGAAGTCACCTTTGCTGCGATCATGCTGCTGCTCGTCCGTCCGCTTGCCGGCTGGATAAGCCTGATCGGCGTCAAGCGTCCAAAGATCGAGCTCGCGATCGTCGCATTCTTCGGTATCCGCGGCCTGGGCTCGGTTTATTATTTGAGCTACGGCTTCAATCACGGTGCCTTTCAGTCCGAATACAACCTGTGGGGCACACTCGGCCTGATCATCGCGGCTTCGATCCTTATGCATGGAGTATTGGTGACCCCGGCCCTGAAAATGCTGCACGGACGTTATCGTGCACTGGGGATCGTCGACGGAACCAAGACATAGCCGGAAATTTATTTGCTCTTCACCAGATCGATTTCCGAAACCTGATCGCGGTATGGCCGGATCGTCGTTAGCGGGACCGCGGCAGTCTTTCGTGACGATGATGGTCCGGGGATCCTGGTCCCGCTCGCTGATCGCCAAAATGCCGCTCGTAAATCAGAGAACGGGAGAGACCGCATCAAACGAATGCCTCCTGTTGGAAGTGCCAGTTCAACCCGAACGCCATACATCGAGTGTTACCGCTAAGGTGACCGCGACGCTCCTGCGACCAGCCGCCCGCCCCCCTCAAGCCAGCGCCAACCCCTGCGCCCCCGCTGCAAGGATGGGCATCCCCCGGCGCTCGGCTACAAACCGGGCTGCGTGCAACTGCACCGCGGCGATCGTCACCACCATGATGCTGACGAGCACTGCGTCCAACGCGAGCATTCCCCACATCACGCCCGTCGGTTGCCCCACTGCGTAGCGATTAAGCGCCTGATGCGCTGCGTTGAACGGCAGCCGAGTAACGAAAACCATCGGCAGAACGGCGCAGTACCACCAACCGGTAGCGTGCGCAGAGGCAATCGGGCCGAAGCCGGTCGTCCCGATCGCGGCGTTGACGAACCACAGCAGCAGCAGCGGCTCGAGCAGTTGCTGGCCAAGCCCGAAGACGACGCGCAATCCCATCACCGCCTGTGCGCTCGGCGCATGCCCCAGCGCAGCGAGGATCGGCTCGGCATAGATGATCGCCAGCGCCGGGACCAACTGGAACAGCACCACCCCCGCATAGCGCCGCCACGCCAGCGCGGGCACGCGCAACGCCGCACCCGCATCCCCCAACACGAGGAAGCGCACCACGAAGAACGCGAGCGCCCAGGTCGCAAACATCTTGGGCCAGCCGAGCGCCATCCGCACCGGCATCAGGCTCGCCGCCTTGCGCACCGCCAGGTCGGGCGAGAAGAAGCCGGTGCGGACTTCGATCACATGCTGCACCAGCTCGAGCGCGATCATCCCCGCGACCAGCCACGGCAGTGCGCGCAGCGCCTTCGCACCATCGCCGAACCCACTCGCCCAATTTGCGAAAAAGCGCTTCATGCCGTTTCCCCTTCTGCTTCGAACCGCAAGATATCCCCCGGCTGGCAGTCGAGCGCCGCACAGATCGCCTCGAGCGTCGAGAAACGGATCGCGCGCGCCTTGCCCGTCTTGAGGATCGACAGGTTGACGACGGTCAGGTCGACCGCGGCGGCGAGCTCGGTCAGCGTCATCCGCCGTTCGTGAAGCATCGCGTCCAAAGTGACGACAACCGGCATCAGACCGTCATCGCCAGATCGTCGCGCATCTCCGCGCCGCGCTGGAACACGCGGGCGAGCACGAACAGCATCAGCACGACGATCCAGCCGGTGAAATTCGGCGTCCAGTCGAGGAAATCGATCCGCATCGCAGCGGCCCAGCCGGTCGCGGCGCCGAACCCGAGATCGAGCAGCTGCATCACCAGCATCGCCCAGGCGATCGTCTGGAGACGCGTCGCGTTGGCCTGCGTGAACGGGTCGCCCGCGCGCACCGTCGCGACGATCGCGAGGAGCGCGGTGAAAATCCGATGGAGCGGAATCACCGCGCCGATTGCGGCGAGCAGCAACAGCCGCATCCCCCAGATCACCGCGCCGACATCCATCGCCGCCCCGTATTTGTGCGTCAGCCGCGCCGCTAGCGCAGCGTTGAGGGGGAAGGAGATCACGATGGCGAACGCGAACAGCACTGCCGCCGCAATGTTCACGTACAGGAAAGCGCCCAGCACCAGCCGCGCTGTGCTCAGTACCCGGTCCTGTTTCGCCATATGCCACCCATATCGTTTATCGATGTTCAGCGTATTGATAAACGATAAGGCGTCAAGTGGTCACGCCGTCGGTGTACGCGATGATCGCAACGTTCTGGACCATCCGCGCGCTGCCATCGAGCCGGAACGGCTGCAACCGGCCTCCCGTCCCCGGGTCGGCCCCGATGACGAACGGCCGCGCGGTCTGGCCCTCCCCGCCGTCTGGCCAGCCGTAGCGCAGATTGACCGCGAGCAGCGGCACCACCATCGCCCGCCCGCCGATCTGGACCGTCTCGATCGTGTCCTTGGGGTGCATCGCCATCCCGCCGAGATCGACCGCGGTCCCGGGCGGCAAGTCGAACGGCGCGGCGATCGATTTCTCGACCGGCATCGCGAACAGCGCGCTCAGCAGCGCATCGTGCTGCTTGCCCATCCCGAGCAGCCGGATATCGAGCCGGATCCCGGTCGCCAGCGCGTCGCCGACGTTGCGCACGATGATCCGGTAATCGACCGCCACGCTCAGCAGATTGGTCCCGCCGCGGGTCGCGACGCAATCGATCTCGATCCGCGCGCGTGGTTCGGACGCGGCTGGCACCGCTGGCGGAGCGTGCGCGGTCGGCGCCGGAGTAACTGCCCGTGGCTGCGCGGCGACCGGGGGTTCGGGCAGCACAAGCTCCTCGGGCGTATCCTCCGCCTCCCCGCGCTTGCGCCGACGCCATACCAACAGCATCACCCCTGCCAGCGCCGCAGCCAGGATCGCCAGCGCCAGCCAGGCCCAGGATGAGCGCGTCTCCGTCTCCGGCGCGGCTTGCGAAGGCGCTTGCGGTGTAGGTGTTGGAGAGACCGCGGACGTGGGCACGACGGGCGCGGGCGTCGGCGACGTCACCGGCTTGGGCAACGGTTCCGTCGGCGTAGGCACCGCAGTCGGGGTCGCGACGGGCACGGGCCGCTCGGGCACCGCGACGCGCGGTGGCGGAGTCGGGCGTGCCACCGGGGTCGGGCGCACGGTCGGGACAACCCGCGGGGGTTGGACCGGCGCGGTGACGACCGGCGCGGCGGGGGTCGGCGTCGGTCGCGGCGCGGTGGCCCCGGTCGTCGGCTCGGCGTCGGGCGCGACGCGCGGGGTCGGACGCGACGACGGCAGGCTGAAGCCGTCGAGATCGGGCAGCGGTGTCGCCGGCGGAGAGGTTTGCGCGACCGCAGGCGCCGAAAGCGCGGCGGCGAGAGCGAATGATACGGAGCGGGGGAGGTTCTTCACAGTCCCGGCCATAGCGGCAATATGCCGAGCGCCAAAGCACGCCTGCGCGCACGTTCCGCGATCTGGCGCGCCCGCTGTTCGGCTCGCCCGATCGCCCGCCGCCTGTCGGCCTGCCAATCCGCGATTTGACACCCCGGCGCACCGTCCCTATATGGCGCACTCCACCACAGTCTTCGGGAAGTGACGTGCCGTCGCGCAGCATGTCGATCGTATTGGGATTGTGGTTTCACGAGACGCATGAAAGCTGCTGTCGTTCCACCCCGGTGGAGGACATGCGGCTTTTTGCGTTTTCGGCGTGCCCGCCCGGGCGTTTCCGGGCACGAAATTAGAGCTTGAGGGCAAAAAACTCCATGGCGACCAAGGCAACCAACGAGGGCACGGCCAAGCCGCGCGCAGCAGAGAGCGGCACCGCCAAGCGCCGGATCCGCAAGGTTTTCGGCAACATCCACGAAGTCGTGCAGATGCCGAACCTAATCGAGGTCCAGCGCGAGAGCTATGAGCAGTTCCTGCGCTCCGATCCTTCGATCGGTTATGTCTCGGGTCTCGAGAAGACGCTTCGCAGCGTGTTCCCGATCCGCGATTTCGCCGGCACCGCCGAACTCGACTTCGTCAATTACGAGCTCGAGCCCCCCAAGTTCGACACGGACGAATGCCGCCAGCGCGGTATCACCTATGCGGCGCCGATGCGCGTCACGCTGCGCCTGATCGTGTTCGAGGTGGACGCCGACACGGATTCGCGTTCGGTCCTCGATATCAAGGAGCAGGACGTCTACATGGGCGACATGCCCCTGATGACGGGCAACGGCACCTTCATCATCAACGGCACCGAGCGTGTCATCGTCTCGCAGATGCACCGCTCGCCGGGCGTGCTGTTCGACCATGACCGCGGCAAGACCCACGCATCGGGCAAGTATCTGTTCGCCGCGCGCGTCATTCCGTATCGCGGGTCGTGGCTCGATTTCGAGTTCGACGCCAAGGACATCGTCAACGTCCGCATCGATCGCAAGCGCAAGCTGCCGGTGACGGCGCTGCTCTATGCGCTCGGCATGACCGGCGAGGAGATCCTCAACCACTTCTACAACCGCGTGACCTTTGTTCGTGGTCAGGGTGGCTGGATCATCCCGTTCCAGCCCGAGAACTGGCGTGGCCAGAAGCCGATGTACGACATCATCGACGCCAAGACCGGCGAGATCGTGTTCGCCAACGGCCAGAAGATCAGCCCGCGCGCTGCCAACAAGGCAGCCAAGGACGGCCTGACCGACCTGCTGATCCCGACCGAGGAAATCTTCGG
>CAZNQA010000131.1:0-2836 GCA_964575105.1 uncultured Stakelama sp.
GCGAGGACCGACGGCGTGGCTTTGCCACGACGGGACTTTTGAAAAGGGCGTCCGGAGCGATCCGGGCGCCCTTTTTGGTCCGCCTTCCCACCCGTTCGTTTTCGAGCGAAGTCGAGAAACCGGGCACAGCGCTGGTTTCTCGACTTCGCTCGAAACGAACGGATGGAATGTGAGCGCGACCCAAACCACTCCAACCGCATTCCAAACCCCTCCGAAACCCCCTAAAGCCCGCCCCATGATCCACGTCGCCGCGCTCTACCGTTTCGCCCGCTTCGCCGACCCCAAGGCGCTGCGGCAGCCGCTGCTCGACCTGTGCGAAGCGCATGGCATTAAGGGCACGCTGCTGCTCGCCCCCGAAGGCATCAACGGCACGATCGCGGGCACCGACGCGGCGATCGCGGCGGTGCTGGCGCACATCCGCACCCTCCCCGATTGCGCCGCGATCACTGCCAAGCGCAGCCACGCCGAAACCCCGCCGTTCCACCGCATGAAGGTCCGCCTCAAGCGCGAGATCGTAACGATGGGCGAACCCGCGATCGATCCGCTTGGCGGCACCGGCACCTATGTCAAACCCGCCGACTGGAACGCGCTGATCGACTCGCCCGACACCGTGGTGATCGACACACGCAACGCCTATGAGGTCAAGGTCGGCAGCTTCGCGGGTGCGATCGACCCCAAGACCGACGCATTCAGCGACTTCCCCGCCTGGGCGCGCGCGCACCGCGCCGAGCTCGAGGGCAAGCGGATCGCGATGTTCTGCACCGGCGGCATCCGCTGCGAAAAGTCGACCGCGTTCCTCAAGGCCGAGGGGCTGACCGATGTGTTCCACCTCGACGGCGGCATCCTGCAATATCTCGAGGACGTGCCGCAGGAACAGAGCCGCTGGGAAGGCGAGTGTTTCGTGTTCGACGAACGCGTCGCAGTCGGGCACGGGCTTGCGCCGGGCACGCACGCCCTGTGCCGCGCGTGCCGGATGCCGGTCAGCCCCGCGGACCGCGAATCACCGCGCTACGAGGAAGGCGTCGCCTGCCCCGCCTGCGCCGACGCACGCGACGAGACGCAGCGCGCCGCCTATGCCGAGCGTCATCGCCAGGTCAAACTCGCTGCACAACGTGGCGAAACGCATGTCGGCGGAATCGCGCCCAAGGCATAGGTGTTCTTTCGCCGCGACCTGTTGCATCGCAGCACAAGGATTACACGACGGCGAGGCCATGATGATTCTGTCCAGGGTACGGGTATTGGCACTGGCGTCCACCGCGACGGTTCTTGCAATCGCCCGACCGGCTTTTGCGCAGGAAGTCGACATCGGTGCCCCCGCCCCGCCGCCCGCCGCCGACGCCCCGGTCGCGCAGCCTCCTGCAAACAACAGCCAGCGGCCCGCGACCGAACCCGCGGGCCCGGCCGGTCCGGATACACCCAGGGAAACCGCCGCGCCGACTCGCCGCCGCGGCGCCGGCTACGCGCAACCACCTCGCAACATGCTGTTCTACCAACCGATCGGCGACACCCAGAGCAGCGCACCGCCCGGGCTGTTCGCCGACTGGCGCCACGCCCGAAGCTGGCTGGGGGATCGCGGGTTCGATGTGTCCGCACGCTATGCGTCGGAAAGCGGCTATAATGTCACCGGCGGGCAGCGGAAAAAACTGACCGAGACCGGCCAGGTCGATTTCGGCGCGAAGATCGACATGGCGAAGGTCGCCGGGATCGAGGGCGGCACGTTGCAGGCGACGATCACGTGGCGGCGCGGGCGCAACCTGTCCGACGACGCCGGGCTCGGCACGCTGCAACAGGTGCAGGAAGTCTATGGGCGCGGCCAGACCGTTCGCGTCACGCAATTATGGTATGAACAGAAGATCGGCGACGCGGTCGACGTCAAGCTCGGCCGAACCAACCCCGGCGCGGATTTCGCGGTCTTCTCGTGTCATTTCCAGAACCTGTCGTTCTGCGGCGCGCAGCCTGGCAATCTCGTCGGCGATTACTGGTACAACTGGCCGGTCAGCCAATGGGGCGGGCGGGTGCATGTCGGGATCGGCGGCCGCGCCTACCTCCAGATCGGCGCGTATGAGGTCAACCCGCTCAACCTGAAGAACAATTTCTTCGTCGCCCGGTGGCACGGCGCGACCGGCGCGCTGATCCCGGTCGAGGCGGGGTGGACCCGGCTCGGTGACACCGGGCATGTCGGGTCGTACAAGGTCGGCGCGTGGTATTCGACCGCGGATGGCGACGATGTGTTGCTCGACCGCAACCGTCGCCCGATCGTCGTCACGGGGCTTGCGCCGTTGGAGCATTCGGGGCGCTACGGCGTCTATGCCAATGTCCAGCAGCAGCTGACCGGCACGTCGAAGGACGGCAAGGCGCTGACTGGCCTGGGAATCTTCGCCAACGTCACGCAAGCCGACCGTGCCACCAGCGTGACCGACAATCAGGCGACGCTCGGAATCTTCTACAAGGGGCTACTCCCCGGGCTCGAGGGCGACGTGCTCGGCCTCGCGGTCGGGCGGACCAACGTTAACGGTCGCGCGGCAAGGGCGGACCGGCTGATTCCCGGAACGCCGGTGCGCGATGCCGAATATGCCGCCGAACTCTATTACAGCCTCACCCCGGTGCCGTGGCTTGAGCTCCAGCCCAACCTCCAGTGGATCCATCACCCGGGCGGCGTGCGAACGCGCGGCGACGTCGGCGTGCTGGGGTTGAAGGCGGCCTTGACGCTGTAACGGGCGATCCTGCCCGGCAAAGACGAGCGCGCCGGAGAGATCTGAAGCGCCTCGACCTTTACGAGAACGACCGGCTTCGGTCCCAGTCACCTCACCTTCATGAACCACTCCAGATTACTGAA
>CAZNQA010000131.1:2936-6202 GCA_964575105.1 uncultured Stakelama sp.
ACCATCGTGCTTGGTCTCGCAAGCCTGATCGTCGGCCGCGATACGGCGGAACGCCCCGAGCGCCGCTCCGCACTTTACCTGCGCAGCGGGTCCGCGGGCTTTTTCATTTTGATGATCGGCGCGATTTCGGCGACCGCGATTTCCTGACCGGCGCGACCGGCTCGGGCGGCTTGCACGGGAAGGCCGCCGTCAGCGCGTCGCGCACCAGGAAGACGGGTGCGCGGTCCCACGCCTTGCGATGCGACCGCAGATATTTGCGCGCCGCCGAGACTGCCTTGATCGTCGACGCACTCGTCGGCGACGGGCAGATCTGCTGCGCCATCGACAGCGTATCGAACACGCCGAGGATATAGCCGGTGCAGAAACCGGCGGTCGCATCCGCATCCTTGCCCCGGCACTGTTCGGCAAGCTGTTCGGTCTGCAGCGAACTCACCACGACGGCGGGTTCCGCCGCCGCCAGCATTCCGGCGAGAAGCAGGATCATCACTTCGTCCTTAGTCGGTCGCCGGCGCCAGGCTCGTCGAGGGTGCCGTCGCTGCGTTCAGATACGGCAACAGCCGTACGCGCGGGAACACCGCATCGAGCGGCTTGGTGTCGGGAAGGATGTACACCACCCCGCCCCGCTTGAGAAACAGCGGACGCAGATGCTTGGTATAGAAACTCGTGCCGACGTTGATGCACCCGAAGGAGATGCGATTGTCGTCTGGCGAAGGCGACAGCAGCCGCGCGACGCGCTGCTCGTTCTTGTGCGTGGTGATCACCGCATGGAGCGCGACCGAATTCGCGTAATCGACCCAGAGGACGCGCTCGCGCCCGAAAGCCTTGCCGAATTTCGCGACGAACCGCCCGGCGGGTGTCGTCCGCTCGGCAGGACCGATGTCCTCGAGCTTCATCGCGCCTACCCCGGGAGACGAATCGTCCCCGATGCCGATCCCGAGCAACACCGGGGTGTCCCCGAGGAAATCGCCATTCGCCGCAAACAGCGACAGCATCGCCGCCTGTTTGTCGATCACGATATAAGGGAGCTTGCCGTTGTCACGCGATGTCGCGACCCAGGCGATCATGCGGCTGGCGTCGTCGGACCGTACCGGCTCCGGCTCTGGCTCCGGCGGCGACAGCAGGTCCACCGGCACGATGCGCTTCGCCCTGGGCTTGGCGCGCGCCGCGGTGGCCTTGCTCGTCTTGGCCCCGGCCTTGGTCTTTGCAGGGACTGCCGCACGCGCGGTGCCCGGTGCCGCAACGACCGGGACCGATCCCAGCCCCAGCAACACCGTGACGGCCACGCCCGTGCGGCACCCGATTGAGAACAGCTTGGTCAACATGTCTAGCGTGTTCACCAATGCTGTCCGTCAATGCAAGCGGTTAGCGACTAGTCGCTTAGCCGCGGGGCCGACGCTGCTGACGCTGCGCCTGCTGCTGCATCTGCTGGTCGAGACCATCGACGCGACCGTTGATCTGGTCGATCCGCTGGGCGTTCTGCTGAGCCTGGCCTGCAGCAGCCTGTGCCTGGGTCAGCGCCTGGCCGGACGTGCCCTCGACCGTGCGGACGCGGCCATCGATCGTGTCGATGCGCTGGTTGACGGTGGCGATCTGCCGGTTGACGTAGCCCTTGGTCGCGCAGCCGCTGATCCCGACCGATCCGACCAGGACCATCGCTACGGTTGCAACCTTCGCATAATTCGGACGCATACACTTACCTCATTCGTGATTTCAGGGTGTAACGATCAAGCGCAGGCGTGGTTCACTTGGCAATCGCGAACCGTTGAGATGTGCGCCTTATACGGCGGGAGACGCCGAACCGGCCTTATCATGGATGCGGTATCGGGCGTTCGGATGGCACGACGTGTCCCCGTCCGGGGACACGTCGTGCCACGCGGCCGCAACCGCGCGCGTATGGCTCAGTAAGCGCGCCCGATCAGAACCCGCTCGACCGCCGCCTCGCCGGTAAAGACGCAAGCGCCGTCGATCACGCCCTGCGCCATCGGCGCGTTGCGGATCGTGAGCTTCAACGCCTTCAGCCGCGCGACGACCGCGTCGAGCGCCGCGCCGGTCGGCCGCGACCATTGCACTTCGAGCCAGCCGGGGTTCTTTGCGCTTTCGGCAAAGTGCGTCTCGATCGTTGCGAAGTCGGCGGCGGGAACGACGTTCGCCTCCAACCGCGCGCACGCCTCGCTGTGGAGCGACGCCTGGATGCTCTCGAGCATTGCTCCTGCGCCCGCGACGAAATCGTCCTGCGCGACGACGTTGCTGTCGAGCTTGCCGTCCTCGCGGTACAGCCGGTCGCGGCGGATCAGCGAGACGTTGCCCCCCGCCACGTCGCGCCCGCCGACCTCGATCACGATCGGCGCGCCCTTCTTGACCCAGCCCCACCGCTTGGTCGCAGTCTTGCCGAACTTGAGATCGAGCAACGCGCGGACCGGCTCGCCGAGCGCGGACTGCTGCGCGAGCTTCGCCTGCAACGCCTTGCAATAGTCGATGATGGCGGCGTCCTCGGGGCTTTCGCGGAGCATCGGGACGATCACGACCTGCCACGGCGCGATCCGCGGCGGGACGCGCAGGCCGTCGTCATCGCCGTGCACCATGATGACCGCGCCGATCATCCGCGTTGACACGCCCCAGCTCGTCGTGTTCGCGAGCTCGAACACGCCTTCCGCATTCTGGAACTTGATGTCCTGCGCCTGCGAAAAATTGGTACCGAGGAAATGCGATGTCCCCGCCTGCAGCGCCTTGCCGTCCTGCATCATTGCCTCGATGCTGTAGGTCGACACCGCACCGGGGAAACGCTCGTTCTCGGGCTTCTCGCCCGCGACGACCGGGACCGCGAGGCAATCCTCCGAAAACGCGCGGTAGACCTCGAGCATCTTGAGCGTCTCCTCGCGCGCCTCTTGTGCCGAGGCATGTGCGGTATGGCCTTCCTGCCACAGGAATTCGCTGGTGCGCAGGAACATCCGGGTGCGCATCTCCCAGCGGACGACGTTCGCCCACTGGTTGATCAGGACAGGAAGATCGCGCCACGACTGGACCCACCGCGCGAACGCCGCACCAATCACCATCTCCGAGGTCGGGCGGACGACGAGCGGTTCCTCGAGCTTCGCCTCAGGGTCGGGGATCAGCTTGCCGAGGCCATCCGCCTTGAGCCGGTGATGCGTGACGACCGCCATTTCCTTGGCGAAACCCTCGACGTGCTCGGCTTCCTTCTCGAAATAGGAGAGCGGAATGAACAGCGGGAAATAGCAATTCTCGTGGCCGGTCGCCTTGATCTGGTC
>CAZNQA010000132.1:0-6160 GCA_964575105.1 uncultured Stakelama sp.
CCATGTTCCTACTGCTGCGGGAATCGATCATCCCGGCGTGTCTGGGACTGCCGCGTCAATGGCCAGCCACCTGACCGCCGTCGACATGCAAGATCTCCCCGGTCACGAAGCTGGCGTCCTCGAGGTAGAGGACCGCCTGCACCACGTCCGCGACGGTGCCCATCCGGCCGAGCGGGTGGTATTTGCCGAGGCCGGCGCGGGAGTCGACCGGGTGCATCGGGGTTTCCATGATCCCCGGCGAAACCGCGTTGGCGCGGATCCCGCGCGACGCATATTCGATCGCGAGGCTGCGGGTCGCGGCGGCGAGCCCTCCCTTGGTCATGGACGCGAGCACCGAGGGGAACTCGGCATTGGCGTGTTCGGCGAGCGTCGTGACGATCTGGACGACATGACCGCCGCCGGTGGCGAGCATCGCGGGCACTGCGTGCCGGGTCATGTGGTAGAAGCCATCGAGGTTGGTCGCGACGATGCGGCGATATTGTTCCTCGGTATAATCGGTGAACGCCGCCCCGATGAAGACGCCCGCGTTGTTGACCAGCGTGTCGATCCGACCGAACCGGTCGAGTGCCCGACCAATCACTGCCTCGGCCGTCGCGGGATCACCGACGTCGCCTGCCACGGTGAGCCAGTCCGCCTCGTCGGTGTCGGCGATGTGGCGCGATACGCCGACGACCCGCCAGCCCCGCGCGCGGTAGCCGCGGGCGATGCCTTCGCCCAAACCTTGCGATGCGCCCGTGACGATGGCGACCCTGTCCGACATTTCTTTTCCCGTTTTCGATGATGAACCCGGCGGGCCGCTGTTCTGGAAACCGCGCAACGCAAACGTCCGACCGCCCGGTTGGTGCCGACAGGTGCCTTGCGGCACCGCGTTCGCGCCATCGGGGGTGGCGCATGGGTCGGGATATCGTCGGCGAACGTTGGACGCCCGCACCTTTGACCTTGCCCGGAGACACCCGAACCATGCCGACACGCCCGATGATCGTATGCGACGTCAATGAGACGTTGCTCGACCTGAACAGTCTCGAACCCCTGTTCGCCGATATTTTCGGGGTGCCGGGCAGGATGCGCGAATGGTTTGGCCAAATAATCCTGTATTCCGAGGCGTTGACGCTTGCCGGGCGTTACGTCCCGTTCGGTGATCTGGGCGGTGGCGTGTTGCGGATGCTCGGCGACATTCACGGCGTGGCGATCGAGGCCGACCGGGTTCGACAGCTTGCTGCGCTGATCGCGGATATGCCGGTCCATGCCGATGTCGCCGCGGCGCTGGCGGTGCTCAAGGACGCGGGGTTCGCGATCGTCACGCTGACCAACACGCCCGCGAGCCCCGGGCCCGATCCGCTCGACAGGGCGGGGCTGGGCGCTGTGTTCGATCGTCGGTTTTCGGTCGATGCGGTGCGGTGCTTCAAGCCGACGCCGGCAACCTACCGGCTGGTACAGGATGCGATGGCGGCAGCGCCCGAGACGACGTGGATGGTTGCGGCGCACACGTGGGATACGATCGGGGCGCAGGCGTTTGGCTGGAAGGGCGCGTTGATCACACGCAGCGTCAACGCGCCGCTCGTCCTCGAAGGTGTCCCGCAGCCGACCGTGGTCGCGCGCGACTTTGCCGAGGCGGCGGACGCGATCGTGGCGGCATCGTAGGCGAGCCGCCGCGCGATGCCCGCCCTTTGGCCGCATCGTGGCGGACCGGTCGCTACCGGTCCGCCACGACGGGGGACGTCACCGCCCGGGGTGGATCGCCCCCGGGGGCGGCTATCTGGCGGGAATGTGGATACCGCACAGCTTGTTGCCGTCGGGGTCGCGGACATAGGCGAGATGGACGGTTCGCATCGCCGACTCCCGCGGCCCCGGTGCCTCCTCGATCGAGGTGCCGCCGTTGGCGACGGCGGTCGTGTGGAACAGGACGACCTCCTCCGGGGATGCACAGGCGAACGCGACGGTGCTGCCGTTGGCGACGGTCGCCGGCTCGTCGTTAATCGGTTGCGAGACGACGAAGTTCGTCCCGCCCGCGTGGCGATAGAAGAGGCGGGTGTGGCCGCTGCCGGCCACGTTCAGCGTCGCCTTGCCGCCGCCGAGCGCACCGATCACCGCATCGTAGAACTGCCGGGATCGCTCGATGTCGTTCGAGCCTACCATCGTATGAAACAGCATCTTGTCCCTCCCCAGATATTCGCCGGCAGCCCTGCGCGCCGGATTACGAAAGCTTGACCGGTCCGTTCATGCCCGGCCAGTCCGAATAGCCGACCGCACCGCCGCCATACCAATATTGTTTCGGGGCCTCGGCCAGCGGGGCACCGGTCCGGAGCCGATCGACGAGATCGGGATTGGCGAGGAACGGGCGGCCAAAACTGAACAGGTCGGCATTGCCGTCCGCAAGCGTCTTCTCCGCGAGTTCGAGCGTGTACTGGTTGTTGGCGATATACGCTCCCGAGAAACGCTTGCGCAGTTCCCGGAAGTCGACCCCGTCGGGCACGTCGCGGGTCTGCTGCGTCACGCCCTCGATATCGTGGATGTACAGCAACCCGATCTCCGACAGTGCGTCGACGAACGTGTCGAAGGTGTGTCCGACCTGGCTGTCGAGCGGGGTCTTGCCGGGTTCGGTCGTCGCCGGCGAGATGCGGATGCCGACACGATTGGCGCCCCAGACCCTGACCACCGCCCGAACGACGTCGAGCGGGAAACGAAGCCGGTTCTCGATCGAGCCGCCATAATCGTCGGTACGCTGGTTGGTGCTGTCGCGGATGAACTGCTCGAGCAGATAATTGTTCGCGGCATGGACTTCGACCCCGTCGAACCCGGCTGCCTTGGCCTGTTCGGCGGCGCGGCGGTAATCCTCTACGATGGCGGGAATCTCGTCCGTTTGGAGCGCACGCGGGGTGACGAAATCCTTCATCCCGTCGTTGGTGAACGCCTGTCCTTCCGCCGCGATCGCGGACGGCGCCACCGGCAGGTCGCCGCCGTGCAGGTCTGGATGCGAGATGCGGCCGGTGTGCCACAACTGGAGGAAGATCTTGCCCCCACGCTGGTGGACCGCCGCGACGATCGGCGTCCACGCAGCGACCTGCGCATCCGACCAGATGCCGGGCGTCATCGCATAGCCGCGTGCCTGGGACGAAATGTTGGTCGCCTCAGAGATGATCAGGCCGGCATCGGCGCGCTGCGCGTAATAATCGGCAGCGAACGCGGGCGGGATCCCCTCGTCACTGGAACGGCTGCGCGTGAGCGGTGCCATGACGATGCGGTTCTGCAACTGCAGGTCGCCGATCGTGACGGGTTGCAGGACGGGGCTGGCAGGCTGATCGGACATGATGGGGTCTTTCCGTGAAGGGGGAGCGCGAAAGGGAGACGGCTGTAACGCTTGAACGCGCAGTTGATCCCGACGGCGCGGCGGAACGAAGCACACCGCGCCGCGCGGGGCGGGTGTTACGCGCGATTGTCGAGCTTAGGCACGCCGCTGCTGCGGTCGGCAAAAGCGGCGAGGAACCGCATCTGCCTGTCGAGCTTCATGGCGGCGGAATATGACGACCTTCCCGACGCGGTGCGGACCGAGGTCCAGGGTTTCGCCGACGTTGACGTCGCCTGGTTGCGAAAGCTCCTCGTCGATGCCGGTCCTGTCGGACCCGACGACAGCGAGACGCGGGCAAGGGCGATCCATCCAGCCGTCGCCGGCGCACAGCTGTTCGCGCGCGGCCGTTCGGACGTCGCGCTGTTCGACACGACGATCGCCAGTTACCGGGCCGTCGGGCTTCTGCCGACCTAGGGTTCCTGCCGAGGCGGACCGTCCCGTGGTGGACGATGCCCGGACGGTCGAGCCGCGTGTTTTTGGCAGAAGGGATGGCCGCGACCGAATGTACGCCCATATTGGCGATGCGCGCTTGCGTCGACCTTGCTGAATGGACTGATCCGTATGAGCGTACCACGATCGGGCGAGTATCTGACCCGGGGAGAGGAAGAACGGCGGTCGCCAGCCGCTACGCCGCCGCTTCTCGCGGTGCGTGCGCTCGGCAAATCGGTGCCAGGCCCCCGGCGGCTGTTCCGCCACCTCGACCTTGCCGTTTCGGCGGGGGAGCTGGTCGCGATCATCGGCGAGTCCGGCGTGGGCAAGTCGACGCTGCTCAACATCCTCGCCGGGCTCGATTCCGCGGATGAGGGAAGCGTGACGATCGACGGTATCGATCTCGGCGTGCTCGACGAAAACGCGCGAACGAAGCTGCGTCGCGAGCGGATCGGCTTCGTGTTCCAGGCCTTTCATATCCTGCCGTATCTGACGCTGCGGCAGAACATCGCCCTGCCGCTGGCGCTTGTGTCCCCCGACGTCGCAGCCGCGGATGCGCGCGCGGACGCGATGATCGAGGCGGTCGGCCTCGCCGGGCGCGGCGACGGCTATGCGCGGGACCTGTCGGGTGGCGAATTGCAACGCGTCGCGATTGCGCGCGCGCTGGTCCACCGGCCCGCGCTGATCCTCGCGGACGAGCCGACCGGGAACCTCGATCCCGAGACCGCCGGGCGCGTGCTGGCGCTGTTCGCCGAGGCGGTGCGCGGCAATGGCGCGGCCGGGATCATGGTCACGCATTCCGAAGCAACCGCCGCGATCGCCGACCGGGTGCTGACGCTCGGTGCCGAGGGACTGGTCGACCAGCGTGGCTGAGGGCGCCGGGCTGCTCTCGGGACGTCGCGCGCTCGGCTGGCTGATCGGCGGCGAGTGGCGGTTTCATCCGGCGCGTTTCCTGACGACCGCGATCGCGATCGCGGTAGGGGTGGCGCTGGGCTTTGCCGTCCACCTCGTCAACGGCTCCGCGCTGGCGTCGTTCGACGGCGCGATGCGCGGCGTCAGCGGGGCGGCGGAACTGTCGATCCGCGCGACCAGTCCGCTCGGCTTCGACGAGCGCGTCTATCCGCGGGTCGCGCTGGCGCACGGGGTCGCCGATGCGAGCCCGGTCGTCAGTCTCGATGCGCGGATCGGGCGTGTCCGGCTGACCTTGCTTGGCGTCGACGTGATCCGCGCCGCGGGCGTGACGCCGTCGCTGATCGGCCTGCGCCCGGCCGGACCCGACACCGGCAACGACACCGCGCTCGACGAGACCGCGCTCTTTCTGTCCCGGCAAGCGCTGGCGCAGATCGGTGTGCGCGTCGGCGCGACCGTGCAGGTCGTCGCGAACGGCAGGACGGTCCCGCTGCGGATCGCCGGTACGCTGCCATCCGGTGACGACGCGGCGATCGGCGTGATCGACATCTCCGCCGCGCAGTGGCGGTTCGGCAAGCTCGGCCGGATCGACCGGCTCGATCTCGCGCTGTCCGACCGTGCCGCAGCGGAGCCTGCCTTGCGCGCGCTGCTGCCCGAGGATGCCGTGCTGTCCACCGTGGCGGCGCAGAACGCGCAAGGCGATGCCCTGTCGCGCGCCTACCGCGTCAATCTCGACATGCTCGCGCTGGTCGCGCTGCTGACCGGCGGGTTCCTGGTCTATTCGGCGCAGTCGCTGTCGGTGGTCCGCCGGCAACGCGCGTTTGCCTTGCTCCGGACGCTGGGGATGCCGCGTGGTGGCGTCATCGCGGCGGTGGTGGTGGAGGGCCTTGCGATCGGTCTCGTCGGCTCGGCGGTCGGCCTGCTGGCGGGATATGGCCTGGCCTGGGCGGCGCTGCACTGGTTCGGGGGCGATCTCGGGGCAGGCTATTTCGGCGGGAGCAGCGCACGCGTCGTGTTCCAGCCGTGGGCGGCGCTCGGTTTTTTCCTGCTGGGGCTGCTGGCGGCGCTGCTCGGAAGCGCGTTGCCGGCGCGCGTGGCGGCGCGCGCCGCCCCTGCGGCGGCGCTCAAGAACGCCGGGGACGTGCTCGATCCGCGGCGTCCGGTCGCATGGTGGCCCGCCGCTGCCTTGCTGGCGGCGGGGGCTGGCGTATCGCTGTTGCCCGCCGTCGCGGGGCTCCCGCTGTTCGGTTTTGCGGGCATGGCGCTGATGCTGACGGGGGGCGTGGCGGGCGTGCCGTGGTTTGCGCGGACCTTGCTCGCGCCATTGGCGGCGCGGGGCAGGGGCAGCGTGCCGCGCCTGCTCGCGGTGCGGCACCTGCACGGCGCGCCCGGCGAGGCGGCGACCGCTTTGTGCGGGATCGTCGCCTCGACCGCGCTGATGATCGCGATGGCGACGATGGTGACGAGCTTCCGCGG
>CAZNQA010000133.1:0-6006 GCA_964575105.1 uncultured Stakelama sp.
GCGCACATGGTCGGCGCGGAAGTGACCGAGCTGATCCAGGGCTATGTCGTCGCGCGTCAGCTCGAGACGACCGAGGCCGAACTGATGGAGACGGTGTTCGCGCATCCGACGCTCAGCGAGATGATGCACGAGAGCGTGCTCGGCGCCTACGGTCGGGCGATCCACTTCTGACATGACCGGCGACCGGCTCCGCCCTGCGACGATGGCCGGAGCGGCGCTGGTCCTGTGCGTCGCGGCGCTCGGGCTGTTCTGGCCGGGTGTCGCCTTGTACGACACCGTCGCGCAATATGGGCAGGTTCTGGCCGACGCGTACGAGGACTGGCACCCGCCGGTCATGGCACGGCTGTGGGGCGTATTGCACGTAGGGGTCGGTGGTGGTGCCGCACCGATGCTGGTCCTGCAGATGGCGCTTTACTGGACCGGGTTCGGGCTGATCGCGGCAGCACTGGCACGGATCGACAAGCCGCGCGCGGCGGTCGTCATGCTGGCGATCGGGGTAACGCCGCTGTTCCTCGGCTGGCAGGGTACGGTGCTGAAAGACGCGCAGATGCTTGGCGCGATGCTCGCGGCGGTCGGGCTCGTCGGGTGGTGGCGGTTGCGCGGGAAGGCTGTTCCGGTCCGGGGCTGGCTGCTGATCGCGGTGCTGCTCGGCTATGCAACGCTGGTGCGTGCCAATGCCGTGTTCGCGACGGTCGCGCTTGTCGTGATGCTGGTGGGGCCGCGGGCGTGGTGGGCGAAGGGCGTCGTCGCGTTGCTCGGGGTCGGCGCAGTGCTGGCGGTGTCGCCGGTGATCAATCATACGGTATTGCAAGCGGGTAGCAGCGGGGTGGAGCGAACCGAGGCGATCTACGATCTTGCGGGGATAGCGGTCCGCGCGCCCGGCGTGCCGACTGGCCTGTCGGCGGACGCGGTGCGGGTGATCAGCGCGCGGCACTGCGTCAAACCCTATTTCTGGGATCCGCTCGGCGAACCCGCGCGATGCGATGCGCAAGTCGAGCCGTTGCGCGCCTATCCGGCGGGGACGCTGTACAGGATGCTCGCCGTGGCGGTCGTCCATGCGCCGGGCGCTTATGTCGCACACCGGGTGATGCACTGGAATTCAACCGAACGCTGGCTGGTCGGGGCGGGCGGGCCGGGTGCGTTGCCGCCCGTTGTCAGCCAGCCGAACGACCTTGGGCTGACCAGCCCGGGCGCGGCGGCTGGAGCATGGCAAGTGCTTGCACGATATACGGTAGACACGCCGCTCGGCTGGCCGATCGCGTTCCTGTGCGTGGCGCTGGTGGGGGTGTGGAGCGGACTGCGTCGGGGCGCGGGGGCGCTGCGCGATCTTGCGCTCGCGTTGCTCGTGTCGGCGGTGCTGCTCGAGGCGAGTTTTCTGGTGTTGAGCATCGCGTCGGACTTGCGCTATCACTTGTGGTCGATGGTGGCGACGACGGTTGCGGTGGTCCTTCTGGTGGCGGACCGGGTACCGACGCGGCGGGAAGCGATCGTGGGCCTTGCCGCGCTGGGGCTGGTCGTCGCCAGCGGAACGGTCGCCCGGCTGGCCTTGCCGCGCGCCCCCGCAACGTATGCCGAGCAGCTCTTGTAAGGCGCAAAATTTCGTTTCGTGCGTTGAAGATAAGGAACACCGGCACGCAAGCCGGGACCGGCCGTTCGGAAGGCGGCGCCAGCAGAAGGAGCGAAGGCATGACCGACAATATGCGAGACGCGTTTACCGAGAAGGTCGTCGACCCGGCGCGCAAGGCGGGCGAAGCGCTGCGCGATGCGGGGAGCAAGATGTCCGAGACCGGATCGACCGTGAGCCTCAAGATGCTCGATCAGGCCGAGACCAACACGCGCGAGGCGTTCAACGCGATGCGCGCGGCGGCATCTGCCAAGGATCTGTCCGAAGTGATGAAGATTCAAGGCGATTTTATTCGCGAGCAGAGCAGCCGCAACATGAATCAGGCGCGCGAGATCGGCGAGTTGATCATGCAGTTCGGACGCGATACCGTCGGCGTGATGCGCGGCGACAAGGGCTGAACCGCCGGGGTCGGACCGGCTTAATTCCCCGATCCGACCCCATCCCCCCCGATGTCGGCGCTCAGGATTGCCAGGTCGTGCGGGTTCCCCTCGCGGTCTCGGACCTGATCGCGCAGCAGCGCCTCCGCGCGAAAACCAAGACTTTCAAACAACATGACCGATCCGATCTGGTCGGGCGTCATGTTCGCGACCAGCTTGCTGAGCCCCCGTTCGCGCGCGATGACGTAGATCCCCTCGAGCAGAGCGCGCCCGACGCCGGCGCCGCGACGGGTCGGGGTGACGAGCAGGCGGACCTCGCCGACGTGGGCGCTCCAGCCCAGCGGGTCGCAAACGAGCGCGGCGGTGCCGACGAGCGTATCATTTTCCTCCGCGACCAGTCCGTCGATATGGCCTGCCGCCATCGCATCGACCCAGGCGGCGATGACGCGCGGGTGCTTCAGGTCGCGACCGAGAAAAAGGAGATCGTGTTCAGGCAGTTGCTCGGCGAAGGCGATCATCGCTGGCTGGTCGGCATCGGTGAAACGGCGGATCCGGTGGCTCATGGCGAACGTGTTCCCGGCCGATACCCCAGGATGGCCACTACCCCCCGGTCCCCGCGGCCCCGGCGGCACCCTTACAGCGTCGCCGCGTAAAGTCACCTGATCGTTGGAGAAGCTCCGGTCGTCGCAGGTCCGGTTACGGGACGCGGTCCATCGGCTTGTGCGTCGAGCAGCGAATCCCCACCTAGGACGCGATAGAGGGTCACGAGGTTCGCCGCCCCGGTCAGCCGGGTCGCGACCAGCGTGCGCTGCGCCGAATATAGCGAGCGTTGAGCGTCGAGACTCTGCAGGAAAGTGTCGATTCCACCCCGATATCGCGCATCCGAGAGACGATAATTGTCGGTTGCAGCAGCAGATAACGCGATTTGCGCCGCCAGCTGCCGATCGATCGTCCCGCGCCGCGCGAGTCCGTCGGCGACTTCGCTGAACGCGGTCTGGATCGTCTTCTCATACGTCGCCAGAGCAGCGTCGCGCTGGGCGCGGGTCTGTGCGACGCCGGCACGTGCGGCGCCGGCCGAGAAGATCGAATAGCTCGCGCTGGGGGCGACCGAATAATTGAAGGCCCCGCCGGTGAACAGACTGGTGAGCGAGGTGCTGGCAAGACCGGCAAGCGCGGTCAGCGAGATTCGCGGGAACAGGGCGGCGCGGGCGGCGCCGATCTCGGCATTGGTCGCGCGCAGTTCATATTCCGCCTGGACGACGTCGGGGCGACGGAACAGCACCGCGGAGTCGAGCCCGGCGGGCAGTTCGGTCACGGTCGGTGCGGCTTCCTCGATCGACCTGGGGAGCAGGGCAGGGTCGACCGGCGCGCCGACGAGCAGTTGCAGCGCATTGACGTCCTGCGCGACGAGGGTGGTCTGCGCGGCGAGATCGGACTGTGCGGTCTGCAGGACGATCTGCGCCTGCGCGAGATCGGTGCGCGGCGCGATCCCGCCGTCGAGCCGAGAGCGAGTCAGATTGACGCTGGTCTGTGCGATCGCCGCGGTCTCGCGCGCGATCCGCAGGAGGCTGACATCGGAGGCATAGGTCAGCCACGCGGTGGCGATGTCGCCGACCAGCGTCAGCCGGGTCGCGCGCGCGGCCGCTTCGCTGCTGAAATAGCGGGCCTGGGCGGCGGTCGTGAGCGACCGGATCCGCCCGAACAGATCGATCTCGAACGCGTTGATACCCAGGTTCGTCGAGAAGCTGCTGCGCGCTCCGCCACCGAACGTCGTCGTATTCCCGCCGGTGTTGGAGTTGGCGACGACGCCGCCGGTGCCACTGTCGCGGCGCTGGAAATCGGCGCTCGCGGCGACTTCGGGGAGCAGTTCGGCACGCTGGATGCGATATTGCGCGCGCGCCGATTCGATGTTCGCCGCAGCAACGCGGAGGTCGCGGTTGTTGACCAGCGCCTGCGCGATGATCGTCTGGAGCCGGGGATCGCGGAAGACGTCGCGGTAGGTGACGCTCGGCAAGGACGCCTCGCTCCGGCGCAGATAGGCGTCGCCGGTTGGCCAGCCCTGCGGGACGGGAAGTTCGGGACGGACGTATTTCGGCGCCATCGAACAGGCCGACAGCGCGGCGAGCGACACGCCGAGGAGGATCTTGCGCATCATGCCGTTGCTTCCGGGCGGTTCGAGCCGTTGGGGGCGGGCGGACCATAGGGTTCGCCGTCCGTCTTCTTGCCGGGGCGGTCGTCCGCCTTCTTGCCGCGGATCTTGTTCATCAGGTCGCGCGTCCCGCGCCGGACCAGCACGAAGAACAGCGGGATATAGAAGATTGCGAGGATCGTCGCGGTGATCATCCCGCCGATCACCGCAGTACCGATCGCGATGCGGCTGTTCGCACCCGCGCCGGTCGAGATCGCGAGCGGAAGCACCCCGAAGATGAACGCGAAGCTCGTCATCAGGATCGGGCGCAGTCGGATCCGGGCAGCCTCGAGCGCGGCTTCCATGACGTCCTTGCCTTCGCTTTCGGCCTGTTCGGCGAACTCGATCATCAGGATCGCGTTCTTCGCGGCGAGCCCCATCGTGGTGAGCAGCCCGATCTGCAGATACACATCGTTCTGCAACCCGCGCAGCGTTACCGCGAACACCGCGCCGATCAGCCCGAGCGGGATGATGAGCAGCACCGCGACCGGGATCGTCCAGCTTTCATACAAAGCGGCAAGGCACAGGAACACCACGAGCAGCGAGATCGCATACAGATACGGTGCCTGACCCGAGGACAGCCGTTCCTGATACGACAGGCCGGCCCAAGCGACGCTGGTCCCGGGGTATTTGGCGGCGAGCTCGGTCATCTTGTCCATCGCCTGGCCCGAGCTCTGCCCGGGGGCGGCCTGACCCGAGATTTCGTACGAGGAGATCCCGGAGAAACGCGCGAGCGACGGCGGTGCCTTGCTCCATGAGATCGTCGAGAAGGCCGAGAAGGGCGCCATCGTGCCGGTCGAGCCGCGGACGAACCATTTCGACAGATCGTCGGGCGACGAGCGGTACGGCGCGTCGCCCTGGACGTAGACCCGCTTGACGCGCCCGCGATCGTTGAAGTCGTTGACGTAGGAACCGCCCCATGCGGTCGACAGCGTCGAATTGACGTTCGCCTGGGTGAGCCCGAGCGTGCTGAGCTTCTGCGAGTCGAGCTGCACCTGCAGCGTCGGCTGGTCCTCGAGGTCGGTCGGGCGGATCGCGGCGAGCGTCGAATCGCCGCGTGCCGCCGCTAGCAAGCCGTCGCGTGCTGCCTTGAACTTCTCGCGGCTCAGCCCGCCGGTGTTCTGCAACTCCATCGTGAAGCCGTTCGACTGGCCGAGGCCGCGCACCGCCGAGGGGACGGTCGCGTAGAATTCGACGTCGCGGAGACCGCCGAGCGCCTTGGTCGCGCGCTGCGTGATCGCATCCGCGCCATTCTCGACGCCTTCGCGCTGTGCCCAGTCCTTCAGCGCGACGAAGCCGCGGCCCGCATTCGCGCCGCCGCTGCCACCGCCGCCGCCCGCGACGGTGAGATAGCCCTCGACGTTCTTGGCTTCGGGGCCGGAGAAGTATTTTTCGATCTGCAACTGCGCGACACGCGTCTGGTTGAGCGTGGCACCCGGGGCGAGGTTGTACTGGATCTGCGCGATCCCCTGGTCCTCGGTCGGCAGGAAGCCCGTCGGCAACCGCACGAACAGCAGCACGAGCACTGCCATCGTCCCCGCATAGATCAGCAGGAACAGCCATTTGCGGTCGATGACCTTCTCGACCGCATGGCCGTAGCGGTCGATCGTGCGATCGAACCCGTTGTTGAACCAGTCCTTCGCCCGCTGCGTCTTGCGCGCGAACCAGCCATCCTTCTTCTCGTCGCCCTTGCGCTTGAGCAGGGTCGCGGTCAGCGCCGGCGTCAGCACGAGCGCGACCACGACCGACAGCACCATCGCGGAGACGATGGTGATCGAGAACTGGCGATAGATGACGCCGGTCGAGCCGCCGAAGAA
>CAZNQA010000134.1:0-5905 GCA_964575105.1 uncultured Stakelama sp.
TGGTCTTGAACGCGCCGGTGAACGCGCCTTTTTCATGCCCGAACAATTCGGACTCGAGCAGCGTGTCGGGGATCGCCGCGCAGTTGATCGCGACGAATGCGCCGTCGCGCCGCCCGCTCGTCTCGTGGAGCCCGCGCGCGAGCAGTTCCTTGCCGGTGCCCGATGCGCCGAGCAGCATCACCGACACGTCCGCGCGCGCGACGCGCTCGATCGTGCGCGTGACCTTGAGCATCTCGGGGCTCGCGGTGATCATGCCCCCCAGCGCGGTGCCGCTGGTGCGCGCGGCAAGGCGGCGGTTCTCGGTCTCGAGCGCATGGACGTGGAACGCGCGCGCGACGATCATCCCGAGCGCGTCGATATCGATCGGTTTGGCGTAGAAATCCCACGCGCCCTCGGCGATTGCCTGGAGCGCGCTTTCGCGCGCGCCATGCCCCGAGGCGACGATCACTTTGGTATCGGGTTTGAGCCTGAGGATTTCGGCGAGCGTCGCGAACCCCTCGCGCGTACCGTCGGCGTCGGGCGGCAGGCCGAGATCGAGCGTAACCACCGCGGGCTCCTCCGCGCGCACGGCATCGATTGCGGTTGCGCGGTCGACCGCGGTGAGGACCTGATAACCCTCATACGCCCAGCGCAACTGGCGCTGGAGACCGAGATCGTCTTCAACAATCAGCAATTTGGGCTTTTCGCTCATGCCGCCGCGTCCAGGCTGCGCGCATGCGGCAAGTGGACGCAGAAGCGCGTGCCGTGGCCGGGCTGGCTGGTGACGGTGACATGCCCCCCCATCGCCTCGGCGAGTTGCCTGGCCTCGAACGCGCCAATCCCGAAGCCCGCGGGCTTGGACGAGGCGAACGGTTTGAACAATTGATCGCGCAGGAAGGCTGGGGTCATCCCGCAGCCGTGGTCCTCGACGATGATCGTGGCGTGGCTGGCGTCGGCGGTCAGCGCAAGCGCCACGGGGGCATCGGCGGCGCTCGCCTCGATCGCATTCTGCAGGAGATGCGCAAGGAGTTGCTCGAGCCGTGTGGGATCGGCCTGAGCGAGCAGACCAGCATCTCCGGAAACGGTGACAGGATGATAGGCCTTGCGGGTCCCAGCGACGCGTTCGAGCAGGTCCCGCAACGCGACCGGTTGCAGGGTATCGGCGCGCGCGCGGTGGTGTTGCGAGAGGCGCGCGAGCAGGTCGTTCATCCGCCCCGCCGAGTCCTTGAGAGTGGCGACCATGTCGACGCGGAACTCGGGGTTGTCGGCATGGCGTTCGGTATTGCGTGCGACCAGCGTCAGCTGGCTGACGAGGTTCTTCACGTCATGCAGGATGAACGCGAAGCGGCGGTTGAACTCGTCGAACCGCTGCGCGTCCGCCAGCGCCTCCTGGGCGCGCGCTTCAGCGAGATAGCTTGCGACGTGCCGCCCCGCGATCCGCAACAGGTCGAAATCCTCCCAGTCGAGCGCGCGGTCGATCGGCGGGCGCGCGAGCAGGATCGCGCCCTGCAGGCGACCGAGGTGCGCGAGCGGGACGATCGCCCAGCCATCGCCGTCGCGCATCCAGTGCGGGATGGCGGCGGCCTCGACCGCGTCGGTATCGCCGGTGCGGATCGCATCGAGTTCGACGATGCGGCCGGTATCGACGAGATAGGTCGCCAGCGCGGCGGGCGCGCTCCCGCTCGGCAGATCCCAGTTCCAGTCGAGCCCGACGCCCAGGCCGGCGGACTCAGGGACGAGCAACAGACCCGCGGGTGAATCGGTAAGATCGGCGACAGCCTTGACGATCCGCTGGTCGAGCGGGGCGGCATCGTCTGGCTTGCCGAGCGTGTCGGTGAAACGGATCCACTCGCTGCGGTAATCGTAGCGGTGGCGGAACAGGTGTTTCGCGACCTTGACCTTGGTCCAGGCGCGCACCCTCGGCGAGGCAAGGAACGCCAGACCGGTCGCGGTGGAACCGACCACGAAGGCGGTCTGCCACAGGCGCGCATCGTCGCCGCTGACCAGTGCGATGAAACTGGTCGCCGCTACCATGAGCGCGGCATATAGGAGCACCGCGGCAAGTGAGAGCGTCTGCCAGGCGACGGTGCGCGACAGGTGCAGCGACCAGTCGCCGTTGCGCGTGACCGCGATGAGCAGGGCGGGGGCGGCAACGACCATCACGAGTCCACGCGCGACCACGAGTTGTTCGGGAAAGCCCGCGAACCAGGCTTCACCGTATATCAGGAGGTCAACCCCCCACATCGCCGCCAGCGCGACGACGACAAGCCGGATGCCCCCGCGTGTTCCGGGGGCAGCGGCGGTATAGAGGTGGTGAACCAGTACAACCGCGCTGATTGCCGCCATCATGTGCAGGACGAGCCGTAACGTCGCGATCTCGGGCAGGATCGACCCATCCGACCCGATCCAGAGCATCGTTAGGCTGGCATTGACCAGCACCAGCAGCACGACGATGCCGTACAGGATGGCAACCGCGCGATGCTCCGGCGTCCGCGGATCCCGGCGGATCAACGCGTACATGAAGCCGAGCCACGCCAGATTGCGCAGCGCCTCGGCGACTCGCGGGATGCCGTCCGATCCATCGATCCCCGCGACCGACAATGCCCATAAGGCGGTGGCGAGTAACGCCGCGATGAACGTGAGGCGCGGCAGGCCGGTTCCTCGCTCGCGCAGGCGCGACAGAGCGACGCCTGTAAACAGCAACGCGGCCAACGCATGGCTCAACAGGATCGGCATCGCAAGGCCATCCACGGTGCTCAGCGTGCGCCCTCCGGCGAGGGGACGACGCGGATCGTCCGAAGCAGGATCAGCAGGTCGAGGAACGGCGAAGAGTTTTTGGGGGCATAGACTTCATATTCGAGCTTCTGCCGCGAAGCGTCGTTCGACGCGCCGTGGGGGTAATTGCTTTGCGCCCAGTCGGCGCTGCCGGGCTTCGCCACAACGAGCGGCAGAACGCGCTGTCCCTTGCGGAGCGATTGGCGAAGGTTACCGGAGAAGATCAGCAGGCACCGATCGAACTGGACAAGCAGCAGCCTGGCGTTTCGAATATGGTGTTTGAACAGCCTGATCATCGCATGCGTACCCTGTGCGCCCGCAAAAAAGGCATGCCGACGACAGCGCCGCCGACGGTTGAACCCGGATGTCGCAGAAAATGACGAAGAAAGGTTGAATCCGCCGGATCGCGGATGGTCGAGGGCGGTTACCAAATCCGCGCGCGCACGCTAGAGCGGGTGCCAACAAGGAGTCTCCCGAATGCCGCAGTCCACGCCGATCGTTCCAGTCATCCTGTCGGGAGGTTCGGGGACGCGTCTGTGGCCGATGTCAACGCCCGCGATGCCCAAGCAGATGCTCGCGCTCACCGCTGAAGACACGATGCTCCAGTTGACCGCAAAGCGGACGCAGGGCGAGCAGTTCGCTGCGCCGATCGTCGTTGCCAATGCGCGGCACGTGGACATGGTCGAGACCCAGCTCGACGCCGTGGCGGCTGCGGCGCAGTCGCTGATCCTCGAGCCGGTCGGTCGCAACACCGCACCCGCGATCGCGCTGGCGGCGCTGGCGGCCCCCGGGGATGCGCCGCTGCTGGTGATGCCGTCGGATCACGTGATTCTCGACGTTCCCGCCTTCCATGCCGCGATCGAGGCGGCGCTGCCGCTGGTCGAGCAGGGCTGGCTGGTGACCTTCGGGATCGATCCGCATGCGCCCGAGACGGGGTATGGCTGGATCCGCATCGGGGAGGAAATCGCGGGGGGCGTCCACCGTGTCGCACGGTTCGTCGAGAAACCGCCGCGCGATGCCGCCGAGGCGATGCTTGCCGCGGGTGACCATGCGTGGAACGGAGGGATCTTCCTGTTCCGCGCGGATGCCTATCTCGCCGCACTGGCGGTTCATGCCCCGGAAATGCTGACGGCGTGCCAGCGCGCCATGACGGATGCCCGCCACGAGGGCACGCGCGTGTTCCCCGATGCGGAAGCGTTCGGGGCGGCACCGTCGGATTCGATCGATTATGCGGTGATGGAGAAGGCCGAGCGCGTCGCGGTGGTCCGCGTCAGCATGGGCTGGAGCGACCTGGGCAGCTGGGACGCGCTCCACGAGATCAGCGAGCGTGACGCGGACGGCAATGCGCATGCCGGGCAGAACGACGGCGAGGTGATTGCAATCGACACGCGCAATTGCTTGGTGCGCAGCGACGGGGCGCGGATCGCGATGGTCGGTGTCGAGGATCTGATCGTCGTCGCGAGCGGCAACGACATTTTGATCCTGCCGCGCGGGCGCAGCCAGGAGGTCAAGGCGCTGATCGAGGCGATGAAGCGCTGAGCTGACCGCCGGGTTTCTCGTACAAGCAAAAAGGGCCGGGGGATCGCTCCCCCGGCCCTTTTTTTGTCCAGCCGGTACGGGCCGGGTGGTGTAGTCCTTCCGGAGCCAGCGATGGACCCCACCGACCGAAGCCGGTGCGGGTCCTGCCGGATCAGAAGTCCATGCCGCCCATGCCGCCCATGCCGCCGCCGCCGCCCATGGTCATGGCGGGCTTGTCTTCCGGCATTTCCGACACGGCCGCTTCGGTCGTGATGAGGAGGCCGGCGACCGATGCTGCATTCTGCAGCGCGGTGCGGACGACCTTGGTCGGATCGATCACGCCGGCAGCGACGAGGTTCTCGTACGTGTCGGTCGCGGCGTTGAAGCCCATCGTGGTGTCGTTGCCGTCGAGCAGCTTGCCCGAGACGACGGCGCCGTCATGGCCCGCGTTGCTGGCGATCTGGCGAACCAGCGCGGTTAGCGACTTGCGGACGATGTCAATCCCGCGGGTCTGGTCTTCGTTCGCGCCGGTCAGGTTCTCGATCGCCTTGGTTGCGTACAGCAGGGCCGTACCGCCGCCGGGGACGATGCCTTCTTCGACGGCTGCGCGGGTTGCGTGCAGCGCGTCGTCGACGCGGTCCTTGCGCTCCTTGACTTCGACTTCCGAAGACCCGCCGACCTTGATGACAGCAACGCCGCCAGCCAGCTTCGCGAGACGCTCCTGCAGCTTCTCCTTGTCATAGTCCGAGGTCGTGTTCTCGATCTGCTGACGGATCGCATCGGTGCGGCCCTTGATCGACTCATGGTCGCCAGCACCGTCGACGATGACAGTGTTGTCCTTGTCGATCGTGACGCGCTTGGCGGTGCCGAGCATCCCGAGCGTGACCGACTCGAGCTTGATGCCGAGATCTTCCGAGATCATCTCGCCCTTGGTCAGGATCGCGATATCCTCAAGCATCGCCTTGCGACGATCGCCGAAGCCCGGTGCCTTGACCGCAGCAACCTTGAGGCCGCCGCGCAGCTTGTTGACGACGAGCGTGGCGAGCGCCTCGCCCTCGATGTCTTCCGCGATGATCAGCAGCGGACGACCCGACTGAACGACCGCTTCCAGGATCGGGAGCATCGCCTGCAGGTTGCTGAGCTTCTTCTCGTGGATCAGGATGTACGGATCGTTGAGCTCGACCGTCATCTTCTCCGGGTTGGTGATGAAGTAGGGCGACAGATAGCCGCGGTCGAACTGCATGCCCTCGACGACGTCGAGCTCGAAATCGAGACCCTTCGCTTCCTCGACGGTGATCACGCCTTCCTTGCCGACCTTCTCCATCGCTTCCGCGATCTTCTCGCCGACTTCCTTATCGCCGTTGGCGGAGATGATGCCGACCTGGGCGACTTCATGCGAACCCGAAACCGGCTTCGAACGCGCCTGGAGATCCTTGACGACTTCGACGACCGCGAGGTCGATGCCGCGCTTGAGGTCCATCGGGTTCATGCCGGCCGCGACCGACTTCATGCCTTCACGGACGATCGCCTGCGCCAGAACCGTTGCGGTGGTCGTGCCGTCGCCAGCGATGTCGTTGGTCTTCGACGCGACTTCGCGCAGCATCTGCGCGCCCATGTTCTCGAACTTGTCCTT
>CAZNQA010000135.1:0-5891 GCA_964575105.1 uncultured Stakelama sp.
AATTCACCCCTGCGCCACAACCGTATAGGTCATTTCCCGCCGCACCTCGAACCCGAGCGCACGATACAACCCCACCGCCGGATTGTCCGCGTAGCTGTGCAGGAACACCCCTTCCCCGCGCTCCAGCAGAGGCGCAAGCACCGCTTCCATCAACGCGCGTGCGAAACCCTGCCCGCGATAATCGGGATGCGTGCACACCGCGCTGATCTCGCTGAACCCCGGCACCTTCATCCGCTCACCCGCCATCGCGACCAGCCGCCCGCCCCGCCGCACGCCGATATAGCCGCCCTGCAAATGCGTCTCCGCGAAGAACGGCCCCGGCGCGGTCAGCGTCGCAAGGTCGAGCATTTCGCCCGCATCGGCATCCCCCAGCGGCACGATCTTCAACGCGCGTGGCGTGCGGTTCAACCGGGTCGCGACCATCTGGTTCAGCCGCCGCTCGGATACCACGACGGTTCCGGGAAGCGCCGCCGCCGCGCCGACCCCGAGCAACCCGAGCGTCCCGCCCTCCTCGATCAGCCCGGCAAGCGCGCGCAACGCCGCAGGCGACTCATCCGCCGCCGCGCCGAACAGGTTGACCTCGGGCCGGAACCGCACTGCGCGCGCATCACCGAGCGCAACGGCGGCCTGCCGTCCCGTCAGGCTGTGCCAGATCGGGCGGTCGAGCGGGGTCGGGCTGGATGTCTCGGTCATGCGCGATCTTCACCACGACCCGGTGCCGCCCGCATCCCAGGTCTTGCCGTCAAACGCTGCCGCCCGCTCACGCCGCATCGATCGTCAGCACCGCGTCCGCGATCGGCACGGTCTTGTGCAGCAGGCGAAGATCGAGGAGGGTCGTGCCATTCTCGTCGCTGATCACATCGACGAACTCGTGATCGACGAGCACCGTCTCGCGCGCATAGCGTTTCCCGCCGAGCGACTGGCTGGCGAGCAGGGTATCGATCCCACTGAGCGACAGGGTCAGCATGAACCGGTCACGATCGTCCTCGAGCGCGGCAAGGACGGGGCTGTCCTCGTCGAGGATGTGCACCAGCGTCCACGCCAGCCCGAGCATCGGGTTCTGGTTGCGCACCAACGGCAATTCGCTCAGTCGCCGGAACGTGCGCCCGTCACCGACATGTACCAACTCCAGCCAGCTCATCTGGGCGGTCACGTCGGCAAGCGGGCGCGAGCGTTTTGAGGCGACCCGCGCCATCAGCGCGCGCTTGCCCTGATACCGACCGATCACCGCGACGTCGCTGAACAGCAGGCTTTCACGCGGGCGCGCGAACCGGGCGAAGATCAGCCCGGTGATCGTCGCGGAAAAGAACAGCCCGGTCAGGATCTCGACCGCGGCGATCGCATGGCCAAGCCGCGTCACCGGCGCCATCACGCCGTAACCGACCGTCCCCAGCGTATCGACCGAGAAGAAGAAGCCGTCGATCACCGATCCCGGCTCCATCGTCCCGATCGCCCCGGGAAGCAGCGCGTAGATCGTCCCGAACACGAGGTTGATCGCGACGAAGCTCGCGGAGACCAGCGCGATGAACCACGGCCAGCTCATCTCCATCACCCAGTAATAGAGATCGGCATAAGGCGACGGTGCCCCCGTCTTGACCGCGGGGAACCCGCCCATCTGGATCGTCTGGCGGCGCGGGGTCCTGGTCATCCGGCAAGTCCCTCGACATATGATGCGCCACGTCAAGCCGCGTGACGCGGCGCGTGACAAGCCCTATCTACCAGAAATGCCGCCGCGTTTCGAAACCCTTCCGCAACGCCGTTCGATCATCGACCGGCGCACCGTCGCCGAAGCGCTCGCCGCGCTCGAAGGCGACGCCAGCACGCTCCGCGCGGGTGCCTTCGCGCAGCTCAAACAAGCGCTCGACGCAGGCCGCGAGGAGATCGGGCGACGCCTGGTCGAACACCCCTCGCGCGGGCTCGAGGCAGCGGCTGCGCAGGCGTTCCTCGTCGATCAGCTGCTCCGGCTGCTCTACGATTTCATGGTCCAGCGGATCTACCCGAACCCCAACCCGACCACCGGCGAACGCATCACGATCATCGCGGTCGGCGGCTATGGGCGCGGTGAGATGGCGCCCTATTCGGACATCGACGTCGGCTTCCTCACCCCGGGCAAGCAACCGCCCTGGGCCGAGCAGGTGATCGAGGCGATGCTCTACACGATGTGGGACATGGGCCTCAAGATCGGCCACAGCAGCCGTTCGCTCGACGAGATGGTGCGCCAGGCCAGGAGCGACGTGACGATCCGCACCGCGTTGCTCGAGGCCCGCTACGTGTGGGGCGACCAAGCGCTGTATGACGAGGCCGCACGCCGCTTCAAGGTCGAGGTCCAGGCGGATACCGCGCGCCAGTTCATCGCGGACAAGCTCGCCGAGCGCGACGTGCGGCACCACAAGATGGGGGACACGCGCTATGTCGTCGAACCCAACGTCAAGGAGGCGAAGGGCGGCCTGCGCGACCTCCACACTTTGTTCTGGATCGGCAAATACGCCTATAACGTCACCGAGCCGGGCGAACTGGTCGAGGCCGGGCTGCTCAGCCGCGACGAATATCGCCAGTTCCACCGCGCCGAGAATTTCCTGTGGGCGGTGCGCTGCCACCTCCACGCGATCTCGGGTCGCGCCGAGGACCGCCTGACCTTCGACCTCCAGCGCGAGATCGCCGAGCGGATGCGCTTCGCCGACCGCCCCGGCAAATCCAAGGTCGAGCGGTTCATGCATTATTATTTCCTCCAGGCACGCACCGCGGGCGACCTGACCGGGGTGTTCCTCGCGCATCTCGACGAGAAGTTCGCCGCGCGTGGACGACGCTTCGGCTTCCCGGTGCTGCGGCGCTCGCCGCGCAAGCTCAACGGGTTCACGCTGGTGCGCGGGCGACTCGCGCTGCCCTCGGACGACTTTCTCGCGGAGAAACCGGTACGGCTGATCGAGCTGTTCGCGCTCGCCGACAAGCATGGGCTCGAGATCCACCCGCTCGCGATGCGTGCGGCGTCGCGCGACGCGAAACTCGTCGACGAGATCCGGCAGGACCCGACCGCGAACGCGCTGTTCCTCGACGTGCTGACCAGCCGCCGCGACCCCGAGACGGTGCTGCGCTGGATGAACGAGACCGGCGTGTTCGGGCGCTTCGTTCCCGATTTCGGTCGCGTCGTCGCGCAGATGCAGTTCGACATGTACCATCATTATACCGTCGACGAGCATACGATCCGCGCGATCGGTCTGCTCGCGCGGATCGAGCGCGGCGAGCTCGACGCGGACCATCCGTTATGCGCCGCGCTGCTCAAGCAGATCGTCTCGCGCCGCGCGCTGTATGTTGCGGTGTTGTGCCACGATATCGCCAAGGGGCGCGGCGGCGATCATTCGGTGCTTGGGGCCGAGGTCGCCGAACGCCTCGCCCCACGGCTTGGCCTCAGCCCGGCGGAGACCGAGACGGTCGCATGGCTGGTGCGCTGGCATTTGCTGATGTCCGCAACTGCGTTCAAGCGCGACCTGTCCGACTTCAAGACGATCCTCGATTTCACCGCGGTGGTGCAAAGCCCCGAGCGGTTGCGGCTGTTGCTGGTGCTGACGGTCGTGGACATTCGCGCGGTCGGTCCCGGGGTGTGGAACGGGTGGAAACGCCAGTTGCTCTCCGATCTTTACGAATCGGGTGAGGAGGTGCTTCGGCTCGGCCACAAGCAGAAGGGCCGCACCGAACGGATCGCAGCGAAGCAGGTCGCCTTGCGCGATGCCTTGCACTGGGACGATGCAACGTTCGACGCGCTCGTCGCGAAATTGCCCGAACCCTATTGGGTCGCCGAGCCCGAGGACGTCATCGCGGACAATGCTACGCTGATCGCGCGGGCCGGCGAGACCGCGCTGTCGATCGCGGCGCGGGTCTATCCCGAACGCGGCGCGACGCTCGTCACGGTCTATGCCGCGGATCACCCCGGGCTGTTCTACCGGATCGCGGGCGCGATCAGCGTCGCGGGCGGGAACATCATCGATGCGCGGATCCACACCACGCGCGACGGCATGGCGCTCGACAATTTCCTCGTCCAGGACCCGGTCGGGCGCCCGTTCGACGAAGACGGCCAGCTCGTCCGGCTGAAGAAGGCGATCGAGGACGCGCTGGCGAATCGCGTGAAACTGGTCGACCGGCTGCTGGCAAAACCTTTGCCACGGACTCGCGCGGAGGCGTTCCCGATCGCGCCCAACGTGCTGATCGACAACAAGGCCTCGAACCGCTTCACCGTGATCGAGGTCAACGCGCGCGACCGGCCTGCGCTGTTGCATCAACTGGCGCATGCGCTGTTCCAGTCGAAGGTGACGATCCACTCCGCGCATGTCGCAACCTATGGCGAGCGCGCGGTGGACACCTTTTACCTGACCGATTTGACCGGCGAGAAGATCGGCGTCGGAAGCCGGTTGCGCACGATCGAACGTCGCCTGCTCGGCGCGGCGGCGGGGGAGCGGCTGGTCGAGGCGGCATGAGCGTCCACCCCCTCAACCCGTTCGTTTCGAGCAAAGTCGAGAAACCTGCGCTGTGCCGGGTTTCTCGACTACGCTCGAAACGAACGGAAGGAGGGGATGACGGTCGCGCCGGCAGATACCGGCGCGAGGGACGTTACTTCGGCGCGAGGACCATCAGCATCTGACGGCCTTCCATGCGGGGATAGGCCTCGACCTTGGCGGTCTCGGTCACGTCGGCCTGGACGCGCTGGAGCAGCGCCATGCCGAGCTGGCCGTGGCTGAGTTCGCGGCCCCGGAAGCGGAGCGTGATCTTGACCTTGTCGCCTTCGTCGATGAACTCGAGCACCTTCTTCATCTTGGTGTCGTAATCGTGGTCATCGATGTTCGGACGCATCTTGATCTCTTTGATCTCCTGCGTCTTCTGCGACTTACGCGCGAGGTTCGCCTTTTTCTGCGCCTCGTACTTGAACTTGCCGACATCGAGGAACTTGGCGACGGGCGGATCGGCGTTGGGCGACACCTCGACCAGGTCGAGACCGACCTCGCGCGCCTGCTCCATCGCCTCGCGCGTGTACATCACGCCGAGGTTCTCGCCGTCCCCGTCGATGACGCGGACCTTGGCGGACTGGATGAATTCATTGAAGCGAGGGCCATTCATCGGCGGCGCCTGGCGGTTCATCGGGGGTCGGATAGGTGTAGCTCCTCTGGTTGTCGGCAGACGTATATAGGGGTTTTTCGAGCGAAACGAAAGATGCGGCTCGTGCACGGGGTCATAATCCGGGACGGGGCGTCTTTCAGTGGGCCGCTACTCCCCTCCCCTTCAGGGGAGGGGCTGGGGGTGGGGAAGTGTCTCACCGAGCGTAGCGCTTGTGACTGCCCCACCCCAACCCCTCCCCTGAAGGGGAGGGGCTAAGAAGCGAGCAGCGTTAAAGGTCCGGCGCCTTGGCCGCTTCCGTGAGCATCGCAATCGCGTCGTCGAGCGTCAGGAACTGCTGCCGCTCGCTGCCCAACTGCCGCAACGCGACCTTGCCTTCCTCGGCCTCGCGCTTGCCGACGACGAGCAGGTTCGGGACCTTCGCCAGCGAATGCTCGCGCACCTTGTAGTTGATCTTCTCGTTGCGCAGATCGGTCTCGACGCGGATCCCCGCCGCCTTGAGCTTCTCGGCGACCTCGCGCGCATAATCGTCGGCGTCGGACACGATCGTCGCGACCACCGCCTGCACCGGCGACAGCCACAGCGGGAAGCGACCGGCGTGATGCTCGATCAGGATGCCGATGAAGCGTTCGAACGTCCCCAGGATCGCGCGGTGAAGCATGATCGGGCGATGGCGTTCACCGTCAGCACCGACGTACGAAGCGTCGAGTCGCTCGGGCAGCACGCGGTCCGACTGGATCGTGCCGACCTGCCACGTCCGCCCGATCGCGTCGGTCAGGTGGAATTCG
>CAZNQA010000136.1:0-5768 GCA_964575105.1 uncultured Stakelama sp.
CCGGCACGGCGGCGACCGAGGCGGCGGAATTCTACGACATCTACAAGATGAACGTGGTGACGATCCCGACGCACGTGCCGGTCCAGCGCGTCGACGAGGAAGACGAATTCTATAAGGACACCGCGGATAAATTCCGCGCGATCGCCAAGAAGATCAAGCATCACGCCGATCTCGGCCAGCCGGTGCTGGTCGGCACCGTGTCGATCGAGAAGTCCGAATTGCTCAGCGAATTCCTGGTGCAGGAAGGCGTCAAGCACGAGGTGCTCAACGCGCGCCAGCATGAGCGCGAGGCGCATATCGTCGCACAGGCGGGGCGCAAGAGCGTGGTGACGATCGCGACCAACATGGCGGGTCGCGGCACCGACATTCAGCTCGGCGGCAACCTCGAATTCCGCGTCAACGACGAACTCGCGACGATGCCCGAGGGGCCCGAGCGCGAAGCGGCGATTGCCCGGATCAAGCAGGAGATCGCGGTCGAAAAGGCGGAAGTGCTCGCGGCAGGCGGGCTGTTCGTGCTCGGCACCGAGCGGCACGAGAGCCGGCGGATCGACAACCAGCTGCGCGGGCGTTCGGGTCGCCAGGGCGATCCGGGGCTCAGCCGCTTCTACCTCAGCCTCGATGACGATCTGCTGCGCATCTTCGGGCCGGACACGCTGTTCGCCAAGATGATGCGGTCGAACATCGGCGACGGCGAGGCGATCGGCAGCAAGTGGCTGTCCAAGGCGATCGAGACCGCGCAGAAGAAGGTCGAGGCGCGCAACTACGACATCCGCAAGCAGGTCGTCGAATATGACGACGTGATGAACGACCAGCGCAAGGTCATCTACGAGCAGCGCAGCGACATCATGGATGCCGCGACCGTCGGCGACGTGGTCGAGGACATGCGCGCCGAGACGGTCAACGGCATCGTCGGCGCGGCTTGCCCTCCCGGCACCTATCCCGAGCAATGGGATATCGCCGGGATGAAGGAGCAGCTCGCGACGACGCTCAACCTCGAGCCGCAGGTCGAGGCGTGGCTTGAGGAGGAGGCGATCGACCCCGAGATCATCGAGGAACGCGTCCGCGCGCAGGCGGACGATCTGGTCCGCGAAAAGGCGGAGTCCCTTGATCCCGAGACGTGGATCCGGGTCGAGAAGTCGATCCTGTTGCAGAACCTCGATCATCACTGGAAAGAGCATCTCGCGACGCTCGATGCGCTCCGCCAGGTCGTCCATCTGCGCGCCTATGCGCAGAAGACGCCGATCAACGAATACAAGCAGGAGGCCTTCTCGCTGTTCGAGCGGATGCTCGGGAGCATCCGCGAGGACGTCACCCGCACGATCGCGTTCGCGCAGTTCAATGTCGAGCCCGAGCCGACGCTGCCGACGCTGCCCGACTTCATCACCAGCCACTTCGACCCGTTCACCGGGGACGACGACACCTACGACCAGGATGCGGGCAGCGGGCTGATCACCACGCGGCTCCCGCCGCTGTCGATCCCGCGGCCCGAGGGGCAGGAGGTCGGGCAGGATCCGTCCGAATGGGCGGGCAATGTCAGCCGCAACGCGCCGTGCCCGTGCGGGTCGGGGAACAAGTACAAGCATTGCCACGGCGCGGTGTAACGTAACACAGTCACCGTCATCCCCGCGGAGGCGGGAATGACGGAATGATGGACCGGGAAAGCACCAGACAGTAAAAAGCCCCCCTTCCGGTATGCGGAAGGGGGGCTTTTCTGTACCGCCAGCTTACTTCGGTGTGACAATGCTCGGCCCGAGGTTGCGCAGCACCTCGCGTGCATCGAAGGCGCGAATGTTGTCCTTGGGCTTGGGGCCCTTGCCGACGACGATCTCGGCGTTCGCCTCATATTTGTCGATCGTGTTGATATCGATCCCGCGGTCGAAGAACGGATCACCGAAATACGGGTCCCACGAACGCCAGCCGAAGCCGCGCCCGCGATAGCGCCAGCTCGGGCCCCAATAGCCGCCGCCGAAACCGCCGCCATAGCCAAAGCCGCCACCATAGCCGAGCCCGCCATAGCCGCCGCCGAAGCCCGGCGTGGTATAGGTGCGCGTGCTCTTGTCGACGTTGCGGTCGGCGAAGACGAAATAGTCGAAGCCGCGCTGGACGGTCAGTTCGGCGGCGCGGAACAGCAGGTACTTCTCGACCGTGTCGCGCGACGTATAGCTGTTGCCCGAGAAGCTGACCTGGAAGCGGTTGTCCTCGATCTGGCGGTCGGTATAGCCCGACCGCTCGAACCCGCGTCCAACCGCGGGGCGATAGGTGGATTCGGTCGCACAGGCCGTGAGCAGGGTAGATGCCGCCAGGGCCGCAACGAGCGCGGATCTGCGGAGGGCAGGCGAAAACTTGGGCATTTCGGTCTCCAGTGAACTGGTCTGTGCGGCGAGCCGTGCCGTCGAGGCCATGAAGCGCAGAACGAACCACCGCGCGCAAGGCTCCGGTCAATCGTACTGGTCGATTCGCGATAACCGGTTGCAGATGAACGGAGACTGACGCGCGATGAAACGTTGCTCCCGCGCTTGGTCGCGCAGGCGATACGGTTCGTCGCAGAGTGTTTCCGAATATGTCAGGATTATCGTCCCGGTTACCGTCTATGTTACAAAGGTAACGGGCGGCGGGGGTCGAAACGCCTGCGGGGAATGGATATGCGTAACGCAGTCGGGATTGCCATCGGACTTGCCACGGCGGCTTGGAGCGGCGCCGCGATCGCTGATCCCGGTCGCGACCCGATGGCGCTGGCAACCCCGCTCTTTTCCCGCATCGCGCCGGTCGAGGCGCGGGTCGCGCCGGATTTCCGGGTCCGGCTCGCCGTTCTGGCGACCTCCGCGTCGTTCAACCCATTGCTGGACCCGGACGGGCCGATGCAGCGACGCTTCGCGAGCTCGATGATCGATTATTATCCGATCAACGGCAGCGGCCTGCACCTGTCCGGCGGCATGAAGTTCTTCTCGGTCGCGAATTTCGTGCGCGATGCCGAAAAGGCGACCGGGGGGCTGTTATACGCGCCCCGCTTGCCGGGGACGGGGACGGGGGTCCGCACCGGCTTCAACCGTCGCACCCCGGCGGCGACTGTCGGCTATAGCGGTACGTACAAGAACGCGATGTTCGGGCTCGAGATGGGCACGCTGGTCGGCACCGCCAACGCCGGCCTGCCACGCTCCTACCGCATGCTGAGCGATCGGCGAGGCGGATTGAACCCGATCGCCAACCTCGTCGTCGGGATGAAGTTCTAGACGCGGGTACAGTGCGCGTCACCCCGGCCGAGGCGGGACCGCCATGTTTGGGCACCCGTCTCGCAAAGCGACATGACGGCGCCAGCCTTCGCCGGGGCAACGGGGGGCCGGTTCGGATCGACACGCCGAAAACCACGCAAATTCTACGTTTTTTGAAGAATGTAAAAAACTCGCGTCACAGCACTTGCATTGCCGCGCAACCCGAGGTTATAGGCGCGCCTCCGCAACGTTCCCTGATAGCTCAGCGGTAGAGCTCTCGACTGTTAATCGAGCGGCCGTAGGTTCGAATCCTACTCAGGGAGCCATTTTTTGCAGGACAGGTCGGACCCCGGTAGCGCCGGGGAGCGAACCTCAGATCACAGAAAATCAAAGACTGCGCGTCAGCACGCCGCGACGGCTGCGAGGAACGCGCTGATCTTTGCGGAATCCTTGATTCCCGGCGCGCTTTCCAGCCCCGAGGATACGTCGACCAGCGTCGCGCCCGTCATCGTCACCGCCTCGCCGACGTTGACCGCGTCGAGCCCGCCCGACAGCGCCCAGGGCAGCGGATGGCGGTAGCCCTCGAGCAACGTCCAGTCGAACCGCACCCCCATGCCGCCCGGCAACGCCGCGCCGGGAGGCGTCTTGGCATCGTAGAGGATCCGGTCCGCCACCCCACGATACGGCAGAGCACTGTCGAGGTCCGCACGCGTCCGCACTGCGACCGCAGTCCACAGTTCGAGCCCGGTGCGGGCCTTGATCGCGGCGGTGCGCTCGGGCGTCGTCTGGTGGAGCTGGAGCACAGCGAGCTTGCCCGCGTCGATTGCGGACTCGAGCATGGCGTCATCCGGGTCGACGAACACCCCGACCCGCGCGACGCGCTCCGGGACCCGCGCGGCAAGCTGCGCTGCGCGATCGCGGCTGACGTGGCGGGGGGAGGGGGGGAAGAACACCAGCCCGACGTGGCTCGCGCCTCCGGCGATCGCGGTGTCGAGGGTTTCGGGCGTGGAAAGCCCGCAGATCTTGGCAGAGACAGGCATGTAAAACGTCCTTGCGGCTCGTCGAGGAAGACGCAAGCGATACCATGCAGGGATTAACCATCCTCCAACGCCGAAGGGCGTGGCGGTGGCGCAGCGGTCAGAGCGTCGCTTCGATCTCGCGCGCCGCGGTGTCGGGATTGGCGGCCTGCGTGATCGGTCGCCCGACGACGAGGATCGACGCGCCCGCATCGAGCGCGGCGCGTGGCGTGACGACGCGCTTCTGGTCGCCGACCGGACCGTCGACCGGACGGACGCCGGGCACGACGAAGAACCCCCGCGGCCACAGCGCATGCGCCGCGCCGACTTCCGCGCCCGAGCAGACCACGCCGTCGATCCCCGATTCGCGCGCAAGCTCGGTCAGCCGAAGCACCTGGTCGTGCGGGCTCGCGGGAACGCCGATCGAGGCGAGGTCGCGCGCGTCGAGGCTGGTCAGCGTCGTGACCGCGATCACCTTGGTCCCGCTGGGGGCAGCGGCCTTGGCATCCTCGAGCATCGCGCGCCCGCCTGCGGCATGGACCGTGAGTATCGCGGGTTCGATCCCGTGGAGCGTCATGATCGCCTTGGCGACGGTGTTGGGAATGTCGTGGAGTTTGAGGTCGAGGAAGATCGGCAATCCGAGTTCCGCCATCTGCCGCACGCCGGGCTGGCCGTTGGCGAGGAAGAACTCGAGGCCGAGCTTGATCCCGCCGACATGATGCCGGACCCGCGTCGCCATCGCGCGCGCCTTGGCGAGATCGGGGGTGTCGAGCGCGACGTAAAGGCGGTTGGTCACGACAGAACCCCGCTGACGGGGGTCGCGGTGGTCGCCACCGGGAGTGCCTCGGGTGTTGCACGGGTCACCGGGACGACGGGCGGTGGCGACATCGCCGCGCGCATGTCGGCAAGCGTCCGCTCGGCGTTCGCGAGCCGGCTGCGAAGCCGCCAGCGCAGCGTCGAATGCCAGGCGAGCGTCGGGATCAGTCCGGCAAGGAACGTCACCAGCAGCAGTAGCGGCAGGTTCACCAGCGCCTCCATCCCGCCCCACAGGCGGATCGACACGCTCGTCCAATTGGCCACGGTGAACACCGCCGCGACGAACGCGAGCAGGGACCAGAACAGGATCTTGAGGAATTGCATGGGCGCGAGGCTACCGAAAACCACGCGGCTTGACCAGACTCACCCGATTTCGCGGCGCAACGTCTCGAACAAGCCGGGGATCGCGGTCAGCCGGTCGGCTTCCTCATCGAGAATGGCGAGGAAGGCGGCGCGCTTGATCGCGGCGGTGCGCCCGGGCTTGAGCCGCTGGTCGGCGTCGAGCGTCGACAGCACGATGTCGATCATTCGTTCGGCCCCGTGGAGCCGCCCCCACAGATAGTCGTTCTCGCGATACGCCCGGCTGAAGAACGCGCCGAAGCTGTTGAACTGAATGCCTTTTAACGTCGCCTCCGCGCCGCCCGAGCGGATCGAGGTCGAATCGTCGGGCGCGATCCGGTCGACCTTGATCGGGTCGAATTCGTCGAGCCCTTCGCCCTGCAACAGC
>CAZNQA010000137.1:0-5736 GCA_964575105.1 uncultured Stakelama sp.
CGAGGATCGACGACGCGCCCACCGGCACGATCATGAATTCCTGGAAATCGATCGGGTTGTCGGCATGTTCGCCACCGTTGATGATGTTCATCATCGGCACCGGCAGGACATGTGCGGCGACGCCACCGACATAGCGGTACAGCGGCAGGCTGCGCGCATCGGCGGCGGCCTTGGCGACCGCGAGCGACACGCCGAGGATCGCGTTCGCACCGAGGCGGCTCTTGTTGTCGGTGCCGTCGAGGTCGATCATCGTATGGTCGACGTCGCGCTGATCCTCAGCTTCGAGCCCGAGCACCGCATCGGCGATCTCGCGGTTGACCGCCTCGACCGCCTGGTCGACGCCCTTGCCGCCCCAGCGGCTCTTGTCGGCGTCGCGCTTCTCGACCGCTTCATGCGCGCCGGTGGAGGCGCCCGAGGGAACGGCGGCGCGGCCGAAGCTGCCGTCTTCCAGCATCACGTCGACCTCGACCGTCGGGTTGCCCCGGCTGTCGAGGATCGTGCGGGCATGAATGTCGATGATTGCGGTCACGGAACGATCCTTCTACCAAATTGGGAATGGCGTCGCGGGTGCCTCTATCGCCTAACCTGTGTGGCCGCAAATCGTGCGCGTCCGATGGAACCCAGCGCGGCCCGGACCGCTTATTGTCGACAAGTAACAATTGGAGGGCATAACAATGGCCACGACTTCAGACTCCCCTACGGGCGCAGACGCGCAGGCGACTGCAAACGAGAAGATCGACGCCGCTGCAGGCGCCGCCAAGGACGCCGCCTCGACCGCGCGTGACGAAGCCGCGAAGCTGACCAGCGGTGCCGCACAGTTGTTCAAGGACGGCACAGACAAGCTCGGCAAGGAAGTCGTCGGTCGCGCCAAGACTTATGCCGAGGACGGCAAGGCCCGCGCCGGGACCGCGCTGGACGAGATCGTCCAGATGATCAACGATGCCGCCGGCACCGTCGACGAGAAGCTCGGTTCGCAATATGGCCAGTACGCCCGCACCGCCGCCGACAAGGTCCAGGGTTTCTCGGAAGGCCTCAAGGCGAAGGAACTCGACGATCTGATCGAGGACGCGCGCGGATTCGTGCAGAAGAGCCCGGCAGTCGCGATCGGCACCGCCGCCGCGCTCGGGTTCGTGCTGGTGCGCCTGATCCAGTCGGGTCTTGCCGCCGACAGCGACACCAAGGGCTGATCGTAGCGTGACGGGGACCCGGATGAGCGAAATCCTGAAGAATGCCGGGTCCTCCCCGGCGGACGACACCATCGTGACCTTGCTGTCGCGCGTGGTGTCGGACGCCGGCGAGGTCGCGCGGGCCGAGGTGGATCTGCAGAAGGCGAAGGTCTTCTCGAAGGTCTCTGCCGCGAAGGGCGGCGTCGTCATGGCACTGGTCGCGGCGGTGCTTGGCCTGCTGGCGCTGATCGCATTGGTGGTCGGCTTGCTGATGATCCTGACGCCGGTCGTCGGCCCGATCTGGGCGACGGTGATCGTCGTCGGTGGCCTGCTGGTGCTTGCGGCGATCTTCGCAATGATCGCAGTTGGTCGCTTCAAGGCGATGTTTGCCGTGCCGGGAGCGGATGCATGAGCGATACACCTGCCACCAATTCGATTGCGCTGGCGCAAGCCCGCGCGGTTGCGGCTCGCGCGCAACTCGCCGATACGATCGGTGCCCTGCAGAAGCGTGCCAACCCGCAGACGCTGGCGTCGGACGTTGCCGAAAACCTCAAGGTGCGTGGAAACGAGGCGCTGACAAGTGCGGTCGAGATCGCCCGGCAGAACCCCGTCGTCACGGGAATCGTGGGCGCGCTGGTCGGGTCGTTCGTGTTGGGCGGGCCGATCTCGCGCCTGCTGCGAGGCCGCAAGCCCAAGAAACATAAACTGAAACGCTGAACAGATTTTTGGGAGACGATAAGATGACTGTAGCCGAAACCCTTCATTCGGGTGCTGCAACGGTATCGGACAAGGCGCGTACCGCGCTCGACACCGCGCGCGAGACCGCCGGTAGTGCGGTCGTAACCGTCCGTGAGACCGCGGGCACCGCTTTCGAAACCGTCCGCGAAACCGCGGGCACTGCGCTCGAGACCGCGCGCGACGCCTCTGGCAAGGCGATTGAGACGACGACGCACGCCGCACAAGACTTCTCCGAACGCGCGGTCGCATTGGCCGAGGCCAATCCGCTGAGCGTTCTCGTCGGGAGCCTTGCGGTCGGCATGCTGACCGGGTCGCTGCTACCGCGGACCGATCGTGAAGCGCAGTTGCTTGCGCCGGTCGGGCGTCGCCTGAGCCTGACCGCGCGGGGCGCGGTCGATGCCGCCAAGGAGACCGCGCGGTCCGAGTTCGACGGCCTCGGGCTGTCGCGCAGTTCGGCGAAGGACCAGGCCGGCAAGCTGATCGGCAACGTCATCACCGCGTTGACCGCAGCAGGCACGGCGGCGGTTTCGGCCAAGGCCGGCAGCACGGAGACGCCGGCACCTGCACCCGCAGCACCGCAGGGATCCCCCAAAACGGGCTCGGACGCCAATTAATCGCGCATGACAGGTTCCCGAAGCGGCAGCGTCTCCCTATGAGATGCGGCGACCCTGCTGTCTTCGGGAACCCAATATCATGAGCAAACTGCATCTAGTCTTCGGCGGCCGCGTCCGCGATCCGCGCGGAGTCGACTTCGTCGATACCGCCTCGATCGAAATCGTCGGTGTCTATCCGGATTATGCGAGTGCCGAAAAGGCGTGGCGCGCGGCTGCGCAGCGCACGGTCGACGATGCCGAGATGAAGTTCGTGGTCGTCCACCTGCATCGGTTGCTCGAGCCTGATCTGCTCAAGCCAGGCACCGCTGCCTGAATCAAAAAGGCCCGCCATGCATCTGCATGGCGGGCCTTTTTGTTAGATGAACTCGATCTTCGAGACGACGTAGTAGCGGTCGCCCGACGGAACGGTCACTTCGACCTCGTCGTCGAGCTTCCGCCCGATCAGCGCACGCCCGAGCGGCGAGTTGTACGAGATGCGGCCGCCCTTGGCGTTCGCCTCGGTCTGGCCGACGATCTGGTAGGTGACGGGCTTGTCGTCCTCGTCCATCAGCGTGACGGTCGCGCCGAACACGACCTTGTCGCCCGATAGCTCAAGCGGATCGATCACCTGCGCACGCGCGAGCTTGTCCTCGATGTCGCTGATCGACGCTTCGATCTGGCCCTGACGCTCCTTGGCGGCGTGATATTCGGCGTTTTCCGAAAGGTCGCCATGCGCGCGCGCCTCTTCGATCGCATCCACGATCGTCGGGCGTTCCGCCTTCAGCCGTTTCAGGTCTGCATTCAGCGTTTCATAGCCTTCCTGCAGCATCGGCATCTTTTCGACGGTAGCCATCCCTTAAACCCTTTGTCTTCGAACAATCCCTTATCAAGCGAACCTTCCGGAGAAGGCCCGCCCGCACTGTTTCAATATGTCGGGATCAGTGGTGCGAAGAGGAATAATAGGATTGTAACGGTCGCACTTCAAGACTGCGCGTCGAAAGCGCGACGATTGCCTGCGCCGCCTCGACGCTCGCGGGCGCCGTGGTGAAGTAGGGTATCTTCAACTGAAGCGCCGACGCACGGATCGGTTGCGAGTCCTTGAGGCTCTGCCACCCTTCCGTCGTGTTGAAGATCAGCGCGATCCCGCCGTCCTTGATCCGGTCGACAATATGCGGCCGACCCTGCGCGACCTTGTTGACCCGTTCGACGGCCACGCCCTGCCCGGCAAGGTAATCGGCGGTGCCACCAGTCGCGACGATCGTGAAGTCATGCTCGGCCAGCGCACGAACGCCCGGCAGGATCACCGGCTTGTCGGTATCCTTGACGCTGACGAACACCGCGCCCGCATTGGGCAGGATCGTCCCCGCACCAAGCTGCGACTTGGCGAAGGCGAGCGTGAAGTCGGGGTCGATCCCCATCACCTCGCCCGTGCTCTTCATTTCCGGCGACAGCACCGGGTCGACACCGGGGAAGCGGTTGAACGGGAACACCGCTTCCTTGACCGCATAATAATCGATGTGGCGATCGATCACGGGCAGGTTGGCGAGCTTCTCCCCCGCCATCACGCGTGCGGCGATCTTGGCGATCGGTGCGCCGATCGCCTTGGCGACGAACGGGACGGTGCGGCTCGCGCGCGGGTTTACCTCGATGAGATAGACCTGCCCGCCCTTGACCGCGAACTGGATGTTCATCAGCCCGACCACCGACAGCGCCCTGGCGAGTGCTGCCGTCTGCTTCTCGATCTCTTCGATAATCGCGGGCGTCAGGCTGTACGGCGGGATCGAGCAGGCGCTGTCGCCCGAATGGACCCCGGCTTCCTCGATATGCTGGAGCACGCCCGCGACGACGACATCGGTGCCATCCGAGATGGCGTCGACATCGACCTCGATCGCATCGCGCAGATACTGGTCGATCAGCACCGGCGAATCGCCCGACACCTGGACCGCGGTCTGGATGTAATTGTCGAGCTGTGCCGGACCGTCGACGATCTCCATCGCGCGCCCGCCCAGCACATAGCTCGGGCGCATCAGCACGGGGTAGCCGATTCGCTCGGCGACCGCGATCGCCTCGTCACGGCTGCGCGCGATGCCGTTGGCGGGCTGGAGCAGGCCGAGCTTGTTGATCAACGCTGCAAACCGCTCGCGGTCCTCCGCCAGATCGATCGCGTCGGGCGAAGTGCCGAGGATCGGGATTCCCGCGTCCTGGAGCGCCTGCGCGAGGTTGAGCGGGGTCTGCCCGCCGAACTGGACGATCACGCCCACGAGGGTGCCGTTCTGCTGCTCGACGTGGAGGATCTCGAGCACGTCCTCGGCGGTCAGCGGCTCGAAGTACAGACGGTCGGAGGTGTCATAGTCGGTCGACACCGTCTCCGGGTTGCAGTTGACCATGATCGTCTCATAGCCCGCATCCGCCAGCGCGAAGCACGCGTGGCAGCAACAATAATCGAACTCGATCCCCTGCCCGATCCGGTTCGGCCCGCCACCGAGGATGACGATCTTGCGCGCGCTCGTCGGCTGGCTCTCGCACTCGGGTTCGCCGAAGCTCGGCGCTTCGTAGGTCGAGTACATGTACGGCGTCTTGGCGTTGAATTCCGCCGCGCACGTGTCGATCCGCTTGAACACCGGACGCACGCCGAGGCGGTGCCGCAGCGCGCGGACTTCGGCCTCGGTCACGCCGCCCGTCATCGCGACGATCGCGTCGTGCACCAGCCCCGACCCACGCGCGATGCCGCGCGCGTTCCCGCGTAAATTCGCCGATTTCAGAGCGAGATAAGCGAGACGCTTGTCACTGAATCCCATCGACTTGAGACGCCGCATGCCGGGCGCGTCGATCGGCAGGCCGTTGCCGCAGATCTGCTCCTCGGCAGCGACGATCTCGGCGATGCGTTCGATGAACCACGGGTCGAACTTCGCCAGCGCATGCACTTCGGCGACGGTGAAGCCCTCGCGGAGTGCCTGGGCTGCGACGAGCAACCTGTCCGGCGTCGCGATCGCGAGCGCGGCCTCGATCTCGGCACGCGGCGCGCCTTCGAGGCGGTCGATCATGTTGAACCCGGACAGCCCAGTCTCGAGCCCGCGGAGTGCCTTCTGGAGGCTCTCGTGGATGTTGCGGCCGATCGCCATCACTTCGCCGACCGACTTCATCGCGGTCGACAGCACGGCTTCGGCACCCTTGAACTTTTCGAATGCGAAACGCGGGATCTTGGTGACGACGTAATCGATCGTCGGCTCGAACGACGC
>CAZNQA010000138.1:0-5715 GCA_964575105.1 uncultured Stakelama sp.
ACCATCGCGTCGAGCGGGTTGGTGATGCAGATGACGAACGCGTCGGGTGCGTTGGCGGCGATGCCCTCGCCGACCGCCTTCATGACCTTAAGGTTGATGCCGAGCAGGTCATCGCGGCTCATGCCGGGCTTGCGCGCGACGCCAGCGGTGACGATGATCACGTCCGCGCCTGCGATGTCCTTGTAATCGTTGGTGCCGGTGATGGTCGCGTCGAAGCCTTCGACGGGGCTGCACTGGCTGAGGTCGAGCGCCTTGCCCTGGGGAACGCCTTCGACGACATCGAACAACACGACATCCCCGAGGCCTTTGAGCGCTGCGAGATGGGCGAGCGTGCCGCCAATGTTGCCGGCGCCGATCAGCGCGATCTTCTTGCGAGCCATCCGGGATCCTTTTCGCTTAGGCCCGCCCAGGGCGTTAAAAACTCAGGAGCGATCGGGCGAGCTCTGCCGGGCGCGGGCTTAGGCGGGTTTTCGCATTTGGGCAACCCGTAAGGCAAAGGATTTGCCACGGTATTGCAATTCATTCGCAAGTGCAATTAGTGTTCGTTGCGCTCCTGCGCAGGCAGGAGCCTAGAGTTACAGAGTGCGCCGCTCGTAACCCTGGGTCCCCGCCTCCGCGGGGAAACAGTTCGTTACGACAGCTGCCGTCAGTCCCCGCCATGCCCCGCAGCAAGATACTCTTCTGATCGCATCTCTTCCAGCCGGCTGATCGTCCGGTCGAACTCGAACCGCCCGTCCCCGCTCTCGTACAGATCCTGCGGCTGCGCATCCGCCGCCGCGAGCAGCTTGACCTTCTGTTCGTACAACGCATCGATCAACGCGACGAAGCGCGCCGCCTCGTTGCGGTTATCGGGCCCGAGCTTCGGGATCCCCACCACGATCACCGTATGATAGCGCCGCGCGATCGCGATATAGTCCGCGCTCCCCCGCGCTTCCTCACACAGCCGCTTGAAGCTGAACACCGCGACGCCCTTGAGCGCCTTGGGGACATGGACGCTCCGCCCCTGCACGATCAGATCCTCGGACGGCACATGCGCGCGATCCTCGACCGGAAAGTCGGTCAACCGAAAGAAATCGCCCGAAAGCAGACGCGTCGCCTCCGGCCCGTTGGGCACGAGCCACGTATCGATCGACCCCAGCCGGTCGCGCCGGTAATCGACCGGCCCGTTGAGCGTGATGACGTCCATCCGCGACTCGATCAGCGTGATGAACGGCAGGAAATGCTCGCGGTTGAGCCCGTTCTTGTAAAGATCGGCGGGCGGGCGGTTGGAGGTCGTGACGATGGTCACCCCCTCCTCCAGCAACAGCGTGAACAGCCGCGACAGGATCATTGCATCCGGGCTGTTCGTCACCATCATCTCGTCGAAAGCGAGCAGCCGCACTTCCTCGGCAATCGCCTTGGCGAGCGGCGGGATCGGGTCGCCCAGTTCCTTCGCGCGCTCGATCTGCAGCCGCTGGTGCACCTCGAGCATGAACTCCGCGAAATGCACCCGCCGCTTCCGCCGGATCTGCAACGCGTCGAAGAACAGGTCCATCAGCATCGACTTGCCGCGCCCGACCCCGCCCCAGACATACAGCCCGCGCGGCGGCTCCGGCTTTCGCCCGAGCACGCGCCACAGCATCGACCCGCGCCTGGGGGTCGCCTCGAGCGCAGCGGCAAGATCGGCAAGACGGCGCGCCGCGGCGGCCTGTTCGGGGTCGGGCTTGAGTTCCCCCGAAGCGATCAGCGCGTCATAGCGCGCGAGGACGTTCGTCATTCTGATATTATACTCGTTCGGAGGCCGGTCCGGGCGGCGGGGGCGTCGACTTGCGTAGCGTGCCCGAGAAACTGGCAATGGTCGGGCGGTCGTCCTGGACGATCAGCCCGCGCAGGAAGAGCATGTTGCGCGTCTCGCGCAGCAACTCGATCCGCGCCTCCAGCGGGACGCCGATCGCACCACCGCCGATGAATTGCGCCGACAGGTCGAGCGTCACCGCCCCGCCCGCCGACAGCACGCCGAACCCGCGCGCGGCGGCGAACAGCGCGACGTCCATGAACCCGAGCAGCGCACCCCCGTGGACGTCACCGCGCATGTTGGAATGTTCGTGCCGCGGCAGCATTCGCACGCGCGCGACACCGTCTTCGACCCTGACCAGCAACGGTTCGAGAAACGCATTGTAGCGAGTCGCATCGCGAAACTGCCACCGCTTCCATCCCGGCTGGTCGGGATCGTCTTCGTAGGTGAAGGGTGCGGTCAAACGCCGGCGTTCCTCGGGGCCTGCCCCCGCCGCAGCGTCAGATCGACGCCCGGGCGGGGGTGGCGAAGCTCAAACGACGCGTTCGGCTTCCATCTTCTTGATCTCGGCGATCGCCTTGGCGGGGTTGAGACCCTTGGGGCAGACGTTCGCGCAGTTCATGATCGTGTGGCAGCGATACAGGCGGAATGGATCCTCGAGCTCGTCGAGTCGCTCGCCGGTCATCTCGTCGCGGCTGTCGGCGAGCCAGCGATACGCCTGCAACAGGATCGCCGGGCCGAGGAACTTGTCGCTGTTCCACCAGTAGCTCGGGCACGCGGTCGAGCAGCACGCGCACAGGATGCACTCGTACAGACCGTCGAGCTTCTCACGCTCGGCCGGCGACTGGAGCCGCTCCTTGCCCGCGGGCGGCGGGGTAACCGTCTGCAGCCACGGCTTGATCGACGAATATTGCGCATAGAAATGCGTGAAATCGGGAACGAGGTCCTTGATCACTTCCATGTGCGGCAGCGGCGTGATGCGGATGTCGCCCTTCACGTCCTCGATCGCGGTGGTGCAGGCGAGGCCGTTCTTGCCGTCGATGTTCATCGAGCACGAGCCGCAAATGCCTTCGCGGCACGAGCGACGGAAGGTGAGCGACGAATCCTGCTCGCCCTTCATCTTGATCAGCGCGTCGAGCACCATCGGGCCGCACGAGTCGAGATCGATCTCGAACGTGTCGTAATGCGGGTTGGCGTTCGCATCGGGATCGTACCGGTAGATCTTGAACTTCTTGATACGTTTCGCCTCAGGCGCGGCCTTGTGGACCTTGCCGCCCGACTTGGGCTTGCTGTTGGCGGGGAGGAAGAATTCGGCCATCGCTTGCTCGCGTTTTCCATCCAGGAGGGCGGGTTACCGCCGGGTTGTGCAGATAGCCGTACACAAGCAACGCCCTTGTCGCAAACCCTTGCGGCATTGAATTGCTGCATGTGCGATTGCACGCCACGGTCATCGCGTGCGCAGCTTGCCTGCCACGAAGAAGAACTATCGCCCCGCCGCGTTGCGCCGCATCGCCGTCATCCCATGTGATGGCGACCGCACGGTATGCTGGCCATGAGGCGAGCGGGAGCGGCAGGGGACCTGACGATGGGCAACAGACTCGAAGGCAAACGCGCGATCGTCACCGGCGGATCGCGCGGCATCGGCGCAGCGATCGCGCGGCGGCTCGCCGCCGACGGCGCCGACGTCGTCATCACGTTTGCGGGCAATCAGGACGCCGCGAACAAGAGCGTCGCCGCGATCACGGCGACGGGTCGCAGCGGCCATGCGATCCAGGCCGATGCCGCCGACCCGAAGGCGCAGCGCGGCGCGATCGCTGCCGCCATCGAGAAGCTCGGCGGGCTCGACATCCTCGTCCACAACGCCGGGATCGCGGAATTCGCCACGATCGACACCGATCCCGCCGAATCGTTCGACCGGCAGTTTGCGGTCAATGTCGACGGCGTCTTCGCCGGCACCGCGGCCGCGGTCCCGCTCATGGCCGATGGCGGCCGCATCATCGTGATCGGCAGCATCAACGCGCATTCGCTGCCGGTCGCGGGCTTGTCGATCTATGGCGCAACCAAGGCGGCGGTCTTCGGGCTGGTGCGCGGCTGGGCACGCGACCTGGGCTCGCGCGGGATCCTCGTCAACGTCATCCAGCCCGGGCCGATCGACACCGATCTCAACCCGGCCGACGGTGATTTCGCCGCCGTGCTCAAGCCTGGCATCGCGCTCGGCCGCTACGGAACCGCGGACGAGGTCGCGGCGCTGACCGCATTCCTCGCGAGCGACGAGGCATCCTACATCACTGGCGCCGCGATCGACATCGACGGCGGCTTTACGGTCTGACGCACTGCCGCCACTCCGGGGCCCGACCCCGGGGTGGCGGCAGCCCGCACCGTGCCCGGTCAGATGACGTCGAGCACCAGCCCGCGATCGCGCGCTTCCTCGGCCTCGATATACCAGTTGGACGGTGCCTTTTCGCGCAGCTCCTCGAACGTCACCTGGCTGTCACGGACGATGTCGCGGAAGCCTTCTTCCTCGATCTCGATCGAATGCTCGACTTCGTGGAGCGCCGCCTTGATCGACGCGACCGCCATCCGCAGTGGCCCGTTGAGGTTGATCTGCTTGATGATCTGACGCTCGTGCAGCATTAACCGCGTATGCCGCGTCAGGAACCGCCGCGCGACCGGGAACGCCGACATGAAGGTCGCCCCGGCCGAATAGACTGCGACCTTGCCGAGAAACAGGATCTCGCGTCCGTCGTGATCCTCGAGCAGACGGATGTCGTCCGCCATCGTCCGCGCGACCTCCGGGTCGCCACCGAGCGTGGTCAGCGCGATGACGAGCGTACCTTCCGGCGGGCAATTGAGCAGCTGCGCACGGAAATTCTCGTACATCGACTGGTCGACCGTGCCGGACAGGCGGATGTGGGGATTGGCGAGCAGCGGATAGCGGGTTTCGGACATGATCGCGGAAACCGGCGGGCGGCGGCGGGGTTCCCGACAGCGCCGCAAAACTTGCGGGAAAGGACGCTTGATGCACCGACGCGCAGGCGACGCTGGCAGTTCTTGGCGAGATGTTCAGACCGTAGCGCGCCGATCTCTCGATCACCCCCGTTCGGATGGGGGAGTGAGGTAGGTATCGGTCCCCGGGATCACCCGAGGACCGACGTATCGTACCTCAATAAACGCGCTTCTTCGGCTTGATGTACTCGGCATCGTCGGTGAGCGTATAGTCGTGCACCGGCCGATAGCCGATCTCGACCTTGCCCGCCTTGCCGCCCCAGCCGCCGAACGTCGCAGTGGTGTGCTTCATCCAGTTCGCGTCGTCGCGATCGGGATAATCCTCGTTCACGTGTGCGCCGCGCGATTCCTTGCGGTTCGCGGCACTCTCCATCGTCACCACTGCCTGCGCGAGCAGATTGTCGAGCTCGAGCGTCTCGACCAGATCGGTGTTCCAGATCATCGAGCGATCGGTGACATGCACGTCCTGCAGCCGCTGGTAGGTCGCGGTGATCTTCTGCTGCCCCTCGGAGAGCAGCGCATTGTCGCGGAACACCGCGCAATGCTTCTGCATCGTGCGCTGCATCTCGGTCCGGATCTGCGACGTCGGCGAGCTGCCCTTGGCGTTGCGGAACGTATCGAGACGCCCGAGCGCCAGCTCTTCCGACCCCTTGGGGAGCGGGTTGTGCGGGGTATCCGGCTTCAACGTCTCCTTGAGCCGCAGCCCGGTCGCACGACCGAACACGACGAGATCGATCAGCGAGTTCGAGCCCAGGCGGTTCGCGCCATGGACCGAAACGCACGCCGCCTCGCCGACCGCGAACAGGCCCGGGACGACCGCATCGGGGTTGCCGTCGCGCAGGTGCACGACTTCGCCGTGATAATTGGTAGGGATTCCGCCCATGTTGTAATGGACGGTCGGCGTCACCGGCAGCGGCTGGCGCGTCAGGTCGACG
>CAZNQA010000139.1:0-5587 GCA_964575105.1 uncultured Stakelama sp.
GAGCGGCCCGAGTTGATGTCGATCGACACCAGAGCCTCGGTCGGGTTGATGACCAGATAGCCGCCCGACTTGAGCTGGACCACCGGGTGATACATCGCCGAGAGCTGCTCCTCGACGCCCGCGCGCTGGAACAGCGGCACGGGGTCGCTGTAATGCTTCACCTTGCGGGCGTGGCTCGGCATCAGCAACCGCATGAAATCCTTGGCGTGCTGATAGCCTTCGGTGCCCTCGACGATGACCTCGTCGATCTCGCGATTGTAGATGTCGCGGATCGCACGCTTCATCAGGTCGCTATCGCCGTACACCAGCGCAGGCGCGGAGGACGACAGCGTCGTCTCGCGGATCCCGTCCCACAGCCGTGCGAGATAATCGAAGTCGCGCTTGATTTCTTGCCGTGTGCGCTGGAGGCCAGCAGTCCGCACGATGCAGCCCATCGACGGCGGGAGCTTCATGTCCGCCATGATCGACTTCAACCGCTTGCGATCGCCTGCGTTTGAAATCTTGCGGCTGATCCCGCCGCCATGCGACGTGTTGGGCATCAATACGCAATAGCGCCCCGCCAGCGACAGATAGCTGGTCAGCGCGGCGCCCTTGTTGCCGCGTTCTTCCTTCACGACCTGGACGAGCAGGACCTGCCGGCGACGGATGACGTCCTGGATCTTGTAGCGATGGCGCAAGTTAGTGCGGCGCTCGCGCAGATCGTCGGCGGCGTCGTCCGATGCCGAACGCTTGCGGCGACGACGGCCGCGGCCCTCGCCGGGGTTCTCGCCCTCGGACGCGACTTCGCGGTCGGGGATATTCTCCTCCGACTCATGCCCGCCATCGTCGTCGTAACGCTCGATCGATTCCTCGTCGGACTCGAACCCCTCGTCGTCGCCCTCGAGATCGTCCTCGGCGTCCTGCTGTGCGCGCAACGCAGCTTCTTCAGCGGCATGCTCGGCCTCTTCGCGCAGGAGCGCGTCGCGATCCTCCTTGGGGATCTGATAATAATCGGGGTGGATCTCGCTGAAAGCGAGGAACCCGTGGCGGTTGCCACCGTAATCGACGAACGCGGCCTGGAGCGACGGCTCGACGCGCGTCACCTTGGCCAGATAGATGTTCCCCTTGAGCTGCTTGCGCTCAGCGGATTCGAAATCAAACTCTTCGATCCGGTTTCCCTTGACGACAGCTACGCGGGTCTCTTCCCGGTGGCGTGCGTCGATCAGCATACGCGTGGTCATGTAATTGTCTCCGGACGCGCGGCCGGCTGCGCCATGGCGCTGGCCGCGCGAAATAAAGGTACGCGGAGCGAGGGGCGGTCACGCCGCCGGGTTCGCTCGCGCGGTGGGTTGCAAAAAATGCCTCTGCTCGCCCAGCACGCCCGGCCTTCCGGCCCTGGGCATCCCGCGCAGTCGCGTTCCCGCCGGTCGGAACCGGGGGAAACGAGAAACGGGATTCATGCTTCATGCGAACGTCAACCTGATAGGCCGCGCCCAGGAACGCCGGGGCGGCCGAGTGGACCTGTCGCCTCCATAACCTGGGTAACGAACAGATGCTTGTTGTTGCCTAGCACCGACCCGCGCGCGCAGCAACCGGGACGTTTCGGGAGCGGTTCCGGCAATTCCATGACCGCAGGACATGTTAACCTTCTTGCGCTATGGGTACCGGAAAGGCTGTGACGATCAGGGGAAAGGTGCGCGTGCTGTCGGGTTTGAGGGGGTTTCTCGCCGTATTGCCGTGCAACCCCCGGCTATTGTTCGGACCGGAAGACCGCGACGCCGATCGCAGGACCACGGATCGTACCGGGAGCCCCGGAGGTCTTCTGCCCGTCGCGCTGTCGGTCAGCGTCTGGCTGATCGCCGCGCCGGTCGGAGCGGCACCGTTCGACCGCGTTGCGCGCACGGCGCAGGCAAAGGTCGCGCGCTCCGATCCACCCCGTCCGCGCGGCTATGCCCTCGCGGTCCCTGTCCCCCCGACGCCACGGCGTGCGCGGTTGCCACGGATCTACGGCGAGGATGCGAGGCGTCCGCTGGTCGTGATCGACGCGGGGCATGGCGGGGTCGATCCCGGCGCGATTTCACCGATCGACGGGCGGCGCGAGAAGGATGTGACGCTCAGGATCGCGCGCGCGATCCGCGACGAACTGGTGCGCGGCGGGCGAGTCCGCGTCGCCTTGACCCGCGAGGACGATCGCTTTCTCATCCTTCGGGAGCGGTATGGCATCGCCCGGCGGCTCGGCGGCGATCTGTTCATCTCGATCCACTGCGACAGCGTCGGCGCTGGATCCGCCAGTGGCGCATCGGTCTACACGCTTTCCGAAGTCGCCTCCGACAAGGAATCCGCCCGGCTGGCCGCGCGCGAGAACAAGGCGGATGTCATCGCCGGCGTCAATCTCGCCGCGACCAATGCCGACATCTCCTCGATCCTGATCGACCTCACCCAGCGCGAAACGATGAACGCCTCCGCCGGGTTCGCGCGGCTGCTCGGCCGCGAGGCGCGCGAACGGGTCCCGCTCAAGCCCAACTTCCACCGGATGGCGTCGCTGATGGTGCTCAAGGCCCCCGACATGCCCTCGGTCCTGTTCGAGACGGGCTATATCTCGAACCCGGTCGATGCCGCCTTTATCGACAGCGAAGACGGCCGCCGTCGCATCGCGCAAAGCGTCGAACGCGCGGTCGAAGTGCACTTCGCAAGGCGAATGGCAACTCGCTGAGCGGCGAGGAACGGGCGGGCGGACGAGGACGTGCGGTAAAGGCGGCTGGCAACCGTCGCGAAAGTTGCTAGAGCCTCGTCGCTTATGGCCGAGCCCGACTCCACCGTGACATTCCGTATTCGTCGGGAAGACGGTGGCTCCGAAGGTTTCCTGCGCCGGACGTGGGGCCGCTGGTGGGTCAAGACGCTCGTGGGGTTTGCCTTGCTTGCGGCTGTCTTCGCAGGGATCGGCTGGTACGTCTTCGCCTCCGACCTGCCCTCGGTCGACAAGTTGCGCACCTATGAGCCGCCGCTGCCGACCAATGTCCGCGGGGTGGATGGGACCCCGGTCTATACCTATGCGCGTGAACGCCGCGTCGAGCTGAGCTACGACGAATATCCGCCGATGCTGGTCCGCGCCTTCCTCGCCGCCGAGGACCGATCGTTCTTTGAGCATCACGGGGTCGATTACCTCGGGATCGCCAATGCCGCGGTCACAAATATCAGAACCGGACGCCGCCCTGCGGGCGCGTCGACGATCACGCAGCAGGTCGCCAAGAACCTGTTGATCGGCAATGCGCCCAATTACAGTCGCAAGATCAAGGAAGCGATCCTCGCCTACCGGATCGAGGGCACGCTGACGAAGAAGCAGATCCTCGAGCTGTACCTCAACCAGATCGCGCTCGGACGTAACGCGTTCGGCGTCGCTGCGGCGAGCTACGCCTATTTCGGCAAGGATCTCAACCAGCTTGATCTCGCGCAGATGGCGTATCTGGCGATCCTGCCCAAAGGCCCGTCCAACTACGACCCCGTCCGCCACACGCAGCGCGCGCTCGACCGCCGCGCCTATGTGCTGCGCGAGATGCTCAAGAACGGTTTCATCACCCAGGCACAGCATGACGCCGCGATGGCCGAACCGCTCGGCACTGTCCCGCGCCAGACCCCCAAGCGCGAGACCGCGGGCGCGGGCTATTTCGTCGAGGCGGTCCGCCGCCAGCTGATGGACAAGTTCGGCGAGGACGCGCTGACCGGGCCGTACAGCGTCTATGCGGGCGGCCTGTGGGTGCGCACCTCGCTCGACCCCAGGATGCAGGACTATGCGCAGACCGCGCTGCGCGAGGGGCTGCTCCGGTTCGACCGCGGGCGTGGCTGGTCGGGGCCGCTGGGACATGCCGAAATCGACGGTGAAGCATGGCAAGCTGCGTTCCTTAACAAGAACATCGGGCTGGATTACGACGACTGGCGCGCCGCGATCGTGATCGATCTCGACACCGCCGGAGCGACGCTTGGCTTTGCCAATGGCGAGACCGGCGAGATGCCGCGGTATGCCGCCCAGACACCCGTGCGCGGCAAGGGCGGCACGGCCTATGCCGCGCTCAAGGTCGGCGACATCATCGCGGTCGCCCCCGAAGGCGGCAGCTTCGCGCTGCGTTCGGTGCCGAAAATCTCCGGCGCGTTCGTCGTCGAGGAACCCCAGACCGGCCGCGTCCTTGCGATGCAAGGCGGATTTGATTCGCGCCTTCAGGCGTTTAACCGCGCAACCCAGGCGCAACGCCAGCCGGGGTCGACGATCAAGCCGATCGTCTATGCGGCGGCGCTCGAGGGCGGAATGACCCCCGCTTCGATCATCGTCGACGGGCCGTTCTGCGTCTATCAGGGTGCCCGACTGGGGCAGAAGTGCTTCCGCAACTTCGGCAACATGCGCGGCGCGGGGCCGCATACGATGCGCTGGGGAGTCGAACAATCGCGCAACCTGATGACGGTTCGCACCGCCGCCACCACCGGAATGCCGCGGATCGTGTCGCTTATGGACCGGATTGGCGTCGGAAAATACCCGCCCTACCTCTCCTATGCGCTCGGCGCAGGCGAGACGACGGTGTCGCGGATGGTCAACGCCTATGCGATCCTCGCCAATCAGGGCCAGTCGCACCCCGCCTCGCTGGTCGACTTCGTCCAGGACCGGCACGGCAAGGTGATCTGGCCCGAGAACTGGCGCGCATGCGATCGCTGCAACGCTCCCAACTGGAACGGCAAGGCGATGCCGCGTCCGGTCGTTCGCGGCAAGCAGATCGTCAGCGCGATGAGCGCGTACCAGATGATCCACATCGCCGAGGGCGTGATCCAGCGCGGCACCGCGACCGTGTTGCGCGATCTCGACCGGCCGATGTTCGGCAAGACCGGGACCAACTCGGGCCCGACAGACGTGTGGTTCATCGGCGGCACGCCGCAGATGATCGGCGGGCTGTACATCGGCTATGACCAGCCGCACTCGCTTGGCGGCGCGGCGCAGGGTGGCACCGTCGCAGCCCCCATTTTCAAGGCGTTCGCGGTCAAGGCGTATGAGGGTCTCCCCAAGATCCCGTTCCGCGCGCCCGCCGGGATCCGGATGGTACGGATCGATCGCGGCAGCGGGCGTCCGGTGTTTGGCGCGTGGCCGACCGACGACCCCAAGGCGCCGGTGATCTGGGAAGCGTTCAAGCCCGAGAGCGAGCCGCGTCGCGTGATCCATCGCGACGCGACCGTGCCAGACCCGGCTGCTGCCGCCGCTGCTGCCGCCGCCCGTGCGCAGTCGGCTGCGGAGACGCAGAAGGACACGCGACGTGACAGCGATTTCTTGCAAAGACAGGGTGGTATTTACTAGCACCACCCCCGCCCCATATACGTCGTCCCCGCGCAGGCGGGGATCCATACCTCCCGCAGGGTGTAGATCCTTGGCGAGATGATGGAGTCCCGCCACCGCGGGAATGACGAAACGATGTTTTCTGGAAGGTTTTCCCATGCGCGCTGAAGCGCAGGCTCATATCGATTCGATCAAGGACGCGCTCGCGCTGCTCCGCCGCTTCCTCGACTGGGACCGCGCGCTGCGTCGGCTCGACGAGCTCAACGCGCGCGTCGAGGACCAGGCTTTGTGGAACGA
>CAZNQA010000140.1:0-5502 GCA_964575105.1 uncultured Stakelama sp.
CAGGCATAGCTGCCCGCCTCGATCCGGTCGGGCATCACGCGGTAGGTCGCGCCATGCAGCCGGTCGACGCCCTCGATCTCGAGTGTGCTCGTGCCGATGCCCGAAATCTTCGCGCCCATCGCGACGAGCAGGTTGCACAGGTCGACGATCTCGGGCTCGCGCGCCGCATTCTCGATCCGGCTGCCGCCTTTCGCGAGCGATGCCGCCATCACGACATTCTCGGTCGCGCCGACCGAGACGACCGGGAACGTATAAGTCCCGCCCGACAGCCGCCCGCCCGGCGCGCTCGCCTTGACGTAGCCCGCCGCCATCTCGAGCTGTGCGCCGATCGCCTCGAGCGCCTTCAGGTGCAGATCGATCGGACGATTGCCGATCGCACAGCCGCCCGGCAGCGACACCGTCGCCTCGCCCGCGCGCCCGAGCAGCGGGCCGAGCACGAGGATCGACGCGCGCATTTTCCGCACGATGTCATACGGCGCCTCGGTCGCGGTCAGTTTCCCTGCGCGGATCGTCATAACCCGCCCGAAATCCTCGGGCCGCGCGCCCTCGATCCGGGTCGAGCAACCGAGCTGGTTGAGCAGATGCCCGAAACTGTCGACATCGGCGAGCCGCGGCAGGTTGCGCAGCGTCACCGGTTCCTCGGTCAGCAGCGCGCACGGCATCAGCGTGAGCGCGGCGTTCTTCGCGCCGGAGATGGGGAGACGGCCAGAAAGGCGGTTACCGCCCCGAATGAGAATACGGTCCATCGATCTCGTTTATCGTCTTGCGGGGGACGCGCAAGCTGGCGTGCGTGGAATCACCCAATCGGTCGTCTCGTGAACACGCTTGATCGACTTTAATGCACGGATTCAGCCACACTGCTCTGTAACGGGAGAACAAAGGATAATCGCCGCGTGCCACAAAGTTGTTTCGCCGAACGTCTCGGCGACCTGGTGGAGCTTACGACGCACGAACGTGCGGCGCTCGACCGTCTGGAGGAACGCGAGCGTGCCCTCAAGCGCAGCATGATGCTGCAGCGCGAGAACGACCGCGCCAGCGAAGTCTACGTCCTGCGCCGGGGTACGATGATGAGCTCGGTCCTGCTCCATGACGGCAGCCGGCAGATCCTGCGCTTCCATTTCCCGGGCGATCTGCTCGCGGTATCGAACATCATCTATGGCGATGCGACCGAGACGATCACCGCGCTGACCGATTGCGTCGTCTGCCCGTTCGACCGGACCGCGCTCAGCACGGTGATGCTCGAGCAACCCCGGATCGCCGCGCTCATCCTAGTATACAACCAGATCGAACGCGCCGCGTTGACCGACCGGCTCGCGGCACTCGGGCGGACCTCGGCCAAGGCGCGGGTCGCGGCGATACTGATCGAGATCCGCAACCGGATGCGGATGCTCGACCGGAACGTCACCACCAGTTTCGTGCTCGGGCTGACACAGGAGGAGATCGGCGACGCGACCGGGCTCACTGCGGTTCACGTCAACCGCATGCTGCGGCAGCTCGAAGACGACGGCATGATCGCGCGCAGTGCGGGCCGGGTCGAATTTCTCGACGAACGCGGCCTCGCGCGCGCGGCCAATTACGTCGATCGCTACGCCGGGCTCGATCTCGGCTGGCTGCCCGCGGGGCGCTGAGACCGGAGGTTCGACCGGATTGGCCCGCGGTGGATCCTGAAACACGTTCAGGGTGACGCTGTTTACGGGTTTCCCGGAACGGCCTTCGCTCAAAGCGCCGCAGCGGTCAGGCCTTCTCCAGCATGCACTGCAGCGGATGCTGGTTCTGCCGTGCGAAATCGAGCACCTGCGCGACCTTGGTCTCGGCGACCTCGTAGCTGAAGATCCCGCACACCCCGACGCCCTTCTGGTGGACATGGAGCATCACGCGGGTCGCGGCTTCCATGTCCATGCGGAAAAAGCGTTGCAGCACCAGGACGACGAATTCCATCGGGGTATAATCGTCGTTGAGCAGCAGGACGCGATACGGCGTCGGCTGCTTGGTCTTGGAACGCGTGCGCGTCGCCACGCCGGTATTGCCATCGCCATCGGAACCATCGGTTCCGTCGTCGCGGCGCTCAGCCATGAAGGTGTTGAGGTGGTCGGTCATGCAGCCCTAAAATATGGCATTGCCCCCCGTCAGGGCAAGGGGTTCGCGCAAACGAAAAGGGCGGCTCCCGTCGGGAACCGCCCATCATCGTCACAAAACAGGATCGCTTATGCGGCGACCTTGACCTTCTCGACCGCAACCGCGACCCGGTTCGAGATCGGCTGTGCGATCTCGCCGAGCAACTTGACGTAACCCTCGGTGAACTTTGCGGTTTCCGACATCATCGAATCCATCGCCTGCTTCGTCAGCTCGCTCTGGAGCTTGAAGAACTCGGTCGGCGACTTGATCGACGCGAACTGGCTGGCGGTGGCGTTGGCCTTCTCGACCGTGGTGCGGACATAATCGCTGGTGTAGCGCGCGATATCCTCGGCGCCCTTCGCCGCGATCTTGCTCGACTCGACGACCGCCTCGAGGTTGCCCTTCGAGAATTCGTTGAGGTCGGCGATCATCTTAGAGGCCTTCTCCATCGCGCTCTTGGCGCGGTCGTTGACGTCGGTGAAGGCCGTCTTGGCTTCGGCCTGCGCGGTGTCGGCAGCGGTGTTGATCGTGGCGTCCATAATGCTGGTATCCTTCTGCATGACGGCCGTCGCGGGTGCGATGGCGGCGGTTGGGGTTGGAGGGACGGAAGAAACGGGGGCCGGGGCCGGTTCGCTGGTCACGGCCGGCACCGACGGCACCGGTACGCGGGCCGGCTTTGCCGCAGCCGTACGCGGCGTTACGGTCTTCGCCGCGGGTTGCTCGGAAGGCTGTGCGAGGAACGGAACGGGCGGAACACCCTTTTCCGACGGTGCGGTGGCCGACGTCGGATCGATCGGCTTGGCGATCCCCTTGAGGGGGACGGACTTGGGGCCTTTGCTGGCCATGACCCGGGTTCTCCTGCGCTACTTTTGCTGCAACGCAATATAGCGCAGGATCCGCTTTCCGACAATAAAAATGTTGCGCTGCAACATCACTATTTAGGACGGTCATACCGTTGAAAAGTAGACCTTATCGTGTCCGTACGTAAATTCCCGGAGCTTCGTCGAGCGCGGGCAACGCCCCCTCCCCGGGACGTCGCGCGCCGGTCGCGGCGACCTGCTCCTCGCCCATCGCGCGGAGCCATTCGCGCCAGTCGGGCCACCAGCTCCCCTTGGTCTCGGTCGCGCCCGCGACGAAATCCTCGAACCGCTCGGTCTCGTCCGGGTTGAGCCAATACTGGTATTTCTGCGCGGACGGCGGGTTGACCACCCCCGCGATATGCCCCGACCCCGCGAGCACGAACCGCTTCGGCCCGGTGAAGTGGTGCATCATCGCCCACACGCTTTCGGCGGGCGCGATATGATCCTCGCGCCCCGCCTGGATATAGGCGGGGGTCGCGACGCGCGACAGGTCGATCGGCGTGCCCAGCGCGGTCATTCCGCCCGGCCTGGCGAGGCGATTGTCGCGGTACAGGTCGGTCAGATAGGCGATGTGCCACGCCGCGGGCAGGTTGGTCGTGTCGCCGTTCCAGTGGAGCAGGTCGAACGGCGCATAGTCCTTGCCGAGCAGATAATTGTTGGTGACGTAATTCCAGATCAGGTCGCGCCCGCGGAGCTGGTTGAACACCGCCGCCATATAGCGCCCGTCGAGGAACCCGTCCGGGGTGAGCGAGCGGATCAGCGCGAGCTGGTCGTCCGCGACGAAATGGAGCAGCTCGCCCGCCTTCTCGAAATCGACCTGCGCGGTGAAGAAGGTCGCGCTCGCCACCTTGTCCGCCTCGCCGCGCGCGGTGAGGATCGCGAGCGTCGCCGCGAGCGTCGTCCCCGCGACGCAATAGCCGATCGTATGCACCGCGGGCACGTCGAGCGCGCCGCGGATCGTGTCGACCGCATCGATCTGCGCGGCGATGTAATCGTCCCACACGACATGCTTCATCGTCGCATCCGCCGAGCGCCACGAGACCATGAACACCGTGATTCCCTGTTCGACCGCCCAGCGGATGAAGCTCTTTTCGGGGCTGAGGTCGAGGATGTAGAAGCGGTTGATCCACGGCGGGAAGATCACCAGCGGGGTGGCGAGCACCGTCTCGGTCGTCGGGCTGTACTGGATCAGCTCGTACAGCTCGGTACGGTGGACGACCTTGCCCGGCGTCATCGCGATGTTGCGCCCGAGCTCGAACGCGCTCTGGTCGGTGTGCGTCAACTGCCCCTTGCCGAGGTCGGCGAGCATGTTCTGCAGCCCCTTGAGCAGATTCTCGCCGCGCGTCTCGATCGTCCGCGCGATCACCTCGGGGTTGGTGCCGGGGAAATTGGTCGGGCTCATCGCGTCGAGGAACCCGCGTGCGGTAAAGCGCATCTGCTCGCGCTGCTTGTCGTCGACGCCTTCCACCGCCTCGACCTGCGCGAGCATCGTGTCCGCGACGAGGAAATAGCTTTGCCGGATGAAGTCGAACACCGGGTCGTCATGCCAGCGCGGGTCCTTGAACCGTTTGTCGCGCGCATGATCGGGCGATTCGGCGCGCGGCGCGGGCTTGGCGGGGTCGAGCATCCGCTGCCACAGCGACAGGCTCTCGCTCCAGAAATCGCGCGTCCGCGCGAGCGTCGCCGGGTCGGTGAGGCCGGGGATCGCGGGGAACATGGCGGTGTTCGCGGTCATCGTCGCCATGCCCTGTTCGAGCAGCATCTGCTGCGCGCGCCCGAGCACCCAGGTCCAGTGCTGCAGGTCGGCGAGGCTTGGTGCGGGAGGGGGCGGCACAGTGCCGGTCGGCGGGGTGGTATCCGAATCGGCCATGGCATCCTCGATCCTGTTTGGGTCTCTTCTACCGCGCGCGGCCCGCGGCGTCATGCAGCATCGCGCGGTCTATCAACCGCTTGGCCGCATTGGGAAGTTCCCGCGCGCGCGACAGCCGCCACGGGAGGAGGGAATTTGACCGCACCACCCCCCGCGACAGCTCTGGGGTGACGAACCCCAAGCGATTGGCGTAAGGATCGGTCTCCTCGAGCCGGGTTTCGCGCAATGTCCGACGATTTCTACCGCATCAAACGCCTGCCACCCTATGTCATCGCCGAAGTCAACGCGATGCGAGCGGCGGCGCGCGCAAGCGGGGAGGACATCATCGACCTCGGCATGGGCAACCCCGATCTGCCCCCGCCACCGCACGTCATCGAGAAACTGATCGAGGTCGCGCGCAAGCCCGATGCGCATGGCTATTCGCAGTCCAAGGGCATCCCCGGGCTGCGCCGCGCACAGGCGAATTACTACGGCCGCCGCTTCGGGGTCGATCTCGATCCCGAGACCGAGGTGGTCGTGACGATGGGGTCGAAGGAAGGGCTCGCGAGCCTCGCGACGGCAATCACCGCACCGGGCGACGTCGTGCTCGCGCCAAACCCGTCCTATCCGATCCACACCTTCGGCTTCATCATCGCCGGCGCGACGATCCGCGCGGTG
>CAZNQA010000141.1:0-5361 GCA_964575105.1 uncultured Stakelama sp.
TCACCGCGCGGCGCAGCGCGCCCGCCCAGTAATGCTCGATCTGCAACTGCGCCTCGAGCATCGCGACCTTGCCCTCGTCGAGCGACAGCGCGACTTCGCGCTGCTTGGCGGTGAACAGCTCGGCCCCCGCATTCTTGAGCGCGCGCACCGGGATCACGGGGAGCCGCGAGTCGAGCTGGACGCTCGCCACCGCATCGCGCGCGGAGGCGCGCAGGAACGCTTTCTTGAAATTGGCATGCGCGATGCTTTCGGTCGCGCAGACGAAGCGCGTGCCGAGCTGGACGCCCGCCGCACCCATGTCGAGATACGCCGCGATCGCCTCGCCGCGCCCGATCCCGCCCGCGACGAACACCGGCACCTTGTCGGCGACTTCGGGGAGGATTTCCTGCGCGAGCACGCTGGTCGAGACCGGGCCGATATGCCCGCCCGCTTCCATCCCCTCGACGACGAGCGCGTCGACGCCCGAACGGATCAGTTTCTTGGCGAGGCTCAGCGCGGGCGCGAAGCAGATCAGTTTCGCGCCGTCCGCCTTGATCTTGTCGATCGACCCCGTCGGCGGCAGCCCGCCCGCGAGCACGACATGCCCTACCTGATGCCGGGTGCACACGTCGATCAGATCGAACAGAGCGGGGTGCATCGTTATCAGGTTCACCCCGAACGGCTTGTCGGTCAGCAGCTTGGTCGCGGCGATCTCGCGGTCGAGCAGTTCGGGGGTCATCGCGCCGCACGCGATCAGCCCGAAGCCGCCCGCGTTCGAGATCGCGGCGACGAGGTTGCGCTCGGACACCCACGACATCGCGCCGCACACGATCGCGACCTCGCTGCCGAGGAACGCCGCGCCACGCGCCATGCGGCGCTGCAGGCGCTCTGCGCCGATCGAGGAGGTCTGGTTCACCGATGTCTGGTTCATGGGCACTGGCCTAGCCTTCCCCGGGGGTTTCGGGCAAGTGCCACGACATGCGACAGGAAATTGGTGAACTCACCTTCGATACGCCCGCCCAGGGCTTGCACGACTGTACCCGCGCGGTGAACCGCTGGGTCGAGTCGACCGGAATCCAGACTGGGTTGCTGACCGTGTTTGTCCGGCACACCTCGGCATCGCTGCTGATCCAGGAGAACGCCGCCCCCGCCGCGCGCCGCGACGTGGAGCGGTATTTCGCAAAGATCGCGCCCGAGGCCGCTGGCTACGAGCATGACGACGAAGGCGCGGACGACATGCCCGCGCATCTCCGCGCTGCGCTCACCGCGACGAGCCTGTCGATCCCGGTCGCGAATGGCGCGCCGGTGCTGGGCACGTGGCAGGGCATTTATCTGTTTGAGCACCGCCGCAGCGCGCACCGCCGGCTGATCGCGGTGCATCTGATCGGGGAATGACCCGTGCCGCCCCCTGCGACGAGGGGTGCGGAACTTAACCCCGTGCGAGACGCTAGGCTCCCGACTTTCGGCATCTGGAGCACCGTCATGGAAATCGGTTTCGTCGGCCTCGGCCTGATGGGCAGCGCGATGGCGGCCAACCTCGCCAAGGCGGGGCACCGCGTCGTCGCGTGGAACCGCTCACCGGTAAAGCCCGAGGATGCCCCGGGCGTGACGATCGGCACGCTCGACGACGTGCTCCGCAGCGAAGTCGTCTTCACGATGCTGTCGGAAGATGCGGTGATCCGCAGCGTCCTGCTCGATTCGGGCGCGCTCGACAGCGTGAAGCATGACCTGGTCCATGTCGTCGCATCGACCATCTCGGTCGCCTTCTCGAAGGACCTCGCCGCCGATCATGCGCGGCGCGGGATCGGCTATGTCGCCGCGCCCGTGTTCGGCCGCCCCGATGCCGCCGCCGCCGCGCAGCTCAACGTCGTCGTCGCGGGCGACGCGGCGGCGGTCGCGCAGGTCCAGCCGCTGCTCGAGGTGCTGTCGAGCAAGGTCTGGCCGCTCGGCACCGACCCGAGCAGCGCCAACGCCGCCAAGATCGCGGGCAACATGATGATCACGATGGCGATCGAGGCAATGGGGGAAGCGTTCGCGCTGGTCGGCGACAATGGCGTCGACAAGGCCGCGTTCCTCGAGCTGATGAGGGGCACGCTGTTCGGCGCGAAGGCGTATCAGAATTACGGACCGAAGATCGTCTCGGAGGATTTCACGCCGGGCTTCCGCATGAAGCTCGGGCTCAAGGACCTGCGCCTCGCCACCGAGCTTGCCGATGCGGCGAACGTCACGCTTCCCGTGCTCGATGCGATTCGGACGCGGATGCACGACGCGGTCGAGGACGGGATGGGCGAGCAGGACTGGTCGGGAATCGCGGCGCGTCCGTACACTGCCAAGGGGTAGGGCTGGTTGGGCCGCGGCGGTCGGTTTGCTGCCCTGACGAGAAAACATTCTGCCGTCTTTTTGCCGTCTTGCCCCGACAGGATGCATCCGGGGGGACGGTTGAATGGCGCTGGTGATGCTGATGATGCTGGCGCAGGCCCTTCCGGTCGCGAACCTGCCAGCAACCGAGTTTGATCTCGCACGCGCTACGTCCGCAACCGCCACCGCCCCGCGTTGTGGGTCGGCAACGCAATCCGACGACATCCTGGTTTGCGGCGGACGGCGCGACCGCTTCCGCCTGCCCTTGCCCGTGGACCGTTCGGGCGAACCCAGTCGGAGCGATCAGGGGACAGGCATGGGGGCACTCACGCCCCCCACCCCGTGCGGACTCTTCTCCGGCCAGCGCAAATGCGCCAAGCACGAAGCGCGCAAATACGGTTACGGCGGGGGGCGCGATCCGGTCACAATGCTGTCCCGGCTCGCCACCAAGGTGCTCGACCCCGACGCCGACTGACTCAGGCGACATCCTCCGCATCGAGCCCGTAGGCGGTATGCAGCACGCGCACCGCAAGCTCGGTATAATCCTCCTCGATCAGCACCGAGACCTTGATCTCGCTGGTCGAGATCGCCTGGATGTTGATCCCGCGCTCGCCGAGCGTCGAGAACATCGTCGAGGCGACGCCCGCATGGCTGCGCATCCCGACGCCGACGACCGAGATCTTGGCGACGCGCGTGTCGTGCACCAGCTCGCTGAACCCGATTTCGCCACGCCCCTGGTTGAGCACCTCGATCGACCGCGCAAGGTCCGCGGCGGGCACGGTGAAGGTCACGTCGGTCGATCCCGCCGCATGCGCGATGTTCTGGATGATCATGTCGACGTTGATGTTGCCCCTGGCGAGCGGCGCGAAGATCGCCGCGACCGCGCCGGGCTTGTCGGGCACCGCGATCAGCGTGATCTTGGCCTCGTTCTTGTCGTGCGCGATGCCGGTGATGAGCTGGCGTTCCATATCGTCGATCTCCTCTTCCCCGACGATCATCGTGCCGGGTAATGTATCCGCCATCGGTGCGTCCTCGCCGGTGAAGGACGACAGCACCTGGACGCGGACGCCTTCCTTCATCGCAAGACCGACCGAGCGGGTCTGCAACACCTTCGCGCCGACGCTGGCGAGCTCCAGCATCTCCTCATAGGTGACCTTCTTGAGTTTCCGCGCGCGCGGGACGATCCGCGGGTCGGTGGTATAGACACCATCGACGTCGGTGTAGATGTCGCAGCGATCCGCCTTCATCGCCGCCGCCATCGCGACCGCGGAGGTATCCGAGCCGCCGCGCCCGAGCGTGGTGACCCGGCCGTCGTCGTCGACGCCCTGGAACCCCGGGATCACCGCGACCTCCCCGCCTGCAAGGCTCGCATCGAGCGCGGCCATGTCGATGGACTCGATCCGTGCCGAGGCATGCGCATCCGACGTCGCGATCGGCAATTGCCAGCCGAGCCAGCTTCGCGCAGGCACCCCCGCCGCCTGCAACGCGATCGCGAGCAGCCCGGAGGTGATCTGCTCGCCCGCCGAGACGACGACGTCATACTCCCTCGGGTCGTACAGCGACGACGCCTCACGGCAGAAGCCGACCAGCCGGTCGGTCTCGCCCGCCATCGCCGAGACGACGACCGCGACCTGGTTGCCCGCCGCGACTTCGCGTTTCACCCGCGCGGCGACCGAACGGATCCGTTCGATCCCCGCCATCGAGGTGCCGCCGAATTTCATCACGATGCGCGCCATGATCTGGGTCACGAAGTCCTTGGGGTGCGGGGGCCGTCCTGATAGGAAGCGGACATGGATAGCGCAACCGTAACGTCTGTAACCACTATCGACCCGGCCGAGGCCCGACACTTCGGCGCGATGGCCGCCGAATGGTGGGATCCCAAGGGCTCGTCCGCGATGCTCCACCGGCTCAACCCGGTGCGACTTCGCTATCTGCGCACGCAGATCGACGCGCACTGGCATGGCGACGAGACCTCGTTCACGCCGCTCGCGGGAAAACGCGCGCTCGACGTCGGGTGCGGCGCGGGGCTGCTCTGCGAACCGCTCGCGCGGCTTGGCGCGGACGTCACCGGGCTCGATGCGGCGGCGGAAAATATCGCGGCGGCGCAGGCGCATGCCGCACTGTCCGGCCTGACGATCGACTATCGCACCGGCAGCGTCGAGGATCTGCGCGACGGGACGTTCGATCTCGTCACCAGCCTCGAGGTGATCGAGCATGTCACCGATCCGGCGGGGTTCGTCGCCGGGCTCGCACGCGCACTTGCGCCGGGCGGGGTGCTGGTGCTGTCGACCCCCAACCGCACCGCCTTGTCACGCCTCGCGCTCATCACGCTCGCCGAGGGCACGGGCACGATCCCGCGCGGGACGCACGACTGGAACAAGTTCCTGACCCCGGGCGACCTCACGCCGCTGGTCGAGGCGGCGGGGCTACGCGTGGTCGAGACTCGCGGGCTCGCCTTCTCGGTGGCGAAGGGGTTCGTGCTGAGCGACGACACCAGCCTCGATTACTTCGTGACGGCGGTCCGGGACTAAGCGGGCAATCCGCAGCGGGGCGGTCAGCCGTCCCCGACGCGCTCGATGTCCGCACCGACCGCGCTCAGTTTCTCCTCGAGCCGCTCATACCCGCGGTCGAGGTGATAGACGCGGCTCACCTGCGTCTCGCCGTCCGCGACCAGTCCTGCGATGATCAGGCTCATCGACGCGCGCAGGTCGGTCGCCATCACCGGCGCGCCGACCAGCGGATTGCCGCCGTGGACCACCGCGGTGCGCCCCTGCACGCGGATATCCGCCCCCATCCGCGCCAGTTCCGGCACATGCATGTAGCGATTCTCGAAAATCGTCTCGGTCAGCGTGCTTTCGCCCGGCGCCATGCACAGCATCGCCATCAGCTGCGCCTGCATGTCGGTCGCAAACCCCGGGAACGGCGCGGTCGACAGCGTCACCGGGCGGAGCGGTCCGTTCGCCTCGACGAACAGATTCTCGCCGCGCTCCTCGACCGTGACGCCCGCCTGGCGGAGCGCCTCGA
>CAZNQA010000142.1:0-5317 GCA_964575105.1 uncultured Stakelama sp.
CGCGCTCGGACATGCCGGTCACGCAGTTCGACATGAAATATGTCGAGGGCGCCGGTTTGGTGAAATTCGACTTCCTTGGACTGAAGACGCTTTCGGTGCTAAAGCGAGCCATCGACTTGCTCGCGCAGCGCGGAGTCGTCCTGGACCTCGATGCGCTCGAGTGGGACGACGAAAACGTCTACAAACTGCTGCAAAAGGGCGACACGGTCGGCGTATTCCAGCTCGAATCAGAGGGAATGCGGCGCACTTTGTCGGCAGTTCGACCATCGAATTTCGGCGACATCATCGCGCTCGTCTCGCTCTATCGCCCTGGCCCGATGGACAACATCCCGATGTTCGGCAAGCGCAAGAACGGGCTCGAACCGATCGTCTATCCGCACCCTTTGCTCGAGGGGATCCTGTCGGAGACCTACGGGATTTTCGTGTACCAGGAACAGGTTATGCAGGCCGCGCAGATCCTCGCGGGCTATTCGCTGGGGCAGGCGGATCTGCTGCGCCGCGCAATGGGCAAGAAGGTCAAGGCCGAGATGGACGCGCAGCGCGCAGGGTTCGTCGAGGGCTGCAAGACGATCAACGGGATCGACAAGGCAAAAGCCAACGAACTGTTCGACTTGATCGACAAGTTCGCGGGCTACGGCTTCAACAAGTCGCACGCCGCGGCCTATGCCCTGCTGTCGTACCAGACCGCGTGGCTGAAGGCGCACCACCCGCACGAATTCTACGCCGCCTCAATGTGTTTCGACATGACGCTCACAGACAAACTGAGCATATTCGTGGACGATATGCGCCGTCTCGACGTCGCGCTGCTGCCGCCCGACATCAACCGCAGCGAAGCCGAATTTACCGTCGAGGACACCGGCGACGGCCTTGGCGTCCGCTATGCCCTGGCCGCGCTGAAATCGGTCGGCGAAGGCGCGATGGAGAAGCTCGTCCAGGAGCGCGAGGCGAACGGTAAGTTCACCTCGATCGACGATCTCGCTCGCCGCGTCGACCCCCGCCTGATGAACAAGCGCCAGGTCGAGACGCTCGCCTCGGCGGGGGCGTTCGACTGTCTCGACGAAAACCGCGCCGGGCTATATGCTTGTTCCGAAACGATTTTGGCGACCGCGGCGCGGATCCACGACCAGAAGACCAGCGGGCAGGGCGGCCTGTTCGGCACCGCCGACGCCGCCGAACCGCCGATCAAATTGCCCCGCTCGGCGCACTGGTCGGTCGCCCAGCGGATGGACCAGGAGAAGGACGCGTTCGGCTTCTACCTCTCCGCGCATCCCGTCGATCGCCACGGCCATCTCGCGAAGATGCACGGCGCCCGCAGCTTCGCCGCCCTCGGCGAGCTCTCGATCCCCGACGACGGGACTCGCGCAGGAGCAACGATGGCGGCATTGATCGAGGACGCACGCTGGCGCACCTCCGCGCGCGGCAAGCGCTACCTCATGGCGACCTGTTCAGATCCCTCGGGCCAGTTCATCGCAACCTGCTTCGACGACGGCGTCGCGGCGGATCTCGAGGAAGCCGCTCGCAACAACGGCTGCGGCCTGCTGACGGTCGAGCTAGACCGCCGCCCGGGCGAGGAAACGCCGCGCGTCTCGATCAAGCGAATCCAGCCGTTCGAGCAACTTGCCAACAACGCCCGCTTCGCACTCGAGCTGAGCGTCGCAAGCCCGGCCGGTATGGCCGCCCTCGCAAACCTTCTTCAGGACGTCCGCGGCGCCCGCGGCGAAGTGTGGGCAAAGGTCCCGGTCGCAGGCGGCGGACACGCCCGCGTCCTGCTCGGCCGCGACTTTTTGCTCGACGGGGAGCTTGCCGAGCGGATCGAAGGCTTGCAGGATGTCAGCGACGTAGAGCTCAAGACCGCCGAAGCGCGGCTGGCTCTGGTGGGGTGAGTGCTGCCCCATCTCGGTGATGGGAGAGACGATGCTCGGCGGAATGCAGGATTTCGAATTGCGCGTCCCGCGCCTGATCGATCACGCCGCGCGCGAACACGGCGCGCGCGAGATCGTAACCTACTGGGCGAACGGCAGCGAAACACGAACCGACTGGTCGCGCGTCGCGCAGGATGCGCGCAAGCTCGCGCAGGCGCTCGAGCGGCTTGGTATCGTCCCCGGCGAGCGCATGGCGACGCTGGCGATGAACCATGCGCATCACCTGATCGCCTGGTACGGCGTGATCGGCATGGGCGGCGTGGTCCACACGATCAACCCACGGCTGTTCGACGAGCAACTGGTCTTCATCGCGAACCATGCCGAGGACCGCGTGCTGTTCTACGACCGGCAGTTCCAGCCGATCGTCGACCGGTTGCGCGGGCAGTGGACATCGATCGAGCATTACGTCTGCCTTGACGACGGCAGCTTCGAGGCGCTGCTCGCGCCGGAGGACGGGACCTATTCCTGGCACGAGGGATCTGAGCGTGAACCCTGCATGCTCTGCTATACCAGCGGTACGACCGGCAACCCCAAGGGCGTGCTGTACGAGCACCGCTCGACCGTAATCCACGCGATGGCCGAGGTCGCGCCGTGGGTGTTCGATCTTTCCTCGACCTCGGTCGTGCTTCCGGTCGTTCCGATGTTCCATGCCGCCTCCTGGGGCCTGCCGTTCGCGGCGGCGCTGGCGGGGGCCAAGGTGGTGTATTCGGCGGTCAACGAACCCCCGGTCCTGTGCCGCCTGATGAACGACGAGCGGGTAACCCATTCGGCTGGCGTCCCGACGGTATGGCTCGCGATGTTCCAGCATATGGATGCGAGCGGCGACGCGCCGCGCCACTTGCGCCAGGTGACGATCGGCGGCTCCGCGGCGCCGCGCGCGATGATCGAGCGGATCATGGGGATGGGCGCGACGGTCAAGCATCTGTGGGGGATGACTGAGACCTCGCCGATCGGCACGGCGGGGTGCTACCCGCCGCACTGGGAGACGATGACCCGCGATGCGCAAATCGACCATGTCTGCAAGCAGGGGCAGATTCCGTTCGGGATCGAACTGCGGGTGGTCGACGATGCGGACGTGGTCTTGCCGCGCGATGGCGTCAGTTCGGGGCGGTTGCAGGTGCGGGGCCCCTGGGTGGTAAAACGCTATTTCAAGGCGGATGCCGACGCAGTGGATGCGGACCAATGGTTCGACACGGGTGATGTCGCAGTGTTGCATACCGATGGCACGATGCAGATCACTGACCGCGCGAAGGATGTGATCAAATCGGGCGGCGAGTGGATTTCCTCGGTCGACCTCGAGAATGCGGCGGTCGGTTGCCCGGGTGTTGCCGAGGCGGCGGCGATCGGGGTGTATCATCCCAAATGGGACGAGCGCCCATTGCTGCTGGTCGTCCGCAAGGTGGGAAGCGGTGTAACTGCGCACGAAATATCCGCCCATCTGGCCGCGCATGTCGCAAAATGGTGGCTGCCCGACGAGATCCTGTTCGTCGAGTCGCTCCCACATACGGCAACGGGGAAGCTGCTCAAGACTGCATTGCGCGCGCAATTCCGCGACCATGTGCTCGCCGCTTGAGTTCCTTGGATTCTCCCGGAGAAACGGCGACGTTGGCCGCCGCTAACATGCGCCGCGCGTTTGAGAGTTTCGGCTTGGGTCGCTCGATCGCCCAAGCTGCCTCGAGCGTAGCCTTGGTCGCACCAGGGGTACGCAACCGCAGTGCCTCGATCTTGAGTTCTCGACCCAGCACCAGCCGTCCCTTGGTCTGCCACACGATGTCGTAAATTCCGCTGGTGCTCCGGGGCGAGTCGTTGTCCCAGTAGCTGACGGTCAGCAGCACCGGCAGTTTCCCGGTCTGTCGATCTGCGCCGCCATCGGTCGCGGCAAGCAAAGCGCGCTCGTACCAGCTACGGCTGATCGTCTGGGTTGGCGACGTTTGTGGAGCGATCCCGAGCGCGGACGGGAAGGTCACGCTCACATCGCCCAGCGAATGCCGTTCATCGCGCTCGACCAGGATATCGCCATTGCGCGCGACGCTCGACTTGACGACGTACCGCGCATTTTGGCGGCGTTCGGTGACCGACCGGGTCTGTTTCTCGGCCTGTTCGCTGCGGTGGTCGGACCAGGTTACCCAAAGACCAAGCCCCGCAATAGCAACCCCCGCCACGCTGACAACTTCGGCAAGCGACACCCACCGCCGCCGGATAGCAGCGGCCTCCGCCTTCTCGGCCGGGGTGGGGACGGGATCGGGGCTCATCGTGTGACAAACTCTGCCAGGATCTCGGGATAAAGGCGATGCTCGGCCTCGAGCACGCGTGCGGCGAGCGTATCTGGGGTATCGCCCCTCATGATCGGAACTTCGGCTTGGCCAAGCACTTCGCCGCCATCAAGCTCCTCGGTCACCACGTGAACCGAACAGCCGGCGACCGGATCACCCGCCGCGATTGCGCGGGCGTGCGTATCAAGCCCCTTGTATCTGGGCAGCAGCGAGGGGTGGATGTTGACCATGCGGCCGCGCCAGGCACCAACGAAGCCGTCGGAAATGAGGCGCATATATCCCGCGAGCGCGATCGTCTCGGCCCCCGCGTCGCGGAGTGCCTTATCAAGTGCGGCTTCGTACGCGGGCTTGCCGATTCCTTTTGGCGAAAGGCTCCAGGTCGCTATTCCCTGGTCCGTCGCCCAGGCAAGACCAGGCGCTTCTGGCTTGTCGGATGCGACGAGGACGACCTCATACGGGCAGGAGGGGTCGCGGGAGGCTTCCACCAGCGCGATCATGTTCGAGCCACGACCCGAGAGGAGGATGCCGACTTTGGTCCTGGAAGCCGACATCTAGAGGATCCCGATCCCAGCGAGGCGTAGGTGAGGGCGGACAACGATCAAAACGGCATCACGCATGATTGTGTGTGGCAGTCCAGTCAGCCTTGCCGCCCCAGGTCTCGGTCGAGCCCGATACGGTGCAACCGCGCGGCCCGACCTCCAGCGTCCCGATCGACAAGACGGTCTCGCCCGCAACCTCGAGCGCGGACGTTACTGCTTCAACCTGATCCGGGGAGACGATCACCACCATCCCGACCCCACAATTGAAGGTCCGCGCCATTTCCTCGGGCTCGATATTGCCCTGCGCCTGCAGGAACGCCATCAGCCGCGGTTGCGTCCAGGCATCAGCATCGACCTGCGCATGCACGCCCTCGGGCAAGACGCGCGGGATGTTCTCGAGCAGACCGCCTCCGGTGATATGCGCCAGACCCTTGATCCGGCGTTCCGCCAGCAAGGGGAGCAGCGATTTTACGTAAATGCGTGTCGGCGCCATCAAGGCATCGATCAGGCGGACCTCGTTATCGAACAGCGCAGGGCGATCGAGCTTCCACCCCTTGTCCGCGGCAAGTCGCCGGACCAGCGA
>CAZNQA010000143.1:0-5260 GCA_964575105.1 uncultured Stakelama sp.
GGCGGCGGCATCGCAACACCGACACCAATCTGCACCATCTGTTCGGCTTCTGGATCGCGCTGCCGTTGTTCATGCTGTCGCTGACGGGCGTATGGATCGCGTTCCCGCAAGTGTTTGCCGGGATCGGCGGCGGCGGTGCTGGCCCGGGTGCTGGTCCCGCCGCGCGGGGTCCGGGCGGAGCCGGCGCGCGACCGCTGGTGCTGGAACGCCCGTCGCTCGCGCTCGACGCGGTCCTCAGCCGGGCCGGATCGGTGACGCCGGGGAACATCGCACGCGTCGAATGGCCGACCGATCGCAAGCCCGAATGGAAGGTCCAGTTCGCCGGGTCGACCCCCGCTGCCGTCACCGTCACCGTCGACGATGCCACTGGCCGCGCGAGCCCAGCACGGCCCGAACGCGAAACGCTCGCGCGGACGATGCGGCGGCTGCACGACGGGACGCGGATGGGGTTCGTGTGGCAGCTGCTGGTGTTCCTGGGCGGTATCCTGCCCGCGGTGCTCGCGGTGACCGGCATCATCATGTGGTGGCGCGCACGCGGGTGGAAAGCCGCGCTGAAGGCAAAGCAGCGCGCGCGGGCGGCGGCGTAGGGGGGGCGCCTCCCGTCAGTTCTGGCGACCGTCGATTACCGCAGCGAACGGTCTCCACCTCCCGTCATCCCCGCGTAGGCGGGGATCCATACTGGCTGGCCACGCCCGTTTGCGGAACCGCGGCGCTAATGGATTCCCGCCTTCGCGGGAATGACGAAGTGTGTGGGGGGCAGAACCGCCTGGACCTTGGCTCCGCAAAAAGAAAGAAAGGCCGCGTCCCTGCACCGGGCAGGGACGCGAACCTGATAGCCGGAAACGGCTCTACCGCCCCAGCAACACCCGCGCCTGACCCGCGATCTGCGCCAGCATCGCCGCATTCGGCGCCGTCGCCAGCCGCGCCCGGTCGACCACCGCCTTGAACTGCGCGACACGCGCCGCATTGTCGCCGAGCCACGTCTCGACCAGCGCCTGCGGATCGCGCTTGCCCCCTGCCGAACGCGCGAGGAATTCCAGCCGTAACTGCTGGAAGTCGCGCGCGAGCCCGGCGATCAGCAGCCGCTCCCACGGATCGCTCGAATCGATCCGCGCGGCATTCGCCTGCGCCCAGTCGAGCCCGAGCGCCTGCCCGAGCCGCGTGAACGCGCGCGTCAGCACGGTCTCGTCGATCCCGAGCCGGTCGCCGAGATCGGCAAGCCCGACCGCTCCGTCCATCTCGAACAGCCGCACCACCTTCTGCACCAGCGCGGTGGGGGCACCCGCCGCCTCGAGCGCGCTGGCGATCCGGGCGCTGTGCGCGCTCGCTTCCTCCAGCAGCAACGCCTTGGTCTGGCGGTCGAGTTCCAGGATTCCCTTGGACAGACGGCTGAGCGTATCGCCCGGCCCCGACCCGGTCCGCGTCGCGCGAAGCAAGTCCGCGATCTGCGAGCGCGTCGCGACCGCCGTCTCGTCGAACAAGGCGATCCGCGCCGCCTCGGGCATGTCGGTCGTCTCGATCTCGCGCCACAGGGCGGGCAAGTCGAACAGCCGTTCCGCGACGACGAACATGCCTGCGATGTCGCTCATCGCAGCCCCTTCTTCTTCGGCCAGCTCGAACGGGTAGAGCACACCCATCCGGTTGACGATCCGGTTGGCGAGCTTGGTCGCGACGATCTCGCCGCGCAGGCGATGCTCGTCGATCGCCTTGCCAAACCGTTCCCGCATCGCTGCCGGGAAGGCGGCGTGGAGATCGGGGAGCAGTTCGTCGGCCATGCCAAGCCCCGACCGCTCGATCGCCGCCTGCAACGCCAGCTTCGCGGTCGCGAGCAGCACCGCGAGCTCTGGCCGGGTCAGCCCGCGGCCCTCGGTCGAGCGCCGCAGCAGGTCGTCATTCCCCGCGAGCCCCTCGACCGCGCGGTCAAGCGATCCCGATGCCTCGAAGATTTCGATCAGCCGGACGTAGCTCGGCACGGTCTGCGGGCCACCGGCCTCGGCGATCGACAAGGCGAGCGTCTGGAGCCGGTTGTCCTCGAGCACCAGATGCGCGACGTCATCGGTCATGCTCGCGAGGAAGGTGTTGCGGTCCTCGAACCCCAGACGTCCCTCGATCATCTCGCGGTTGAGCGCGATCTTGATGTTGACCTCATTGTCCGAGCAATCGACGCCTGCCGAATTGTCGATGAAGTCGGTATTGATGCGACCACCATGCGCGGAGAAGGCGATGCGCGCGGCCTGCGTGACGCCGAGGTTCGCGCCTTCGCCGATTGCCGTCGCCCGCAAATCCTCGGCATCGACGCGGAGACGGTCGTTGGCGGGGTCGCCGACCGCGATGTTGTTCTCGGCGCGCGCCTTCACATAGGTGCCGATCCCGCCGAACCAGATCAGGTCGACCGGGCTCTTGAGGATGGCGGAAATGAGCGCACCCGGTTCCATCTCGCGATCGGCGATGCCGAGCGCGGTGCGGACTTCGTCGGTCAGCGCGATCACCTTGGCGGTGCGCGGGAACACCCCGCCGCCCGCCGAAATCAACAAGGTGTCGTAATCCGCCCAGCTCGAGCGCGGCAATGCGAACATGCGTTCGCGCTCGGCGAACGACGCGGCGGGGTCGGGGTTCGGGTCGAGGAAGATGTGGCGGTGATCGAACGCCGCGACGATCTTGAGCTCGGCGCTCAGCAACATGCCGTTGCCGAACACGTCGCCCGACATGTCGCCGCACCCGACGACGCGGATCGGCTGGGTCTGGACGTCAGTGCCTCGTTCCGCGAAATGCCGCTGGACGCTGACCCAAGCGCCCTTGGCGGTGATCCCCATCGCCTTGTGGTCGTACCCGACCGACCCGCCGCTCGCGAACGCGTCGCCCAGCCAGAAGCCGTGCTCGAGCGCAATCGCATTGGCGACGTCGGAGAAGGTCGCGGTGCCCTTGTCGGCGGCTACGACGAAATAGGGGTCCTCGCCGTCATGCACGACGACATCCTGCGGGTGGACCACTGCGCCCTCGACGATGTTGTCGGTGATCGACAGCAGCGTGCGAATGAACACGCGGTAGCTTTCGGTCCCCTCGGCGAGCCACGCGTCGCGGTTCGACGCAAGCGGGAGCTGCTTGGGATAGAAGCCGCCCTTCGCGCCCGTCGGCACGATCACCGCGTTCTTGACGCGCTGCGCCTTCATCAGCCCGAGGATCTCGGTGCGGAAGTCGTCGCGCCGGTCGGACCAGCGCAGGCCACCACGCGCGACCGGGCCGGCGCGCAGGTGGATGCCCTCGATCCGTGCCGAATAAACCCACATCTCGCGCCACGGAACGGGCGCGGGGAGGCCGGGAATGAGATGGCTGTCGAGCTTGAACGCCAGCGCGACTTGCCCTGCGGGCGCGAACGCATTGGTCCGCAGCGTCGCGGTGATCACGCTGCGCAGCGAGCGCAGGATGCGGTCGTCGTCGATCGCGGACACGGCATCGAGGCCGGTATCGATCGCGGTGTCGGCTGCCGCGATCCCCGACCGGTCGCGCGCGGGATCATGCGCCGCGGTAAACCGCTCGATCAGCGCGGCCGCGACGTTCGGCGCGCGGCGCAGTGCATCGACCACGGTGACGAGGCTGTAAGTCAGCCCCGCCTGCCGCAGATAGCGGAACCACGCGCGGAACAGCAGGACCGACTCGGAAACGAGCCCGGCGTCGACGATCAGCCGGTTGAACGCATCATTCTCGGCGCGATTCTCGAGCACCGCCTTGATCGCATCCTCGAGCAGCGTGGCATCGGGAACGGTCCCGCCCATCTCGACGAGAAATTCATGAACGAACCCCTGTTCGTCGCCGAGCAGCGCGGTGGGGAGTTCCTCGATCACGCGGAAGCCGAAATTCTCGAGCACCGGCACCGCATCCGACAGCGCAAGCGCGCCGCCCTCGCGGTAGATCTTGAGCCGGGTCGCGCCGCGCTCGTCGCGGTATAGCCGGACCGAACGGTCGCCCGGGTTTTCCAGCCGCGCCAGCCGAACGATGTCGCGTGCGGCTTCGTCCGCCGTATTGGCCCCCCGATACCCCTGCGGGAAGCTCGCGGCATGTTTGAGCGCGAGCCGCGCTGCGCGCGCCGCGTCGGTCTGCTCGACCAGCGCCGCCTCGACCGCGGGCACCCAGCCACGCACCATCCGCGCGATCCGCGTGTCGAGCGCCTCGGTCTCGGGGAGCACGCCGCCTTCGCGCAGGTCGAGCGTGAAGCGGATCAGCGCGATCGTATCGTCGACCGCGATCGACCAGTTGAGCACGTTCGCGTTCGCCGCCTCGGCGAGCATTTCGCCGATCGCGAGACGGCGTGCCGTGGTCAGGTCGTCGCGCGGCAGCCACACGAACGCGAAGAGGTGCCGCCCGAGCGTGCTGCGCACCAGCACCAGCTTGGGGCGCGGACGATCCGCCAGCGACATGGCAGTCAGCGCGACATCCTCGAGCGCCTCGGGGGTGAAGCCGGTGATCACGTCATGCGGCAGCGCGGCGAGCGCGTGCGTCAGCGCCTTGCCGGTATGCCCCTTGGGGTCGAACCCGAACTTCTCCTCGAGCGCCGCGAGCCGCGCGCGGAGCACGGGGACATCCTCGGGCGCCGCGCCGAGCGCGGCACTGGTCCACAGCCCCGAATGGATCGACAGACCGGTCACTTGCGCGCCGTTGCGCAGCGGCACCAAGACGAGATCGAGCGGGACCTGCCGGTGGACGCCCGAGATGAGGTTGGACTTGAGAAGGAGCGGGGCCTCGCCGCCATCCTCGAACCAGCGCATTGCAAGAACGCGCGACGCCTCGGCGAGGATCGGCACGGGCTGCGGGTTGCGCGCGATGCCGAGTGCCTGTGCTTCGGTGGCCGGATCGCTCGACCCTGTGCCTGACCAGGTCTGGTGCCCGAGCAGCGTCATGTTGCGATCGAGCAGCCACGCCAGCAGCGCGCGCCCTTCGCCTTCGGGGAGCGTCGCGATATCGGCCGCCAGCGCGTCCTGTAGCGCATGCCAGTCGCCGACCGCCGCGCGGACGTCCGCGAGGTTCTTCGCGAGATCGGTAACGAGCTCACGCCGCTCGCGCGCATCGACGCGTTCGAGCTCGATATAGATCATCGATTCGGCGGCACCCTCATCGACTTCGGTCAGCGCGCCATCCGAATCGCGCGTCACGCGGAGCACCGGGTGGATGATCCGGTCGATCGAAATGTCGTGTGCGCCGATCGTCGCCGCGATCGAATCGACCAGGAACGGCATGTCGTCGTTGACGATCGCGAGCCGCATCA
>CAZNQA010000144.1:0-5209 GCA_964575105.1 uncultured Stakelama sp.
CGGCCAGCTCGAAGTCCATGTTCTCCGCCGCCGCCTGCATCTGCGCGCCGAGCTTCGCCTGGACGTCGGTGGTCTTGCCGGCGAGGAACTTCTTCGCATCGCCGACCAGCTCGTCGTAATCGGGCTGCGCGATCCGCCCGACGCACGGCGCGGAGCAACGCTTGATCTGATACAACAGGCACGGCCGGTCGCGCGTCTTGAAGAAACCGTCGGTGCAACTGCGCAGCAGAAACAGTTTCTGCAACGCGTTCAACGTATTGTTGACGCTGCCTGCGCTGGCGAACGGACCGTAGTAATTGCCCTTCGCCTTGCGCGCGCCGCGATGCTTCTGCACCCGCGGAAAATCGTGGTCGGCACGCAGCAGGATGAACGGGAAACTCTTGTCGTCGCGCAACAGCACGTTGTACGCCGGGCGATAGCGCTTGATCAGTTGCGCCTCGAGCAGCAGCGCCTCGGCCTCGTTGTTGGTCGTCACGATCGTCATCGAGCGCGTCTGCGACACCATCCGCTGGATGCGCTTGCTCAGCCGCTCGATCTGCACATAATTGCCGACGCGGTTCTTCAACGCGCGCGCCTTGCCGACGTACAGCACCTCGCCCTTCGCATCCTGCATCCGGTACACGCCGGGTTTCAGCGGCAGCGTCTGCAACACGTTGCGGATCGCCGCCACGCCCGCCGCCAGGTCGGGCGTCTCGCTGCCGCGGATGGTGAAGGTGGCGGCTTCCTCGTTGAACCGCTCGGGGGGGCCGTAGCCTGACATGGCAGCCCATCTAGGTAGATGCGGAGTCCGCGGCAACCGCGCGGCGACCGCGGTGCAAGCGGCTCGAATTTATCTGCTGCATCTGCTAAGGACGCGCGCATGCTTAATCTTTCCGACATCACCGTTCGCCTCGGCGGGCGGACGATCCTTGATCGCGCCACCGCCGCGCTTCCCCCGCGCAGCCGCGTCGGGCTGATCGGACGCAACGGTGCCGGCAAGTCGACGCTGGTGCGCGTGATCGCCGGAATGCTCGACCCCGACACCGGCAGCGCCGACATGCCGCGCGGCGCACGCCTGGGCTATATCGCGCAGGAAGCCCCCGGTGGCGACGCCTCGCCGATCGACACCGTGCTCGCCGCCGACGTCGAACGCACCGCCTTGCTCGCCGAAAGCGAGAACATGGAGGACATGGACCGGCTCGGCGACATTCACGAACGGCTGATGGCGATCGACGCGTGGTCGGCACCCAGCCGCGCCTCGCGCATTCTGGTCGGGCTCGGTTTCGACGAGGAGATGCAGAACCGCAGCCTGGAGAGTTTTTCCGGCGGGTGGCGGATGCGCGTCGCGCTCGCCTCGTTGCTGTTTTCCGCGCCCGACGTGCTGCTGCTCGACGAGCCGTCGAACCACCTCGATCTCGAAGCGGTGCTGTGGCTGGAGGATTTCCTCAAATCGTACCAGGCGACGATCGTCGTCGTCAGCCATGAGCGGGATTTCCTCAACAACGTCGTCGACCACATCCTCCATCTCGATCGCGGCAAGCTGACGCTCTATCCCGGCGGCTATGACGCGTTCGAGCGCCAGCGCGCCGAGCGGCAGGCGCAACAGGCCGCCGCGCGCGAGAAGCAGATGGTGCAGCGCGAAAAGCTCAAGGAGTTCGTCGCCCGCAATTCCGCGCGCGCCTCGACCGCCAAGCAGGCGCAGTCGCGCGTTAAGGCGCTCGCGCGCATGCAACCGATCGCCGAGGTGATGGACGATCCCTCGCTGTCGTTCGACTTCCCCGATCCGACCGCGCTGCGCCCGCCGCTGATCACGCTCGACCTCGCCACCGTCGGCTATGCCGAGACGCCGATCCTCCGCCGGCTCAACCTGCGCATCGACCCCGACGAGCGCGTCGCGCTGCTCGGGCGCAACGGCAATGGCAAGACCACGCTCGCGCGTCTGCTCGCCGCGCAGCTCACTCCGATGGAGGGGGCGATGCAGGCGAGCGGCAAGATGCGCGTCGGCTATTTCACGCAGTATCAGGTCGAGGAGCTCGACCGCAACGAAACCCCGCTCGAGCATATGTCCGCGCTGATGAAGGGCGCGACGCCGTCGGCAGTGCGCGCGCAGCTCGGCCGGTTCGGGTTCCAGGCAGACAAGGCGACGACCAAGGTGGGCAAGCTGTCGGGCGGCGAACGCGCGCGGCTCGCGCTCGCGCTCATCACCCGCGACGCGCCGCACCTGCTGATCCTCGACGAGCCGACCAACCACTTGGACGTCGACGCGCGCGAGGCGTTGATCCAGGCGCTCAACAGCTACACCGGCGCGGTCGTCATCGTCAGCCACGACCGTCACATGCTGGAGATGACCGCCGACCGCCTCGTGCTGGTCGATGCGGGCACCGCGACCGACTTCGACGGCGCGATCGAGGATTACATCAAGCTGATCCTGTCGGGCGACGGCTCGGGCAAGCAGTCCAAGGCCAAGGTGAAGGCCGACGCGCGCAAGGCGGCCGAGGCGCGCGAGCAGGACAAGGCGCTGCGCAAACAGGCGCGTGACGCCGAAACCGCGCTCGCCACGCTGACCGAACAACGCAGCGCGATCGACCGTGCGATGTTCGACCCCGCGACCGCGCAGGGGCCGCTCGCCAAGCTCAGCATGACCGAGCTGATGAAACGCCGCGCCGCGTTGCAGGAGCAGATCGACGCCTCCGAACAGAGCTGGCTCGAACTGAGCGAGCAATTGGAGGCGATCGCCGCCTGACCCACGCGGGAGGATAAGCAAGCGGGTCGGTGCGAACGCCGGCCCGGCCTGTCCTACCCGGCGAAAACCGCGCATCCGCCCGTCGATTTCGACTTGGGCAAGCCGCACGCAACGCGCGAAGTGGAGACACGCACGTGAACCTCCACTTCCTCCACTTCGCTGCTCTTGCCCTTGCCCGCTCACGGCATGGCCGAACACGACCCCACGCTGTCCTACACCGCCACGATCCGCCACACGCCTCACCCAACCGGCCATTCCGGCCCGGACGGCCTTTACCCAAGCGGAAACCAGCGCGAGAGCCTCCACTTCCTCCACTTCGCTGCCCAGCATCGGTCCACCACCGCCACGTTCGCTGCCCGCGATTGGACCCGCGCCGCGCACGACGCTAGGCTCGCCTGATCGACAGTCGAGAGGATGCAGCCGTGACCGACACCTCCTACACCCCGCCCGAAATCTGGACCTGGAACAAGGACAATGGCGGGCGCTTCGCCAACATCAATCGTCCCATCGCCGGCGCGACCCATGACAAGGAACTGCCGGTCGGTCGCCACCCGCTGCAACTCTACTCGCTCGCCACGCCCAACGGGGTGAAGGTGACGGTGATGCTCGAGGAACTCCTCGCCGCCGGCCACAGCGGCGCCGAGTATGACGCCTGGCTGATCCGCATCAACGAAGGCGATCAATTCTCCAGCGGCTTCGTCGCCGCCAATCCCAATTCGAAGATCCCTGCGCTCGTCGACCGCAGCGGCGACACGCCCGTGCGCGTGTTCGAATCGGGCTCGATCCTGGTCTATCTCGCCGACAAGTTTGGCGCGTTTTTGCCGACCGAGCCCGCCGCGCGCGCCGAATGTCTGTCGTGGCTGTTCTGGCAGATGGGTGCAGGTCCCCTGCTCGGCGGCGGTTTCGGCCATTTCTACGCCTATGCCCCGACCAAGATCGAATATGCGATCGACCGCTATGCGATGGAGGTGAAGCGTCAGCTCGACGTGCTCGACCGCCGGCTGGGCGAGAGCGAATATGTCGCTGGTGCCGAGTACACGATCGCCGATATGGCGATCTGGCCGTGGTACGGCGCGCTGGTGAAAGGGCTGGTGTACGACGCCGGCACCTTCCTCCAGGTCGCCGACTACACCAATGTCGTGCGCTGGACCGACCGGATCGCCGAGCGGCCCGCGGTCAAGCGCGGCCGCATGGTCAACCGCGTGATGGGCGACCCTGCCAGCCAGCTCCACGAGCGCCACGACGCGAGCGACTTCGACACCAAGACGCAGGACAAGATCGCGGCGAGCGAGACTGCGGACAAGGGAGCATGATGCGCCTCTACGACAGTCGCCGCGCGCCCAATCCGCGCCGCGTCCGCTGGGTGATGGCCGAAAAGGCGATCGAGGATATCGAGATCGTCCAGACCGACATTTTCAAGGGCGAGCATCGCACCCCCGACTATCTCGCGCGCGCCGGGCTCGCCAACGTCCCCGCGCTCGAGATCGACGCCGACACGACGATCACCGAGTCGATCGCGATCTGCCGCTATCTCGAAAGCCTTTATCCCGAGCCCAATCTGTTCGGCACGTCTCCGCTGGAAACCGCGGTGATCGAGATGTGGACCCGCCGTGCCGAGATGCTGCTCGCGACGCCGTTGATGATGTCGGTACGCCACGGCCATCCCGCGCTCGCCGCGATCGAGACGCAGGACCCGCGGATCGCGGAAAGCAACACCGCGACCGCCACCCGCGCATTGGCCGTGTGCGAGCGCCGCCTGTCCGGCAGCGCGTTCATCGCCGCCGACCGCATAACGATCGCCGACATCGTCGCCTATGTCGGGATCGACTTCGCACGCATGGTCAAATTCGCCCCTGCGCCGGAACACACCAACGTCGCGCGCTGGATCGACACCATGCGGAACCGCCCGGCGGCCAAGGCGGGCGTCTAGGGATCAGGTTGGGAAAGGGGCGCCCCTCCCCCCGAGGTGAGCGGCGGCGGGCGGTCGAGGATGTACCGCCCCCGCCTCGTCTCTCACCCGACCCCGCTCGTTGGCAAGATCGGTTCGAGGCGCCGCTGACGCAGACCGACGCTCACCTAATCTATCCGCCGTCCCCGCACGCACACCCGCCCTCGTCGTCCACCGGCCGCTGGCACGCCTTGCACATCACCCGGTGGGTGGGCGACAGATCGTGCGTGACGCTGACCCGCTCGTCGAACACGAAACACTCGCCCCGCCACCGCGTCTCGGCCTCGGGCACCTGTTCGAGATAGTTGAGGATCCCGCCTTTCAGGTGAAACACCTGCTTCAGCCCCTCGGCCTTGACCAAGGCGGTCGCTTTCTCGCACCGGATGCCCCCGGTACAGAACATCGCGATCCTGGGCTGGCGCCCTGCCCCCACGATCGCGTCGCGCTGCGCACGAAACCATGCCGGAAAGTCGCGGAAGCTGCGCGTGCCGGGGTCGATCGCACCCGCAAACGTGCCGAGCGCGACCTCGTAATCGTTG
>CAZNQA010000145.1:0-4962 GCA_964575105.1 uncultured Stakelama sp.
GCGCGCATTCGATCGGCGATGCCGCGCGGATGATCGCGATGGACGATGCCGACGTGATGCTCGCAGGCGGTGCGGAGGGCGCGATTTGCCCGCTCGGGATCGCCGGTTTCGCGCAGGCGCGCGCGCTGTCGACCGCGTTCAACGACGAACCCGAGAAGGGCAGCCGCCCCTATGACATCGCGCGCGACGGGTTCGTCATGGGCGAGGGCGCCGGCGTCGTCTGCCTCGAGGAATATGAGCACGCCAAGGCGCGTGGCGCGAAGATCTATGCCGAGGTGATCGGCTACGGCATGTCGGGCGACGCCTATCATGTGACCGCACCGCACCCCGAAGGCTCGGGCGCGTTCCGCTCGATGGAAATGGCGATGAAGCGGTCGGGGCTGCAACTCTCCGACATCGATTACATCAACGCGCACGGCACCTCGACCCCGCTCGGCGACGAGCTCGAGCTTGGCGCGGTGCGGCGACTGTTCGGCAGCAACATCGACACGCTGTCGATGAGCTCGACCAAGTCCGCGATCGGGCATCTGCTCGGCGGCGCGGGCGCGGTGGAGAGCATCTTCTGCATCCTCGCGCTGCGCGACCAGATCGTCCCCCCGACGCTCAACCTCGACAATCCGAGCGAAGGCTGCGCGGGCGTCGATCTCGTCCCGCACGTCGCCAAGCAGCGGTCGGTCAAGGCGGTGCTCAACAATTCGTTCGGCTTTGGCGGGACGAACGCATCGCTCGTCATGATCCCGGTCTGACACGCCGGTGCGGCGTCTCGGTTGCCTAGGGATCGGCGCGCTGCTGCTGGCGGTGGCCGTCGTCCTCGGCGTCGCGAACATGTGGGGCGGGCGTGGCCCGCTCGACCGCGCGATCTCGCTGCAGGTCGCACCGGGCGCGAGTCTGTCGACGGTGTCGCTCCAGCTCGAGAAAGCCGGAGCGATCGCGTCCGCCGAGCGGTTCCGCCTGCTCGCGCGCGTTTTCGGGTCGAACGCACCGGTCAAGGCGGGCGAATATCGCATCCCGCCGCGGCTCAGCCAGGGCGATATCCTGAAAGTCCTGCAAGGGACCAAGACCGTCCAGCGCTTCGTCGTGATCCCCGAGGGCTATCCCTCGGTGATGGTCAAGCAGGTGCTCGATCGCACCGCCGAACTGAGCGGGACGGTCGACGCTCCCGCCGAGGGCAGCATCCTGCCCGACAGCTATGCCTATCAACGCGGCGAGACCCGCGCGCAGATGGTGACGCGGATGCAGGCGCCGATGACCGCTTATCTCGCGCAGGCCTGGGCGAAGCGCAAACCCGGGCTGGTCGTGAAGAGCCCGCGTGAGGCGCTGATCCTCGCGTCGATCGTCGAGAAGGAAACCGGCAAGCCGAGCGAGCGGCGTCTCGTCGCGGCGGTCTACGCCAACCGTTTGCGACAGCGGATGATGCTCCAGGCGGACCCGACGATCATCTACCCGATCACCAAGGGCAAGCCGCTCGGTCGCAAGATCCTGCTGTCCGAAGTGCGCGCGGTGAACGCGTACAACACCTATGCGATGATCGGGCTGCCCGCGGGGCCGATCTGCAACCCGGGCCGCGCGAGCATCGATGCGGCGCTCGATCCCGCACAATCCAAGGCGTTGTACTTCGTCGCGGACGGCTCGGGCGGGCATGTCTTCGCCGACACGCTCCCCGAGCATAACGCCAACGTCGTCAAATGGCGCGCCTATCGGTTGGCCCACGGGATCTGATCCGGCACCCCGGCGTCAGGCCGGGGTGGCAGACCCTCAGCGGTTCGCCATCGCCGTCGTCGATGTCGGCTTGTCCGCCAGTTCAGCCGCCTTCGCCATCGCGACGGCAGTACCCGAGACCGGGCGCAGTTTGAACCATTCGGGCCGATCGATCGCGACGAGGAACGCGAGCATCGCCAGGCCGAACGCGAGAAACAGCAACGAACCCCGGAAGGTTTCGGTCGGGGGGGTACGGTCTGCGTCGTTCGGGCGGTTCATCGGCTATCTCCTCGGGGTGGGAGACCAGAACGTAGGAGACAGCCAAATACCGCGTTTAAATAGCACGTTAGTTTTTATTGCTGCGATGCAGCAAGGTTTTGACACAAAATAACGCGGCTCACCCACGCAAACCGTTCGCCGCACGCGCGAGCGCCTCGACCTCTGCCATCGACGCGCCCTTGGGCGTCACCCAGCTCCCGCCGACACACAGCACCGGCGCGAACGAAAGCCATTCGGGCGCGGACTGTTCGGTGATCCCGCCGGTCGGGCAGAAGCTGCACTGGTAGAAGGGTGCTGCCAGTGCCTTGAGCGCCTTCAACCCGCCATTCGCCTCGGCCGGGAAGAACTTGAAATGCGTCAGCCCGAGGTCGAGCCCGGTCATGATGTCCGCGGCATTGGCGATCCCCGGCAGGAACGGCACCCCGCTGTCGACGATCGGCCGCGCCAGCCGTTCGGTCAGCCCCGGCGAGACGATGAACTCCGCGCCCGCATCCATCACCTGGCAGAACTGGTCGGTGTTGACGACCGTGCCAGCCCCGACGATCGCGCCCGGCACCTGCTTCATCTCGCGGATCGCATCGAGCGCGGCAGGGGTGCGCATCGTCACCTCGAGCACGCGCAGGCCACCCGCGACCAGCGCCTCGGCGAGGGGACGCGCGGTCGCGGCGTCGTCGATCACCAGCACCGGGATGACCGCGCTGGTCTGCATGATTTCGGCGATCGTGACGGTCATCGGGTATACTCCTGCGCATAAGCGGCCGCCGCACCGAACAGGCCGGGCTGCGGATAGGTGATGAGCTTGACGGGGATCGTCGCCATGCGGTTCTGGAACCGGCCCTTGGCGGCGAACCGCTCGGCAAAGCCCGACTTGCGGAAATGATCCTTGAGCCGAAGACCGAGCCCGCCCGCGATCACGACGCCGTTCGATCCATGCGCAAGCGCCAGATCCCCCGCGACCGCACCGAGGCTCATGCAGAACCGGTCGAGCGCGGTAACGGCGAGGCTGTCGCCGTCCTCGAGCGCAGCGGTCCAGATTGCCTTGTCGTCGAGCCGCGTGATCGAGCGGTGCTCGATATCGGCAAGCGTCTCGTAGATCGCGACGATTCCCGGGCCGGAGACCACACGCTCGGCGGAAACTCGCGTGTACGCCTTGCGCAACCGCTTCACCATCGCATCCTCGAGCGCGTCGAGCGGCGCGAAATCGACATGCCCGCCCTCGGTCTCGATCACGTGATAGCGATCGTGCGCGCGCAACACCTGCGCGACGCCAAGCCCGGTGCCCGGACCGCAGACGGTGATGACACCATTCTCGGGGAAGGGGATGTCCGGCCCGCCGATGTGGAGGAACTCGCTCTCGGGAACCTGCGCCACGGCCTGGCCGACCGCGCCGAAATCGTTGATCAGAACAAACGTGTCGACCTTGAGCCGTTCCTTGATCAGCGGCGGGCGGATCACCCAGGGGTTGTTGGTCAGCTTGATCACGTCCCCGCTGATCGGCGACGCCACCGCGATTGCCGCCGCGCGGGGCAGCGGCTGCCCGATCTGCGCGCCGAACGCCTCCCATGCGGTCTGGAACCCGCCATATTCGGCGGTCTTGAGGGTGACCGGTTCGCCTAGCGCGACGACACGGCCATCCTCGACCTCCGCCAATGCGAAGCGGGCGTGCGTACCGCCGATATCCACTGCAACGACCTGCATTCCATTCCCCTTTAGCCTGCCACCAGTGCTCCTGCGCAGGCAGGAGCCCAGCGTAACAAGCACCTCGATCGTAACCCTTGGTGGCGCGTCGTTACCAGCCCATACCCGTCAGCAACGGCGAAGCGCCACGCTCGGCCTCGTTCGCATTCGCACGGAACAGCCCGAACAATTCGCGCCCCATCCCGTCGATCTCGGTCGGCATCGTGACCGGCGTCCGCGCCGCCCATTCCGCCGGATCGACCCGCGCGAACAATTCGCCGGTCTCCGCATCGACGCGGATCACATCGCCGTCGCGCACGCGCGACAACGGCCCATCGCCGAGCGCCTCTGGCGAGATGTGGATCGCGCACGGCACCTTGCCGCTCGCGCCCGACATCCGCCCGTCGGTGACGAGCGCAACCCGGAACCCGCGGTTCTGGAGAACGCCGAGCGGCGGGGTGAGCTTGTGCAGCTCGGGCATGCCGTTCGCACGCGGCCCCTGGAAACGCACGACGACGACGACGTCACGGTCGAGTTCGCCTGCCTGGAATGCCGCCTGCACCGACGCCTGGTCATGGAACACCCGCGCGGGTGCCTCGATCGTCCAGCGGTCGCGATCGACCGCAGAGACCTTGATGCACGCACGGCCGAGGTTGCCGGTCAGGATGCGGAACCCGCCCTCGGGCGCGAACGGCGCGGCGGGGGTACGCAGGATCGTCTCGTCCCCGCTCGGGCCGGGATCGATCCAGTTCAAATGATCACCCTCGAGCACCGGCTTGCGGCCATACGCCTCGAGGCTGTCGCCAGCGACCGTCATCAGGTCGCCGTGGAGCATCCCCGCCGCGATCAGTTCGCGGATCACGAACGGCATCCCGCCCGCGGCCTCGAACCCGTTCACGTCCGCCGAGCCGTTCGGATAGACCCGCGCGATCAGCGGGATAGCCTTGGACAGCCGGTCGAAATCCTCCCAGTCGATCACGATCCCGGCGCACGCCGCGATCGCGGGCAGATGCAGCAGGTGGTTGGTCGAGCCTCCGGTGGCGAGCAACCCGATCGCCGCGTTGACGATCGCCTTCTCGTCGACGCACAACCCGAGCGGACGATAGGAATCGCCATGCCATCCGTTCGCCGCGAGCCGGTGGACCGCGCCGCGCGTCAGTTCCTGCCGCAGCTTGGTGCCCGGATTGACGAAGGCGGCCCCCGGCATGTGGAGCCCCATCATCTCCATCATCATCTGGTTGGAATTGGCAGTGCCGTAGAAGGTGCAGGTGCCCTTTGAATGGTACGCGCCGATCTCGGCCTCGAGCA
>CAZNQA010000146.1:0-4957 GCA_964575105.1 uncultured Stakelama sp.
TGGCGGAGACGGAGAGATTCGAACTCTCGGTACGGTTTCCCGTACGACGCTTTAGCAAAGCGTTGGTTTCAGCCACTCACCCACGTCTCCAGGTCACGGCGAGGTGGCTCTATAGCGGCGCTGTTCGATCTGATCAACAGCCGGTTTGCGCTTCTTCCATCGTGAATCCGACTCGGGCTGGCGCGGCGTTCATTGGCGCGTCATATGATCCGGCGCTACAGAAGCGGGACGTTGGGGAGAATGACGATGCGCGTGGGTTGGTTTGCGGTGCCGAAGATGGGGGCCATGCTCGCGGTCGTGCTGGCAGCGGTCCCGCTCACCGCACAAGTCCGGACGATCGATCCGAACCAGTCGATCGATTCGGATCTCGCTCCGGCACAACGTGCAACCCCTACCACGCGAACCCCTTCGCCACGATCGCCGTCGCGCCCAGCCCAGACCCAGCGCGCGACCGAGCCGGTCCAGAACGCCTATCCGCCCGCCAGCGATGCACCCCCGCCGTATCCACAGGATACGGTTTCCCCGACGCCGGCACCCGCACCGTCCGGATCACCGCGCTATCCCGATCCCCCCGCGAACGATCCCGCCGCACCACCGCTGCAAAATCCCGCAGACGTCGCCGCGCAGGATGGCGCGCGTGCCGGGGCGGACGCCGATGCCGCGCAGGGGGAAACGTTCAAGCAGAGCGAAATCCTCGTCGCCGCGGAAGGCACGTTCGGCAAGGGCGCGGCCGGGCTCGCCGGGATCCTCGAACGCACGCTCAAGGAACAGGGCCAGCCCAACGCCTATATCTCGGGGCGCGAGGCGTCGGGCGCGATCGTCGTCGGGCTGCGCTATGGCAAGGGCACGATGTTCCACAAGGTCGAGGGCCAGCAACCGGTCTACTGGACCGGCCCCTCGGTCGGATTCGATCTCGGCGGGGATGCCAACAAGGTGTTCGTGCTGGTCTACAATCTCTACGATTCGGCCGAGCTGTTCCACCGCTTCCCCGCCGCCGAGGGCCGCGTCTATTTCGTCGGCGGGTTCGCCGCGACCTATCTGCGGCGTGGCAACACCGTGCTGATCCCGATCCGGCTCGGCGTCGGCTGGCGGCAGGGGGTCAATCTCGGCTACATGAAGTTCAACAAGACCTCGAAATGGTTCCCGTTCTGACGACAGACCCGCGTCCGGACTGCGCGCCGCTGACCCGCCAGGTCCTGCGCGCAATCCTGGCGGTCGCCTATCTCGCCGCGGGCATACTTCACGTGACGATCCCCGCGCCGTTCCTTGGCATCACCCCCGCCTGGGTCCCGTTCGCACCACAGGTGATCCAAGTGACCGGCCTGTGTGAGATCGCCGGCGCGATCGCCTTGTTCGTGCCGCGGCTGCGCTGGTGGGCGGGGGTGATGCTCGCGCTCTATGCGGTGTGCGTCTACCCCGCGAACATCAAACATGCTGCCGATTACATCGCGCACGGGACCGGCGGGCTCAGCCTGTGGTACCATATTCCGCGTCTGGCGTTTCAACCGGTGATCGTCTGGTGGGCGCTGTTCGCCGGGCGCGTGATCGACTGGCCCTTTACCGAGCGAAAGCCCCGCGCATGACCGAACCGACCGACGAGATCCTGATCGACACCCCCGATGGCCCGATGACCTTTGCTGCGTGGAAAAAGAAGCATCCGGTCCAGGTTCCCTCGCGCCGCACCAAGGGCAAGGACCTGCCGGTCAAGGTCAAGCGATTTACCGACAAGTAGCCCGCATTGCATTTTCGATGGCACCACTCCGGGTTTCAACCGTTGCGCCACCGAACCATGCCTCTCCGGCCTGGCCATGTATGAAAGGAACACTGCGATGAACGAGAACTCCCTCAAGGGCGAAGCCCAGAATGTCACCGGTTCGCTCAAGGAAGCAGCGGGCAATCTGACCGGCAGCTCGAAGCTCCAGGGCGAAGGCATTGCGGATCAGGTCACCGGCGGCGTCAACAAGGCCATCGGCGGCGTTCAGGACGCGATCGCGACCGGCCCGGGTCCGCTCGTTCAGCAGGCGCGCGATTTCGCACGTGCCAAGCCGTGGGCGACTGCAGCGCTCGTCGGCACGATCGGCCTTGCGCTGATCAACACGCTGCGCGGCAAGAAGTAAGATTATCCGGGTGGACCGGTTCGCCGGTCCACCCGTCTCTCGTGATCACCCGAAGTCGATCGCCTCGAACCGGATCGGCTCACCGATCGCGGCGTTGGCAAGCGTTCCCTCCCACATCACGCGGTTGCCACGCACGATCGTGCCGACCGGCTTCCCCGTCACCGTCATTCCGGTAAACGGCGACCAGCCACACCGCGACGCGAGCCAGTCCTGCTCGATCGTCCAGCGCTTCTTCAGATCGACCACCGAGAAATCGGCGTCATAGCCGACCGCGATCCGCCCCTTACCGCTCAGCCCGAACACCCGCTGCGGCCCCGCGCTGGTCAGGTCGATCACGCGCTGTAGCGTCGTGCGGCCCTCGGCAACATGGTTGAGCATCAGCGGCAGCAGAGTCTGCACCCCCGGCATCCCGCTCGGGCTGTCGGGATACGGCTTGCCCTTCTCCCCGAGCGTGTGCGGCGCATGGTCCGACCCGAGGATGTCGACCACCCCCTGCTGCAACCAGTGCCACAGACCGTCGCGATGCGCGCCCGAGCGGATCGGCGGGTTCATCTGCGCGAGCGTCCCCAGCCGCGGATAGGCTTCCTCGCCTGCCAGCGTGAGATGCTGCGGCGTCACCTCACAGCTCGCGATGTCCTTGTTCTGCCCGAGCAGTTCGAGCTCCGCCGGGGTCGTCACGTGGAGCACATGGATCCGCCGCCGCGCCGCGCGCGCCAGCCCGAGGATCCGCCGCGTCGCAAGCAACGCGCTCTCATCGTCACGCCACACCGGATGCGACGCGGCGTCGCCGGGAATCCGCTCGCCCGCACGCGCGTTCATCCGCGCCTCGTCCTCGGCGTGGATCGCGACGCGGCGGTGCCCCGACGCGAGGACCTCGGCGAGCCGCGCATCCTCGGACACGAGCAGGTCGCCGGTCGACGCGCCCATGAAGATCTTGACCCCCGCGGTCCCCGGCAGCCGTTCGAGCTCGGCCAGATCGGCGGCATTGTGGTTGGTCGCGCCGACGTAGAAGGCGTGGTCGCACCACATCCGGTGATGCGCCCGCGCGAGCTTGTCGCCGATCGCTTCCGCCGAATCGGTGTTGGGCTTGGTGTTGGGCATCTCGAACACCGCGGTCACCCCGCCGAGCACCGCTGCGCGCGCGCCGCTCTCGAGGTCTTCCTTGTGGACGAGCCCGGGCTCACGGAAATGCACTTGCGTGTCGATCACGCCCGGCAACACGTCGAGCCCCGCGCAGTCGATCGTCTCGCCCGCCTCGCTCACCGCGAAACTGCCGAGCCCGACGATCCGCCCGCCGGTCACCGCCACGTCGGTGCGTGCCGGGCCACTCGGCAAATGCACCGTGCCATTCTTCAGGATCAGATCGTACGCTGCCATCACTGCCTCTTATGCAAAGCCTTACGGCGTCCTATCTCGTCAGCATGACCGAAACCACCCTTCCCGCGTCCAGCGGCACGATGCTCGCCGATCGCGCGCTGCTGCGTGTCGCGGGCGATGACCCCCGCGGCTTCCTCCAGGGACTGATTACGCAAGACGTAGCAACGCTCGATGCCGTCGCGCCCCGCTGGGCCGGGCTGCTGACCCCGCAGGGCAAGGCTCTGTTCGATTTCCTGTTGTGGGCGGACGATGCCGCGATCCTGATCGATTGCGAGGCGAGCGCTGCCGAGGCGCTCGCGAAACGCCTGTCGATGTACCGCCTGCGCCGCGCGATCACGATCGAACCGGTCGCGGGCGCGGTCCATTGGTCGCGCGACTTGGGTGAAGGCGTGGCCGACCCGCGGTTGGCAGAGCTGGGTCAGCGCTGGCTCGGCGACCCCGGCGAGCCCGCCACCGGTTGGCACGCGCACCGGCTGTCGCTCGGCGTGACCGAAGGCCAGCAGGAACTCGGGATCGACCAGACCCTGTGGCTCGAGGCGAACGCGCGCGAACTCAACGGCGTCAGCTTCACCAAGGGTTGCTACACCGGCCAGGAGAATACCGCGCGGATGCACCACCGCGCCAAGGTGAACCGCCGCCTCGTCGTCGCCCCGCTCACCGAAGCGGGCGACCGAACCCGCGCATCCTATCCGGATCTTGGCCTGATGGTCGAGTTGCGCCGCGTTGAGTCGCTTGGCGACGCACGGGTTCCGGCATGGCTCGCGACCGCGCTTGCCATGCCAGAACCCGCCTGAACGTCAGCGTCCGACCGAGCTGTACGCGAACCCGGCCCGCTCGACGTCGGCGGCAGGATAGACGTTGCGGAGGTCGACCATCACCTTCTCCGCCATGATCGTCCCGAGCCGCTTGATATCGAGCGCGCGATAGGTGTCCCATTCGGTCACGATCACGACGGCATCCGCGCCCGTCGCCGCCTCATAGGCATCGCGGCAATAGGTGACCGCAGGCATCATCGCGCGCGCGCTTTCCATCCCTTCGGGATCGTGCGCGCGGACCGACGCGCCGGCGTCGAGCAGGCTTTGCACGATCGCGAGGCTCGGCGCGTCGCGCATGTCGTCGGTATTGGGCTTGAACGTCAGCCCGAGGATCGCGACGGTCTTGCCCTTGGCGTCGCCGCCCAGCGCCTTGATCACCTTGCGCCCCATCGCACGCTTGCGGTTGTCGTTGACCTGCACCACCGCCTCGACGATCCGCACCGGGGTCTCGTAATCCTCGGCGGTCTTGAGCAGCGCGAGCGTATCCTTGGGGAAGCACGACCCGCCATAGCCGGGGCCGGCATGAAGGAACTTCGACCCGATCCGGTTGTCGAGACCGATCCCGCGCGACACGTCCTGGACATTCGCGCCGACCGCTTCGCACAGGTCCGCGATTTCGTTGATGAAGGTGATCTTGGTCGCGAGGAA
>CAZNQA010000147.1:0-4914 GCA_964575105.1 uncultured Stakelama sp.
CCGCGCTGGACCACCTCGACGATCAGGTCGCCGGGTTCGAGGCGTTGCGCTTCGGGTTCCCAGAAGCCGAAATCCCTGTCGCCGCGATAGATCCGGTGGCCAAGCCCGGTGGTGATCGCGGAGAGCGGCTTCCCGGTCTCCGTTGCGCCGACCGGGCGTTCGCGCAACGCGACGCGTCCGCCCGCGGCGGCGAGATCCGCCATGTACTCCGCGGTGTGTGCGCCGTGGGTCGATCCGGCGAGCAGCAGCCCGGCAAAGCTCGCCGGGTTGATCACCGTGTTCGCGCCAGCCTGTTTCGCGATCGCCTCATTGTCCTGCGAGCGGATGATCACGCTGATCGGCACGTCGGGTGCGAGGCGGCGCGCGGTCAGCACGATCAGGATCGACGTGTCGTCACGCCCCGCGGAAACGACGACCGCGCGTGCGGTCTCGATCCGCGCAGCCTCCAGCGCAGCGTTGCGGGTCGCATTGCCCTCCATCACGGTCGCGCCGCACGCTTCGGCACGGCGCAGCGCGGCGGCGGTTTGGTCGATCACGACGATCGTCGCCGGGTCCGCCCCGCGCTCGATCAGTTCGCGCACCGCTTCCGCACCGCTGGTGCCATAGCCCGTCACGATCACGTGCCCGCCGAGATTCTGCTGGAGCACCGACATCCGCCATTTCTCCCAAACCCGTTTCAACAGGAAATCATACGCGGTGCCGAGAAAGATCAGCCAGACGAACAGCCGGATCGGCGTAACGACGAACGTGTCGAACATCCGCGCCTGCTGCGTCACCGGCACGATGTCGCCATAGCCGACGGTCGTCACCGTGATCATCGTGAAATACAGGATGTCGGCGAACGTCACCGGCTCGCCCGAATTCTGCCGCAGCCCGCCCCGGTCGAACCAGTGGACCGCGAGCGCAACCCCGATCAACGCCAGCGCCAGCAGCGCGCGCCACGACAGCGAAAGCCAGGTCGGCGTGCGGCTCTGCCGGCGCAGATGGTAATGGACCGTGTCGGCGTCGTCGCTGCGCATGCCGATCCGTACCGCGTTATTCCGGGCAGGGAAACGCCGTCGAGCGCCCCGCAACCGAAAACGGCCGCGGCATCACCGGGATGCCGCGGCCGTCGCCGGAATGTCGAACGGGATCAGGCCTTCATGTGGCCGGCGAGATGCTTGTTCATCTCGAACATCGTCACGCGATCCTTGCCGAACACCTTCTTGAGCGCTTCGTCGGCGACGATCTCGCGCTTGTTCTCGGGGTTCTGCAGGTCGTTCTTCTTGATATATTCCCAGACCTTGCTGATCACTTCGCTACGCGGAAGCTTGTCGTTGCCGACGATCGCGCCGAGCTCGGGCGAGGGCTGGATAGGCGCGAAAATACCGCCGGTCTTGGGGGCGTCGCTCTTTGCGGTTGGGGTCTTGGCCATTTTTTTGGTCCTTCCTGGTGTGTCGTTAGAACCGACATCGGTTTCACGCCTTGTCGAGCGCTGCGCTCTTGTGCGCTGCCTTGCCGCCATTGTCACTCTTTACGATGAACTGCGGCTCCTCGGGCGAGGCGTTGACCTTGTGGCCCTTGATCTCGGTCGGGCTGGTCTGCTTCTTTTCGACCACACCGTGCGCGGTGCCACCGTGTGATTTCCAGGTTACCTCGTCACCCTTTTTGGGGTCGTCCATCGACTGTCTCCGTCAAGCCTGCCCCATCAAAGCGCGAGCCGCGGGATCGTTGCACCCGAACGGCGAAGCGGCCTGCCTTTCCTCGCGGAAAGCAGGCCGTTCACCGATTTCGTGCCAGTAACGATCAGGTCAGAAGCTCTTGCGGAGCGTGACGCCGTAAGTGCGCGGTTCGTTGATGTACGCACTGTAGCTGCCCGACTGGATCACCGTGTTGAACGCGCCAATGTAGTAATTGTCGTTGCCGAGATTGCGGACCCAGCCCTGGATCTGGAAGGCGTCGGGCAAGTCGAGCCCGATGCTCGCGTTGACGGTCTTGACCTCCGAACTGGCGAGCGCAGCGGGCACGGTGTCGGTCAGCGCGGTGTTGGTCTGATAGACGAACTCCCCACGGATGAACCCGCTGATCCGGTCGGTGATCTGCTGCGTATAGGTCGCGTTGACGTTGCCGGAGAATTCCGGGACCCCGCCCGGTCGTGCGCCGGTCAGGTCGCGGAACTGCGGTGCCAGCGTGCCTGCGGGCGACCCCGCCGGAACCTGGCAACGGGTGTCGAACGAGAAGCACGGCGCGCGCGTGAAGCTGTCGTATTTCGCGTCGAGATAGGTGCCCGACGCGTTGAGCAGCAGCGCGCGGAACGGCTTGTACGACGCCTCGACTTCCACGCCACGGACCGACTGGCTGCCCGCGTTGACCAGCGCAAAGCCGGTGCCGGTGAACCCGTTCGACTGGAAGCCTTTGATCTTCTCGTCGAACAGCGCGACGTTGAAATAGCCGCCGTTGAAGCGCGCCTTGCCGCCGATTTCATAGACGGTGACATTCTCCGGCGCGGCGGTGCGGCCGACGCCGTTGTTGGCGGGGCGGCTGTCCGAAGACAGATTGTAGGCGCCTGCCTTCCAGCCGGTCGAGTAGCTCGCATAGACGTTGATGTTGCGCGAGAAATCATATTTCGCACGTGCGAGATAGGTGAACTTGTCGCCCTTCAGCACGCCATTCTCATTGGCGTTGGGGAAGTTGACCGGGCCGTGGTTCTCGGTGTCGGGGTAGAAGAACTGGAGGGCGTTGAGTCCGCCGAACAGATTGGTCGGGATCCGCGCCGCAGCGGGGGCTGCGGGGTTGAGCAGCCGCAGCGGCAGGAACCCGAGCTCGGGCACGTTCTGCAGGTTGAGTTGCGAGAAGCGATCGGTCAGCACGACGTTCGAGAAGGCCGATTTGCGATCGTTGAGATACGCTCCGCCGACGGTCAGCGTCAGTTTCTCGAACAGCTTGTAATCCGCCTGCCCGAAGATCGAGAAGCTGATGTCGTTGAGCCGGTAATTGTCGAAGATCCCGGTGCCCTGCGCGAAATAGGTCTGGCCCGGCACGACGCTGGTGTTCCCCGCGCCGCGCTGAAGCGCCTCGAGCGTCGTGATCGGCGAGGTGCCGGTGAGCGCCGCGCCGGTTGCGGCGAGCGCGGCGGCATCGGCGAAGCGCCGGCCGTCCGCGCCGTACAGGATGTTGCGGCCGGTCTTGATCCGTTCGTCAGAATAGAAACCGCCGAGCAGCCAGTTGAACGGCCCCGCATAATCCGACGCGAGCCGGATTTCCTGCGTGAAGGTCTTGATCGTGTCGTCGGTGGTCTGGTTCGAGATGTCGCCGCCGGTGAAATCCACGTCGAGATCAGTGCGGTTGGTCTGGCGGCGATAGGCGGTGATTGAGGTCAGCTTGGCGAAGCCGAGCGTCCAGTCGATCTGGCCCGAAATGCCCTTGCCGTTGAGTTTGTTGTTCGGCGCGGTGTTAAAGACCACCTCGCGGTTGAACGGGGTCGCGGCGTTGCCGACGAGCCCGCCGACCCCGCCAAAGGCGCGCGGCAGGCCGATCAGCTGGGTCAACGGTCCGTTGTTGATCGTGACCGCGCCGCAGCAGACTTCGTTGACGTTGTTGAGGTCGCCGATGATGCGGACCGAGAAGTTGGACGACGGCTCGAACAGTACGTCCGCGCGCAGCGACTGGCGGTCGCGGCCGTTGACCTTCCCCCCGGTCAGGCGGTTGCTATAATAGCCGTCGCGCTGGTTGACGCTGCCATACAGGCGAAACGCGAGCGTGTCGGTGATCGGCCCGGTGATCGACGCGCGCGCCTCGATATTGCCGAGGTTGCCGACGGTCGCCTCGGCATTGCCGCCCCAGGTGAACTGCGGGCGCTTGGTGACGATCGAGATCGCGCCTGCTGCGACGTTCTTGCCGAACAGCGTCGACTGCGGGCCACGCAGAACTTCGATCCGCTCGAGTTCGGGAAGGTCGGAGATCGAGGAGGCGGAACGCGAGCGATAGACCCCGTCGATGAAGACGCCGACCGAGCTTTCGATCCCGATGTTGCCGTTGCCGTTGCCGAAGCCGCGGATCGTGAAGTTGGTCTGCCCTGCACTCTGGAACTGCGTGACCTTGAGCGAGGGAACGCTCGCCTGCAGGTCGATCAGGTCGTGGATCTTCGCCTTCTTGATGGTGTCGTCGGTGGTGACGGCGACCGAGACGGGAACGTCCTGCAAGGTCTGCTCGCGCTTGGTCGCGGTGACGATGATGTCGTCGGTGTCGGTCGCGCTGCGATCGACCTGCGGTGCCGCCGCGGTCGCGGCGGGCGCGCCCTGTGCTTGCGTGGTGGGGGGCGTTTCCTGCGCGAAGGCGGGAACCGCGTACAGCAATGCGATTGCCGACGCGCCAAGCAGGTCCGACTTCCTCATCTGTCATCCTCTCGCTGCCGCAGCTGCCAGTCTGTCGCCGGATCTGCATTTTCGAATTTAGGGTTTGTGAAATAGCGTGTCGTTGATTCCCCCGTCAACGTCATAATCCTACGTAAATAACCGGAGGGGATAATCGTTGCCGAAAGGAGACAGTTGCAAAACAGGACCAATTCAGGTTCTTGGTATCGGGATGCGCGGAGCTGCGGTTGCCGTAGCGTCAGGCGCGCGCGAGCATTGAAAGACGAATGATGAACGATCACAGCAACGGCGCGGACGACGGCGACGTGGTGGCCGCGCCGGGCAAGATTCCGGTGCCCGACGATGTCGCCGAAGCGGTCCGGACGCTGATCCGCTGGGCCGGGGACGACCCCGCCCGCGAGGGACTGATCGAGACGCCGCAGCGAGTCGCGCGTGCGTGGAAGGAATATTGCATCGGATATCAGGATGATCCGGCGGTCCACCTCGCGCGCGTGTTCGAGGAAGTCGGTGGCTATGACGAGATCGTGCTGCTCAAGGACATTCCGTTCCAGTCGCATTGCGA
>CAZNQA010000148.1:0-4591 GCA_964575105.1 uncultured Stakelama sp.
CCCCCCAAGAAACCGTCTGTTGCCAAAACGTTGCTTGTTCCGCCGCTACCCGGTGCGCCAAGACGATCCTCCAACAGGAGTATCCCCATGCAGCGTACCCCCCTCTTCCTCGCCGCCATCGCGGCGTTCGCCGCCGCCCCGCTCGTCGCGCAGATGCCGACCACCCCGCCCGGCACGCGCACCGTCTCGAAGGTCGCGGCAGGCACCTACAAGGTCGACAGCGCGCACACGCAGGTCGTGTTCACACTCAACCACCTCGGGTTCAGCGAATATAGCGGCCAGTTCACGCAGCCGACCGGCTCGCTGACGATCGACCCGAAGAATCCCGCCGCCGCGCGCGTCGAGATCGTCTTTCCGATCGACAAGGTCTCGACCACGGTCGCCGCGCTCGACACGCATCTCAAGACGCCCGACTTCTTCGACGCCGCGAAATTCCCCGAGGGCCGCTTCGTCTCGACCAAGGTCACCGTCTCCGGCATGACCGCGAAGATCGCGGGCAACCTCACGCTGCGCGGCGTGACCAAGCCGGTCGTGCTCGACGCGAAATTCATCGGTGCCGGTCCGTCGCTGTTCGGCGCGCACAAGACCGTCGTCGGCTTTGCCGCGACCACCTCGATCAAGCGCAGCGACTTCGGAATCAACGGCTATCTGCCGCTTGTCAGCGACAAGGTCGACCTTTCCATCAACGCGGCGTTCGAGGCGCAGTAACGCCCCCACGGCATTCTCCGGTCCGGCCCTCAGCGGGCCGGCCGGGAATGATGTCAGGCGTCGACGAGCGCGCGAAAATGATTGGCAGTCTCGGGGGAGACCCCCATTAGAACGCGCCGCAACCGGCGATCGAACTCGTCAGGGGACTCGCGCCGCTCGCGATGGACCATCGTCCAATCCCCGAACTCGCGTTCCTCGACCTCGCGATCGATCAGCACCCTAATGTCGCGATGGCGCGGATCCCCACGCAGGCTCAGCATCAGCTCGGCGACGCTTTCCTCCGGCCCTTCGATCACCTGGAGAAAGTTCGGCGCTTCCGTGTAAAGCAAACCGGTAATGCCATCGAGCCCGTTCCGCGCTGAAGCGACACGGAGGATCGCAGAGCAATCATCCAAAGCGCGTCCGCTGACCGTCGTCGTAACGCTGGTATAAATGATCTGCCGCATCGTGTGAGGCTTACGGTATATTCGCTTCTCTGGCGTTGATGTCGATCAGGGCGCTATTGGGCTGGACAGTTCTGCCCGACGCGGGGTACGTTCTCAGATCAATGGTACCAGCGCTTCGCCTCCCGCTGCTTCGACTTACGCGCCCTTAGGCGCGGACCGACCCCGTGCGCCTGTGCGCACGACGCGCCTGAGGGCCTGATCCAATCCCGTCCATCCCATCGACGAGACTCATCATGCTGCGCGACCCTTCGACCAAATACCGTCCCTTCCCGCAAATCGCCTTGCCCGACCGGCAATGGCCGTCGCGGATCATCGACACCGCGCCACGCTGGCTGTCGACCGACCTGCGCGACGGCAACCAGGCACTGATCGACCCGATGGACGCCGAGAAGAAGACCCGGCTGTTCGACCTGATCGTCAAGGTCGGGATCAAGGAGATCGAGGTCGGCTTTCCGGCGGCGGGCGCGACCGAGTTCGATTTCATCTCGGGGCTGGTCCGGTCGGGGCGGATCCCCGACGACACCTTGATCCAGGTGCTGACCCAGTCGCGGCGCGACCTGATCGAGCGGAGTTTCGAATCGCTGCGCGGTGCCCCGCGCGCGATCGTCCATCTGTACAATGCGGTGAGCCCGGCGTGGCGCAAGATCGTGTTCGGGATGACGCGCGACGAGGTCAAGACAATCGCGATCGAGGGCGCGATGATCCTGCGCGACCAGGCCGCCGCGCAACCCGATACCGACTGGTATTTCGAGTACAGCCCAGAGACCTTCTCGACCGCCGAACTCGATTTCTCGCTAGAGGTCTGCGAGGCGGTGATGGACGTGTTGCGGCCGACGCCCGGCCACAAATTGATCCTCAATTTGCCCGCAACGGTCGAATGCGCGACCCCCAACGTCTATGCCGACCAGATCGAATGGTTCGGCCGCAATATCCGGAACCGCGATTGCGTCGCCCTGAGCCTCCACCCGCATAACGACCGCGGCACCGGCGTTGCGGCGGCGGAACTGGGGTTGATGGCGGGGGCGGACCGGGTCGAGGGTTGCTTGCTGGGGAATGGCGAGCGGACCGGGAATTGCGATCTCGTGACGGTCGCGCTCAACATGTACACGCAGGGCGTCGATCCCGGGCTCGACTTCTCGGACATCGACGGAATCGTCAGCACGGTCAATTACTGCACGCAATTGCCGGTGCATCCGCGCACCCCTTATGCGGGCGATCTGGTGTTCACGGCGTTTTCGGGCAGTCATCAGGATGCGATCAAGAAGGGCTTCGCGGCGCAGGAAGCCAAGAACGATCCCTTGTGGGAAGTCCCCTATCTGCCGATCGATCCGGCCGACCTCGGGCGCAGTTACGAGGCGGTGATCCGCGTCAATTCGCAGAGCGGCAAGGGCGGGGTCGCCTGGGTGATCGAGCAGGACAAGGGGTTGAAGCTCCCCAAGCGGTTGCAGGCGGATTTCAGCCGCCACGTCCAGCGGCTGGCGGACGAGACCAGCCGCGAGCTCAATGCTGCCGACATCTGGGGGCAGTTCGAGGCGACCTATCTGGCGCGCGACGCGGACCGCTTCCGGCTGGTCGATTATCAGGAGAGCGGGAGCGTCGGGGACCGGTTGTTTGTCGGGCATGTCGCGGTGGACGGGACCGAGCAGTCGATCTCGGGTCGCGGCAACGGACTGATCTCGGGCGTGATTGCTGCGCTCAGCGGGTCGACCGGGCCCGATCTCGACGTGGTGGACTATAACGAGCATGCGATCGGCCACGGCGCGGATGCGCAGGCGGCAGCTTATGTCGAGTGCCGCACGCCGGACGGGCGGACCGTGTTCGGCGTGGGGATCGACGCCGACGTCGCGACTGCGAGCGTTCGCGCGGTGCTGAGCGCGGCGAACCGGGCTTAGTTTAATGGCGCACCGCTTCCCCGGCGTTTGCCGGGGAAGCGGTGCCGAGGGCTATCGCTCGCGCTCGATCTCGCACCCGACCGCCGCGTCGGGATACACGTCCGGCTTGCTCGTCCGCACCGTCACCCGTTCCACGCGGCGGTCGGTGAAACACAGCGCCGCGATCGCCTCGCACAGCGTCTCCTGCAGATCGAAATGCCGGTCCGCCACCAGCGACTGAATCCCGCTGCGGACGAAATCGTAATCGAGCACTTGCTCGATCCGGTCGTCGGCGGGGGGCGCGGGATAGGCGACCTGCATCCGCACCGAGACGATCACGCGCTGCGGTGCGGCGCGTTCGTCGGGGTGGATCCCCAGCCCCATCGTCAGTTCGAGCCCCTCGAGGATCGTCGTGAACCGCACCGGCCCCATCATACCCGAGTTTCAAACATGACGTCGCGTGGCAGCGCCACGAAGTGCTGGCCGCAATCGACGAAAAGATTCTGCCCCGCGATCCCGCGCGCGTCGAGCAGGAAGGCGACCGCGCGCGCGACGTCCTCCGGATCGACCGGGCGGCGCAGCACGTTCCTCGACGCAACCGCAGCAAATTCCGCGTCGGTCTGGTCCGCGCTCGGCAGCGTGAGGCCCGGCGACACCGCATTGACCCGGATGCGCGGCCCGAGCGCCTGCGCGAGCATTGTCGTCGCCCCGGTCAGCGCGACCTTGGCGCCGCTATAAGCGAAGAAATCGGGGTTGAGATTGGCGACCTTCTGGTCGAGCACATTGACCACCGCCCCCGCGACGAGATCGTCCTGCCCCGCCAGCGCGCACGCCAGCAGCACCGGCGCATCGAGGTTGACCCGCGCATGCCGCTGCAACGACTCCGCCGTAACCGCAGGCGGCGTATCATAATCGAACAGCGACGCGCTGTTGACGACCGCGGCGAGCGGTTCGCCGAAGACCGCGCGGGCGGCGGCGACCAGCGCCCCCGGGGTCGCCGGGTCCGCAAGATCCCCCGTCAGCACGATCGCCCCCGGCAGGTCGCGCGCAAGCGCCTCGGCGTCCGCGGCGGAATGGTGATGGTGGATTGCGACCCGCCACCCCTCACCCGCCAGATGCCGCGCGATCGTCGCGCCGAGCCGCCGCGCCGCGCCCGTCACCAATACCATTCGTCCCGCCTGCATCAGCACCCCATCAGCGCGAGGATTTCCTTCCGGCTGCGCTCGTCGTCGCGGAACACGCCCATCATCCGGCTCGTCACCATCGTGACCCCGGGTGTCCGCACCCCGCGCGCGGTCATGCAGGCATGGCTCGCCTCGATCACCACCGCGACGCCCAGCGGCTTGAGATTGTCCCAGATGCAGTTGGCGACTTCGGCGGTCAGCCGCTCCTGGACCTGCAGGCGGCGCGCATAGGCGTGGAGCACACGTGCCAATTTGGAGATTCCGACGACCCAGTCGGAGGGCAGATAGGCGATGTGCGCCTTGCCGATGATCGGCGCCATGTGGTGTTCGCAATGCGACTGGAACGGAATGTCCTTGAGCAGCACGATCTCGTCATAGCCAC
>CAZNQA010000149.1:0-4547 GCA_964575105.1 uncultured Stakelama sp.
GCACGACGCCGCTCGCCAGCACGTTGCGCTGGAACACCTCGGCATAGCCGCCGAGCGAGGCGACGCCCTCCTGGATGCGCGCGCCGCCACTGTCGTTGAGGCCGATCACCGGCGCGCCGACCTTCAGCGCCATGTCCATGATCTTGCAGATTTTCTGCGCATGACGTTCGGACAGCGACCCGCCGAAGACGGTGAAGTCCTGGCTGAACACGAACACCAGTCGCCCGTTGATCGTCCCCGATCCGGTGACCACGCCGTCGCCCGGCACGATCTGGTCCTGCATCCCGAAGTCGACGCAATTGTGCTCGACATACATGTCGAGCTCCTCGAACGAGCCCTCGTCGAGCAGCACGTCCAGGCGTTCGCGCGCGGTCAGTTTGCCCTTGGCGTGCTGCGCGGCGATACGCTTCTCGCCCCCGCCCAGCCGCGCCGCGGCGCGCTTGCGTTCCAGTTCGGCGATGGTCGAGGACATGGCAACTCCTAAGGATCGGCTTGAACACCCGTTGGGGGGTTCTTTTCGCGTTTTCAGGGCAGAAGGCAACAGCGTGTCCGCCAAACCGCCGATGCGCGCGGCCAATTGCGCCGCCCGACGCCAGCGCTATACTCGGATAAAACACAGGGAGGGAAAACCGATGCGTCCTTTGCTTCTGCTTCGTCTGTCCACCGCGATCGCGCTGGGCACGCTCGTCACACCCGCGTTCGTCGCCGCGGAACCGACCCCGGCAGCGCCCGCCACCGGCGCGCGCTACGGCAGCTTCGGGCTCGACCTCACCACGCAGGACAAGACGGTCAAGCCCGGCGACGATTTCTGGACCCATGCGAATGGCGGCTGGGACAAGCGGACCCAGATCGCACCGGACCGCACGTCGGCAGGATATGGCGTCGTGCTGGCCGACGAAGCGGAAGCCAACGTCCGCAAGATCCTGACCGATGCCGCCGCCAATCCCGCCGCGGTCGGCACGGGCGCGAAGCAGTTCGGCGATCTTTACGCGAGCTTCATGGACGAAGCCGCGATCGACAAGGCGGGCATCGCGCCGCTTGCGCCCTATTTCGCGAAGATCGACGCCGCCGACGACCGCGCCAAGCTCCAGACGCTGTTCGCGACCCCCGGCTACGCCAGCCCGGTCGAGATCGGCCAGCTTCCCAACCCGTCCGATCCGTCGAAATATACCGTCGGCACCGGGCAGGGCTCGCTCGGCATGGGCGGGCGCGATTATTATCTCGAGACCGGCGCGAAATACGACGCGTTCCGCACCGCCTACCGCGCCTATGTCGAGCGGATGCTGACGCTCGCGGGGCTGACCGACGCGAGCGCGCGCGCGGACCGGATCATCGCACTCGAGACCGCGATGGCGAAGGTGCAATGGTCGCCGGTCCAGTCGCGCGACCTGATGGCGATGCTCAAGCCGATGACCGCGGCGCAGCGGACCGCGCTCGCGCCAGAATTCGACTGGCCGCTGCTGCTGCAGACCTCGGGCTATGGCGATTTCCCGGTTGTCATCATGAGCAATTCGACCGCGCTGACCGGGCTCGGCAAGATCTTCGCCGAAACGCCCGTGTCGACCTGGCAGGACTGGATGAAGTTCCGCTTCGTGACCGCCGCCGCGCCGATGCTGCCCAAGGCGTTCGACGAGGCGACCTTCGGATTCTACGGCAAGACGCTCAACGATCAGCCGGCGCAGCGCGCGCGCTGGAAGCGCGGGATCGCGATGGTCAACGGGACGATGGGCGAGGCGATCGGCGAGATCTACGTCAAGCGTCACTATCCGCCCGAAAGCGAAGCCAAGATGGGTGAGCTGATCGCCAATCTGCGCGCCGCTTACAAGGACCGGATCACCGCAAACAGCTGGATGGACGCGAAGACCAAGACCGCCGCGCTCGCCAAGCTCGCCGCGTTCGACCCGCGCGTCGGGCATCCGGTCAAATATATCGATTACAGTGCGTTCCAGGTCGTTCGCGGCGATCCGCTCGGCAATGCGATCCGCGCGGGCGAGTTCCAGCATCAACTCGACCTCTCGCGCTTGAAGGCCCCGGTCGACCGGGCCTTGTGGGACATGACCCCGCAGACGGTAAACGCCTATTACAATCCGTTGGCGAACCAGATCACCTTCCCCGCCGCGATCCTGCAGCCGCCCTATTTCGACCCGAAGGCGGATGCCGCGATCAACTATGGCGCGATCGGCGCGATCATCGGGCATGAGATGGGGCATGGCTTCGACGACCAGGGCAGCCTGTTCGGGCCGACCGGCAAGGTCGAGAACTGGTGGACGCCCGAGGCGAAAACCGCGTTCAAGGCGCGGACCGGTGCGCTCAGCCAGCAATATGACGCCTATGAGCCGATCCCCGGCGTCCACGTGAAGGGCGCGCTGACGCTCGGCGAGAATATCGGTGATCTCGGCGGGGTCGAGACGGCGTATGCCGCCTACCAGAAGTATCAGGCGAGCCACGGCAAGGCCCCGGTGATCGACGGGCTGACTGGCGACCAGCGGTTCTTCCTGTCCTATGCGCAGGCGTGGCAGTCCAAGGTCCGCGAGGGTGCCGCGCGCGCGCGGTTGCTGACCGACCCGCACTCGCCGCCCTTCTACCGCGTCAACGGGATCGTCCGGAACGTCGACGCCTGGTACGCGGCGTTCGGGGTGAAGCCGGGTGACAAGCTGTATCTCGCACCGGCGGATCGGGTGCATATCTGGTAGGCGCGAGGGGATGGGCTGGACAGGTTTGCGGCCAAGTCGTACGTTCAGCCCATGGCCCAGATGATGATTTCCGTGCCGGATTCGCTCGAGGACTGGGCGAAGCAACGAGTCGCCGAATGCGATTTTGCGAACACCAGTGCTTATGTACGCGACTTGATGCAGCGGGATCTCGATGCGGCGGCAGGGCTTGCCTGGCTTCAGGAGGAAGTCGCCAAGGGCTTTGCCTCGGGGATCGATCCCCGACCGGTCCACCAGATATTCGCCGATATCAGGGCCAAACACTTGCAAAGGAATGCTTGATCTCGAGGTCGCCGCCGAAGCGTCGGCCGATCTCGATGAGATTCTGCGTTTCAGTATCGAAACTTTTGGCGAGGATGTCGCTGCGAAATACTTCGACATGCTCGAACACGCGATCTTGCGACTGCGCGAATACCCCGAGTCCGGTGCGATCGCGCCGGACATCACGCCGCCGACCCGGTCCCGCCATGGCAGGAAGCCCATCGCATCTTCTACGATCGCACGGGGGATCTTCTGACCGTCCGCCGCGTGCTGCATCGAGCGATGCGCACGCGGGGTCGGTTGTAACGGCCAGCAGCCCTTACCGCAGCAACACCAGCTCCTCCGCCATCGACGGATGCAGCGCGACGGTCTGGTCGAACGCATCCTTGGTCAGCCCCGCCTTCACCGCGACCGCCGCCGCCTGCAGGATCTCGGGCGAATCCGGGCCGATCATGTGGAGCCCGAGCACCTGACCGGTCTCGGGGTTGCACACCATCTTGTACAAGGCGCGTTCGTTGCGCCCCGCGAGCACGTTCTTCATCGGGCGGAAGTCGGACATGTAGACCTTGACCGAGCCGAACTTGTTCTTCGCCTGCGCCTCGGTCAGCCCGACCCCCGCCATCGGGGGATGGCTGAACACCGCCGAGGGGATGTTCTCGTAATCCACCCGGTGCGGCTTGTTGCCGTACATCGTGTCCGCAAACGCCTGCCCCTCGCGGATCGCGACGGGGGTAAGCTGGACGCGGTTGGTGACGTCGCCGACCGCATAGATGCTGTCGCACGTCGACTTGTTGTCCTCGTCGACCACGATCGCGCCCTTGTCGTCCAGTGTGACGCCAGCACTGTCGAGCCCGAGCCCTTCGGTGTTGGGCGAGCGCCCGGTCGCGAACAGCACGCAATCGACGTCGATCGGCTCGTGGCCCGTCATCGAGACGCGGAGACACCCGTCGCCCTGCTTTTCGATCCCCTGGAACGCGGCGTTGAAGCGGAATTCGAGCCCCTTCATCATCGAGATTTGGAGCAGCCGGTCGCGGATCGATTCGTCATAGCCGCGCAGGATCACGTCGGTGCGGTTGATCAGCGTCACCTTGCTGCCGAACTCGTTGAAGATGCCCGCGAACTCATTGGCGATATAGCCCGCCCCCGCGATCAGGATGCGCTTGGGCAGCGCGTCGAGGTGGAACACTTCGTTCGAGGTGATTCCAAGCTCGCTCCCCGGGCATTCCGGCACGATCGGCGTCGCACCGACCGCGATCAGGATCTTGTCCGCGGTCACCTCGCGCCCGTCGCCAAGCCGCACCGAATGCGGGCCGGTCACGACTGCCCGGTCGAGGATGATGTCGACGCCATTGTTGTTGAGCGTGTCGGTATAGGCCCCGTTGATCCGGTCGACCTCCTCCATCACATTGTCGCGCAGCCGCGCCCAGTCGAACCCGAGAGTGTCGGGCACGTCCCAGCCGAACCGCTTCGCGTCCTTCAGATCCTCGGCAAAATGCGCGCCATAGACGAGCAGCTTCTTGGGCACGCAGCCACGGATGACGCAGGTCCCGCCGACGCGATATTCCTCGGCCACCG
>CAZNQA010000150.1:0-2783 GCA_964575105.1 uncultured Stakelama sp.
CGGCTCGATTATTCCAAGGGGCTGGAAGAACGCTTCCTCGGCTACGAACGCTTCCTCGTCGAGCATCCCGAGGAGCGCAAGGAAGTGTTCCTGCTCCAGATCGCCCCGCCGTCGCGCGGCGCGGTCGGGAGCTACCAGCGCATCCGCAACACGCTCGAAAGCCTCTCGGGGCGGATCAACGGGGCTTACGCCGACGTCGACTGGGTGCCGATCCGCTATGTAAATCAAGGTTATGGCCGCGACACGCTGGCGGGGATCTATCGCGCGTCGAAGATCGGACTGGTCACCCCGCTGCGCGACGGAATGAACCTCGTCGCCAAGGAATATATCGCGGCGCAGGACCCCGAGGATCCCGGCGTGCTGATCCTGTCGCGTTTCGCGGGTGCCGCGGCGCAGTTGACCGAAGCGATCCAGATCAATCCATACAGCGCGGAGGAAATGGCGGACGCGATCCTGACCGCGCTGCGGATGGGCAAGGACGAACGGATCCGCCGCTGGCGCGCGTGCATGGATTCGATCGAGGATCAGGATATCGATTGGTGGCGAGAGACTTTCCTCGCCGCATTGATGGCGGCGGACATGCCCGAGGCCTCCGCCGCGGCCTGACCGACCGGACGCAAAGGGAGCCTTATGCAGCATCCGCTCGTTAATGCGGATGCTGCAACTGTCACATGAACTGATCCTGCTTGGGATCGGCGGGCTTATTCTGCTTGCGGCCTGGCTGCCGCTGCTTCTCAAGAAGCTACCCTTATCCTTGCCGATCATATGCATCGGCCTCGGATTGCTATTGTCGATGACGCCGTGGTTCCAGGCGAGCCAAAGTCGCCTCACGCACGACCCGACGCTCGAGCATCTCAACGAGGGGATCGTACTGATCGCGCTGATGGGCGCTGGCTTGCGGCTGGATCGCAAGTTCGGCTGGCGGCGGTGGAAATCGACCTGGATCCTGTTACTTGCGGTGATGCCGCTGACGATGCTTGTAGTGTTCGGCGCCGCGCATTGGGGTGTCGGCCTGAGCACCGCCGCCGCACTCCTGTTCGCCGCCGCAATTGCGCCGACTGACCCCGTGCTCGCGGCGGATGTCCAGACCGGCCCGCCGACGCAGGGCGAGGATGGCGAGACGCGGTTCGGGCTTACCTCTGAGGCGGGCCTCAACGACGGGCTCGCCTTTCCGTTCGTGGCGCTGGCGGTAAGCGTCCAGCAAGGCACGGTCGACTGGGTGCACTGGTCGTTGATCGAAGTCGCCAGCGATCTTGCGTTTGGCGTACTGATCGGATGGGTCCTTGGCAGTATCGCGGGCTATCTGATGTTCCGTCTGCCCGCCGCCAAGCTTTCCGATACGGGGGACGGTCTGGTTGCGATCGGCGTCACCTTTTGCGCCTATGCCCTGTCCGTGCTTATCCACGGCAACGGCTTCATCGCGGTGTTCGTCGCTGCGTTGACGATCCGGTCGACCTGCCCCGACAACGAGTTTCACACGGCAATGGCGGAGTTTTCCGGCCAGATCGAACGCGTGCTGATGACGCTTGTGATGGTCCTGTTCGGTTGGGCAGTCGGCAAGGGACTGCTCGCGCCGCTCGACTGGCGCGGTGCATTGCTAGCGGTCGGGATCGTGTTCGTCATCCGTCCGTTGGCGAGCCTCGTCGCATTTGCATGGTCGGACACGCCGGGGCTGTCGAAGCGGTTGATGGGTTTCTTCGGCATTCGCGGCATCGGAACGCTGTTTTACCTGCAATATGCGTTCAATCGCACGCAGTTCGGGGAACGCTCACAGGTCTGGGCGATTGCGGGAACGGCCATTCTGTTATCGATCGTCGTCCACGGGATGACCGCGACACCGCTTATGGCCAAGGCCGACGCGCGCCGCGAGAAACGGAAGAACGCGGAGGCCGCCGAGCCGGGATGATCGGTCAGGATCTTCCCTCCCCGGTTTCGCGCCCTGCCAAAACGAAAGAGAGGCGCGAAGCCTTTCGACTTCCGCCCCCCTTACCCATCCGATGACGACTGCCTCAGAGCTTCGTCAGCGTGAGGAAAAGCACATACAGTGCACCGGACAACGCCATTGCCACCGGCAACGTCAGCACCCAGGCAAGCGCCATGTTAATTACCGTTCGGGACTGCAGCCCGGCGCCATTCGCAACCGAGGCACCCGCGACGCCCGACGACAGAATGTGCGTCGTCGAGACCGGCAGGCCATAAACTTCCGCCGCCATGATCGTCCCCGCAGCCACCAGCTCGGCCGACGCGCCCATGCCGTAAGTCAGATGCGACTTGCCGATCTTTTCGCCGACGGTGATCACGATCCGCCGCCAGCCGACCATCGTGCCAAGACCCAGCGCCAGCGCGACCGTAATCTTGACCCAGGTCGGGATGTAGCGCGTGCCCTTCTCGAGGTTGGTCTGATAGCCGGTAATCGCCTTCAGTTCGGGTTCGCTGAACGTCGCCGCCGCAGCCTTCTTGTCCTTGGTCGCAAGCCGTGTCGTATCGAGCACGAGATACATGTCGTTGCGCAGGTTCGGCGTCGCCGCAGCCGACACCTTGTTGAGCGAGCCGAACGCGTTGATCCGCTGGCCAAGATCGCGCGACAGCGACGATGCGGCGGCATAGACCTCGGGGCTCGACGCCTTGCGGGTCTGGAGCGCCTTGGTCAGCACGCCGCGCGCCTCGTCCATCGTGGCGACCGAGCCGCCATTGGCATGAACCGAGAAAGCGTTTGCCGCGGCATTGGCGCTTGCGACGAAGGCCGGCGTCTGGCTCTCGGGCATGGTGCGGTTGAGCGCATA
>CAZNQA010000150.1:2883-4547 GCA_964575105.1 uncultured Stakelama sp.
GCGAGCAGCAGCGCGAAGATCATCGCGAAGCCGGCGCTGCTGCCAACGTGAAGAATCAGGTCGACCGGCAACAGCGTGATGATCGAATAGGCCACCGCCCCGGTCGAGAACATGACGCCGAGGAAGTTGAAGAAGCCCGACCAGACGACCGCAAGCGGTGCCGGCATGGAATGGGTGTAGATGACCGTCGCCACCGCGTTGGCGGTATCGTGGAAGCCGTTGACGAACTCGAACCCCAGCGCGATCAACAGCGCCAGCGCGAGGAACGCGAAGGTCCCGAGGGCGAGGCCCTCGCCAACCTGCTTGGTATCGGTGAAGATGCTGAAACCTGCGAAGGCAAGCCCCGCCACCATCACCGCGAGGAAAATCCAGCGGCCGGCGGGATGCAGTTGATGATCCAACCGGGGGCCGCTCGCTGCCTCAGCTTCGAGAGGCGCCGACAAGGTAGTAGCCATGGCTTTGAAAGGCCTTCACTCGGTTGGTTACGGGTGTTTAAGATGTACTGGTGTTCCGCGCCGATAGCCGCCTCACACGACAAACGCCAGCCCCGAAGCATTGGGTAGATGGTAGCCGCGTCCCATTCGTACCATAGCGCTTTGAAATATATGATGGTCGATCGCCGCCGAATTCGGCCTCCATCCTTGCCCTTGGGGATGTTCGACTCCCGGCGAGCGGTTCGACTTGCGGCTTATTACAGATACGAGATTGTTTCGCGACCGTGGCGGCGAAGGCCCTTCGGCCCGTTTCGCTTCATCCGGGACCGTCCGGAGTCGCGCCGGCCAGCCCCCGTAACGGCGCGCTTGCCCGAACGGCGCGCGTTCCCTACCTGTTCACCGATGAGTCTTCCTGTTTCTCCCGACGCGCTCGCGCCCCATGATCCGCCCTATTTGCACGGACTTAACGACCCGCAGCGCGACGCGGTGCTGACGACCGAGGGGCCGGTCCTTGTCCTCGCGGGGGCGGGCACCGGCAAGACGGCGGCGTTGACCGCACGACTCGCGCATCTGCTCAACACGCGAAAGGCTTGGCCTAGCGAGATTTTAAGCGTCACCTTCACCAATAAGGCGGCGCGGGAGATGCGCGAGCGGGTCGGGCGACTCGTGGGGGACGTGGTCGAGGGGATGCCGTGGCTCGGCACGTTCCATGCGATCGGCGCGAAGATGCTGCGGCGGCATGCCGAACTGGTTGGATTGCAAAGCAATTTCACCATCCTTGATACCGATGACCAGCTGCGCTTGCTCAAGCAGTTGATCCAGGCGGCCGACCTTGACGAGAAACGCTGGCCCGCGCGACAGCTCGCGGGGCTGATCGACGGGTGGAAAAACAAGGGTTTGACCCCGGCACAGATCGATGCGGGCGAAAGCGAACTCTACGCCAACGGGCGCGGGCAGGAACTGTACGCGGCCTACCAGACTCGGCTCGCCGCGCTCAATGCGTGCGATTTTGGCGACCTTTTGCTGCACATGCTGGTCATTCTGCAGCGGGATCGCGACGTTTTGGCGGACTATCAGCGCCGGTTTAAGTACATTATGGTCGACGAGTATCAGGACACCAACAGCGTCCAGTATCTCTGGCTCCGACTGCTCGCGCAGGAGCGCAAGAACATCGCCTGCGTCGGCGACGACGACCAGTCGATCTATTCGTGGCGCGGCGCGCAGGTCGAG
>CAZNQA010000151.1:0-4495 GCA_964575105.1 uncultured Stakelama sp.
CACCAGAAGGTGGTCGAGGAAGCGCCGTCGCCGTTCGTCACGCCCAAGATGCGCAAGGCGATGGGCGAGCAGGCGGTCGCGCTCGCGCGGGCGGTGGGGTATTTCTCGGCGGGGACGGTCGAGCTGATCGTCTCGGGCGCGGATACGACGGGGGAGGGGTTCTACTTCCTCGAGATGAACACGCGGCTCCAGGTCGAGCATCCGGTGACCGAGGCGGTGACGGGGCTGGATCTGGTCGAGCTGATGATCCGGGTTGCTGCGGGGGAGGCTTTGCCGTTTTCGCAGGAGGACGTGACGCTCAAGGGGTGGGCGATCGAGAACCGGGTTTATGCGGAGGATCCGTATCGCGGGTTCTTGCCGAGCACCGGGCGACTGGTGCGGTATCAGCCGCCGGAGAGTGTGGGCACGCCTTATACGCCGCTTAGCCCCTCCCCCTCGGGGGAGGGGTTGGGGTGGGGCCGTGCAGCCGACTCTACCGGCGTCGGGCTCGGTGAGACTCCCCCCACCCCCTACCCCTCCCCTGAAGGGGAGGGGCAAGAAGAAACAAAAGAGGCTTACGTCCGCGTGGACGATGGCGTGCGCGAGGGGGGCGAGGTCAGCATCTTCTACGACCCGATGATCGCCAAGCTGATCACCTGGGCCCCCACGCGCGAGGAGGCGATCGACGAGCAGATCGCAGCACTCGATGCGTTCGAGATCACCGGCCCGGGCAACAATATCGACTTCCTCTCCGCGCTGATGCAGCACCCGCGGTTCCGGTCGGGCAACATCACGACGGGCTTCATCGCCGAGGAATATCCCGACGGGTTCCACGGCGCGCCTGCGTCCCCCGAGCTCATCCGCGACCTGTCCGCGATCGCTGCCTTCGCCGCGACCGCCGAGGCGGATCGTGCGCGCCGGATCGACGGGCAGCTCGGCAAGCGGCTTCGCCCGCCGTCGCAGTGGAGCGTACGGATCGGCGAGGCGACGCATGTCGTCGATATCTCGACCGATGGCGTCACGGTGAATGGCGACGAGCTCGACATCGCGCTCGAATATACCCCGGGCGACCGGGTGGTGCATGCCGAGATCGAAGACACCGAACTGAGCGTCAAGATCGTCCGCACGCGCGGCGGCTTCCGCCTCACCGCGCGCGGCGCCGCGCACGAAGCCCGGGTGTTGCCCGCGCATGTCGCACCTTATGCGCAGCATCTGATCGACAAGATCCCACCCGATCTGTCGAAATTCCTGCTGTGCCCGATGCCGGGCCTGCTGATGCGGCTCGACGTCGGGGTCGGCGACACGGTCGAGGCGGGGCAGCCGCTTGCGGTGGTCGAGGCGATGAAGATGGAGAACATCCTGCGCGCCGAAAAGGCGGGGACGGTCAAGACGGTCAACGCCAAGACCGGGGACAGCCTGGCCGTTGATGCCGTCATTCTGGAAATGGAATAACGCGGCAAGCGGTAACCGCGACAGATTGCGACAACTATTCGATGGACCGGGCGCAGTGTGTTAGCCACATAAGGCAAATGCGCCTTCGCTCGATCCTGCTGCTTTCCCTGACGGTGCCGGTCGCGGCGTGTACGGTCGGCCCCAATTACCACCCGGCGAGCCCCGTCGCGCTGGGGGTGCCCGATGCCTATTCGGTCCCGCTCCCGGCGCAGGCGCGCGGGGACCTGACGGCGTGGTGGACGCAGTTCAACGACCCGCTGCTGACCAGCGTGGTCGAGCGCGCGCGGACCAGCAACCTCGATATCGCGCAAGCGGTCGCGCGGTTGCGGCAAGCGCGCGAGGCGCTGGTCCAGTCGCGCGCGCAACTGTTGCCGACGCTCAATGGTTCGGCGGGCTACACCCGTTCGCAAAGCATCGTCGGGGGCACCACCACGCTGCCGGGGGGCGCGACCGTCATCACCGGGCGGGGATCGGGCGATACGCTGTCGCTCGGCGCGGACGTGCAATATCAGGTCGGGCTGTTCGGAGAAGTTCGCCGCACGGTCGAATCGAGCCGCGCGCAATATGCGACGTCGGGCTACGATCTTGCGACCGTGCTGCTGTCGACCGAGGCGGAAGCCGCACGCAACTACATGCTCGCGCGGTTGTATCAGGCGCAGCTCGAAAACGCGCGCGCGTCGCTTCGGGTGCAGGACGACAATCTCGAGATCGCGGGCTTCCGCGTCCAGGCGGGGCTGGTGTCGTCGCTCGATGCCGAACAGGCGCGGTCGCAGCGCGCGACCACCGCCGCCACGATCCCGACGATCGAACAGAATTACAACGCCGCGGTCTCGCGGATCGGCGTGCTGACCGGGCAGGCGCCGGGTGCGCTCAAGGCCGAGCTTGCGGCGACGCAGCCGATCCCGTCGGGGCCGGACAGCGTTGCGATCGGGGTTCCGCTCGATACGCTCCGCCAGCGCCCCGATGTCCGCGCGGCGGAGCGCCAGCTCGCCGCGACCACCGCGCAGATCGGGGTGGCGAAGGCGCAACTCTATCCCGCGCTCGCGATCAGCGGGAGCATTTCGACCGACGCCTCGAAGCTCGGCAGTCTGTTCCAGACGATTGCCGGGCAGGTGTTTGCCGGGTTGACTCAGGCGATCTTCAACGGTGGGCGGCTCCGCTCGCAGGTGCGCAGCAGCGAGGCTGCCGCGGATGGCGCGTTCGCGGCGTATAAATCGACCGTGCTGCAGGGGCTCGAGGATGTCGAGAATGCGGTCGTCGCGCTCGACTCCGCCAAGCGCCGCGCCGAGCAGTTCACGATCGCGCTCGACGCCGCCAACACCAGCGCGATCCTGTCGCGCAGCCAATATCGGGCAGGGCTGACCGACTTCGTCACGCTCAACACCACCGAGACCGCCTTGCTCAACGCGCGTAACGGGTTGAGCCAGGCGCAATCCGACCGTGCGACCGCGTTGGTCCAGCTGTTCCTGTCGCTCGGCGGCGGGTGGGACAGCGGCGCCGACCCGACCGCCGCAATCGCGCCTCCCGCGTCCAACCCTATCGTCCGCCAGGAACGCTAAATGGCCAGCACGCCCCCGACCGCAGCGACTAGCCCCGATCTGGATGCCTTCCTCGGCACCAAACCCGTTCCCGCGTGGAAACGCTGGGGCAAATGGGTGCTCGTCGCGCTTGGCGTGATCCTGCTGCTGCTGACGCTGAAAAGCTGTTTCGCGGGAAGCACGAAACCCGATTATGCGACCGCGCCGGTCGAGCGCGGCGCGCTTTCGGTCAGCGTCTCGGCGACCGGCAAGCTCGCGCCGACCAATCAGGTGCAGGTCGGCTCGGAACTCTCGGGGCTCGTCACCAAGGTGGTGGTCGACGTCAACGACCGCGTGACCAAGGGCCAGCCGCTCGCGCTGGTCGATCCCTCGCGCTTCCAGGATACGGTCAATCAGAGCCAGGCAGCGCTCGATGCGGCGATCGCGACGGTCGCGCAGAACCAGGCAACGCTGGCACAGGCCAATGCGACCTTGTCGCGGTTCCAGGAAGTCAGCCGCCTGTCGGGCGGGCGCGTCCCCGCCAAGACCGAACTCGACCAGGCGCGCGCCGACCGCGAGCGTGCCGTCGCCAACGTTCGCGCGGCGCAGGCGAACGTCGTGTCCGCCCGCGCGACGCTGTCGTCCAACGCGACGCAGCTGGTGAAGACGGTGATCCGCTCGCCGGTCAACGGCGTGGTGCTCGCGCGCCAGATCGAACCGGGGCAGACCGTGGCGGCGTCGTTCAGCACGCCGACGCTGTTCGTCATCGCCGAGGACCTCAGCCGGATGAAGCTCGCGGTCGCGATCGACGAGGCGGACGTCGGTTCGGTCAAGGAGGGGCAGAAGGCGAGTTTCACGGTCGACGCCTTCCCGGGGAAGACCTTCCCCGCGGACATCACGCGAGTCGATCTCGGGTCGAACCTCAGCGCGTCGACCACGTCGTCGAGCAGCACGACGACCGCGACCTCCACTGCGGGTCAGGTCGTATCGTATAGCGCGACGTTGTCGGTCGCCAATGCCGGGCTCCAGCTTCGTCCCGGCATGACCGCGACCGCCGACATCATCACCACCGCCAAGCCCAACGTGCTGCTCGTCCCCAACGCGGCGTTGCGCTTCAAGCCAACCGATACGGGCGCGTCGGGGGGCGGCAGCGGGATCGCGGGGGCGTTGATCCCCCGCCCTCGGCGCCGGGGTGGCGCGGGCAGCGCGAAGGGCGAGACGGTCAAACGCGGTGGCGCGCAGACGGTCTATGTGCTCGACGCCGACGGGACGCCCAAGTCGGTCGACATCACGACGGGCGAAAGCAACGGATCGATGACCGAAGTCCTTGGCGGCGCGCTCAAGCCGGGGAGCAAGGTGATCACCGGGCAGTTGGCGAAGGATACGGGAGGCTCGTCTGGCGGATCTGCTGGCGGAAGCGGACAGCGGCGGCGGTCGGGCGGGCAGGGCGGTGGCCAGTAATCCGGTCTCCCCGGCGGTGTCGGATGCAGCTGCGGTCGCGCCGATCATCTCGCTGCGCGACGTCACCAAGCGCTATGGGGATGGCG
>CAZNQA010000152.1:0-4238 GCA_964575105.1 uncultured Stakelama sp.
CACGCCGCGGCAGACGCCGTTTTCCATGATCAGGTCGAGCGCGAAATACTCGACGTAGAAGTCAGCGTCATACTTCAGGCTCTGCTGGTACAGCGCGTGAAGCATCGCGTGGCCGGTACGATCCGCCGCGGCGCAGGTGCGCTGGACCGGAGGCCCCTCGCCCATGTTCTGCATGTGCCCGCCGAACGGACGCTGGTAGATCGTGCCATTGTCGTTGCGGCTGAACGGCACGCCGGCGTGCTCGAGCTCATACACCGCCTGCGGGGCTTCGCGGACCATATATTCGATCGCGTCCTGGTCGCCGAGCCAGTCGGAACCCTTGACGGTATCGTACATGTGCCACGACCAGTGATCGGGCGAATTGTTGCCGAGGCTCGCCGCGATGCCACCCTGCGCCGCAACCGTGTGGCTGCGCGTCGGGAACACCTTGGTGATGCACGCGGTCTTCAGGCCGCTTTCCGCGATCCCCATGGTCGCGCGCAGGCCCGAGCCCCCCGCACCCACGACGACGGCGTCATAGGTATGGTCGATGATCTTATATGCCTCAGGCATGCGGAACTCCGGTGGTGGCGGTGAAGGCGACCTTGAGGATCGCGAAGATGGCGATGCCGGCGGTCACGACGGTGAAGAAGTTGAGCGCGACCATTGCGACGACACGGCTTTCGTTATGCTGGTAATCCTCGATCACCACCTGCAGCCCGAGCCGGAAGTGGTAGAAGACCGAAAGGATCAGGAGCGCCATCGGAATGGCGGCCCAGCTCGACGACAGCCATGTGTGGACCGTGTCGTAATCATAGGCGGGCAACCGCAGGATCGCGATGAAGAACCACAGCATAAGGAACAGGTTCGCCGCCGCGGTCAGGCGTTGCTGCCACCAGTGATGCGCGCCTTCCTTGGCGCTGCCGAGACCGCGGACGCGGCCGAGTTCGGTGCGATACGCCATTATTTGACCCCCAGGATATAGATCCACACCACCGCGGTCGCCGCGACCGAGAAGACCATCGTCGCGAGCGCGCCGGTCTTGTTGCGCTTGAGCTCATAGCCCGCGCCCGTATCCATCACGAAGTGCCGGATCCCGCTCGCCATATGCTGGAAGAACGACAGCGTCAGCCCGATCCCGAACAGATAGCCGAGCGCACCGCCGGCAAACACGCCGAACACATGGTGGAAGGTCGCATAGCTTTCCGCCCCGCCCGAGATCGCGGCGAGCCACCACACCATCACGAGCGTGCCGACCGTCGCCATCCCGCTCCCGGTGACGCGGTGCAGGATCGAGACCGTCATGTGCGGTCCCCATTTCCAGATGCTCAGGTGCGGGCTGAGCGGTCGAGCGCGTTTGGTCGTGGGGGTCGTGCTGGCCAAGGCGGCGTGTCCTCATCGGTTGCAGGGTCGATTGCGGATCGAATGCGGGTTGGTGCCCTCTTAATCCGACGGGCCGATGATGCAAGGATTCTGCATGGTCGTGCAGATGCATGCGCTGCAATCATCCGAACGGGCGGTTACTCCGCGTTAACCAGAGGCCGCTACGCAAGGCCCAGGCCGTCAAGCGCGCTGGCCTTACCCGATACGGAGCGTCCGCCTTGAACCCCAGTGAATTGCCCGCCCCCGGTGCCGTTGCCGCGACGATCGACATCCGTGCCCGGCTACGCGCATTCGATTTCGACAACACGCTGGAATTCGCCGCGCGCGACGTCTGGACCGTGCTCGAGCAGGACGCGGGCGAGATCGCGCTTGCCTTCTGGGGGCAATGGCGCCGCGCCGGGCTCGGCGAGCGCAGCTGGCAGCCGCACGAGGAGGCCAAGATGGTCGAACTCGGCATCACCTTCCTGCGAAACCGCTTCTGTGACGTCAGCGGCCGCGCCTGGGTCGAGTCGATGGAACGCTCGGTCGCGGCGGGCTATGTCGCGGGCGTGTCGACGATGGCGCTGCTGTCGATGACCTGCGCCAGCGACCGCGCCGCGCTCGACATCCTGTTCAAGCGGCTCAGGACCGACGATCCCCGCCTTCCCACCTTCATCGACACGATCCTCCGCCTCACCGGCCTCGAAAGCGAGATCACGGTCGAAATCTACAACGCCTATTGCGCGCACAGCTCGGCGTGCGAGCGCGACCGGCTGGCGGACGAATTCCGCGAGGGAATCGCGCTGACGGTCGAGCAGGCGACGCAGGAATCGGGCGTGTTGCGCGGCCAGTCGGTCCGCACCTCGACCTCGGCGCGCGGGATGCTCGGCAAGACCAGCGAAGTCGCCGCCGCCGCCGAACAGTCCGCGGTCGCGATGCGCGAGGCCGCGCAGACCGCCGCCGGGCTGATCCGCGCGATCGAGGATGCGCGCACCGAAGTCGAAGCCGCCGCCGAGATCGCGAATCGCGCCTCGACGCAGGCGGGCGCCGCGGTCGGCATGTCCGAGACGCTCAGCGATCACGCCAAGTCGATCGAGTCGATCCTTGGCCTAATCCGCGACATCGCCGGCCAGACCAACCTGCTCGCGCTCAACGCGACGATCGAGGCGGCGCGCGCGGGCGATGCGGGCCGCGGCTTCGCGGTGGTCGCGCAGGAGGTCAAGAGCCTCGCCAACCAGACCGCGCGCGCGACCGACGACATCGCGGGCAAGATCGCCGCGATCCAGTCCGCCACCCGCTCGACCGTCGAGACCAACGCGTCGATCAAGTCGACCGTCGCCGAGGTCCAGGAAAGCGCCAACCGGATCCGTTTCGCGATGGAAGCGCAGGCGCAGACCGTCACCGCGATCACCGCCGCGGTCGACGAGACCGCACTCGCCGCCGATTCGATGTCGAACACCATCACCGCGATCCGCGAGGATACCGAGACCGTCGCCTCCGAGATCGACCGCGTCGGCCGCGGGTTCGACTCGCTCGATCACAAGCTCGGCGCGCTCAAGAGCAGCGCCGGGGAGTTCGTCGCGAAGGTCGCTGCGTAAGCGACGCGCGCGTACCGCGTATGCAAGGATATCCCGCAATGACGGATCAAGACGGACCGTGGGGCTCCCGTGCGGCGAGGCCCGGTGATTGGATCGGCGCGGACCGCTCCGCGGCGCAGCGCGTCGCGGACTATGACTGGGACGACACCATCCTCGCCGGGGGCGCCGAGATCGCGCGGATCATCACCGGGCAGGAGACCGCGATCTCGCAGACCTTCTGGAACCATTATCTCGCGCTGCCGGTCTCCGCGCACATCCGCCACCGGTTCGACGAAAGCTACATGGCGGCGCGCGTCGCGGACAGCGCACGCTATACCCTCATCAAATATGCCGCGCCCGATCGGGAGGACTGGGCGCGCATGGCGTCGCGCCACGTCGCCGAATCGCAACAGGCCGGAGTCCCGCTCCAGGCATTGCTCTCGTCGCTGAGCTTCGCGCACAGCTGCACGCTGCGGCTTATCGAGGAAAAACTCGGGGCGGGGTCGCCGCGCTTCCGGGCTCTTGCCGATACCGTCCAGCGGCTTGCGCTGGTCGAGGCCGACGTGATGGCGTCATATCTCGGGACGCATGACGCAAAACGCGCGCGTGACGAGCGCCGGGGGCGCTCCGCGCAGTTCAGCGAAACGATCGCGACGTCGATCGCCGGGACCGCCGCGCTCGGCAACCGGATCCGTGTCCAGGCACAGGGTGCCGCGCGCTCGACTCGCGGGATGATCGGCAAGACCAGCGAAGTCGCCGCCGCCGCGGAGGAGTCGGCGCTGGCGATGCGCGAGGCCGCGCAGACCGCCGCCGGGCTGATCCGCGCGATCGAGGATGCGCGCACCGAGGTCGAGGCCGCGACCGAGATCGCGACTCGCGCCTCGACTCAGGCCAGCACCGCGGTGTGCATGTCCGAGACGCTGAGCGACCATGCCAAGTCGATCGAATCGATTCTCGGCCTCATCCGCGACATCGCCGGCCAGACCAACCTGCTCGCGCTCAACGCGACGATCGAGGCGGCGCGCGCGGGCGATGCGGGTCGCGGCTTCGCGGTGGTCGCGCAGGAGGTCAAGAGCCTCGCCAGCCAGACCGCACGCGCGACCGACGACATCGCCGCGAAGATCGCCGCGATCCAGGCCGCCACCCGCTCGACCGTCGCAACCAACGCATCGATCAAGGCGACCGTCGGCGAGGTGCAGGAAAGCGCCACGCGGATCCGCTTCGCGATGGAAGCGCAGGCGCAGACCGTCACCGCGATCACCGCCGCGGTCGACGAGACCGCGATGGCGGCGGATTCGATGTCGAACACGATCACGACGA
>CAZNQA010000153.1:0-4182 GCA_964575105.1 uncultured Stakelama sp.
TGTTCCAGGTCATGCTGATCACCGCGTCGGCCGCCGGGATCGGCTGGCGCGCTGTGATGGCGCTCGGCAGCAACGAACCGACCAAGGGCGCGGAATTCGGCATCGGCGTGTCGATCATCGCGATCCTCGCGACGCTCGTCCTGCTCGCCTATCAGCGCGCGGTGATCCGCCAGACCGGCTCGGTCGCGATCGTCGCGGACAACGTTCATTACCAGTCGGACGTGCTGCTCAACGGCTCGGTCATCGTCGCATTGGTGCTCGACCAGTATCTCGGCTGGCGCAGCGCGGACCCGATCTTCGGTATCGTGATCGCGCTATGGCTCGCGTACGGCGCGTTCCGCGCCTCGTCCAACGCGATCGACCAGTTGATGGACAAGGAATGGCCCGAAGACATGCGCCGCGACTTCATCGAGGTCGCCGCGCGCCAGCCCGGCATCAAGGGCATCCACGATTTCCGCACGCGGCATTCGGGCGCGCATGATTTCGCGCAATTCCACATGGAAGTCGCGCGCGACATGTCGGTCGCCGAGGCGCACGAAGTGGTCGAGGGCGTCGAAGTCGCGCTGCGCCGCGCCTTTCCCAAGGTCGAGGTGCTGATTCATCTCGACCCCGAGGGGCATGTCGACACCGACAATCCGCTGGTTGAGGCGGACGTGACCCCGCACTGGTTTGGAAAGCGCATATGAAGCTCCCCATCACGCAGATCGATGCGTTCGCAAGCCGGCCGTTCGAGGGCAACCCGGCGGCGGTAATGCCGCTGACCGAATGGCTCGACGACGCAATACTCCAGGCGATCGCCGCCGAGAACAACCTCAGCGAGACCGCGTTCATCGTTCCCGACACGGACGACGCGAGCGATTACGAGCTGCGCTGGTTCACGCCCACGTCCGAAGTCGTGCTGTGCGGCCATGCGACGCTCGCGAGCGGGCATTACGTGCTGTCGGGCGACCCGGCGCGCGATGCCGTGCGTTTCCGCACGCGCAAGGCGGGGATCCTGTCGGTGACGCGCGCGGGCGACGGCTATGAACTCGCGCTCCCCGCGTGGGCGCCCGAACCGAAACCGCTCGCGCATATCGTCGCCGCGCTCGGGCTCGAATCCGCGGTCGAGACGCTGTGGCATCCGCATCGCTACGCGCTGATCGTGCTCGACCATGCCGACCAGATCCACGCGCTCGACCCCGATTTCCGTGCTCTGGGCCGTCCGTCCGAGGCGGACCCCGAGGTCGCAGGCAGCGCCGAACCCGACGTCCTGACGATCGTCACCGCGCCCGGCGACGACACCGACGTCGTTAGCCGCGTGTTCGCGCCGGGGGCGGGAATCGACGAGGACCCGGTCACCGGCTCGGCGCATGCGGTGATGACGCCCTATTGGACGGAACGCCTTGGCCGCGACCGCTTCACCGCGTTCCAGGCAAGCGCGCGCGGGGGGCATCTCACGTGCCGGCTCGACGGGGATCGCGTCGTGCTCGGCGGGCAGTGCGTGACCGTGCTCGAGGGGATGTTCTACCTCTGACGGGCCCGAGATCCCGAAACTGACCAGCGCGGACCGCTAGGGGGCGGGCAGACCGCTCCGCCCCCTAGCGCCGTCATGCTGAACTCGTTTCAGCATCCAGCCCTCCGTTCGGGCAGTCAGCCATTGTGAAGCGGTGGACCCTGAAACGAGTTCAGGGTGACGGCGGTCATAGGTTTCGCAAAGGCCCCGGCCTCAGCCGGGGCAACGATGCGAGCAGCCCTACTTCAGCAAGTCGACCGCGAACACGCGCACCGTCTCGGCGATTTCCGGGCGGGTCAGCGCGACCGCGAGGTTGGCGGTCATGTAACCCGCCTTGTCGCCACAATCGTACCGCTTGCCCTGGAAGGTCAGCCCGTGGAACGGCTGGTCGCCGATCATCCGCGCCATCGCGTCGGTCAGCTGGATCTCGCCGCCCGCGCCCTTGCCCTGCGTCTCGAGGATCCGCATCACTTCCGGCTGGAGGATGTAGCGCCCGATCACCGCGAGGTTCGACGGCGACGTGCCAGCGGCGGGCTTCTCGACCAGGCCCTTGACCTCGGTCAGCGCGCCGTCGCGCGTGCCCGGCGTGATGACGCCGTACATGTGCGTCATGCTGTCGGGGACTTCCTGCGCGCAGATGATGTTGCCACCGGTCTTCTCATACGCCGCGACCATCTGCTTGAGGCAGCCCGGCTCGCCGACCATGAAATCGTCCGCGAGCAGTACCGCGAACGGCTCGTCGCCGACGATGTCGCGCGCGCACCACACCGCATGGCCGAGACCCATCGGCTCCTGCTGGCGGACATAGGCGACCGCACCCGGCGCAAGCCGAGTCTGTTCGAGCAACTGGAGCGACTTGCCGCGCGCGGACATCGTCGCTTCGAGCTCATAGGCGATGTCGAAATGGTCCTCGATCGCGGACTTGCCGCGACCGGTCACGAAAATCATCTGCTCGATCCCCGCCTCGATCGCCTCGTCGACCGCGTACTGGATCAGCGGGCGGTCGACGACCGGCAGCATTTCCTTGGGGACCGCCTTGGTTGCGGGCAGGAAACGCGTTCCAAGGCCACCGACGGGGAAGACAGCCTTGCGGAGAGGTTTGATCGCCATCGCAACATTCCTTCGAGATCGTATCGATTCGCGACGGCGTTACCGCGCTGCAATACGAATATAAAGGTGTCTGTTTCGACAACAGCGCAAGCGGAGCCGCTTATACGGTGAAACTCTCGCCACAGCCGCACGCGCCCTTGGCATTGGGGTTGTTGAAGACGAACCCGGCGGTGAAATCGTCTTCGACCCAATTCATAGTTGACCCAATAAGATACAGGATCGACCCGCCATCGACGAACAAGGTTCCACCGGGCGTGTCGATGCGCTCGTCGAACGGCTTGGCCTCGGTGACGTAATCGACCGAGTAAGCGAGGCCCGAACAGCCGCGCTTGGGTGTCGACAGCTTGACCCCGATCGCCCCCTCGGGCGCGCGCGCCATCAACGCCGCGATCCGCGCTTCCGCGGTGTCGGTCAGGAGCAGCGCGGCAGGCCGCGGACGGGCGATCGTCGCCATTACAGCATCCCCAGTTCGAGTTTCGCGTCGTCCGACATCTTGGCGGGATCCCATGGTGGATCCCACACGAGATTGACTTCGGCCGAACCGACCCCGGGGACCGACCCGACACGAAGCTCGACCTCGCCCGGCATCGATTCGGCGACCGGGCAATGCGGCGTGGTCAGCGTCATCATCACGACCGCGTGTCCCGCCTCGGTCACCTCGACGCCGTAGATCAGGCCCAAATCGTAGATGTTGACCGGAATCTCGGGGTCGTAAATGTCCTTGAGCGCCTCGATTACGCCTTCGTAGACCGCGCCACCGGATGCGCCCGCGGCGTCGGCCTGCGGCTTTTGCGTGAGGAAGCCTTCGAGATAATCGCGCTTGCGCTCGAACGTCTCGGTTGCGGCTTCGACGCGGGCGCGCGGGGGCTGCTCGACGCCCGTCACCTCTTCGATCTCGATCCGGTCACTCATGTGAAAGTCCTACCCAAAAATGCGCGTGACGCGCTCGATCCCGCGGACCAGCGCCTCGACGTCTGCGGCGGTGTTGTAGACACCGAAGCTCGCGCGTGCGGTCGCCTCGACGCCAAGCGATGCCATCAGCGGCTGTGCGCAGTGATGCCCCGCGCGAACCGCCACCTTCGCTTCGTCCAAGATGGTGCCGATGTCGTGCGGATGCACCCCCTGAATCGAAAAGCTCACGATTCCAGCAGAATCCTCGGGGCCAAACAGCGTCAGCGAGTTGATCTTAGACAGCGCCTCGCGCGTCATCGTGACGAGCGCGGTTTCGTGCGCGTGAATCCGGTCGAGCCCGATCGACTCGACATAGTCGATCGCGGCATGAAGCCCGAGCGCGCCGACGATATGCGGCGTCCCTGCCTCGAACCGCCCGGGGGGCGGCGCATACGTAGTGCGCTCGAAGCTCACGCTGTCGATCATCGCCCCACCGCCCTGATAGGGCGGCATCGCCTCGAGCAGTTCGGGCCTCGCCCACAGCACGCCGATCCCGGTCGGGCCGTACAGCTTGTGGCCCGAGAAGACGTAGAAATCGCAATCGAGCGCGGCCATGTCGACCGTCATCCGCGGGACCGACTGGCACCCGTCGAGCAGGATCTTCGCCCCGACCGAATGCGCGATTTCCG
>CAZNQA010000154.1:0-2585 GCA_964575105.1 uncultured Stakelama sp.
CCGAGATCAACGTCACCTCCCCCACCGGCATCGTCGCGATCGAGCGGTTCGACGGAACCGACGTCGCGGGAATGATCTGGGACGCGATCGAGCGGAAGGTCGCGGGCTGACGCCCGCTTCGCGATGACCGAGCTGATCATCGAACTGACCGCCTGGGGCGGGTATTTCGGCATCTTCCTGCTGATGGTGCTGGAAAATGTGTTCCCGCCGATCCCGTCAGAAGTCATCATGGGGCTCGGCGGGATCGCGGTCGCGCGCGGGCAGATGAGCCTCTTGCCCTTGATCGTCGCGGGGACCGCGGGGACGGTCGCGGGGAATTACTTCTGGTACGCCATCGGCTACCGGCTCGGCTATCACCGGCTGCGCCCGGTTGTCGATCGGTACGGCCGCTGGCTGACGCTCGACTGGCAGCATGTCGAGAAGCTCGAGGCGTTCTTTCGGGCGCGCGGGCAATGGGTCGTGTTCGTGTTCCGCTTCATGCCCGCGTTCCGCACCATGGTGTCGCTCCCCGCCGGCATGGCGCGGATGCCGCACCTGCGCTTCATCCTGTGGACCGCGGCGGGGTCGGCGATCTGGAACACCGGGCTGGCCTATGCCGGTTATTACTTGGGCGCGAATTTCCGCGAGCTTGACGCGTTCATCGGCCCGGCGGCGGTGGCGCTGACGGTCGCGATCGTGGTGGGGTATGTCTGGCGGCTGCTGACGTGGAAACCGCGCGGCTGATCGCGGCTTTGCTGCACTGCGGTAGTAATTTCTGACCGGCCTACCCATCTGCCGGTCAGCGCGGGCTGATCGTCCGCTGGAGTAAGCATTATGAATATCCTGATCGTCCTCACCTCGCATGACCAGCTCGGTGACACCGGTGCCAAGACCGGCTTCTGGCTCGAGGAGCTCGCCGCGCCATATTACGTCCTCAAGCAGGCCGGTGCCACGCTGACGCTCGCATCGCCCAAGGGTGGCCAGCCGCCGCTCGACCCCAAGAGCGCCGACGAGAGCGCCAAGACCGACGATACCCGCCGGTTCGAGGCGGATGCCGACGCCAAGGCGCAGCTCGCCGACACGGTTCGGCTCGACTCGGTCAAGATCGAGGATTTTGACGCGGTCTTCTATCCTGGCGGGCATGGTCCGCTGTGGGATCTCGCCGAGGATTCGACCTCGCGCGCACTGATCGAAGGCGCGATTGCCGCCGACAAGCCAGTCGCGCTGGTGTGCCATGCCCCGGGCGTGCTGCGCCACGTGCAGGCCGCCGACGGTACGCCGCTGGTCGCTGGCAAGAAGGTCACGGGCTTCACCAACACCGAGGAAGCTGCGGTCGGGCTGACCGACGTCGTGCCGTTCCTGGTCGAGGACATGCTGACGGGCGCTGGCGGCGTCTATTCGAAGACCAGCGACTGGGGCGTGCACGTCGTGCGCGACGGGTTGCTGATCACCGGGCAGAACCCGGCCTCGTCCGCTGCCGCGGCGGAAGCACTGGTTGAGGCACTGCGTTGATGTCTCGTCCCCCCGGTCTTGGCCGGGGGGACTTTGGCGAACGGACGTTCTTGTGAATTCCGTTCGTTTGGAGCGTCGTCGAGAAACCTGCGCTGTACCCGGCTTCTCGATTTTGCTCGAAGCGAACGGGTGGTGTTCGATGAAATCACGCGCGCGGGTGTGCGTTGCGGTAGACGTCCATCAAATGCGCCGCATCAACTTGCGTATAAATCTGCGTAGAGCTTAGGCTCGCATGCCCCAGCAGTTCTTGCAACGCGCGCAAGTCCGCCCCACGCCCGAGCAGATGCGTCGCGAACGAATGCCGCAGCGCATGCGGCGTCGTCCGGTCCGGCAATTGCATCCGCACCCGCGCCCGCTGTACCGCACGGCGCACCATGCGTGGTGAAAGCGGGCCGCCCTTCGCCCCGCGAAACAGCTCGGCATCGCGCGCCGTGCCATAGGGGCACAAAGCGACATAGGCTTCGATCGCGGCTTGCACTTGCGGCAGCAGAGGCACGATCCGCGTCTTGTCGCGCTTACCCGTGACGACCAGCGTCGCGCCGAGCGGCAGCGCCGCACCGGTCAGCCCGAGCGCCTCCGCTACGCGAAGCCCGGCACCGTATAGCAACAGCAGCACCGCGAAATCTCGGGCGCCGATCCACGGTTCATCCGGATCTTCGGATACGTCCTCCGCCAGCGCGATCGCTTCGGCGGGCGAGATCGGGCGCGGTACGCCCTTGGCGACACGCGGGCCTTTCAGTCGCGGCGTCGTGCCTGCGCCGGTGACGTGATCGAGGAAGCCCCGCACCGCCGACAATTCGCGCGCGGCCGAAGCGTTCCCGATCCCCTCCCCGCGTCGCGCTGCCAGGAATGCGCGCAGGTCTGCGGTGGTGACGCGAGCGAGCGCGGCCTGGTCGATCGCTTCGCCCCAATGGGCCTGGAGGAAGCCGCATAGCCGCACTGCGGTCGCCTCATAGGCGCGCACGGTGTGCGGGGAGCGCCTGCGGTCGCGCGCGAGATGCTCGGCATAGGCGCGGGGGAGGTTGCTCATGGGGGGGGTGTAGCGGATGTAGCCCGACAAGAGAATCCGCTTCTTCTTCCTTAAGCCCCTCCCC
>CAZNQA010000154.1:2685-4048 GCA_964575105.1 uncultured Stakelama sp.
CCCCTCCCCGAGGAGAAGGGGCTTGAGCAAAACACGCCCCCTTTGCGCCCGCCCGCGCAACCCGCCATATGCCCCTTATGTCCCGCGCCCGCGTCCTCGTCCTGAACTCAGCGCTCGGCCCGCTGGATTACCGCGTCCCCCACGACATGACCGTCGAGCCCGGCTCGATTGTCGTCGCCCCGCTCGGGCCGCGCCAGTTGCTCGGCGTAGTGTGGGAGAGCGAGCACATGCCGTCCGACGCCGAGGTCGGCGACAATCGCCTGCGCAACCTCGTCAGCGTCCTCCCCGTCCCCCCGCTCGCAGCCCCATTGCGGCGGCTGGTCGAATGGACCGCGGATTATTACCTCGCCTCCCCCGCCTCGGTCGTGCGGATGGCGCTCGCGTCCACCTCCGCGCTGGAGGGCGCAAAGACGATCGTCGAATATCGCGCGACCGGCACCCTCCCCGACCGGCTCACCCCGCAACGCGAACAGGCGATCGAACGGATCGGCACGACGCAGGGCCTGATCCGCGAACTCGCCGCGATCGCCGAAGTGTCGGACGCGGTGATCCGCGGACTGGTCAAGGTCGGCGCGCTCGAGGCGGTCGAGGTCGACATCGACAGCCCCTTCCCGCGACCCGACCCCGCCTTCGCCGCCCCCGCGCTCTCCGCCGATCAGCGCGCCGCCTCGGGCGTCCTCGTCGCCGACGTTGCGGCCAAGGCATTCAAACCGACGCTGCTCGACGGCGTGACCGGCTCGGGCAAGACCGAAGTCTATTTCGAAGCGGTCGCCGAAGCGATCCGCGAAGGTCGCCAGTCGCTCGTCCTACTCCCCGAGATCGCGCTGACCGAGCCGTTCCTCAAACGCTTCGCCGCGCGCTTCGGGGTGCAGCCGGTCGCGTGGCATTCGGGCCTGCGCTCGTCGCAACGCCGCCGCGCATGGCGCGCGATCGCGAGCGGCCAGGCTTTGGTCACGGTCGGCGCGCGCTCGGCGCTGTTCCTCCCTTACGCCAATCTCGGGCTGATCGTCGTCGACGAGGCGCATGAGACGAGCTTCAAGCAGGAGGAAGGCGTCCATTACCACGCGCGCGACGTCGCGGTGATGCGCGGCAAGTTCGAGCAGATCCCGGTCGTACTCGCCTCCGCCACTCCCGCGATCGAGACGCGCCAGCAAGTCGCCAATGGCCGCTATGCCGAGGTCAAGTTGCCCGGCCGATGGGGGGCGGCGGAAATGCCGTCGATCCAGGCGCTCGACCTGATCGCCGATCCCCCCGAACGCGGCCGCTGGATCGCGCCCAAGCTCGTCACCGCGATCGGCGAGACGCTCGCGCGGCGCGAGCAGGTGCTGTTGTTCCTCAACCGCCGCGGCTATGCGCCGCTGAC
>CAZNQA010000155.1:0-3980 GCA_964575105.1 uncultured Stakelama sp.
CAGCGTCGACGATACGGTGCGCCGATATTACGAGTCGCTCGGCTATGGTCCGGGCTATCGCCTGCCGGGGCTCTCGCACCGCACCGGGCACGGAATCGGCATGGAAGGACACGAACCCGTCAACCTCGTTCGCGGCGAGGCGACCTTGCTCGCGCCGGGCATGTGTTTCTCCGACGAGCCCGGGCTGTATCTGCCTGGCAAGTTCGGCGTCCGGCTGGAGGATTGCTTCCACATGACCGCGGCCGGGCCGAAATGGTTCAGCACGCCGCCGGTGTCGATCGACCGTCCGGTCTGAGGCCAAGCGCGGGCGGCACCATTGTCTGCTGTTCCGAACGTCTCTGGGCGAAGAAGCCGACGCGGGGCTTGAGGCCGAAATGACGACGATCGGCGTGTGTGTCGCTTGAGCTCGTCCGAACCATTCGACCCGCGTCGTGCCGAGCTTGACTCGGGAGCCCGCTGCATCCGCCCGCAGCCATCGGCGCTGCACAAACACCAGCCTAGCCGCAATAGAGAGCGATGCCCGCGCGGGGGAGTTCCGCACGGGCATCACCAGCGACGACGCGGTCGCGCCGCCGAAGTGATGAACGATCAGGCGTTCGCCAGCCGTTCCTCCAGCGCCTGCTGCTGTCGCATCAACGCGGGTGGGATCGGCGCGTCGAACTCTTCCAGGAACGCGCGATTGCGCGCAGCCTCCTCGGTCCAAACACCCGTATCGACCGACAGCAGCGTGTCGATCGCCGCCGGCGACAGGTCGAGTGCGGCGACGTCGAGCGCATCGGCGGTCGGCAGATGCCCGATCGGCGTCTCGACCGCGTCGGCCTCGCCCTCGATCCGCTCGACGATCCATTTGAGCACGCGCAAATTCTCGCCGAACCCCGGCCAGACGAATTTACCGTTCTCGTCCTTGCGGAACCAGTTGACCATGAAGATGCGCGGCAGGACGGCGGCGTCGGACTGCGCCTTGGTCCCCATCCGCACCCAATGGTTGAAGTAGTCACCCATGTTGTAGCCACAGAACGGCAGCATCGCGAAGGGATCGCGGCGCAGCGCGCCGACCTTGCCCTCGGCCGCCGCAGTCCCTTCGGACGCGATGTTCGCGGCCAGGTACACGCCGTGCTCCCAATCGAACGCCTCGACCGCCAGCGGCACCGCGCTGGCGCGGCGACCGCCGAACAGGAACGCGCTGATCGGCACGCCTTCGGGCGACTGCCATTCGTCGGCGATCGACGGGCATTGCGCCGCGGGCACGGTGAAGCGCGCGTTGGGGTGCGCCGCGGGCTTGCCGCTCGCCGGATCGTACGGCTCACCGGTCCAGTCGGTCAGCCCTTCAGGCGGCGTCTCGGACAGACCCTCCCACCATACGTCGCCGTCCGCGGTCAGCGCGGTGTTGGTGAAGATGCACGTGCCCTACAGCGTATCGATCGCGTTCTTGTTGGTCGCAGGACCGGTCCCTGGCGCGACGCCGAAGAAGCCCGCCTCGGGATTGATCGCGTACAGCCGCCCATCCTTGCCGAAGCGCATCCAGGCGATGTCGTCGCCGACCGTCTCCGCCGTCCAGCCCGGCACCGTCGGCTCGAGCATCGCGAGGTTGGTCTTGCCGCACGCGCTGGGGAAGGCCGCGGCGAGGTAATGCGCTTTGCCCGCCGGACTGGTCAGCTTGAGGATCAGCATGTGCTCGGCCAGCCAGCCCTCGTCGCGTGCCATCACGCTGGCGATCCGCAGTGCGAAGCACTTCTTGCCCAGCAGCGCGTTGCCGCCATAGCCCGAGCCGTACGACCAGATCTCGCGCGTTTCGGGAAAGTGGACGATCCACTTCTCCTCGTTGCACGGCCACGCGACGTCCGCCTGTCCCTCGTCCAGCGGCATGCCGACCGTGTGGACGCAGCGGACGAAGAAGCCATCCTCGCCCAGCATGTCGAGCGCCGGGCTACCCATGCGGGTCATAATCCGCATGGAAAGAACCACGTAGGCGCTGTCGGTCAGCTCGACGCCGATCGCGCTCTTGTCCGATCCGATCGGACCCATGCAATAGGGCACGACGTACATCGTGCGCCCACGCATGCTGCCTGCGAACAACCCATCGAGCTTGCCGCGCATCTCGCCCGGCTCGACCCAGTTGTTGGTCGGGCCGGCGTCGGCTTCGGCTTCCGAACAGATGAACGTGCGGCTCTCGACCCGCGCCACGTCGCGCGGATCGGAGCGCGCGTAGAAACTGTCGGGGCGAAGGTCAGGGTTGAGCTGGACCAGCGTGCCCGCCTGTACCAATTGCTCGGACAAGGCGTCCCACTCGGCCTGCGACCCGTCGCACCAGTGGATAGCGTCGGGCTGCGTATGTGCCGCGACCTGCTCGACCCATTCGATCAGCGCGCGGTGGCTCGTCGGCGGTCCCGACTGGCTCGTCGTCGCAACGGCGGGTTGCATCAGCATGGGTGTGTCCCTCTCCGCCCGTGGTCGGGCAATATTGTGCGACGTTAAAGTCGAACCGGCCCCTTGTTCAAATCTGAATACCGGAATGCTATAAGCCAGCGTTAAAGGACAACGATGACAGCCGCACACGACCTCAACCTCCGGCATCTGCGTCTGTTGCCCGCGATCGCGCAGGCAGGCAGCCTCAGCCTCGCCGCCCGCAATGCCGGCGTGTCGCAACCCGCGCTCAGCCAGGCGCTCGCCAAGCTGGAGGCGGCGTTCGGCGTCGCGCTGTTCGATCGCACCGCTTCCGGGGTCGCGCCGACCGCTGCGGGCCGCCGCATCGTCCGCCGCGTCGACCATGCGCTCACCCGCATCTCGCGAGCGTTCCGGCGGACCAGCCCCACGCCGCAAAAGGGCGATCCGCACAATTATCTTACCACCGCGCACGTCCGCGGGCTCATCAACCTGGCCGAGGCCGGCAGCTTCATGCGCGCGGCCGAGAGCGCGGGCGTGTCGGTCCCCGCACTCCACCGTGCGGTGCGTGATCTCGAACAGTTGAGCGGCACCCCGCTGGTCGAACGCCGCGGGCGCGGGGTCGGGTTGACGCGCGCCGGAGCGACGCTGGCGCAGGGGTTCCGCCTCGCGGTCGCCGAAATCTCGACCGCGCTGGAGGAATCGAGCGGGAAGGGCGGGCGACTCGCGATCGGCGCGATGGCGCTGTCGCGCTCGCTGCTGCTGCCCGCGACACTGGCCGATCTGCTGCGCGATCAACCCGCCGCGCGCGTCGACGTGGTCGAGGGTTCGTATCTCGAGCTGGTCGAACTGTTGCGCAGCGGACGGATCGACATGCTGATCGGCGCACTGCGCGAACATCCCGGACGCGAGTTGTTGCAGGAACCGTTATTCACCGATCGGCTGACGATCATCGGGCGCGCGCAACATCCGCTCGCGACGCAAGAGGCGGGGTTCGAGGATCTTGCCGCTTACCCATGGATCGTCGCGCGGCGCGCATCGGGGCTGCTCGATCGCTGGCAGCAGATGTTCGATCAGGCCGACAAGCCGCGCCCCGATGCACCGATCCAGTGTGGCTCGGTCGCGCTGATCCGCGGCGTGCTGGTGCGCAGCGACTTCCTGACATTGCTCTCCCCCGATCAGGTCAGCGCCGAGATCGAATCGGGGTCGCTCGTGACGATCCATTCATGCGTCCCCGACACGATGCGTACGATTGGCGCGATCACGCGGCGCGACTGGTACCCCACCGCGTTGCAGGAGCAGTTCATGGCGGTGCTGCGTGCCAACGCCGCGCTCAACCGCGCTCAATCGGCCGCCTGATTGCCCGCCTCGCGCAAAGCCTTGATCGTGCGCGTCAGCATTCGCACGAACGCGCCGTCGCGGCGAACCGCGGCGTCATGGTGCGGCGCAAAAGCCAGGCCGATCGTTCGCGTTGCGGCAAAGCCGTCGAGCCGCGGGCAGGCGAGCCCAGCGTGGGAGAAACTCTCCGGCACCACCGTCACCCCGGCGCCCTCGCGGACGTAGCGCAGCGCGCGTTCGTCGCTGGTGGTGCGCGCGGC
>CAZNQA010000156.1:0-3761 GCA_964575105.1 uncultured Stakelama sp.
GCGCAGGGCGATCGAGCTTCCACCCCTTGTCCGCGGCAAGTCGCCGGACCAGCGAGAAACCGTTAGAATGAACGCCCGACGACGCTAGCCCCAGCATCACGTCGCCCGCCGCAATGTCGCGTCCGGTCAATACTCGGTCACGCTCGACCGCGCCGACGCAGAAACCGGCAAGATCGTAATCGCCCGGCGCGTACATGCCCGGCATCTCCGCGGTCTCTCCCCCGATCAGCGCGCAGCCGGCCTGAAGGCAGCCCTCGGCGATCGAAGCAATGACCCGCTCGGCGACGGCCGGATCGATCTTCGCGGTTGCATAGTAATCGAGAAAGAACAGCGGTTCCGCGCCTTGGACGATCAGGTCGTTCGCGCACATCGCGACAAGGTCGATCCCGACGCCGTCGTGTGAATCCTGGTCGATTGCGAGCTTGAGTTTCGTCCCGACGCCGTCGTTTGCCGCAACCAGCAGCGGATCGACGAACCCCGCGGCTTTCAGATCGAAGAAACCGCCGAAACCCCCAAGGTCCGCGTCCGCCCCCGCTCGACGCGTTGCCTTCGCCATCGGGCCGATCGCGCGGACCAGCGCATTGCCGGCCGCAATCGAGACGCCCGCCTGGGCATAAGTGTAGGACGCCTTGTCCTGTTCGTTTTCGCTCATCCTGTCCGCCTAGCCATATCGCGCTTGGATTTCCACGCCTCCTTCGCCAAAAGGGCGCCGACATGTCGATCCACCGTCTTTTTCGCCCCTTGGGGTTGATCGCCGTGCTTGGTCTCGCTGCGACCGGCGGGCTGGTTCTCGCGCAGGGTGACAATCCGTCGCAGGGCCTCGCATCGGCCGACTACTCCGGCAGTTACGAGGTCAACGGCGTCACCGTCGATGTGACCGGCAAGACTGCGGATCAGGCGCGCTACGCCGGCTGGCGGATCGCGCAACGCAAGGGGTGGCAGATGCTGTCGCGGCGGCTTGGCGGCGGTGGCGCTCTGGTGTCGGACGGGACGCTCGACAGCATGGTCTCGGGAATTGTCGTCGAGAACGAGCAGATCGGACCGAACCGTTACGTCGCCCGGCTTGGCGTCCTGTTCAGCCGCGCGCGCGCCGGGTCTATTCTCGGCGTTTCGGCGGAGGCGACTCGCTCGCCGCCGATGCTTACGATCCCGATCGAGATCAGCGGCGGTGTCGCCACAGGGTTCGAGCAGAAGACCGCGTGGCAGGAAGCGTGGCTTCGCTATCGCACCGGCAACAGTTTGATCGACTATATCCGTCCGAGCGGAACCGGGAACGACGCGGTGCTGCTCAACCTTGGACAGACCGAGCGCCGCGGGCGTGGCTGGTGGCGCGTCGTACTCGACCAATATGGCGCAACCGACGTCGTGATCCCGACCGTCTCGATCCGTCGCGAATGGCCGGGCGGTCCTATCATCGGCACCTTCCAGGCGCGGCACGGCCCGGACAACACGCTGATTTCGCAATTCACGCTGAGAGTAGACAATGGCGACGCGCTCCCGGTGCTGCTCGATGCCGGGGTGAAGCGGATCGACGAGGCGTATCAGGCGGCGCTGCGCAACGGGGCGCTGATGGGCGATTCGGGGCTGGCGTATGTCGCTCCGGTGGCGACGCCGACGCCGGATGCGACCCCCACCGATCTTGCCCTGCCAGAGGTGGATGGCGTCATCGGCGCTTCAGGCGCTACGGGCGGATCGGTGGTCACGGTGCAGGCTGATACGCCGAACGCGACGTCGGTAACCTCGACCGAGTCGGCGTTGCAGGGGGTCCCGGGCGTACGGTCGGCGGTCACCACCAGCCTTGCGCTTGGCGGTGTCTCCGTGCTGCGGGTACAGTTCGATGCCGATCCTGCGGTGTTGCGCGCTGCGCTGGAGGCGCGTGGTTGGACGGTTTACGGAAGCGGGGCGACGTTGCGGATCCGTCGCAACGCGGCACCCGCGTCGAGCGGCCAGACCGCACCTGCCGACAATGTGACCGGCTGATGTGTCGATGTCAGACCCGACACCCATGACCTTGTCCGCGCAGATGGCGCTGCCGTTCGATTGGCCAGCCGATCCGCGCGACGATGAATTCCTGATCGGCACCTCCAACGCGCGGGCGGTCCAGCAGCTCGAACACTGGAGCACCTGGCCGGTGATGGCGGTGGTCGTCACCGGGCCGCGCAAGTCGGGCCGCAGCCTGATCGCGCGGATCTTTGCCGCCAAGACCGGCGGCGGGCTGATCGACGATGCCGAGCGCCAGAACGAGATCACGATTTTCCACGCCTGGAACCGCGCGCAGGAGGAACGCCGACCGGTCGTCGTCGTCGCAGACGCGCCTCCGCCCGAATGGGAGATCAAGCTCCCCGACCTACGCTCGCGGCTGCTGGCGAGCCCGACCTTACGGATCGGCGCCCCCGACGAAGCCTTGATGGCGGCGCTGTTCGAACGCCAGTTCCTTCGGCGCGGACTCGATGCCCGGCCAGATCTGATCCAGTGGCTCGTTACCCGCGTCGAGCGGACGCATGTTGCGCTGCTGCGCGCGGTCGACCTGCTCGACCAGGTCGTGCTAGAGCGCCGGAAACGCTTGTCGATCCCGCTTGCGCGGGCAACATTGCAAGAGGCGGGGCTGATCGGCGGCCGCGCCCAAGACCCGGCAGAGCATCCATGACGAGACCCGCCCATATCGCGAGCCTGGTGCGCGACGACGATCCGTTCGTCGGCATCGAGGGGGCCGACCGTTATTTCAACCGCGAGCTGTCGTGGCTGGCATTCAACCGCCGCGTACTCGAGGAAGCGACCAACACTGCGCATCCGTTGCTCGAACGGCTACGGTTTCTGTCGATTTCGGGGTCGAACCTCGACGAGTTTTTCATGGTTCGCGTCGCCGGACTCAAGGGTCAGCAGCTGCAGGACGTCAACCGTCGCTCGACCGACGGACTGACCTCAGGCCAACAGTTGACCGCAATCGTCGCCGAGGCGGACGCGTTGATCGAAAGCCAGCGCACGGTCTGGCGCGAGTTGCGGCGTTTGCTCGCCGAGACCGGCATCGGGGTGCTGAGTTCGCGGACGATCGACGAGGCGCTGACCGCCGAGGAGCTGTTCTGGCTGGAGACGCAGTTTCGCGAACAGCTTTTTCCGATCCTGACCCCGCAGGCGCTCGACCCGGCTCATCCATTTCCGTTCATGCCCAACAAAGGGCTTGCGGTAATGTTCGACCTCGTCCGGATTTCGGACGACCAGCCGATTCGCGAGCTGGTAATGATCCCCGCGCCGATGCCGCGCTTCCTCCGCCTTCCGGGGGCGAAGGCGCGCTATGTCGCTGTCGAATCGCTGGTGAAGCGGTTCGCGCCGTTGATCTTCCCGGGTTACCGTGTGCTTGGGGCCGCGGAATTCCGCGTCCTGCGCGACAGCGACATCGAGATCGAGGAAGAGGCCGAGGATCTGGTCCGTTACTTTGCCAACGCGATCAAGCGGCGGCGGCGGGGGCGTGTGATTCGTCTCGAGCTCGAAAGCGGGATGCCTGAACGCCTTGGTGCGGTCCTGCGCGATGAGCTCGGCGGGCCGGATTGCTTCGTCACCGAAAGCGGCGCGTTCCTCGGGGTGGGGGACCTCGAGGCGATCGTCGACGAGGACCGTCCCGACCTCAAGTTTCCGCCCTTCTCGCCGCGCTTTCCCGAACGAATTCGCGAATATGGCGGGGATTGTTTCGCCGCGATCAGCGCGAAGGACATCGTCGTCCACCACCCGTACGAGACGTTCGACGTGGTGCTCGCCTTCCTCAA
>CAZNQA010000157.1:0-3664 GCA_964575105.1 uncultured Stakelama sp.
GACGATCGTGCATTTCAAGGACGGGCTGGTGGAGCGGATCGATACGCAGCATCGTGCCGGGGAGGAACCGGCGTGATGCGTGCAACGCAAAATCCCCTCCCCTTCAGGCGAGGGGTTGGGGGTGGGGCAGTGCAGCATTCCGATGCCGCGTTATCTGCACGCCCCCACCCCAACCCAGTGTCGGGTGAAGGATGCCCCGCATCCTTCAGGCCATGCCGGGGGCATGGCCGACCCGACACTCCTAAAGGGGAGGGGCTAGAGTAATGCTCGGCACCACGCTCCTCCTCGCGCTGCGGTCGATCGCACGCCACAAGCTCCGCTCGTTCCTCACCACGCTCGGGATCATCATCGGCGTCGCGGCGGTGGTGACGATGGTCACGCTCGGCAAGGCGACCACCGCCGCAGTGCAGAAGTCGATCTCGTCGCTCGGCACCAACATCCTTCAGGTCCGCCCCGGGCAGGGCTTCGGGCGGGGCGGCGGCGGACCGCGTCCGCCCGACTTCAAACCCGCGGACGCGGTCGCGATTCGCGACCAGATCGCGGGCGTCACCGCGGTCGCAGCACAAGCGGGCACGACCGCGACCGCGATCTACGAGGGCGCGAACTGGTCGACCACGCTCAACGGCACGACCAACGCCTATTTCCAGGTCCAGCCATGGCCGCTGACCGAAGGCCGCTATTTCACGCCCGCCGAGGAAGGCGCGGGCAAATCGGTTTGCATCATCGGCAATACGGTCAACACCAACCTCTATCGCGGCGGGTCGCCGCTGGGCACGCGGATGCGGATCGGCGGGATTTCGTGCGACGTGATCGGGCGACTGTCGGCGCGCGGGCAGGCGGGGTTCGGCGGGGATCAGGACGACGTCGTGATCATGCCGTTGAAGGCGGTGCAACGCCGTTTCACCGGATCGACCGACCTCAAGCTGATGCTGGTCGGGGTCGATCAGGCCTATGCGACCTCGGCGGTGCAGGCGTCGATCGAGGATCTCTTACGCGAACGCCGCAACATCAACGGCGGAAAGGACGACGATTTCAATATCTTCGACACCGCGCAGATTTCGGCGACGTTGACGCAATCGACCACTTTGCTCACCGGCATCGTCACTGCGGTGGCGGGGATCAGCCTCGTCGTCGGCGGGATCGGGATCATGAACATCATGCTCGTCTCGGTGACCGAGCGGACGCGCGAGATCGGTATCCGCCTTGCGATCGGCGCGGTGGCGGGGGAGGTGTTGCTCCAGTTCCTGGTCGAGGCGATCGCTTTGTCGATGCTGGGGGGCGTGATCGGGCTGGTCGTCGCGCAGATCGCGGTGCTGTCGCTGACGGGGGTGATGAAGGTGGAGTATCTGTTCGACCCGCAGATCAACATGATCGCCTTTGCGATTTCGGCGGTAATCGGGGTGGTGTTCGGCTATTTCCCGGCGCGTCGCGCGGCCGCGCTCAACCCGATCGACGCGCTCCGCCACGAATAGCCGCGCGCAGCGCAATCTCTTGAACCTTCCGCCTTCGTGGCTTTGTGGCTTTGTGCGAGGCCATCTTCTTCTGAAGAAGGCAGAATGGACTCGCACAAAGGCACAAAGCCGCAAAGAGAAGCCGTTTTTTTAGGACGCTTGCGCGTCGGTGTTCAGGCGGGCAGGAACACCCGCATGACCAGCTGGAAACTGAGCCTCCCCTGCACCCGCGCCGAGGCCGAGGCGATCGATGCCGCGGAGGATATTGCCGAGGGCGTCGTGTTGATGACGACCGAACTCGAGGAGGACGACCGCGAGCACTGGCGGCTCGACGCGTATCTCGAGGCCGAGCCCGATGCCGCGACGATCGCGACGATCCATGCGCTCGTCCCCAGCGCGCATGACGTCGCGCCGCTGGTCGAGGCGTTGCCCGAGGAGGATTGGGTGACGCTTAGCCAGCAGGGGCTCGAGCCGATCACCGAGGGGCGGTTCGTCGTCCACACCAGCGCGCATCCGGCGGAAGTCCCCGCGGGCGGCCGTGCGTTCCTGATCGAGGCCGGGCAGGCGTTCGGGACGGGGCATCACGCCACGACATCGGGGTGTCTCGCGATGCTCGACCGGATGGCGGGGCACTCCTTTGCGCGCGTGATCGATATCGGCACCGGGACCGGCCTGCTTGCGTTTGCGGCGCGGCATCTGTGGCCGCAGGCGGAGATCGTCGCGACCGATATCGATCCGCGCGCGATCGTGGTGACGGCGGAGAATGCCGAGACGAACGGCGTCGCGGCGGTCGACCTGATCGTCGCGGACGGGACGCTCGACGACGCCATTACGGCGCGTGCGCCGTATGATCTCGTGATCGCCAATATTCTGGCGGGGCCGCTCGTCTCGATGGCGCCCGAGCTGGCGGCGATTGCCGCGCCGCGGGCGACGATCGTGCTGGCGGGGTTGCTCGAGACGCAGCGCGCCGATGTGGTTGCGGCGTTTGCAGCGTGCGGGTGTGTGCTCGAGGAAACAGATCGGCGGGGGGACTGGTCGATCCTGCGGCTGAGCGCGGGGACGGAGCGCTATGTGCCGACGCAGCCGATTGACCCCAAGGGGCGGGATGGCTGGGCATTGGATTTGTAGGGGGGCTAAGGCTACAACACTCCCCGTTCGTTTCGAGCGAAGTCAGAGAGGGCCGCGCACAATGCTGAGCGCGGCCCGTCCCAATTACATGAAGCGGTTGATCAGATTCTCGATCCGCTCCTGACGACCCGAGCGCGGCTGCGGGTCGATGTCGTGCTCGACCGCGAGATCCGCGATCCCCGCCAGGTCGAGCGACCCGACCTTCTGGCCGAACTCGGCGTCCCAGCCGGCATAGCGCTCGGTCTTGACCGCATCGAGGCGACCGTCCTCGATCAGCGCGGCGGCGTTGAGCAGGCCCTTGGCGACGACGTCGATCGCGCCGACATGGCCGTGGAACAGGTCGACCGCGTCCATCGACTGGCGGCGGACCTTGGCGTCGAAGTTGAAGCCGCCGGTGGTGAAGCCACCCGCGCGGATGATCTCGAGATTGGCGAGCGTCAGTTCCTCGACCGAATTGGGGAACTGGTCGGTATCCCAGCCATTCTGCGGATCGCCGCGGTTCGCGTCGATCGAACCGAAGATGCCGAGCGCCGCGGCGGTCGCGATCTCATGCTCGAAGGTGTGGCTGGCGAGGGTCGCGTGGTTCGCCTCGATGTTGACCTTCACTTCATTCTCGAGGCCGTAGCGCTTGAGGAAGCCGTACACCGTCGCGGTGTCGAAGTCATACTGGTGCTTGGTCGGTTCGAACGGCTTCGGTTCGATCAGGATCGTGCCGGTGAAGCCGATCTTGTGCTTGTGCTCGACGACGAGCGACAGGAAGCGCCCGAGATTGTCGAGCTCGCGCTTCATGTCGGTGTTGAGCAGCGTCTCATAGCCCTCGCGACCGCCCCACAGCACGTAGTTCTGGCCACCCAGGCGATGCGTCGCCTCGAGTGCGTCACGCACTTGCATCGCGCCGAACGCGAACACTTCCGGGTTGGGGTTGGTCGCGCCACCGGCGGCGAAGCGCGGGTGGCTGAACAGGTTGGCGGTGCCCCACAACAGCTTGCGGCCCGACGAGGCCTGGAGCTTCTCGAGATGATCGACCGCCTCGGCGAAGTAGCGGCGATGCTCGGTGATGTTGGCGGCATCCGCCATCACGTCGA
>CAZNQA010000158.1:0-3467 GCA_964575105.1 uncultured Stakelama sp.
CCCCCGGTGCCGAGGAACCCCGGCGCCTGCTTCTTGAGCGCGGTGAACAACGGGTCCGCGTCCGCGCCGTTGACGTCGACCTTGGCGAACATCGGGAAGGTGACGTCATAGGTCAGCGAGCAGAAATTGCGGATTTCCTCGGCGTCGCCGGGTTCCTGCGCGCCGAACTGGTTGCACGGGAAGCCGAGCACCGCGAAGCCCTTGTCGGCGAAGCGGCGCTGCAACGCCTCCAGCCCGGCATATTGCGGGGTGAAGCCGCATTTGGACGCGGTGTTGACGATCAGCAGCACCTTGCCGGCATAGGCCGACAGATCGACCGGCTTGCCGTCTGCGCCCGTCACGATGTGGTCGGTGATTCCGCTCATGCCGTCTTCCCTTCGTTCCGCGCGAGCAGGAAGCGCAGGTTGCGCTCGACCCCCGCCCATTCGCTCGCGATGATCGAATAGACCACGAGATCGCGGATCCGGCCATTCATCAGTTGATGATTGCGCAGCACGCCGTCACGCTTCGCGCCGAGCCGCTCGATCGCCTTTTGCGAGGCCTTGTTGAACCAGTCGGTGCGAATCTGGACCGCGTTGCAGTCCAGCACCTCGAACGCGTGGCGGAGCAGGAGCAGCTTCGCCTCGGTATTGACCCCGCTGCGCTGGACCGACTTGGCGTAGAAGGTCCCGCCGATCTCGAGCCGGCGGTGCGCGGCGTTCATTCGCATGTAGCGGGTGAGGCCGACGACCGCGCCATCCGGCACGCACACCGTGAACGGCATCGCGCGCCCATAATCGCGTTCCTTGAACAGCGCCGCCATGAACGCCGCCGGGTCGGTCAGCGTCGAGACGTTGGTGAAGAACAGTTCGCTGATCTTCCCGTCCGCCGCCGCCGCGACGATGCCGTCGACGTCCTCGGGCACCGTCGGGCGGAGGATGACATGCTGGCCGACCAGCGTCGGCGGGTCGGTCCAGGCGGTCATGCAAGCCGTCCTTCGTGGAGCCGGACGACGCGGTCCATCTTGGCCGCGATCCGTTCGTTGTGGGTGGCGACCAGCGCCGCCGAGCCTTCGCCGCGCACAAGCCGGAGGAACTCCGCGAGCACGATGTCGGCGGTGCCCTCGTCGAGGTTGCCGGTCGGTTCGTCCGCGAGCACCAAGGCGGGCCGGTTGGCAAGCGCGCGCGCGACCGCGACGCGCTGCTGCTCGCCGCCCGAAAGCTGGTTGGGGCGGTGCGTCAGGCGATGCCCTAGCCCGAGCGCGGTGAGCAGGGACGCGGCGCGTTCGTCGGCCTCAGCGCGCGGGCGGTCCTGGATCATCTGCGGCAAGACGACATTCTCGGTCGCGTTGAAATCGGGGAGGAGATGGTGGAACTGATAGACGAAGCCCAGTTGGTCGCGCCGCACCCGCGTCCGCCCGTCGGCGTTGAGCCGCGCGGCTTCCTCGCCCGCGATCCGGATCGATCCGCCGAACCCGCCCTCGAGCAGTCCGACCGCCTGGAGCATCGTCGACTTGCCCGAGCCCGAGGGGCCGAGCAACGCGACGATCTCGCCCGCGCCGACGGTGAGGTCGACGCTGCGCAGCACTTCGATCGTCTCGCCGCCCTGCGCGAAGCTGCGCGACAGGCCGGTGACGACGAGAACGGGTTCACTCATAGCGGAGCACCTGGACTGGATCGGTGCTCGCCGCCTTGAGCGCGGGGTAGAGCGTGGCGAGGAAGCTGAAGACGAGCGCCATGAGGGCGATGACGGTGACTTCGACCGGATCGGTCTTCGACGGGAGTTCGCTCAGGAACCGGACCGAGGGGTCCCACAGGTTCTGTCCCGTCGCCCATTGCACCGCGTTGACGACATCCTGCCGGAACCACAGGAAGAAGAAGCCGAGCAGCAGCCCCGCGACCACGCCGAGCGCGCCGATCGTCGTGCCGACGACCATGAAGATCCGGATCATCGCCCCCCTGCTCGCCCCCATCGTCCGCAGGATCGCGATATCGCGGGTCTTGGCGCGGACCAGCATGATCAGCGAGGACAGGATGTTGAAGACGGCGACGAGGATGATGATGGAGAGCACCGTGAACATCGCGACCCGCTCGACGCCGAGCGCCTCGAACAGTTGCGCGTTCATCTGCCGCCAGTCCTGCACGACGCCGCTGCGGCCGATCTTGTCGACCAGCGGCGCGAGGATCGCGCCGACATTGTCGGGGTTGCTGGTCTGGAGCTCGACCATGCCGACCGAGTCCCCGAGCATCAGGAGCGTCTGCGCGTCCTCCATCGGCATCACGACATAGGCCTTGTCGAAATCGTACACGCCGATCGTGAACACCGCGGCGACGGTGTAGTTGACGATGCGGGGGACGGTGCCGAACGGGGTCGAGCGGCCCTGCGGGCTGATCAGCGCGATCTGGCTGCCGACCACCGCGCCGAGCGCATCCGCGAGCCCCGAGCCGATCGCGACCTTGCCGCTGCCGGGGGTGAGGCTGCTGAGCGACCCCATCACGACCTTGCTGCCGATCGTCTTGTTCGCGCGAAGATCGGACACGCGCATCCCGCGGAGCAGCACGCCCTCGACGCGGCCGTTATAGGTGGTCATCAGCGGCTGCTCGATCAGCGGGGTCGCGCTGGTGACGCCGGGGGTCGCCTCGGCAAGGCCGACGATGCGGCGCCAGTCGGGCATCTCGCCGCCATAGCCCTGCACCACCGCATGGCCGTTGAGGCCGACGATCTTGTCGAACAGCTCGGCGCGGAAGCCGTTCATCACGCTCATCACGATGACGAGCGCGGCGACGCCGAGCATCACCGCGACCAGGCTGATTCCGGCGACGAGGAAGATGAACGCCTCGCCCTTGCCCGGCAGCAAATAGCGCCGCGCGATCATGCGTTCGTATCGGGAAAGGATCATATCGTTCGGTCTGGCCGCCCCGGGGATGCTGATCGCGCCGCTCTAGGCGGCGGGTGGCGGGCTGGCAACTGTTGCCACGTGTTGCGCAAGCGCCACAGGAGCGCCGCAATCGGTTCGCCGCGGCCACATTCCCGGTGACAAGCCCCCGTAACAAACCTAACGCTTTTGTCACTGACACACAGGCAACGGCCGTGGTTCGGGGATGCTTTCAGCGCCGCCTAATAGGGCTGGCTGCGGAGGCGAATTGGGGGCTGACGAGCGATCGTCACGCAGGCGCCCGGGTCGGAAACGGCCCGGGCGTTTGCATGTCCGGGCGAAAGCGCGCTGGCGCGCTGATCCGCAAAGCGGATCGCCCGGACCGGACGGCGGGCGCGGAGCGACCCGGCCGGCGGCGGCTTTGCCGGCTGGCGCTTCTTTCTTCTTGGTTTTGCTTCGTTGGAGGGGGTGGTTCTGCTGGACTTCCCCACCCCAACCCCTCCCCTGAAGGGGAGGGGCTAAGAAGAGGCGTTCTTAATAAAGCCCCTCCCCTTCAGGGGAGGGGTTGGGGTGGGGCCGAGCCTCGCAGAGACCCGCGCTCCCCAAAACCTCA
>CAZNQA010000159.1:0-3407 GCA_964575105.1 uncultured Stakelama sp.
TCAGCCGTTCGTCGAAGCACTCCCCCCGTGCACGACCATCCCGCCCTTCATCACGAACGACGGATGCTCAAGCGTCCGGATATCCGCCAGCGGATCGCCGTCGACCGCGACCAGATCGCCGTAGCGCCCCGTCGCGATCGCGCCGACGTCGGCAGTTCGGTCGAGCGCCTGCGCCGCGCTGCTGGTGGCGGACTGGATCGCTTCCATCGGGGTCATCCCCCATTCGACCATCTTGGCGAATTGCAAAGCGTTGTTGCCGTTGGGATAGACGCCCGCATCGGTCCCGAACAGCATCTTGACCCCCGCCGCATGCGCCGCGCGGAAGGTCTGGCGCTGCTTCAGCCCGATCGCGCGTTCCTTGTCGAGGCTCTCCTGGAACACGCCGTTCTTGGCACCTTCGCCGAGGATATAATCGTCGTCATAGATATCCATGTCGAACCACGCATTATGTTCCTTGGCGAGCTTGAACGAGGTCGCATCCGCAAGGCTCGCATGTTCGATCGTGTCGACCCCGGCGCGCAGCGCGACGTTGATCCCCTCGGTCCCGTGCGCATGGACCGCGACGCGCATCCCGAGCATGTGCGCCTCGTCGACGATCGCCTTGATCTCGTCATAGCTCAGTTGCTGCGCGCCGACCGCGTCGGTCTTCGACAGCACGCCGCCGGTCATGCAGACCTTGACCACCTGCGCGCCATATTTGCGGATCGTGCGGACCGCCGCGCGGAACCCCTCGGGCGAATTGGCGATCTGCGGTGCGGGGACCGTGATCGACGGCGGGAATTCGGTCGCGTCGCAATGCCCGCCGGTCACGCCAAGCGCATAGGTCGCCGGCACGATCCGCGGCCCCGGAATCTCGCCGCGCTCGATCCCCTGCTTGATCCCGACGTCGGCATAGCCGCTCGACCCGACGTTGCGCACGGTGGTGAACCCGGCATCGAGCGTCTTGCGCGCATTGGCGACGCCGATCACGGTCCAGTAGCTGTCGGTGAACTCAAGTCCGCGATAGCCGCTGAGCGTCGGGTCGCTGGTCAGATGGACGTGCATGTCGATCAGCCCGGGCAGCACGGTACGGGTGCCGAGATCGATCCGCTCCGCACCGGCCGGAACCGCATCGCCGCGCTTGCCGACGGTGGTGATCCGCCCGTCGACGATCACGATCTGCGCGTCGTCGACGCGCTTGCCGCCGAGCACGTCGATCATGTGCGCGGCGGTGACGACGACCGTTTTTGCGGACGCGGGTGCGGCTCCCGCCGCCGCGGCCAGGGCGACCGCGACGGACAGGCAGAGATCAAAACGCATGCAGCAGTCTTTCACGAAAAGGGAATGGATCAGAACTTTGCGCCCGCGCGGATGCCGATCGTCCGCGGGGTGTTGGTGACGATATACGGCCGTTGCCCGCAGCTTCCGCACTCCTGGAAACGCGACAATTGCGCACGCTCATCAAACGCGTTTTGCGCAAACAGCTCAAGCGTATAGCCCGAGAAATCCGCCCCGATCGCGAAATTCGCAGTGGTGTAGGGCGCGAGCCTGCCCTGCAGCGCGGCCGGGTTGACGATGTCGCCGGTGCCGGTCTGGACGATCGCGGTGCGGATGTCGGACGAGGCCGAACTCTGGTGCGTCACCAGCGCCTGGACATAGGCTTTCGCGGTGCCGACCGGTTTGGTGTAGCGCGCATTGCCGCTGATCTTGAAGCGCGGCGTCACCGGCAGGCGGGTGCCCGCGGGCGCGCTGATGAAGTTGCCGTCGCCGGTACAGGCGAAGGTCGGCTCGTTGATCGCGCACAGGTTCCGCCGGGTCTTGGCGTCGGTATAGGAGCCCGCAGCGGTCAGCACGAGGCCACCGCGCGAGAGCGTGACGTCGGATTCAACACCGCGGATCCGCGCGTCCGGCCCGTTCTGAATCTCGGTGAAGCTGTTCTGCCCGAGAAAGGCGAACTGGAACGCCTTCCAGTCCTGCTGATAGACCGCGCCGTTGAATCGCAGCAGCCCGTCGAGCAGCGTCGTCTTCCAGCCGACTTCATAGTTGATCAGCGTATCCGCGGCATAGGGCGCGACGGTCGCGCGGCGGTTGATTCCGCCCGGGCGGAAGCCCTTGGAGACGGTGCCGTACAGCATCACCTTGTCGATTGGCTTCCACGTCGCGTTGAAGCGATAGGTCGCGCCCTGCCCGTCGATCTTGCGCGGCGACAGCGCACCGCTCGCATATTGCGCGAGATTTGTGCACGGGCTCCCCGACACCGCCGCCGGGAGCAGCGTGCCATCGGGATTGTCGCGCACGACCTGCCCCGTCGTCGTGTAGCAGCCGGCGACCCCGGTCCGCGAGCTGCCCGCGGCGTTATACGGCGGGCCGTTGAAATCGCGCCCGAAGCCGAAGAAGCCGATCAGCGAATTGTCGAAGATATAGGCGCGGCCCCCGGCGGTGAGCGTCAGCCGCGGGAGCAGGTCGAAGCTCGCCTCGCCGAAAACCGCATAATCCTTGTCGACGCGATGTTGCTGGGTGAGCCACAAAGTTCCCGGATGGCCGTTGACCGACAGGGTGTCGGCTAGGCCCGTCACCTGATAATCCTGATGGATCAGGTTGCTCTGCCGCTGGTAGAAAGCGCCCGCGACGACACGGAAACGCTCGTCCTGCGGCGAGGCGACGCGCAGCTCCTGGCTGGTCTTCTTGAAATGGTCGGTACCGATGATGTGCTGGCGCGAATCGATCTGCTGCCCGGCGTTGTTCTGGAAATAGAAATAGCCCGCGATCCCGCCGACCGAGGAATAGAGCGAATCATACGCTTCTGCATAATCGGTATAATCGGAGGACTGGGTGTCGCGCCGGTCGAAATAGGCGCCGGCATAGGTCACGTCCCAATTGCCGACCTTGCCCTGGATCGTCAGCGCGGCCTGGACATAGCGGTCGCGGCGATATTCGGGGAAGAAGTGCTGGACCTGGAGGTCGCCGACCTTGGCGTCATAGCCGAAGCTGCCGTGGTTGCGCTGCTCCTGGTACAGCACCGTCGGCGTGACGGTCCAATTGTCGTCGAGATCGATCTTGAGCGCGGCGCGGCCACCCCAGATGTCGCTGTCGTTATAGTTCTTCTCGACGAACGCGGCGTTGTTGGCGGTGATCCCGCCGATGAAGCTGCGCGTCCCGGGGACGTTGTCGATGTAACCCGCGTCATGCTGATAGAAGCCGACGACGCGCAAGGCGGCTTGCGTCGAAAGCGGGATGTTGAGCATCCCTTCGATCCGGCCACCCTGCCCGCCCGATTTGACCGTGTTCGCCTCGGCATCGACGCGGCCGTAGAAGCTCGTCGTGTCGGGCTTGTTGGTGATGATGCGGATCGTCCCCGCCTCGGACGACGCACCGTAGAGCGTGCCCTGCGGCCCGGCGAGGCTCTCGATCCGCGCGACGTCGTAGAT
>CAZNQA010000160.1:0-3311 GCA_964575105.1 uncultured Stakelama sp.
TCACCAACTCCACACCATCCCCGTCTCGCTGAACGGCTTCGGCTCCAGCGGCGGGATCGTCGCGGGGTTGAGCTCGACCTGCCAGTATCCAACGTCGATCCACCGCCCGTCCTTATACCCCGCCTCGCGGAAGAACCCCGCGCGCCGGAACCCGACCGATTCATGCAGCCGGATCGAATGGTCGTTCGGCAGCGCAATAACGCCGATCGCATGCGTAAAACCCTGCGCGCGCACCGTATCGATCAGCGCGTCGTACAGTTGCCGCCCGTTGCCGCGCCCCTGCGTGCCGATCTCGAGATAGACCGTCGTCTCGATCGTGTAGCGATACGCCGGCCGGTCCCGGAACGCCGACGCATAGGCATACCCCCGCACCGGCCCGCCCTCGCCCTCGGTCACGACGAGCCACGGGTAGAGCCCGTTCGACTTCGCCATCCGCGCGCACATCGTCGCGGTGTCGGGCGCGTCGGTCTCGAACGACACCGTCCCGCGCTCGACATACGGCCGGTAGATGTCGGCGATCGCCGCCGCGTCGTCGAGCGTCGCGGGACGCACCGCGACGGGGGTCGGCCCGCCCGACGGAACCTCCCGCGGCGCGATCACAGTGCGAACCGCGCGAGCACCAGGTCGAGCAGCTTCGCGTCGCCGGGACGCGGTGCCGTCCCACTGAGGCCGTCGCATTCGAGGCAGCGCGCCTGGATCGCCGCGCCCGTGCCGATCCGCTTCACGTCGCCCAGCGCCCGCGCGAACACCGCGCGGCGATCCGCCGCCATCCGGGTGAACGCATCGCCTGCCGAGGCATCGTCATCGTCGCGACCCGACGACAGGAGCTGCGCGATCATCATCGCAAACGCACCCGGCTTCTTCTCGAGATATTCGGCGTGAACGTCCGTCGGCTTCAACCCCGCGCGCTTGGCGGCTTCGTCGATCGCATCCTGCAACCCGCCAAAACGATCGACCAGCCCGAGCTGCCGCGCGGTCCCGCCATCCCAGACACGCCCTTGCCCGATCTCGTTGACGCGCTCGGGCGTCATCTTCCGCGCGTTCGCGACACGCGTGATGAACTGGCGATAGCCGTTCTCGATCCCCGCCTGGAAGATCGTGTCGGTCTCGGGCGTGGTGCCGCCGTAAATGTCGGGCTGCCCCGACAGCGGCGTGGTGCGGACGCCATCCGAGGTCAGGCCGATCTTCTTGAGCGTATTCTCGAAGGTCGGGATGATCCCGAAGATCCCGATCGACCCGGTGATCGTGGTGGGTTCAGCAAAAATCACGTCGCCCGCGGTCGACACCCAATAACCGCCCGACGCCGCGAGATTGCCCATCGACACGACGATCGGCAGCTTCTGCGCCTTCGCCTCGATGATCGCGCGGCGCATGTCCTCGGACGCGAGCGCCGAGCCGCCGGGCGAATCGACGCGGACGACGAGCGCCTTGAGGTCCTTTTTGGCGAGGCCCTCGAGCACCAGCCTGGCGACCGTGTCGCCCCCGACCGAGCCCGCCTTCGACTTGCCGTCGATGATGTCGCCCGCGATCGTCAGCACGCCGATCTTCGCGCCAGCGGTCGGCAGCGGGTTCGCCGCGACGTAGTTGGCGAGCTTGATCGTGTTGAACGTCCCCGGCGCCTTGGCGGCAGGCGCACCCGCGAGCTGCGCGACGCGCTTGCCGAAATCGAGCCGGGTGCCGAGCTTGTCGACGATCCCGGCCTTGAGGTTGGCCTCGGCGATATTCCCCTGCGCCGCGGTGATGACCGCGCCTGGCGTGGTCAAAAACGGTGTAAATTTGGCCTTGGGCCGCGCTTTTCCGACCACTTCCTGCCACTGCTGGAACAGAACCTGGTACAGTTTGACGACTTCTTCCTTGGCCTCGGGCGAGGCCTCGGTGCGCGTGTACGGCTCGACGAACGACTTGTACTTGCCGACACGGTAGACGTGCGCGTTGACGCCGAGCTTGTCGATCAGGCCCTTGTAATAGAGCTGGCTTCCGCCTGGCCCCATGAACAAAGTACCGCCCATCGGGCTCATCCAGATTTCGCTTGCGTTCGCGGCGAGGCGGTAGCCGCCATCGGTATAAGCGGTCGCATAAGCGAGCACCGGCTTGCCCGTATCGCGCACGCGGCGCAGCGCATCGCCAACTTCGGTCAACGCGGCGGGATAGCCGCCCGCAAACGAATCGAGGTCGAGCACCACCGTCTTGACGCGGTCGTCCTTCGCCGCCTTGTCGAGCGCGCGCACCACGTCGCGCAGGCGATATTCCGGCGTCGACCCGCCGCCGCTGAGCGCCGCGAACGGGTCACCCGGTGACGGCTGCTCGACGATCGGGCCGTCGAGCTTGAGCACCAGCGCGCCATCCTTGATCGCGCCCGCATTGGGTTTCGCCGCGAGCAGGCCGAACAACAGGCCGAAGAACAACAGCATGGCGACCAGCACCAGCGCGTCCTTGATCCCGACCAAAAGTTTCCAAGCGCCCCGAACGAGTTTCACCTGCGCCGCTCCCTGCTAATCACGGAAAAATACTCCGTACAGCTAGAGCAGCCCCCGGGCGGAGTAAATGCGTGTTAGCGGCGCAATACAGCTTTTTGGCACACGGCTCGGCCCGCCCGCGAATAGGACCGGCTCGCCAGAGAATCGCGGGCAGTCCGTATTGACGATGCCGCATGGCGTACGCATATGCGCCTTGCTGGCACTCACCGCTGGCGAGTGCCAACAGCTGTTCATAGAAAAGGGACTCCGCGCATGAACTTTCGTCCGTTGCACGACCGCGTCCTCGTCCGCCGCGTAGAGGCAGAAGAGAAGACCGCAGGCGGGATCATCATCCCGGAAACCGCCAAGGAAAAGCCGCAGGAAGGCGAAGTCGTCGCCGCCGGCACTGGCGCGCGTAACGAAGCCGGTGAAATCCACCCGCTCGAAGTCAAGGCTGGCGACAAGGTGCTGTTCGGCAAATGGTCCGGCACCGAAATCAAGATCGACGGCGAAGACCTTCTGATCATGAAGGAATCGGACATTCTCGGCATCGTCGCCTGAACGTTTCCGTAGACAACCTTCACCATCTTCAACTTCTGAAAGGGTAGCCCATCATGGCATCCAAGGACGTAAAATTCGGGCGTGACGCCCGTGAGCGCATTCTCCGCGGCGTTGATATTCTCGCCGACGCGGTCAAGGTCACGCTGGGGCCAAAGGGCCGCAACGTCGTGATCGACAAGAGCTTCGGTGCCCCGCGCATCACCAAGGACGGCGTCACCGTCGCCAAGGAAATCGAGCTTAAGGACAAGTTCGAGAACATGGGCGCGCAGATGCTGCGCGAAGTCGCGTCGAAGA
>CAZNQA010000161.1:0-3274 GCA_964575105.1 uncultured Stakelama sp.
GGGAAGGGTTTCAGCCCTCGACCTTCCGCCCCTTGAACCCCTGCGCGACCACATACCATTCCGACGACGCCTTGCGGCTCGCCGGCGGCTTGGCGTGTTTCACGCTGGTGAAGTTGCGCTTCATTTCCGCGACCAGCGCGGTATCCGCGCCGCCCGCGAACACCTTGCCGACGAACGCGCCGCCCGGCTGCAACACGTCGATCGCGAAATCGAGCGCCGCCTCGACCAGCCCCATCGTGCGCAGAGCGTCGGTTTGCGGGTGCCCGACGGTGTTCGCCGCCATGTCCGACAGCACCAGATCGGGCGCGCCGCCAAGCGCCGCCATCAGCCGCTCGGGCGCGACGTCGTCCATGAAATCGAGCTGGAGGATCTCGACCCCGTCGATCGGATCGACCGGGAGCAGATCGATCCCGACGATCGCCGCCTTGGGCACTTGCCGCCGCACCACCTGCGCCCAGCCACCCGGCGCGATCCCGAGATCGACGACGTGGCGCTTGCCCTTGAGGAAATCGAACCGCTCGTCGAGCTCGGACAATTTATACGCCGCGCGGCTGCGAAACCCGTCCGCCTTGGCGCGCTTCACATAGGGGTCGTTGAGCTGGCGTTCGAGCCAGCGCGTCGATTGCGCGGTGCGCTTGCGCGCGGTCTTCACGCGGACGCGAAGTCCGCCGCCGTCTCTGCTCACGAAGAACTCTCCATCAATCGGCGCAAGATGCCCTCGCGGATGCCGCGGTCGGCGATGCCCAGCCGTTCGGCGGGCCATAAATCGAGGATCGTCTCGAGGATCGCGCAGCCCGCAACCACCAGATCCGCGCGCTCGGTCCCGATGCACGGCAATTGCGCGCGCTGGTTCAGGTCCTTGCTCGCGAGGTCGAGGCTGATCCGCCGCATCGCCGCGGCGGGGACGATCAGCCCGTCGACTTGCGACCGGTCGTAATGCGACAGCCCGAGGTGGACGCTCGCAAGTGTCGTCACCGTCCCCGACGTGCCGAGCAGCCGCGGCACCGCGATCCCGCGTGGCAATCGCGCGGCGAAGCTCGCCATGCTCTCTGACACCAGCGAGCGCATCCGCGCATAGGCCGCGGCGCGGCCCTCTACTCCGCCATCCGCACCCGGGGGACCGTGCCCCGCGCTCTCAGTCAGCGAGACGACCCCCCACGGCGTGCTGTGCCAGTCGAGCACGCGCGGGCTCTCGCCGCGGGTGTCGACCAGCACGAGTTCGGTCGATCCGCCGCCGATGTCGAACACCAGCGCGGGATCGTCGCCCGGCTCGATCAGCGCATGACACCCGAGCACCGCGAGGTGCGCTTCCTCCTCGGCGGAGATGATGTCGAGCAGGATCCCCGTCTCTGCATAGGCGCGCGCGATGAAGTCCGCGCCATTCTCGGCACGGCGGCACGCCTCGGTCGCGACCGCGCGCGACAGCGTGACGTTGCGGCGCTTGAGCTTCTCCGCGCAGATCTTGAGCGCGACGATCGTGCGGTCGATCGCGGCGTCGCTCAGCCTCCCCGATTTGGCGAGGCCCTCGCCCAGCCGGACGATCCGTGAGAACGCATCGACCACCGCAAAGCCGTCGCCCTGCGGCCGTGCGATCAGCAACCGACAGTTGTTGGTGCCAAGGTCGAGCGCGGCGAAATGCCGGGAATCGCGACCGCGCGGTGCAGTGCTTGCCGGATTGCCGCCGGGCTTCCTGCCCCGGGCTGGCTTGCCACGGACCTCGCGGCCGTGGGTCGGCGCCGAACGGGCAGGGCGGGCCTGCCGGACCGGCATATCGGGTGGAACATCCCCCATGCCGTTAAAACTCGCTTATTCTGTTCTGCCGTCGCGGCACGCGCGGATCCGCGCGCCGTTCGGTGCTTGACGGTAACGCTAGCGCAGCGATGGCGTTGCAGCAAGCGATGCGACAGGCCGACGACGCGAGCGATGGTTCCCTCCATCGGCCGTTCCGGCGCGCGCCCCGGCGGTTCGTTCGGCAAAACACCGGGTGCGGAATGCGCGCGCGGCGGCTATGCCGCAGGACCAGCGCCCGACCCTGCCGAAAGATCGCATCGCCTCATGATCTCCTTCCAACCGCTGCTCGCTCGTGCCCGCCGAAAACTGCTCCACGGCAAGCCGCTCGAGGCTGTCGCGGACGAGACCGAGACCTGGGCACCGGGGTCCACCTCGGAATATCGCCCGATCATCCAGTTGCCCGACGAAGGCGACCGGATCATCGAATTCGAGAAGCCGTCGGCACGCGACGAATATCTCCGCTTCTGCGACAGCGGGCAGCTGACGCATCCCCCGACCTTCGCCTATCATTACAACCGTGCGACGATCGCCGACGGAATGGTCTTCGCCAACGGCGCGATGAAGGCGTTCAACGACCATCCGGGGCGCAGCCCGGTGATGAAGCGCGGCGTTGCGGAGCGGCTGCACGATCAGGTGCTCGCCACCAGTTGGGTCACCGAGAAATATTTCGGCCATTGGGTGACCGACGGGCTCGCGCTCGAACTGCTCGCGAAGGATCGCCCGGAAACCGCGCTCGGCGTCGCACGCAAACCGTGGGTGCACGAACCGGGATACCGGGCGCGGGTTGGCCTGCAACTGCATCGGACCGCGTTCGCGACCGTCGAGGGGCTGTGGGTTGTCGACGATCAGTCGCTCAATCAGGGCCGGACCGACCGGTTCCGCACGCTTCGCCAGCGGATCCGCGCGGGCGCGCCGAACAACCGCAGCGGCGCGCCGGTGTTCATCCTGCGCGACGGCGGCGCTGCGCGGCCGCTCCTCAACCAGGATGCGCTCGCGGACTTCCTCGCGCGGCGCGGCTTCACGATTCTCTCGCCCGAAGCGGAAACCGTCGACGGTCTCGTCGCTGCCTTCCGCGACGCACCGCTGGTGATATCGGTCGAGGGATCGGCGCTGTGCCATCCGGTGATGGCGATGCCCGACGGCGGGACGATCCTCGCAATCCAGCCGCCACGCCGGGTGACGTGCATCCAGAAGAACAATACGGACTGGGCGGGGTTGCGGATGGCGCATACCGTCGCGGATGACGCCGGGGCCGGGTTCACGCTCAGCGAGGACCGGTTGATGCGGATCATCGACCTGATCGATCGCACCTGATTCGGGCAGGGCGCACGGTATGCCACGACTTTGTGCGCCAAAACGGCTTGACCCTCGGAAGTGGCGGCCTTAGAGCGCACGCCTGCTGATGCCCCGTCGTCTAATGGTAAGACTGCGGTTTCTGATACCGCCTATTGAGGTTCGAATCCTCACGGGGCATCCAGCCATT
>CAZNQA010000162.1:0-3037 GCA_964575105.1 uncultured Stakelama sp.
ATGATCTCCAGATGCAGCAGCCCCAGGAACCCGCAGCGGAAGCCGAAGCCCAGCGCCGCCGACGTCTCCATCTCGAACGAGAAGCTCGCATCGTTGAGGCGCAGCTTGGAGATCGACTCACGCAATTTCTCGAACTCGGCGGCGTCGACCGGGAACATACCGCAGAACACCACCGGCTGGACTTCCTTGAAGCCCGGCAGCGCTTCGAGCGCAGGTCGCTTCGCATCGGTGATCGTGTCGCCGACGCGGGTCTGCGCGACCTCTTTGATCTGCGCGGTGATGAAACCCATTTCGCCCGTGCCCAGCTCGGTCAGCTGCTCGATCTTGGGGCGGAAACACCCGACCCGGTCGACGAGGTGCATCGTCCCGGTCTGCATGAACTTGATCTGCTGGCCCTTCTTCAAGACGCCGTCGATTACGCGGACGAGGATTACGACGCCGAGATACGGATCGTACCAGCTGTCGACCAGCATCGCCTTCAGCGGTGCTTCCGGATCGCCCTTGGGCGGCGGGATCTTGGTGACGATCGCCTCGAGGATGTCCTCGATGCCGATCCCCGACTTCGCCGATGCGAGCACCGCGCCGGACGCGTCGATGCCGATCACATCCTCGATTTCCTTGCGGACCTTCTCGGGTTCGGCAGCGGGCAGATCGATCTTGTTGATGACGGGGACGATCTCGTGATCGTGCTCGATCGACTGATAGACGTTCGCGAGCGTCTGCGCCTCGACGCCCTGCGCCGCATCGACGACGAGCAGCGCGCCTTCACACGCGGCGAGGCTGCGGCTGACCTCGTAAGCGAAGTCGACGTGGCCGGGCGTGTCCATCAGGTTGAGGACATATTCCAGCCCGTCGTGCGCCTTGTAGCGCAGCCGCACGGTCTGCGCCTTGATCGTGATCCCGCGCTCTTTCTCGATGTCCATGTTGTCGAGCACCTGCTCGGACATTTCGCGGTCGGTGAGGCCGCCGGTCTGCTGGATCAGGCGGTCGGCTAGCGTCGACTTGCCGTGGTCGATGTGCGCGATGATCGAAAAGTTGCGGATGCGGTCGAGCGGGGTGGTCATGCTCGCGGCGATAGCATGCGCAGGGGCCAACGCAACATAAGCGATATGGGGAGGGTGATATGTGGGGGCGATTCGTCGCTGGCGGAACAAAAGGGGGCAAGCTAGGCTTGGGCAAAGATCGTCAGGAGAAATCGCATGAAGCTCGCCCGTCCGTATGCCGCCGCTGCCCTCGCGCTGTCGGCGACCATCGCCCTCGCCATGCCCGCCAATGCCGCGCTCAAGGTCGGCGCGAAGGCGCCTGACTTCACCACGCAGGGCGCGCTCGGCGGCAAGCCTTTCACTTTTTCGCTCGCGGCGGCGCTCAAGAAGGGGCCGGTCGTCGTGTATTTCTTCCCCGCCGCCTTCACCGCGGGCTGCACGATCGAGGCGCACAAGTTCGCCGAGGCTGCCGCCGATTTCAAGAAGGCAGGCGCGACGCTGGTCGGGCTGACTGCGGGCGGGATCGACAAGATCGATGCCTTCTCCAAGGAAGAATGCCGCAGCGCCTTCCCGGTCGCCGCCGCCACCGCGCCGATGATCGCGAATTACGATGTGTCGTACGCGGCGGGTTCGAAGATCACCAGCCGCACGTCCTACGTCATCGCGCCGAGCGGTGAGGTGATCTACGAGCTGACGCAGAACAACCCGGTCGGGCATGTCGAAGGAACGCTCGCGGCGGTTCGCGACTGGCGTGCAAAGCGGAAGGGCTGAGGCGCGGTCCTAAACGCTGGTGCTTCCCCGGCGAAGGCCGGGGCCCAGTAGCGAAGGTCGGCGTAACGGAGCGCAGGGCCCGTTTGCAAAACGCCCGCTACTGGGCCCCGGCCTTCGCCGGGGAAGAAGTGTAGATAAGTTCGGGGAACGCGCCTCTAGCCACTCAGGCGAGGCTATCGCTGCAATGGTCGGGGCGATAGGATTCGAACCTACGACCCCTGGACCCCGAGACCAGTGCGCTACCAGACTGCGCCACGCCCCGACACATTGCAGGGGCGAGCGGTTAGCCGGGCGGGGCTGCGTGATCAAGCGAAAACTTTGCCTAGCGTCGTGCGGCGAGCATTTCGGCGATCGTCGCGAACTTCTCGCGCGGCGCGCCCGCGCGGGCGCGGGTGATCTCAGCGGCCTCGATCTTCTGCCAGTCGCGGAAGGTCACGATCTCCACCCCACGCTCGCCAAGTAGTGTGTCGAGCGCGGCGCGACCTGGCTTGCCGCTGCCACACGAGACATCTGCCGCGATCAGTTCGGCGATTGCGAAGCCATCGGGTCGGTTGGTGCCGATCGTCCCCGTCGGCCCGCGCCGTGCCCAGCCGACCGCATAGAGCCCCGGTGCGATTCGCCCGTCGACATTGGCAAAGCGCCCGAGCGCATCGTCATACGGGACGCCGGCGATCGGCGGCGTGCGGTAGCCGATGCAACTGACGATGAGTGTCGCGGGAACGCTATATTCCTCGCCGGTGTCGACGACACGACCGGTCTCGTCGAGCCGCGTCCGCGCCACGACGACGCGTTCGGCCTGGGTCTCTCCCTCGACGCGCAGGGGCCGCGCAAAGAAATCGAACACGATCCGCACCGTCTTGTCCTCCTGCGGCTGCGCAAAGCTCCGCAGATGCGCTACGGCCTTGCGCAGCCCCGGATCGAGTGCGGCATCCGCTTCAACCGCGGGCAGGTCGGCGGGATCGACCAGCGGGACCGCGCGGGTCAAGTGTGCGAGTTCGCCGAGCTCCTTTGGCGTCATCGCGATCTGGTGCGGCCCCCGCCGCGCGAGCAGCGTGACGGTAGCATGTTCCGCTCCACGCAGCCGGTCGAGCGCATGGCCGACGATGTCGGATCCGCCAAACTCCGCCTCGGTCTTGGCGAGGATCCGTGCGACGTCGAGCGCGACATTGCCCGCGCCGACCACGACCGCGTCGCGACCATGCACGGGCGGATCGAGCGCGGCGAAATCGGGATGCCCGTTGTACCAGCCGACGAACGCCGCCGAGCCGATCACGCCGGGCAGG
>CAZNQA010000163.1:0-2795 GCA_964575105.1 uncultured Stakelama sp.
ACGCTGACGGTGAACGGCTGTTCCAAGGCCTATGCGATGACCGGCTGGCGGATCGGCTTCGCGGGGGGCGCGTCGTGGCTGATCAAGGCGATGGCGAAGCTCCAGTCGCAGTCGACCAGCAACCCCTGTTCGATCGCGCAGGCGGCGGCGGTCGCGGCGCTCAACGGCGACCAGTCGTTCCTGAAAGAGCGCGCGGCGGCGTTTCAGGTGCGGCGCGATCTCGTCGTGGGGATGCTTAACGACGCGGAGGGGATTACCTGCCCGAAGCCCGATGGCGCGTTCTACGTCTATCCCGAGTTCTCGGCGCTGATCGGCAAGTCGACCCCGTCGGGCAAGCTGATTGACAGCGACGAGGCGATGGTCGCCTATCTGCTCGACGATGCGAAGGTCGCTGCGGTGCAGGGGGCGGCGTTCGGCCTGTCGCCTGCGATGCGGATTTCCTATGCAACCTCGGATGCGCTGCTCAAATCGGCATGCGAGCGGATCCAGACCGCGTGTGCGGCGTTGAGATGAACCGCACCCGAAACGATCGTTCAGCTTTTGGCAACGCTGTGTTTGCGAATTGTCTCTTGTCGCGGTGCAGCATCAGGACGATTTGACCGCTACGTTTTCCGGCATTCCTGCCGGCGACGAAGAGGTATGACGATGCGCCGCATCCTGAAGTCCGATTTTGTCTGGCAGTTCGTTGGCGGGTTCGCGCTGGGCGCGGTTGCGCTCGTCACGTTGCACCCGGTCGAGGGCGCCCAGGCGGCGATGCGGACCGAGGTTGTGGCGACGCGCTGAGGCGCATTCGCGCTGTTCTACTCGCTTCGTACCCGCCCTAAACCCCCGTGATTTCCGCGAAGGCGGGAATCCATTGATACTAGCGGTGTGTGGGGCGGGCACCGCCAGCCAGTATGGATCCCCGCCTGCGCGGGGATGACGGAAGTGGGGGGCGGGCACATCCCCCCGACCTTACCCCTCCAGGCTCTTCGACGCCTGTTCAAACATGTCCTTCGACAGCCCCGGCGTCGCGACGATCCGCTCCAGTTCCGCGCGCATTAGCGCAGCCCGCGCCGGATCGAACCGCCGCCAGCGGCCGAGCGGGGGGATCAGCTTGGCCGCGGTCTGCGGGTTGAGCTTGTCGAGCGCGATCAATTGGTCCGCGAGGAAGCGATAGCCCGCCCCCGATGCCGCGTTGAACGCGCGCTGGTTGACCCCGAACGCGCCGATCAGTGCGCGTGCGCGGTTCGGGTTCGAGAGCGTGAAGTCGCGGTGCCGCGACAGCGCCTCGACCGCCGCGCCGGTATCGTCGCGCGGGGCCATCGCCTGAACCGAGAACCACTTGTCGAGCACCAGCGCATTGTCGCTGTAGCGGTTGTAGAAGATGTCGAGCGCGGGCTCGCGCTGCGGTGCTTCGCCACCGACCAGGGTGGTGAGCGCGCTCTGCCGGTCGGTCATGTTGTCCGCCGCCTCGAACTGCGCGAACGCGAGGTCGCCCGCGTCCGATGCGCCCGAGGCCGCGATATAGCCCAAGGCGACCGCCTTGAGTCGGCGCTGGCCCTTCGCGTCGGGCGAATAGACATAGCCGCCCGCGGTGTTCGCCCGGGCGCTGTCATAAGCCGAGCGCCATTCGCCCTCGAGCGCGCGCCCGATATCGCGGCGGAGCGACTCGCGCGCGCGGAAGATCGCCTCGGGGTCGACGATCGCGAGCTGGTCGCCGATGAAGCTTTCCGACGGAAGCAACACGGCTTCCGCAATGAACGCCGCGTCTAGCTTCGCGTCGGCGAGCGTGCCCTTGATCGCGTCGACGACCGCGGCATGATTCGCGCGGCCGTTCGATGCACCCTGGACGAGCGTGTCGAGCATCAACTGCTGGAGCGCCTCGTAGCGTGCGAACGGATCGTCGTCGTGTGCGCCGAGGAAGGCGAGGTCCTCGGCGGTCCGGTCGGTCGCGATGATCGCAGGCGCGGAGAAGCCGCGGTTGATCGACAGCACCGGCCGTTCGGTGACGGTCTCGAACACGATCGTCTGCTCGGCATCGGTCAGCAGGATCGTCTGCTCGTCGGTCAGCGCGTGGCCGGTCTCCGCGCCGAACAGCTTGATCTTGAGCGGGAGGACGACCGGAAGCTTGTTCGATTGACCCGGGGTCGGCGGGGTACGCTGCGTCAGCACCAGTTCTGCGCGCGCCGAGCCGAGGTTGTGGGTCAGCGACGCGGTGACGCGCGGCGTGCCCGCCTGGCCGTACCAGCGACGGAATTGCGTCAGGTCGACGCCACTCGCTTCCTCGAGGCTCGCGACGAAATCCTCACAGGTTGCGGCGGTCCCATCGAACCGGTCGAAATACAGGTCGGTGCCCGCGCGGAACCGGTCCGGGCCGAGGATCGTGGCGAGCATCCGGATGATCTCGGCACCCTTGTTGTAGATGGTGGCCGTGTAGAAGTTCGAGATTTCCTGATACGCATCGGGCCGGATCGGGTGCGCGAGCGGGCCGGCGTCCTCGGGGAATTGCGCGGCGCGCAGGCCCCGGACGTCCTCGATCCGCTTGACCGCAGCGGAGCCTTGATCCGCCGAGAAGGTCTGGTCGCGGTAGACCGTGAAGCCTTCCTTGAGCGAGAGCTGGAACCAGTCGCGGCAGGTGACGCGATTGCCCGACCAGTTGTGGAAATATTCGTGCGCGACGACCGCGGCGATCGCGTCGTAATCGTAATCGGTCGCGGTGTCGGGGTCCGCCAGGATGTAGCGGCTGTTGAAGACGTTGAGCCCCTTGTTCTCCATCGCGCCGAAGTTGAAATCGTCGACCGCGACGATGTTGA
>CAZNQA010000164.1:0-1197 GCA_964575105.1 uncultured Stakelama sp.
ACCGACTGGCACCCGTCGAGCAGGATCTTCGCCCCGACCGAATGCGCGATTTCCGCCGCACGCTTGCCGTCGAGCACCGAGCCGAGCACGTTCGAGACATGCGCGAGCGCGACGAGCTTGTGCTGCGGCGTGATCATCGCCGCCATCGCGTCGAGGTCGATCCGGTGATCCGCGGTCAGCGGGAGCACGTCGATATGCGCTCCGACTTGCTCGGCGACCATCTGCCACGGCACGATGTTGCTGTGATGCTCGAGCTGCGACAGCAGGATGCGGTCGCCCGCCTCGAGCTGCGTCCCCGCCCAGCTGTGCGCGACGAGGTTGATCCCCTCGGTCGCGCCGCGGACGAACACGATCTCGTCCGCGCTGCCCGCACCGAGGAAGCTCGCAACCTTGCGACGTGCGGCTTCATAGGCGAGCGTCATGTCTGCGGAACGCTGGTAGACGCCACGGTGGACGGTCGCGTAGCTGGCATCATAGGCGCGCGTGATCGCGTCGATCACGGCCTGCGGCTTCTGCGCCGTGGCGGCGGTATCGAGATACGCCCAGCCGGTCGGGATGGCGGGGAAATCCGCGACATGATCGAGCGCGGCGGTCCGGGTTTCAGTCATCACGTTCACACCACACTCCCGTCATCCTGAACTCGTTTCAGGATCCAGCCCTCAACGAGTTCGGCCGGCCGGTGCGGCGCGGTGGATGCTGAAACACGTTCAGCATGACGGCGGTTGCGGGCAGTGCCGTTCACAACATCCGCTCCAGCGCCGCCTGCGCCGCCGCCTCTACCCGCTCGCGCTCGGCCGGATCGTCGATCCCGTCGAACACCGACCCGATGAACGCGCCCAGCAGCATCACCTTCGCCTGCGCCGGCGCAATCCCGCGCGACGCGAGATAGAACAAGGCGTTCGCGTCCAGCTCACCCACGGTCGCGCCATGCGCGCACTTCACGTCGTCGGCATAGATCTCGAGCTCGGGCTTGGCATTCGCGGTCGCGGTGCGGCTGAGCAGCATCGCCTTGACGCTTTGCGACGCATCGGTTTTCTGCGCATGCCGCGCGACCGCGACCTTGCCGAGATACGACCCCGTCGCGCGCCCGCCGAGCACCGTACGCACCACCTGGTTGGAGGTCGCGTTGGGCTCGATATGGTTGAGCGTGGTGACGATCTCGAGCGTCTGCGCGCCGGTCCCCAGCATCGCGCCGCC
>CAZNQA010000164.1:1297-2721 GCA_964575105.1 uncultured Stakelama sp.
CGGGTTGGGACACGGGCGAGCTCAGCCACGAGCCCCCCCTTCTGCGTCATCCTGAACTTGTTTCAGGATCCAGCCCTCAACGAGTCCGGCCAGCTGTCGTGGCGCAGTGGATGCTGAAACAAGTTCAGCATGACGGCAGTAAGGGGAAAGGCCGCTCACGCAACCACCCCCGCATAGCCTTCGCGCTCGAGCTCGGTCGCCAGCTCCGGCCCGCCCGAGCGAATGATCCGACCGGCCGACAAAACATGCACGAAATCGGGCGCAACATAGCCCAAAAGCCGCTCATAATGGGTGATAAGGATCACCGCTTTGTCGCTTTTGCGCATGATTCGGTTGATGCCTTCGCCGACGATCCGCAACGCATCGATGTCGAGCCCACTGTCGGTCTCGTCGAGGATCGCGAGCTTGGGATCGACGATCCCCATCTGCACCATCTCGTTGCGCTTCTTTTCGCCGCCCGAAAAACCCACGTTTACCGGGCGCTTGAGCATGTCCTGGTCCATGCTGAGCAAATCCGCCTGCCCCCGCGCGAGCTTGAGGAACTCCGCGCCCGAAAGCGGCTTCTCGTCGCGCCCCTTGCGCTGCGCATTGAGCGCCTCGCGCAGAAACTGGACGTTGGAAACACCCGGAATTTCAACCGGATACTGGAACCCAAGAAACAGCCCCGCCGCAGCGCGCTGATGCGGCTCCATCTCGAGCAGATCCTGCCCGTCGAACTCGACCGAGCCCGAGGTCACCTCATATCCGGGCCGTCCGCCAAGCACATAGCCAAGCGTCGACTTGCCCGCGCCGTTCGGCCCCATGATCGCATGGACCTCGCCCGCATTTACCTGCAAGCTCAAGCCCTTGAGGATTTCCTTGCCGTCGATTTCGGCGTGGAGGTCGGTGATTTTAAGCATCTGTCTTCCGCAAATTCGTATCAATGTTTCCAGCGTCGGGCGGTGTTCACCCCACCGAGCCTTCGAGCGAGATTCCCAGCAACTTCTGCGCCTCGACCGCGAATTCCATCGGCAGCTGCTGCAACACTTCCTTGGCGAACCCGTTGACGATCAACGCCACCGCGCTCTCCGAATCGAGCCCACGCTGCATCGCGTAGAACATCTGGTCGTCCGAAATCTTCGAGGTGGTCGCCTCATGCTCGATTTGCGCCGACGGATTGCGCACCTCGATATACGGCACGGTATGCGCGCCGCACTGGTCGCCCAGCAGCAGCGAATCACACTGCGTGAAGTTGCGCACGCCCTCCGCGCCCGGCGCAACGCGCACCAAGCCTCTGTAAGTATTGTCCGAACGCCCCGCGGAGATTCCCTTCGACACGATCGTCGAGCGCGAGCCCTTGCCGTTGTGGATCATCTTGGTGCCGGTATCCGCCTGCTGGCGGTTGTTGGTGACCGCGACCGAATAGAATTCGCCGACCGAATTCT